>NZ_BOMI01000134.1 GCF_016862115.1 Paractinoplanes deccanensis
GCACCCGAGGCCGGCGCCTGCCCATAGTTCGGCTGAGCACCGTGACCCGGGGAAGGGGCAGGATTCGGCGCCGGCTCGTAGCCGGGCTGCGCTTGCGGCCCGTATCCGGACGGCAGGCCGTAACTAGGCGGCGGGCCAACGCTGGGCTGCTGGCCGTAACCGGGCGAGCCATAACCGGGCGGGCCATAACCCGGCTGCTGACCGTAACCGGGCTGGGCATAACCGGACTCACCAAAACCGGGCTGGCCGTAACCGGACTGGCCGTAACCAGGCTGCTGACCGTAGCCGGGCTGACCATAGCCAGGCTGCCCATAGCCAGGCTGCCCATAGCCAGGCTGCCCATAGCCAGGCTGCTGACCGTAGCCGGGCTGACCATAGCCAGGCTGCCCGTGGCCAGGCTGGCCATAACCGGGCTGACCGTAACCAGGCTGCCCGTAAGGCAAGGCCCCCGCCCCCGGATAAGCAAAAACCGGCTGCGGCGCCGCCACCGGGATCGGGACAACCGGCTCCGCGGGTGCGGCCACCGTGCGGGTCACGCCGTCGGGGAAGGCGATCTGGTAGGCCTGCCCGTTCCAGAAGGCCCGCGGCGTAGCCGGGTCGCGCCCCGTGAAGACCGCTCGGTATTCGAGGATCTCGGTGAGGAGGCGGTGTTCCTCGGCGGCGGCTCTTTCGAGCTCGGCCGGCTTGCGGTCGAGGCCCCGCTGCATGCCGTCGCGGAGCAGGGCCAGCTGGGTGGAGGCGAACTGGAAGCCTCGCATCGCCTTCTGGCCGGCCGTTCCCGCTACTCGGCGGGCCCACTGGCGGGCGGAGTAGCGGCGGCCGAGGCTGCCCAGGGCGGCGACCTCGGGTGGGGAGAACCAGCCCGTGTGCACGTAGTAGGGCAGGATCCGCTCGGTCAGGCGGCCCTCCCAGCTGCGCAGCGCGATCGCGAAGCCGACCACCGCGAAGAAGAACGGCACCATGAAGCCGAGGTAGCCGTACAGCATGATCAGGGGTTGGCCGAGGCTTGCCGTCAGGGTGGGCAGCAGGTTGAACGTGCCGTGCAGGATCATCGCCAGCAGCAGGCCGGCGATGGGTGCCAGCCAGCGCACCCGGCGGTCGCCGGAGCGGGCCGCTATGCCCAGGCCGATGCCGGTCATCGAGCTGAACAGCGGGTGGGCGAAGCCGGTGAACAGGATGCGGACGATGAAGATCGCGAAGAGGTTTTGCAGGCCGGTGGCCGGGCCGTATTCCTCGACGCCCGAGGCGTAGCCGTGCCCGCCCAGGTAGAGGATGTTCTCGACCATGGCGAAGCCGAGGGCGGAGAGGCCGATGTAGACGATGCCGTCGGTGATGCCGGACCATTCGGCTCGGCGGCGCCAGAAGAGCAGGAACGGGCCGAGCGCCTTCATCGACTCCTCGATGAAGGGGGCCACGATCACCGCGACCAGGGCTTCGGGCAGTCCCCACTTGTCGAAGAGCCAGGCCATCGTCGTGTTGACCGCCAGGGCCACCGAGGTGGCGATGGCGGCGCCCCAGACGAAGCAGAACGCCAGGTAGCGGATGGGCTCGGGCTCGTAGCGGTCGAGCCAGAGAAAGGCCGAGACCAGCAGCGGTACGGGCAGCACGGCCGCGACGAGGCCGACCAGCAGGCTGGTGACGCCGATGTTGAAGCCGAGGTAGAGCAGCAGCCCGATGGCGCCGGCCAGCAGGAACGCGACGACGCCGGCGATGGGCAGCCAGCGGCGCCAACCCGTGCGGGGCTTGCCCGCGGTCGCGGCCGGCGGCAGCTCGTGGGGGACGGGCGGCACAGGCGCACCCGGCGAAACGTCGGCCATGCCGCCAGCGTAGTCACCCGGTCGACGCCGGGCCGCCCCGAGGACGCCCCCAAACGATCAAGAGGACGATCAAGAGCGGGTGCGGCGTTTGCCGGAGCGCGGCCGCAGGTGCCAGCCGACGGCACGCCGCACCAGTCTCGGCGCTTCCGCGTAGTCGACGCCGCTGGCCCGCAGCAGGTCGGTGGCGGCCGTCCGGATCTGCGCCACGATGACACCGCCGGAGAAGCCCACCCCTTCCTCGTACGCGCGTCCGCACTCGGTCGCGGCGCGCAGCGCCCGCTCGCGGGCCGCCTCCGGCTCGACGCCCTTGGCCCACTCCTGCTTGAGCAGCTCGACCGCGTCGCCGAGCAGCGCGACCGAGACCGGCAGCACCGGCGGGACCGGCTCGTCGTCGCCGAGCGCCGTGTCGACCCGCCGGCTGAGCACGCGGACGTTCCGGAGCATGTACGTGATCTGGTCGGCACCCTCGACGTACAGCGCCAGCGCTCCCCGGCTGCGCCACCGGGCCGGCGCGAAGGCCACGTTCTCGCGGGCCGCCGTGACCGCGGCCGAGAACGCGGCGAACGTCCCCTCGGCCTCGCGCAGCCCGGCCAGCGCGTCGCGTACCTCGTCGCGGTCCTTCTCGCCCAGGCCGGCAGCGACCCGGTGCAGGCCGTCGGCGAGGGCCTGCAGCGCCGGGTCGGCGGCCCGCCGCACCACGCTGAGCGGGTTGAGCGGCAGCACCAGGGTCATCACGACCAGCCCGATGCCGCCGCCGACCAGCGCGTCGAGGAATCGGGTCCAGGGCAGGCCGGTGCTGGAGGTGAGGGTGGCGACCAGCACCGCGGACGACGCCGACTGCACGACCAGCGGGGTTCCGCCGCCCACGGCCGTGGCGACCAGCACGGCGAGCACGACGATCAGGCCGATCTGCCACGGGCCGCTGCCGATCAGCAGGATCAGCGCGTCGCCGATGCCGATGCCGATGGCGACGCCGACGACCAGCTCGGCGGTGCGCCGCACGCGCTGGCCGACCGACGAGGCCAGCGTGATCACCGCGGCGATCGGGGCGAAGAACGGCGCGGGCCGGCCGATCAGGTCGTGCGCGACGAACCAGGCGAGCCCGGACGCGACCCCGGCCTGGACGGCGAGCGCGAGGCCGCCGCGCACCCGCCGCAGCCCGGCGCGGAAGCCGGTGCGCGACCGGTCCCCGGCCTTGGTGAGGGTGCCGGTGAGGCTCCGGCGGGCGGGCGAGGTCACCTTGATGACCTTAGAGCTTGTCCGGCGGACCGGCCGGGCCGTCACGGCGACGTGCCAGGATGGGCCGCGTGGAAGATCTCGTGGAACGGTTTCGGCAGGCGGCCCGGGCGGCGGGCGCGACGGCGGCGGACGATGACCTCGACGCGGCCGGGGGCTATCTGCTGACCCGCTGGTCGGAGCCGCAGCGGCACTATCACACGGTGGCGCACCTGACCGCGGTGCTGGCGGTCGTCGATCGTCACGCGGAGCTGGCGCCGCATCCGGAGCGGGTGCGGCTGGCGGCCTGGATGCACGACGCCGTCTACGACCCGCGGGCGCTCGGCGACGCGAACGAGCGGGACAGCGCCGAGTTCGCGGCCGGGCTGCTGGTGACGCTGGGGGTGCCCGAGGAGGCGGCGGCCGAGGTGGCCCGCCTGGTCGGGCTGACCGCCGGGCACGCCACCGAGGAGAACGACCTGGACGGCGAGCTGCTCTGCGACGCCGACCTGGCCGTGCTGGCCGGCGACGATCAGGCGTACGCGGCGTACACCGCGGCGATCCGCGACGAGTACGCACACGTGCCGGACGACGATTTCCGGGCCGGCCGGGCGCAGGTGCTCAAGGCCCTGCTCGAGCTGCCCTCGATCTATCGCCTGGCGCCGCTGCGCGAGCAGTGGGAGGCCCGGGCGCGGGCCAACCTGGAGCGGGAGTTCACGAGCCTGACCGATTGAGGTGCTTGGGCCGCCGCAGGCCGGCCGCGCGCAGCCGCGCGGCCAGCTCGCGGGAGGGCAGCAGCGTCGCGCCGAGCCACACCGCGCTGCGGAAGCGCGTCTCCGGGATGTCGTAGTGGTCCCGGTCGAAGGCCCGGCGCGGCGCGCCCAGCATCTCGGCGAAGACGTGCAGCTCCTCGTACGAGAGGTCGCTCACCAGGTGTGACCAGAGGCGGCCGCGCGCCGGCCAGAGCGGCTCGTCGACGAGGATCAAAGGTCGATCTGGAGCAGGTCGACCCCGCGATCGGCGGCGAAGCCCCGCACGTCGGGCGAGCCGACCCGGGCCGCGTCGGCGGTCAGGTCGTCGGGCATCGTCTGCGACTGCCGCTCGGCGGCGACCCGGGCCAGGTAGTGCTCGACCTCCCGCTCGCGCACCGCCGTGTCCCAGCCCAGCACCTCGCCCATGATCTGGGCCGCGTGCTCGGCCGACTCGGTGCCCCGGTGGGTGGTCTCGATCGAGATCCGGGTGCGCCGGGTGAGCACGTCGTCCACGTGCAGCGCGCCCTCGGCGAGCGCCGCGTAGGCCACCTCGGCCGCCAGGTATTCGGGCGCGCCGCGCAGCGGGACGGCCAGCGCCGGGTCGGCCTTCATCATGGCGAGCAGGTGGACGCTGAGCGTGCCGTACCGCTCCAGCAGGTGCTCGACCACGCCGGCGGGGACGCCGTGGCGGCGGGCGATGTCGTGCCGGTCGCGCCAGGCGGCCGCGTAGCCGTCGGCGCCGAGCAGCGGGAGCTGGGCGGTCTCGGAGGGCCGTTCGGAGCCGAGCCGGCGGGCCGCCCGGTCGATGACGTCGGCGGCCATCACCCGGTACGTCGTGTATTTGCCGCCGGCCACCAGCATCAGGCCGAGCATCGGCTCGAACACCGCGTGCTCGCGGGACAGCTTCGACGTCGACTCGGCCTCGCCGGACAGCAGCGGGCGCAGGCCCGCGTACACGCCCTCGATGTCGTCGGTGGTCAGCGGCCGGTCGAGCACCGTGTTGACCTGGTCGAGCAGGTAGCGGATGTCGCGGGCGGAGGCGGCCGGGTGGGACCGGTCGAGCTGCCAGTCGGTGTCGGTGGTGCCGATGATCCAGTGACCGCCCCACGGGATGACGAAGAGCACCGAGGTGGGGGTGCGCAGGATGAGGCCGGCCTCGCCGGTGATCGCCGAGCGCGGCACCACCAGGTGGACGCCCTTGGAGGCGCGCACCCGCAGGCCCGGCCGGACGCCCACGTCGCTGAGCATCTGGGACATGTCGTCGCTCCACACCCCGGTGGCGGCGACCACCGTGCGGGCGCGGACCTCGAACTCGGGCTCGTCGGGCGCCTCCAGGTCGCGGACGCGCACGCCCACCACCTCGCGGGCCTCGCGCACGAAGCCGACCACGCGGGCGCTGGTCACCACGGCCGCGCCCATACTGGCCGCCGTGCGGGCCAGGGTGACCACCAGCCGCGCGTCGTCGACCTGGCCGTCGTAGTAGCGGATCGCGCCGCTGACCGCCTCGGCCCGCAGGCTCGGGAAGAGGTGGCGGGCGCCGTCGCGGGTCAGGTGGCGGTGCAGCGGCATGCCCCGGCCGTTGCCGAAGACACCGGCGAACACGTCGTACGCGGCGACGCCGAGCCCGTAGTAGGCGCGGCGGCCGACCCGCGCGGCCGGGTTGCCGGCCGGCAGCGGCACCAGGATCGGCACCGGGCGCACCAGGTGGGGCGCCAGCCGGGTGGAGAGCAGCCCCCGCTCGGTGAGCGCTTCGTGCACCAGGTGGAGCTCGAGCTGCTCGAGGTAGCGCAGGCCGCCGTGGATCAGCTTGCTGGAGCGGCTGGACGTGCCGGCGGCGAGGTCACGCGCCTCGACCAGGGCGACCTTGAGGCCGCGGGAGGCGGCGTCGAGCGCGGCGCCGGCGCCGGTGACCCCGCCGCCGATGACCAACACGTCGAACTGCTCGTCGCGGAGGCGCCGGAGATCGGCGACGCGACGGATCGGGGACAGCCGGCCGGCCGCGTAGCGGGAGACGGAGGGATCGCGCACCCGTCCCACGTTAGCGCTCCCGCGTGTCACCCCGGCGAGGGAATCCCGCCGCCGCGGCCGCGACCGGACCTGATCGCCGATTCGGTCACGCCGGGCGCTCGCCGCGCCTACCGTGACGATCGTGCGCGGACCGAGGATGGCGGCGGCGATGCTGCTCGCGGTCGCGGTCACGCTGGCCACACTGGTCACGGGACGCGCCGGCGCGGCGATCTCGACGCCGTTCACCACCCGCTTCGACGTCAACGCGAACGGCGCCGTGCTGCTGCGCGGCAACGCCAACCTGACCTGCCCGGTCCTCGCGCTCGGCTGCACCTCGGCGCGCACCGGCAGCGGCGTGACGGGCACGCTGCTCAACGACAACGGCTACACGATGACGAACACCGACACCGACGGTGACGCGTCCTCGACGTTCAACGACAGCAGCTCGACCGTCACGCTGCCCGCGGGCAGCACCGTGCTCTTCGCCGGCCTCTACTGGGGCGCGGACACGACGCTCGGCACGGGCGGCTTCCCCGCCCCCTCGGCGGCCAACAAGAACAAGGTCCAGTTCCGGACGCCCGCCGGCACGGCGTGGACCGCGATCACCGCCGACGACGTCTACTCGGCCACCTCGGGCGGGTCCTACCAGGGCTTCGCCGACGTGACGTCGCTGGTCGCCGGGGCCGGCAACGGGACGTACTCGGTGGCGAACATCCAGGCCGGCACCGGCGCCGACCGGTACGCCGGGTGGGCGCTGGTCATCGCGTACGGCAATCCCGCCGAGCCGATGCGCAGCCTGCGCGTCTACGACGGGTTCGGCTCGATCACCTCGGCCGACGTGAACATCCCGGTGACCGGCTTCGAGACCCCGCACTCCGGCACCGTGCACGCCCAGGTGGGCGCGGTCGCGTACGAGGGCGATCTCGGCACGACCGGCGACAGCCTGGAGCTCAACGGGCGGGCGCTGAGCGACGCGGCGAACCCGGCCACCAACGCCTTCAACAGCACGGTGAGCGAGAACGGCGCGATCGTCGGCGGGCGCGACCCCAACTACCGCAACCTGCTGGGCTTCGACATCGACCAGTACGACGCGAGCGGCGTGCTCGCGAACGGCGCCAAACAGGCGAAGCTGACCATGTCGACGAGCGGCGACGCCTACTACCCCGGCGTCATCACCATCACCATCGACCTCTACGCCCCCAGGATCACCACGACGATGACCGGCACCGACGTCAACGGCGGCGACCTGCTCCAGGGCGACGAGATCGAATACCGGATCGTCGTCCGCAACGAGGGCAGCGACACCGCCGACGGCGTGCGCCTCTCGGACCCGATCCCCACCTACACCACGTACGTGCCGGGCTCCGCCACCGGAGGTGGTGTCTACGCCGCGGGGGTCGTCACCTTCGACCTGGGCAGCATCCCCTATCTCGGCACCACCACCGTGACGTTCCGGGTGCGGGTCGCGCTCGACACCCCGCCGCAGTACGCGATCGCCAACCTGGTCTCCGTCACCTACACCGGGCGCACCACGAACGTCAGCGTCGCCGCGGTCGGCGGCACGCTGGCCTCGACGGTCCAGCAGCCCGCCGTCGACCTCGCCGCCGGGCTGGCCGTGAGCCCCGCCGACGTGCAGCGCGCCGCGCCCGGCACGGTGAGCTACCCGGCCACGGTCACCAACCGGGGGCCCGACGTCGAGCCGGCCGCCCGGGCCGAGCTCACCCTGCCCGCCGGGGTCAGCCCCGGCACGCTGCCGGCCGGCTGCACGGCCGCCGGCCAGGTCGTCACGTGCGCGGTGGGCCCGCTGGTCAGCGGCAGCAGCGAGACCGTGACGGTCCCCGCGGTCGTCACCTCGGGGGCCGCGAACGCCGCCACGGCCACCCTGCGCGTCCTCGGCAGCGGCCGGGACACCTCCTCGGCCAACGACACCGCCACCGCCACGCTGCGGGTCAACTCGCCGCCCGTGGCCGTGGCCGACACGGCGGCCACCGGCCCCGGCACCCCGGTCACCTTCGCCGTGCGGGACAACGACACCGACCCCGAGGACCCGAACACCAGCTTCACGGTCACCATCACCGGCCAGCCCGCGCACGGCAGTGCGGTGGTCCTCGCCGACAACACCGTCCGCTACACGCCGGTGCACGGCTGGTCGGGCGCCGACTCGTTCCAGTACACGATCTCCGACGGCCACGGCGGCACCGCGACCGGGACCGCGACGGTGACCACCGCGAACGCCCCACCGGTCGCCAACACCGACATCACCAGCACCCGCCCGGCCACGCCCGTGACCCTGCTCGTGCTGGCCAACGACACCGATCCGAACCCGGGCGACACGCTGCACGTCAGCTCCCTCGGCGCGGTCACGCCGTCCTCGGCGGGCACGGTCAGCCGCATCGGCGACCTGGTCACCTTTCAGCCGTCCTGGTCGTTCTCGGGCCGGGCCGCCTTCACGTACGTCGTCGACGACGGCCACGGCGGCCAGGCGACCGGCCAGGCGTACGTCGACGTGGAGAACGCCGCACCGACCGCGGCCGACGATCACGCCTCGACGCCGTACCTCACGGACATCCTGGTCAACGTGCTGGGCAACGACCGCGACCCCAACCTCGCCGACACGATCCGGGTCACCACCGTCGGCACCCCCGGCGCCGGCACGGCCACTGCCGAGCCGGGCGGCATCCGCTACCGGCCCCCGGCGGGCTTCTCGGGCGTCGCCACGTTCACCTACGAGATCGCCGACAACGGCGGCCTGACGTCGACCGCCACGGTCACGGTCACCGTGGGCAACGCGCCGCCGGTCGCGGCGGACCGGAGCGCGACCACCCCGTACGGCACGGCGGTGGTGATCAACGTGCTCTCGTACGCCACCGATCCCAACACCACGGACACCCTGGCGGTCACCGGCACCACGGACCCGCCGAACGGCTCGGTCGCGCGCAACCCCGACGGCACGCTGACCTACACCCCGGACGCCCGCTTCTCGGGCACCGACACGTTCGACTACACGGTGGGTGACAACCGCGGTGGTACGGACACCGCGCGCGTGACGGTGACCGTGGCGAACGGTGTCCCGGTGGCCCGGGACGACTCGGTGACCGTGCGGACGAACCTGCCCGAGGCGATCGACGTGCTCGCCAACGACGACGAGGACCCGAACGGCACGCCCCTGACCCTCTCGATCAGCGCGGCGCCCTCGAACGGCACCGCGGCGGCCGGACCCGGCCGGAAGATCACGTACACGCCCGGCTCGGGCTTCCACGGCACCGACTCGTTCGACTACACGCTCAGCGACGGCCAGGACACCTCCACGGCGACCGTCACGATCGGTGTGGTCAACTCCCCGCCGGTCGCCGGCACCGACGCGGCCGCCACCGACACGGACACCCCGGTGACCGTCGACGTGCTCGCCAACGACAGCGACCCGAACGGGGACCCGCTGGCGCTGGTGGGCTTCACCGCGGCGGCGCAGGGCACGGTCACCCGCGAGTCCGACGAGACACTGACCTACACGCCGGTAAGCGGTTTCTACGGCACGGACGCGTTCACCTACACGATCGAGGACACCGACGGCATGGCCGTCTCGGGGACCGTCACCATCACCGTCCGCAACGCGGCGCCGATCGCGGTGGACGACATGTTCGTGGTACGGCCGGCGATCACCACGGTGGTGGACGTGCTCGCGAACGACCACGACCCCAACACCGGCCAACTGCTCACGGTCGCCTCGGTGGGCCCGGCCGCCGAGGGCGCGACAGCGCTGGCCCCGGACGGGACGGTCACCTACCGGGCCGACGCGGACTCGCCGGGCGCGGACGCCTTCGCCTACGTGCTCACTGACGACCTGGGACGCACCGACACGGGCACGGTCCAGATCACTGTCGACTGGCCCCCGGCCGCGGCCGACGACGAGGTGACGACACCGTCGGGCACCCCGATCGACATCCCCGTGCTGGCCAACGACACCGACCCGGAAGAGCTTCCCCTGACCGTCGACACGGTCGCGACGCCGGCACACGGCACGGCGACGCTCCTCCCGAACGGCCGGATCCGCTTCCAGCCCGCGGGCGGCTTCGCCGGCGCGGACACGTTCTCGTACGCCATCCGCGACCAGGCCGGCAACACCGCGAGCGCCCAGATCACCGTGCACGTGAACGCCCCGCTGCCCACGACGCCACCCCCGACCGCCACGCCACCCACGACCACCCCGCCGACCACCACCCCGACCGGGACCACCACGCCGCCGGCCACCACGGCACCCCCGACCACGCCGCCCGCGACCACCCCTCCGACGACCACGCCGCCGGCGACCACGCCACCGACGACCACCACTCCGCCGCCGACAACGCCACCGACCACCACGCCACCCGCGACGACCTCGCCGCCCGTCCCCACCCCGCCGACCACCACGCCACCCGGGACCACCACGCCACCCGGGACCACCACGCCGCCCGGGACCACCACGCCCACCGGGACCGCCTCGTCGACGGCGCCTCCACCGCCGACAACGCCACCGGCCACCACGCCACCGCCGACGACGCGACCGACCACCAGGCCATCGGGGACCACTCCACCGGGGACAACGCCGCCCACCGGTCCCCCTTCGCCGACGGCCACCACCTCATCGCCGGCCAGGCCGTCCAGCGCAACCGCGACGCCCACCGGGACCAGGCCGTCCACCGGGACCGGACCGCCCAGCTCGCCCGCGCCACCCCAGGTGCCCGGCAAGCCCTACAAGCCCTCGGTCCCCGACCGCGTGGCCGCCGCCGAACCGGGCAAGGCCATCGGCATCCTCATGCCCACGACCGACGCCAACGGCCGCCCCGTCACCGTGCACAAGCTCGGCGCGCCGGCTCACGGCACAGCGGTCCTCAACGCCGACGGCACGGTCACCTACATCCCGGCGCCCGGTTTCGCCGGGGTCGACAGCTTCACCTACGAGGTGGTCGACGCCGAGGGCAACGTCGCCATGGCCACCATCACCGTCACCGTGGGCAAGCCCGCCCTGCCGCCCACCGACATCCCGGCCCCCGGCATCCTGCCGCTCCCCGTCACCGGCGACGACATCCCCGCCGTCATCACCGCCGGCGCCATAACGGTCGCGATCGGCGGCGTCCTCTACTGGGTGGGCGCCCGCCGCCCGACCGACTGACACCCGGCCCGCGGTCCCCGGGAAAGGCGAAAGGCGGGCCCGCCGAAGCGGACCCGCCAATCTAAGACTGGACTCAGAAGTCCATGTCACCGCCGCCCGGGGCACCGGCCGGAGCCGGGGTCTTCTCGGGCTTGTCGGCCACGACGGCCTCGGTGGTGAGGAACAGCGCGGCGATCGACGCGGCGTTCTGCAGCGCCGAGCGGGTGACCTTGGCCGGGTCGATGATGCCGGCGCCGAGCAGGTCGACGTACTCGCCGGTCGCGGCGTTGAGGCCGTGACCCGCGTCGAGGTTGCGCACCTTCTCGACCACGACGCCGCCCTCGAGGCCGGCGTTCACGGCGATCTGACGCAGCGGGGCGTCGAGCGCGAGCTTGACGATCTGCGCGCCGGTCGCCTCGTCGCCGACCAGGTCGAGCTTGTCGAACGCGGTCTTGCCGGCCTGCACCAGGGCGACGCCACCACCGGGCACGATGCCCTCCTCGACGGCCGCCTTCGCGTTGCGAACGGCGTCCTCGATGCGGTGCTTGCGCTCCTTGAGCTCGACCTCGGTGGCCGCGCCGACCTTGATGACCGCAACACCGCCGGCCAGCTTGGCCAGGCGCTCCTGCAGCTTCTCGCGGTCGTAGTCGGAGTCCGACTTCTCGATCTCGGCGCGGATCTGGTTGACCCGGCCCTGGATCTGCTCGGCGTTGCCGCCACCGTCGACGATGGTGGTCTCGTCCTTGGTGATGACGACCTTGCGGGCGGTGCCCAGCAGGCTCAGGTCGGCGCCGTCCAGCTTGAGGCCGACCTCCTCGCTGATGACCGCGCCACCGGTGAGGATGGCGATGTCCTCGAGCATGGCCTTGCGGCGGTCACCGAAGCCCGGGGCCTTGACGGCGACGGACTTGAAGGTGCCACGGACCTTGTTGACGACCAGGGTGGCCAGGGCCTCGCCCTCGACGTCCTCGGCGATGATGACCAGCGGCTTGCCGCCCTGCATGACCTTCTCGAGGATCGGGAGCAGGTCCTTCACCGCGGAGATCTTGCTGTTGGCGATCAGGATGTACGGGTCGTCGAAGACGGCCTCCATCCGCTCGGCGTCGGTCATGAAGTACGCCGAGATGTAGCCCTTGTCGAAGCGCATGCCCTCGGTGAGCTCGAGCTCGAGGCCGAAGGTGTTGCTCTCCTCGACGGTGATGACGCCTTCCTTGCCGACCTTGTCCATGGCCTCGGCGATGATCTCGCCGACCGTGGAGTCACCGGCGGAGATGGAGGCGGTGGAGGCGATCTGCTCCTTGGTCTCCACGTCCTTGGCGAGCTGCTGGAGGCCCTCGGAGACGCTGGCCACGGCGGCCTCGATTCCCCGCTTCAGGGCCATCGGGTTGGCGCCGGCGGCCACGTTGCGCAGGCCCTCACGAACCAGCGCCTGGGCGAGGACGGTCGCCGTCGTCGTGCCGTCACCGGCGACGTCGTCGGTCTTCTTGGCGACCTCCTTGACCAGCTCGGCGCCGATCTTCTCGTAGGAGTCCTCGAGCTCGATCTCCTTGGCGATCGACACACCATCGTTGGTGATGGTGGGAGCGCCCCACTTCTTCTCGAGCACGACGTTGCGGCCCTTGGGGCCCAGCGTCACCTTTACGGCGTCGGCGAGCTGGTTCATGCCCCGCTCGAGGCCGCGACGAGCTTCCTCGTCGAATGCGATGATCTTGGCCATACGGCTTTGTCCTCCTGGACATACGCGGTGCCGGGCCGCTTGGCCCCGCCCTCCGCACGTTGCGGAACTCTGCGGACGTCACCACCTGGCGTCGTGACGTCCTCAGGCCGAGCCGGATAGCCCGCGACGACCGGCCCCGTGGCCCCGCGCCGATGGCGACGCCGTGCCCGAGACCCCACCGTCCCGACCTGCTTGGCACTCACCACTAGCGAGTGCCAATGACTTGTTTAGCACTCTCGGGTGGCGAGTGCAAGGAGTCCCAGGTTTACCTAAGCCACTCCTCAGGAGCTTTCAGCTCAGCGCGCAACGACCCGCTGGTCACCGGCGCTTCCCGGCGGCGCGCCTGGGCGTATGTGACCAGGGCGCCGACCGCCCACACCTGAACCGCGAGCACCGCGACGGCCGTCGCGGCGACCCCGCCGACCAGCTCGTCGGCCACCAGCGGCAGCACCGCGGCCAGCGCCGAGCAACCGAGGAGCCCGGCCAGCGGCGCCCGGGCGAGCAGATGCCGCGAACGCCGCACCCCATGACCGCGTTCGATCAGCAGCCCGCACCCGAACACCCCGGCGAGGGTCATCAGCCCCGTGGAGGCCACCGCGGCCACCGCCGGCACCGTGACGAGCGCCAGCCCGCCGGTCACCAGCCCCACGACGGCGAACCACAGCCACAGCGCGCGCAGCCTGTCCCGTACCGACGCCCAGACCTCCCGCGGCCGCGGCCGCACCCCGTCGGCGGCGGACGGCACGACCACGCCGACCGCCCCCGCCAGGCAGACCACCAGCGGCAGCGCCGACACTGTCAGATAAGCCACCCACATGAGCGGAAGCAGCAGCAGCCCGAACCCACCCGCCAGGTCGAAGAGCGCCGGCGCCGCGATCACCGTGTCGTCGAGCCGCCCCACGAAGAAGTGCATCGGCAGCGCCGCCAGCGCCATCACGGGCAGCAACCCGAGCCCGTCGCGCACCAGAGCCGCGCCCACCCGGCCGGCCCAGCCCCGCAGCCCCGACCCGGCCGCCGGCACCAGCGGGTCGACGACCCCCGGAATCACCGGATCGGGTGCCCCGCCACGCGGCAGCTCCGCGGTCCGCGACTCGGGGTCGAAGGGGTCGGCGGCCACCACCACCGGGCCTTCGACCATGTGCATGGCGCCCTCGACCTGATCCATCGAGACACCTTGCACCAGCACCACCCCGGGCCGCCACCCGCGCGACACGCTCGTCCGATTCCGGGCAACAGGTTGCCGCGGGCATGGTCTCGGGGTAGTCAGGACGGCATGGACAGCTGGAGCGTGCACCGGGTCACCGTCGACGACGCGGCGCGGATGCGGGCCCTCCGGCTCGAGATGCTCGCCGACGCCCCGCTCGCCTTCCTCGAGACGCTCGCCCAGGCGGCTGCCCGGTCGCACGAGGGCTACCGGCAGCGCATCGCCCAGGCGGCGGCCGGGCCCGAGCTGGCCCAGTTCGTCGCCGATCCCGGCCCCGGCAAGCGGCTCATCGGTCACGCCGGCGGCACGGTCACCCACGAGTCGTCGGCCGAGACGGTCATCTTCGCCGTCTACGTCACTCCGGCGTACCGCGGTGGCAAGGTCCTGGCCGAGCTCGCCGAGGCGGTCTTCGACTGGTCGCGCGCCGCCGGGCGGCGTCGCGCGATGCTCGAGGTGGTCGTCGGCAACGAGCGCGCCGTGCGGGCGTACGAGAAGCTGGGGTTCGAAGACACCGGCGAGCGCGTGCCGCACCCCGTGTTGCCGGCGCTGACCGAGTTGCGCATGCGACGGCGGATCTGATGGCGCGGCGGCATGTGGCGCGCTCGATCGTCACCGCGGTGAACGGCACCACGGCGGTCGGCCTGCTCGTCGCGAAGCTCGGCGGCGCCAAGCTGCGCCGCGGGCGCAACGGCGTGCTGATCGCCGAGGGTTACCGCCTGCCCGTGCCGCCCGCGACCTGCTTCACCGTCGGCTCGGTCATCATGACCAGGCGCACCGCCGAGTGGCTGCTCTCCGACGAGAAGGCGGCCCTCTTCGGCCACGAGAGCAACCACGCCACGCAGTACGCGGTGCTGGGCCCGCTGTTCTGGCCGGCCTACTGGCTGGCGTGCGGTTATTCGTACGCGGTCGCCCGCCACTACGGCACCCGCAACATCTTCGAGCGGATGGCCGGCCTGGAGTCGGGCGGCTACCGGCGGCACGTCAGGCCAGGGTCCGCTGCCACTGGACGACCGTCTCCACCTCCCGGAAGCCCATCGCGCGGTTGATCCGCAGCATGTGCTCGTTGGCCGCCGCGTTGAACGTGTCGATGACCTCGAGCCCCGGCTGCTCCGCGCGGACGTACCGCAGGTTTTCGATCTTGACCAGCAGGCCGAGCCGGTGGCCGCGGTGGTCCGGGTCGACCAGCGTGATGTTCTGCCACGCCTGCCGCGGCGCGGCCGGCTCGACGGCGATCGCCGTCCACGCCACCAGCCGGTCACCCCGCAGCGCCCCGGTGTTGTAGCTCATGCGCCCGCGCGCGATGCGCGCCAGCTCGCTCTGGCGGACCCGCTCCGCGTCGACCTTCTCCGGCTCGATCGACAGGTCGCCGACCGGAGCGTCCGCGTTCAGCCGGCCGTCCAGGTAGGCGACGTCGTCGATGATCTCGTCGGGCGGCACCCCGGTCCACCGGACGAGCCGGTATCCGCCCGAGTGGGCGAGGGCGTCGGCGTGCAGCCGGCCCAGCAGCGCATCGTCGGCCGTCCGCACGTCGAGACGGCTGCGAAGCTCCTCGAGGCCGGGCTTGGCACCCATCGCCGTGGCGAACGCGCCGCCGTCGGGATGCCGCTGCACGGATCCGCCGATCAGATGGCGGCGGCCGAGGGCCCGCGTGCGCTCGGCAGCAAGGTCGAACAGCGCCCGCCCGACCCCGTGCCGCCGCGCCTCCGGCAGCACGCTCATCTCGATCATCACGGTGTCGAGGTTGTCGTCCTGCGCGATGGCCAGGTTCATCCGACCGACCGGCGCGCCGTCCAGGAACCCGAGGTAGCGCTCGTGGCCGTAGCCCGGCCATCCGGTCGTCAGGAACGCCCGGAAGTCGTCGAGCGTCGAGAACGGCACATCGGGCTGGTCGTACGCCTGACACGTCCGCGCGATCTCGTACGCCGCCTCGACAGCGTCGCCCAGCTCCTCGATACGTACTCGGGTCACAGGTTGTGCTGCCATTCCGTCCAGATGTCGACCGCCCGGAAGCCGATGGCCCGGTTGATCCGCAACATGTACTCGTTCTGCGAGGCGTTGAACGTGTCGATCGCCTCGATGCCGGGCCGGTTACGCCGGATGTTGTCCAGGTTCGCGAGTTTCACCAGCATGCCGAGCCGGTGCCCGCGATGCTCCGGGTCGACCAGCGTGGTCTGCTGCCACGCCTGTTGCGGCAGGTCGCGCTCGCCCGCGATGGTCGTCCAGGCCACCAGCCGGTCGCCCCGCAACGCGCCGGCGCAGTAGCTGACCCGGCCCCTCTTCTCGCGCGCCTCCTGGTCCCTGCGGAGCCGGTCGGCGTCGATCTTCTCGGGCTCCCACGCCATGTCGCCGGTGGGCGCGTCGGCCATCAGCCGGCTCTCGAGGTAGGCGACGTCGTCGATGATGTCGTCGGGCGGCACGCCGAGCCAGTCGATCACGCGGTAGCCCTCGGCGTACGGCAGCGCCTCCGCACGCAGCTCGTCGAGGTGGGCCGTGTCGGCCTGGGTCAGGTCGAGCCGGCTGCGCGTGTCCTCGAGGCCCGCCACCGCACCCATGGCCGTGGCGAACGCCGCGCCGTCGGGGAACCTGTCCACGGTGGCGCCCATGACGTGCTTGCGGCCGTGCTCGGCGGCGCGGTCGAGCACCAGGGCGTACAGGGCGCGGCCCACGCCCTTGCGGCGATGCTCGGGCAGCACCTCGAGCTCGACCTCGACGTTGGCGAGGTTGTCCAGCTGGAACAGCCGCAGCTCGAGGAAGCCCGCCGGCTCACCGTCCAGCCGCCCGATATATCGCTCGAACTCGTGACCGGGTGGTGGATTGTCGATCGTGGCGATGAAGTTCGCTTTTGTCCCGAAGGGAATGTCGGGCACGTCGTGCTTCTGCACGGCCGACCGGATCTCGTAGGCGGTCTCGTGAGAATCAAGAGGCTCGATGGAAACGCGCATGGCCGCCACCCTGCCCGGTGACGGCCATGAACGCGAACGAATTTGGTCGGGAGAACGGACGCACACCGCCTCCGGCAGTGGGTCGTTGGGTCCCTCGAGAGATTGTCGCCAAGCTCGAGAGTGAGGGTCCGCGTACGGCGTCGCGCCCTCCCGCAGAGAGCATCCTGCCGACCCTGTGATCGGTTCGCAAGTCCTCTCGCGATGGATTTCTCACTTGGTGGCAGATAGCCGACTACACAGCGTCATCCGAGCAGGCCGGCCTCGCGTGCTCCCTTGAGCGACGGCTTGATCGTGTGCGTCGGCCCGACCTGGCCGGCGACCGCGTCGAGCGTCTTGAGACCCTCGCCGGTGTTGTAGACGACGGTCTCCTTCTCGGGGTCGAGCTTGCCGCTCTCGACCAGCTTCTTGAGTACGGCGACCGTCGTGCCGCCCGCGGTCTCGGCGAAGATGCCGGTCGTCTCGGCCAGCAGCCGGATGCCCGCGCGGATCTCCTCGTCGTCCGCGTAGTCCATCCAGCCGCCGGTGCGCTTGACGGCCTCGATCGCGTACGCCCCCGCGGCCGGGTCGCCGATGTTCAGCGACTTCGCGATGCCGGTCGGCTTCACCGGGACGATCTCGTCGGTGCCGTTGTGCAGCGCGGTGGCGATCGGGTTGCAGCCGGCGGACTGCGCGCCGAAGACCGTCCAGCCGCCCTCGGGCGCCTCGGCCAGGCCGATCTCGACGAGCTCGCTGAACGCCTTGTCCACCTTGGTCAGCAGCTCACCGGAGGCCATCGGGATCACCACCTGTGCGGGGATGCGCCAGCCCAGCTGCTCGGCCACCTCGTACCCCAGGGTCTTGGAGCCCTCGGCGTAGAACGGGCGCACGTTGACGTTGACGAACGCCGTGTCCTCGAACTCGTCGGTCTCGACCAGCTCGCCGCAGAGCCGGTTCACGTCGTCGTACGACCCCTCGATCGCCACCAGGTCACCGCCGTACACCGCGGTGGTGATGACCTTGCCCTGCTCCAGGTCGTACGGGATGAAGACGATGCTCGGCGCACCGGCCCGGGCCGCGTGCGCGGCGACCGAGTTGGCCAGGTTGCCGGTGGACGCGCAGGCGAACCGGGTGAACCCGAGCCCGCGGGCGGCCGTGAGCGCGACCGAGACGACCCGGTCCTTGAACGAGTGGGTCGGGTTGGCCGAGTCGTCCTTGACGTGGAGCGGAGCGCGCAGCCCCACCGCGGCGGCGAGCGCCGGCGCGCTGACCAGCGGCGTCAGCCCCGGGTCGAGCGTCACCCGGGTCGCCGGGTCCTGGCCGGCGGGCAGCAGCGCCGCGTACCGCCAGATGTTCTGCGGGCCCGACTCGATGTCGGCCCGGGTCACCCGCGCGAGCGCCGCCTGGTCGTACGCGACCTCGAGCGGGCCGAAACACTCGTAACACGCGTGCTGCGCGACCAGCGGGTATTCCGCACCGCACGCACGGCACACGAGACCCTTGGCGGGCGAGGTGGTGGTGGTAGCGCTGGGTGCACTGACGGTAGACGTCATCGAGGCCTTCCCTCTCATCTTTCCCCGCGGCGACCTGCCGACCGGGGACGGAATTAGCACCTGCCGGGCTCGGCCTCGTCGTCGAGACTGCGCGGTGGTTGCCGGGGCTTCATCGGGCCGTTCCCTCTGCCCCTCTGGATGAGGTATTCAGTTGTGTTTCGAACACCTTACGACGAAATCCCGCCCGGCGGCTCGTGGGATCCCGAGGTGTGAGCCACACCCTTCCGCGGAAACGCCCACCCGTCCCGTTACAGCCCGAACATCGCCAGGCAGCCGCCAAGCCCGTCCACCACCACCGGCGGACGAGCCAGCGCCACCCACTTCTCCCTGGTCAGCCGCAGCCGATCGGAGAGCAGCGCCTCCCCGTCGCGGGCATCGACCGAGATCCCGTCGCGCTCATAGCCGAGCTTGCGCGACACGGCCTGCGACGCGTGGTTGTCCCGGAACACCTCACTGAGCGCCGCGCTCGCACCGAGGTGCTCGAACGCCAGCGCCAGCACACCGGCGCGCGCCTCGGTCCCGTACCCACGGCCGTGATGCTCGACCCCGAGCCACGAGGACGTCTTCACCTCCCGTACGACGGGAAAGTCCCGCGCACGCAGACCAACCGACCCGATCACCGCGCCGCCGAGAAACACCCCGAGCCCCAGCGACCACGACTCGACGCTCCACGAGGCGAGATCGCCCCAGTGCCCCTGAAGCACCCGGCGTGCCCGCTCCTCGGCACTCCCCTCGGTCCAGGGCGTGAGGAAGGGCCGCTCACCGTCCCGGTGCACCCCCTCGCCGGCCAGCCGGGCCAGCTCCATCACCTCGGCCTCCCGAGGAAGCCGCAGCTCCAGCCGCCCCGTGCCGACCGATAGCCCGAACAACGGCCAGAGATCCACATCCACGCACCGATCCTCCCGACCGGCACACGCCCACGCCACCGGTTATCGGTCCGCAGCCCTCCCGCGTTCAGTTTCGAGCCGTGTTCATTTTCCCGAACAGCCGGGATTCCTGAACGCTGCATCAGCCGGCCGGGTCCATGCCGAGACCGCGCTCCATTCCCTGGACAAGCTCTCTGCGGCGGCTCGAACTGCCGGGCCAGTTGGGAGCCCCCGTCGCGGTCATCTCGTAGTAGAGGGAGTCTGCCCGCGGGCCCGGCCAGACTCGCGTGAGCTCAGAGGTACGGCTGCCAAGGATCGCGGCGATGTCTCGGCCGAGGAGCCGGGCGGCCGCCACGGGGTAGTCGGCCCCTTCGTTCACGAGGATCTCCACGCCCTCTTCCGTCTCGTAGAGAAACGTGGAGACCTCCGGCGACTCCGAATACCAATGGAGAACCGAGGCGATGTCGGAAGCATCCTTGTATTTGTTGTAGGCGCTACGGTCGAGCCATGCGGCCAACTTGAGTGCGGCGTAGCCGGCGACTGTAGGGATGCGAATCGTCCCGGCATGGGGCAGAACAAGCGGCTGGGAGGCTTTGAAGACTTCGGTGAAGCCGAACACCCCCATCGACTCACCGCGAGCCGGCGGATTCACCGTGCCTGGCGGCTGTTCCACGTTGCCGAAGGGAATGAGGTCGGTAGGGACACCGACGACCTTGTACCGGATGCCCGTTCCGCCGGCCGGTTCCAGGTTGTCCGTCAGTCCGCTGTACGAGGTCCAATCGGCCAACGCCAGGCCGAAGTCGATGTCCTCCGTAGTCCTGAGTCCAGCTTGCTGCCCCGAGGCGCTACGCAGGATGTCGCGGCAATGCGCGCCCACGATCATCACCTGTTGAGCCGGCAATGAGGTCGACCGTGCCAGAAGCGCGGTGATCACCGCATCAGGGAGTTGGAGCAGCGAAGGATCACACTTCGTCAGATCGAGCACAGCGAGCCCTCCAGCTCTGTGCGACTTCACGGAGGCGGGCATCGCGGGCGGCGATGAGATCGGCGTAGACCAGCGGCCACGGTGCGTTTTGCCCGTCTGCCGAAAATTTCTCCTCGCTAGCCCTTGGCGATGACCAGAATTTCCGCCGGACGAAGATGTTCGGCTCGTGGTCCGGGCTTGCGTCCCATCGATTCAGGATCGGAAACTTCGGATTCGGGTCGTCGAGATAGAGCGTCAAGGTCGCCGGACGCACAACTCCGCTGCCCACAGCCGACTCGCCGCTGCGATAGACCCGCCGCTCAGGCGTCACTCCACTGAGGGGCCGGGACGGGTCACCGTGGTACCTGGCCAGTTCCAGTCGCGGGCCCAAACCTGTCAAATACGCGGCGGTACAGAGGTCGAGAAGTTGGTCGGTCCGTTCCAGTCTCTTGGAGTCCGGCACCAGGAATCCGGCCTGCTGGAGCCGATTCAGGGTGTCATGCGCCTGCCCCGTAGAGACACCGGAAGCGGTTGCGATCTCCCGAACCGTCATGCGCGAAAGCTCCGGCCAGGCCAGCAGCACGAGGATGACTTGCGCGCGCCGGGAACTGAAGAGATTGGCCGGATGCGGTGACCGGTCGGCCGGACGGTAGGCGCCGGAGGAGGCGGCCGCCGATTCGGTGCGGCCCCGCACATCGATCAACACGCTGCCGAAGGCGAGGAAGGCGTTGCCCAGAGCATCCGCGAACTGAATACCCGCGGCGCGGAAGGCGTCAGCGCTGCGTGGGCTGATGCGGTGGCCGATGACAAGCAGCGGGTCGACCGCCCCTTCGAATCGGTCCTGTGCATCCCTGACGGTCGAACCGAGTGTCATCGTCGCTCTGGCTTCGGCGGCATACCGCTGTGACTGGCCCTCGCGCGACAGGGTGACGATCGCGTCAATGTGTGCGTCGGCGGCCTGCCGCTGCACCTCGAGCGTGATGCCGAACTCGCGCAGCCGCTCCCGCACGGCATCCAAGAGAGCACTCATGGCGTCAACACCCGACTTCGTTCATTATCTGTGCCTGTTCAGTTTAACTGAACATCGCGCAAAACTGAACGCGGCTACGACGTGACGTCCTTGCGGGTGAAGCGCCAGAACGCCAGCGACCAGCACACCGTGGCGTAGCAGACGGCGCTGATCGCGCCCTTGACCAGGTCGTCGACCTGGGCCGGGGTGGAGAGCAGGCCCATCCACGCGTCGCTGTAGTGGGTCGGCAGGACGTTGCGGATGCCGCCCAGGGCGGTGATCTGGTCGAGGATGCTCGACAGGATCCAGAGCATCACGGCGCCGCCGACCGCGGCCAGGGGCGCGTCGGTCAGCACCGTCAGCAGGAACGCGAGGCCCGCCACCACCAGCATCGAGACCGCCAGGTAGCCGGCCACGCCGAGGATGCGCAGCAGGCCCTGGCCGGGTGGGATCTCAGCAGCCACCGTGCTGCCCAGCGGGTGCCAGCCGTAGCGCAGCGTGCCCGCCAGCAGGGCCACCCCGGTGAGGATGACCAGGGCCAGCAGCGAGTAGAGCAGGGCGGCGATCAGCTTCGTCGCCAGCAGCCGGGCTCGTGGCACCGGGATGGCCAGCAGATAGCGCAGGCTGCCCCAGCCGGCCTCGCTGGCGACCGGGTCGCCGCAGAACAGGGCCACGACCACCACCAGCAGGAAGCCGGCCGACACGGCCAGGCAGAACAGGGCGAAGTTGAGGCCGCCGGAGGTGGCCAGGTCGACGAGGCTGTCGAAGGCGCCGCCCTCGGAGCCTTCGTCGTTGTTGCCGCCGAAGGCGAAGGCCACCAGGACGATCAGCGGGAGCAGGGCCATGAAGCCCAGCGCGCCCTGCGTGCGCCGGCGGGAGGCCTGCCGGCGGATCTCGGCCCGCAGGGGCAGGGTGCGGGACGGCCGGTAGCCGGTCGCGCCCGCGTTCGTCAGCACGCTCATCGGTCTCCACTTCCCGCCGAGCTTTCGCCGACCAGGGCCAGGAAAGCGTCTTCGAGCCGCCTGCGCGGCACCACCCTGTCCACGTCCACCCCGGCGCGCACCAGCGACGCGACGACCTCGGAGCGTGGGGTTCCGTTCATGTCCACGATCAGGCCGTTGGGGCCGTCGGGGGTCACCGAGCGGACCCCGAGGCCGCTGAGCACCTGGGCGGCGGCCGGCACGTCGGAGACCTCGATCTGCACGGACGGCGACTCGCCGACGATCTCCTCGACCGGGCCGGACGCGACGATGCGGCCCTTGTTGACCACCACGGCGTGGGTGCAGGTCTGCTCGACCTCGGCGAGCAGGTGGCTGGAGACCAGCACGGCCCGGCCGTCGGTGGCGTAGCGCTTGAGGACGCGGCGCATCTCGGCGATCTGCGGCGGGTCGAGCCCGTCCGTCGGCTCGTCGAGCACGAGCAGCTCGGGCAGGCCGAGCATGGCCTGGGCGATGGCGAGCCGCTGGCGCATGCCGTGGCTGTACTTGCGGGTGCGCCGGTGCACCGACGAGCCCAGGCCGGCGATCTCCAGCGCCTCCTCGAAGCGGGCGTCCTCGATCGGGCGGCCGGTGGCCCGCCAGTACGCCTGGAGGTTCTCCCAGCCGGTCAGGTGGGGCAGGAAGCCGGGGCCCTCGACCAGCGCACCCACCCGGGACAGCACCGGCGAGCCGGGGACGAGCCGGTGGCCGAAGACGAGCGCCTCGCCCGCGGTCGGCATCGTGAGGCCCATGAGCACGCGCAGGGTGGTCGTCTTGCCGGCGCCGTTGGGGCCGAGGAGGCCGACGACCTGGCCCCGCTCGACGGTGAAGCCGATCTCCTCGACGGCGACGAACCCGTCCGCGTACTCCTTGCGCAGGCCCTTGACGACGAGCGGCGTGTCGGCGTACCCCTGCTCTGTGGGGGTGTGCTGACGCCGGAGCCGGCGGCGCCGCACCAGCAGGACCACGACGAGGCCGGCGACGATCGCCAGCAGGAGCCCGGCGAGGACGTAGCGCCACACGGTCTGCGGGTTGGCGATCGGCTCGCCGACGATCGTCGGCAGGGTCAGCGCCGGGTCGACGGCGACCGTGTAGGTGGCGGGCTGGGTCGGCGACAGGAACGCCTGGTCGGTGGTGGCGACCACGATGCGTACGGAATGGCCCTTGTCGATCTGGCGCACGATGGCGGGCAGCGTGACGGTCACCGGCGGCGCGGCGTCGATCGTCTTGGGCAGGCCGGTGAGCCGTACCGGAGCGACCAGGCCGGCGCTGAGCGTCTCGGCGCCCTGCTGGTCGACGTCGTAGAGCTTGACGAAGAGTGTGGCCTCGCCGGTCGGTGAGGCGGCCCGCAGCCGCACGGTGGGCGAGCCGGCCACGTCGACCGCCTCGGTCAGCGGCGACGACTGGAAGGCCGCGAACTGGCCCGGGATGTCCGACGCCACGCCCGCCAGGATCTCGGAGAGCCGCCCGCCCGTGCCGGGCAGCGACGACAGCGCGCCGGGGTTGCCGTTCGGCGGGTTCGCGATCGGCTGCGCCGGGCCCTCCACCGACAGCTGGGTGCTGCCGGTCCCGCTCAGGCCGGGGTACGCGTCGGTGGAGTATCCGTTGGTCACCAGCCCCCGGTCGAGCGCGCTGAAGCCGGCCACCCGCGAGTAGGTGAAGCTGTCGGACGGCTTGTCGCCCTCGCCCTTCACGTAGTGGTCGAGCCACTGGAGGGTCAGGAGCTTCACCCTGTCCTGGTCGGTCTGCGGGCCCTCACCGCCGTCGTGGCCGCCGGTGAACCAGGCCACCCGCACCGGCGTGCCGGCGGCGGCGATGCCGCGCGCGTTCGCGTCGGCCTCGGAGAGCGGGAAGAGCGTGTCGACCTCGCCCTGCACGAGCAGCGCCGGCGCCTTGATCTTGCTGAGGATCGGGGCCGGGCTCGACGCGCGCAGCACGTCGAGCGTCTTCTGGTCGGGCACGCCGGTGGTCGCGACCTGGAGGTACGCGGCGCAGACGTCGGCGGCGAAGCGCCCGCACGCGGGGGTGCCGCCCGGCCCGCCGTCCGACGAGCCGAAGAAGACGCCGGCCCAGCCCTTCTTGAAGACGCCGGTCGTGGCGGTGTCCGCCGACTGCTCAAGGAACACGTTGCCCAGGTCGTTCCAGGTGATCGACGGGACGATCGCGTCGACCCGCGCGTCCTGACCGGCGAGCATCAGCGCGAGCGCGCCGCCGTAGGAGCCACCCACCACGCCGACCCGCGGGTCGCCGGCCGCGTCGGTGCGCACCTCGGGGCGGCCGGCGAGCCAGTCGAGCAGCCCCTGCGCGTCGCGCACCTCGTAGTCGGGGTTGTCGAGGTGGATCTGGCCGCCGCTGCGCCCGAAGCCCTGCGCGGTCCACGTGAGCACCGCGTAGCCCCGCGACGCCAGGGACTCGGCGTCGTCCCGTACGGAGTCCTTGGTCCCGCCGAAGCCGTGCGCGAGCAGCACCGCCGGCACCTTGCCGTCGCGGTCCTTCGGCAGGTAGAACCGGGTGTCCAGGGCGACCGACCCGCGGCCGCCGGGCCCGGTCGGCACGGTGAGCATCTGGTCGCGCGAGGTCCAGTCCTCGGTCTCCGGCCACGCGGCCCATCCGGCCAGCCCGGCGACGAGCACGAGGACCACCGCGCCGGCGATGACGCGGCCGCGGGTGAGCCGGGGCAGCCGTGAAGACCAAGACATACCGAAACGCTATCCGCAGCGATCTGAGCGACGGCTGTGAAACCCCTCAGGAGCCGTCGGACGATAGCGTTGTGCCGGTGGACGAAGAACTCACGCTGACGGCGACCCTGCGGCTGGCCGGTCTCGACAACCGCCGCGGTGTGGTCCGGTTGCATCCGGCGATCATGACGGCTCTGGCGATCAACCCCGGTGATCCCGTACGCCTGACCGGCACCCGCACGACCGCCGCGCTGGCTGCCAAGGCCGAGCCGTCCGCCGGCCGCGAGTTCCTCTACGCCGACGACCTGACGCTGGGCAACCTCGGCATCCGCGACGGCGCCCGGGTCACCGTCGCGAAACTGCCGGCGGTGGCCGCCCAGCGGGTCACCCTGTCCGGCCCGGCCGACGTGGTCGCGCTGGTCTCGCCCGAGATCCTGCGCCTGGCGCTGCTCGGCAAGGTGCTCAGCGAGGGCGACAACGTCTCGCTCTACCCGCAGGACGTGCCGCTGCGCGAGGGCCAGCGCATGCCGGTGCAGGACATCGGGCGCAACCTGCGCAACCGGCTCGGCTACCAGTGGACGACCGCCCTGCTCACCGTGGTCGCGGTGGCGGGTGCCGGCTCCGCCGTGGTCACCATGGACACGGTGGTCGGCTGGCAGGACGGCCAGACCTCCTCGCCCGTGCCCGGCCCGGCGGTCCAGCCCGCGGCGCCGGCCTCGACCGACCCCGACGTGCCGCCGCCGAGCCTCGACGACCTGCCGGGCCTGCGCGCCCAGGCCAAGGAGCTGGAGGAGCTGCTCGACCTCGGCTTCCACCACGGCGAGGTGCTGGCCCGGCTCAACACCAAGGTGTCGCTCGGCGTGCTGATCTCCGGCCCGGCCGGGTCGGGCAAGTCCGCTCTGGTACGGGCGGTGGCCGCCCAGGTCGGCGCGCGGGTCCTGCCGGTGTGGGCGCCGGAGCTGGCCGCGCTCGCCGCCGACTCGGCCGCGGCCCGGCTGCGCGAGCTGTCCCGCGACGCGCGGTCCGGTGGCCCGGCGGTGCTGCTCTTCTCCGACGTGGACGCGCTCGCGCCGCGCGACGAGCCGAAGCCGATCGCGACCGTCTTCCGGCAGACCGTCGAGGAGGTGGTGCGCTCCGGCGCGGCGGTGGTCTGCACGACCAGCCGGCCCGAGTCGGTCGACCCGTCGCTGCGCGCGCCCGACCTGCTCGCCGTACAGCTGGCCGTGCCCCTGCCCGATCAGGCGCTGCGCCGCGAACAGCTCGGCGTGCTGACCCGCGGCATGCCCCTGGCCGAGGACGTACGCCTCGACGAGGTCGCCGGGCGCACTCCCGGCTTCGTCGCGGCCGACCTGGGCGCGCTGGCCCGCGAGGCCGGTGTGCGCGCCGCCCTGCGCCAGAAGGAAGCGGAGTCGCCGACGGTGACCATGGCCGACTTCGAGGCCGCGCTCGACGTCGTGCGGCCCACCTCGATGGCCGACTCGACGCTCGAGGTGGCCGCCGTGACCCTCGACGACGTGGGCGACCTGGCCGACGTCAAGCAGGTGCTGACCGAGTCGGTGCTGTGGCCGCTGACCTATCCGGACACGTTCGCCCGGCTCGGTGTCTCCCCGCCGCGCGGCGTCCTGCTCTACGGCCCGCCCGGCTGCGGCAAGACGTACCTGGTCAAGGCGATCGCGGGCACCGGCAAGGCGAACGTGCTGTCGGTCAAGGGCGCCGAGCTGCTGAGCAAGTGGGTCGGCGACAGCGAGCGGGCGGTGCGCGAGCTGTTCCGCCGCGCCCGCGAGGCCGCGCCGACGCTGGTCTTCCTCGACGAGGTCGACGCGCTCGCGCCGACCCGCGGGCAGGCGACCGACGGCGGCACGGCCGACCGGGTGGTGGCGGCGCTGCTCACCGAGCTCGACGGCGTGGAGGACCTGCGCAACGTGGTCGTCGTCGGCGCGACGAACCGGCCCGATCTGATCGATCCGGCCCTGCTGCGGCCGGGGCGTCTCGAGCGTCTGGTGTACGTTCCGCCGCCGGACGCCACGGCACGCGCCGCGATCCTGGAGGCGTCGGCCAAG
This sequence comes from Paractinoplanes deccanensis, assembly GCF_016862115.1. GTDB lineage: Bacteria > Actinomycetota > Actinomycetes > Mycobacteriales > Micromonosporaceae > Actinoplanes > Actinoplanes deccanensis. The sequence goes on from NZ_BOMI01000134.1 coordinate 26,866, forward strand.
GCCGTGCCGCTCGACGAGTCGGTCGACCTGGGCAAGCTCGGCGCGGAGCTGGAGGGCTTCTCGGCGGCGGACTGCGCGGCGCTGATCCGCGAGGCGGCGCTGGCGGCCATGCGCGACTCGCTGGAGGCGACGACCGTGACCGCCGACAACGTCGCTACCGCGCGGGGACGCGTACGAGCGAGCCTGGATCCGACGCAGGTGGCGTGGCTGGAGGCGTACGCCGAGACGCACCAGCCCTGAGGTCAGCGCCGGCGCGTCCGCGCGCGGGTGGAACGCAGGCGCCGGAGGCGGCCGACGAGCACGGGATCGTGCTCGAGGGCCGCCGGGTTGTCCAGCAGCGCGTTGAGGATCTGGTAATAACGCGTCGAGGAGAGCTCGAAGGTGTCGCGGATCGCCTGCTCCTTGGAGCCCGCGTGCTTCCACCAGCGGGCCTCGAAGGCCAGGATCTCGCGCTCCCGGTCCGACAGCTCGGACTTGTCCGGCTCGCGGGGCGCCGGGATGGGCGGCTGCTGCTCGGACATGGCGTCAGCATATGCTCTTACGTCACGTGATGTCTCGGCTACGCATCGTCCACATCGCGGCGCCGACCACGACGACGAAGAGACCGGCCAGCAGGCTGCCCGCCATCGTCCAGGTCAGCGTCAAGGTCTCCGGCTGACAGCCGTTCACCGAGGAGAAGTCGCACGAGTTGTAGTCCTCCAGCGTGATCTCCTTGTCCATCCAGGCGATGAGCCACGCCGGGATGAGGAACGCGTCCACGAACTGCACCTTGGCCAGTTGGAGCACCGCGCCCAGCCCGAACTGGAACACGATCAGCGCGCCGACCGTCACGCCCAGCGCCATCGCCGTGTGCCGGCCCAGCGAGGCCAGCCCGAACCCGACCGCGCCCGCCACCAGCACCAGCGCCAGCCCGCGCAGCTCCATCAGCCCGATCGACTGCCAGGCTCCCGGGGTCATGCTGTCGGTGCTGCCGCGGGCCTCGGCCAGCAGATAGAACGCGCCGGTCCAGAGCGCCGACAGCACGACGGTGATCGCGGTGAACGTGAGCAGCAGGGTGAGCAGCTTCGTGCCCAGCACCCTCAGCCGCTGCGGCCGCCACAGCAGCAGGTTCATCATGCCGCCGCTGTTCCACTCGGCACCCACGAACGAAGCGCCGATGATGAACGCCGCCAGCGCCAGCAGCGCCGCCAGCGTGGTTGCCATGTCCGGGAAGCTCTCCCGGAAGATGAAGGTCGGCGGCATGTACCACTCGTAGTCGTAGTTCTCCAGGCGCGGCGCGGTCAGCTGCGCGCAGTCCGGCGGCCACTGGTTCGCCTGCGCGGTGCCCTTCGCCGCCTCGCAGCTCGCCCGGTCCTTCTCCACCTGCTGGGTGTCCCGCTCGAACTGGGCCTGCGCCTCGGCCTTCGCGGCGGCGATCTGCTCGGGGCCGACCGACTCGTTGGTGAGGAAAGTGGACACCGCCACGGCCGCCAGCACGACCACGGCGCCCAGCAGGAAGAGCTTGGTGAACCGGCGCTTGAACAGCCGCCGCGTCTCGGCCCTGTAGAGGCTCACTGTCCCCACCCTCCGACGGCCGCGGTCTGGTCGACCTGGCGGTTCTGGCCCTCGACCGGCGCGGTGCCGGTGAGCTCCAGGAAGACGCTCTCCAGGTCGGCCGAGACGGGGCTCAGCTCGCTGACGTAGATCTGCCGCTCGGCGAGGATCCGGGTGATCTGCGCCGGGTTGCCGGCGTTGCCGACCGTGAAATGATCGGGCTCGACGGTGACCTGCGCGCCGTTGGCCCGCAGCAGCTCGACGGCGCCGCGCGTGTCGACGCCGGGCTCCAGCCGCACCCTCACCTTGCCGCCACCGGCAGTGGCCAGCACGGACGCCACCGACCCCGACGCCACCCGCCGCCCGGCCGCGATGATCGTGACCTCGTCGCAGATCAGCTGGATCTCGCCGAGGATGTGACTGGAGAGCACGACAGTCATGCCCGACGCGGCCAGGTTGCGCATCAGCGACCGCATCTCGCGGATACCGCCCGGGTCGAGGCCGTTCGCCGGCTCGTCGAGGATCAGCAGCTTCGGCTCCTTGAGCAGCGCCGAGGCCACCGCGAGCCGCTGCTTCATGCCGAGCGAGTACGTCTTGACGCGCTCCTTGCCCCGGTCCCGCAGGCCCACCAGCTCCAGCACCTCGGTGACCCGCTGCCTGCGCACGTTGCCCGCGTCGGCAAGCAAGGACAACGTGTCCTGAGCGCTGAAGTTGCCGAAGAACTGCGGGCTCTCCACGATCGCCCCGACCAGCCCGGCGGTCTCCGCCAGATGCCGCGGCACCTCCTTGCCGAAGATCGCCATCCGCCCGCCGTTGGGCTTGATCAGCCCGAGGAGCGTCCGCAACGTGGTCGTCTTGCCCGAGCCGTTCGGCCCGAGAAAGCCATGCACCTGCCCCGCGTCGACGGTCATGTCGAACCCGTCGAGCGCCTTCCGCGTCCCCTTGCGGCTGCGATAGGTCTTGCGCAGCCCCACGATCTCCAATACGGCAGTCACCCGCGAGACTCTAGGCACAGCCGTCAATATTCGCAGCCACGGAACGCCGCGATGTCCCCCCTCGTGCCCTCGTCAAGCTCCCCGAGATCCACCGATTCGGTGACCGCCCGCAGCCGCACCGCCTGATCCCGGTGCTCGCGCCAGTAGCTCTCCGGAACCCGCACCACCGCCGCCAGCAGATCACCCGGATAGAAGTCGCCCTCGGCGAGCGGATCCCGCTCCAGCTCGCCCAACGCCAGCGGCACCAGGGTCGCGAGCCCTTCCCGCTGCCCGATCAGCACCCGCAGCCCTTCGACGCCGAGCTCCCCGACCGGCCGCCGCCGAAGCGCATGAACCGTCACAACAAGCCGAGACGCGCCCGGGGGTGGGTCGCCCCAGGCGTTCCCCTCGATCTCCTCCAGCGACTGCTGCACGTCTGTCTCCTAGATACGAGGTACGAACTGCTCCGAATGATCGAGCAGCCGACTGGCTTCGGACAACTCGCTCTGATACGCCGCGCGTTCCGCCTCGGTCGTCCGTGAGTCTCCGAGCAGCCGCTTGAGCTGGTCGATCCGGCGGGTGAGGCCACGCTGTGCATTGCGTACCTCGTCGACGTGGTCCCACGGCTGTCCCGACGGCTTGCGGGCGACGACCTCGCCGTTGAGTTCGCGCCGGGCCGCGTCGAGATCGCGATCCGTCAGATGCTCCTTCATCCGATCCGTCTTGGTGGGCGCCGGTCGCGAAGGTTGACTGCCGCTCATCGGCGAGACGGCGTCCTCGCCGGCGGCATGCTGCATGAGAGAGGTCGTGGCAGCGCCCGTGATGGCCACCCCGGTCGTGATGCCGGCGGCAGAGACGACATTCAGCGGTACGCCTGCGACGGCGCCCACTCCGGTGGCGTCGAGCGCGAAACCCAAGCCCTCCCCACCCGCGCTGACAGCTGTGAGCAGGAGCCCGCCCGCCAAAGCGGCGGTCTCGCCCGGGTGCTGGATCATCGCATTGCCGAACGAGGCCAGGCCGTTGACGACGTCCGCGCCGACGTCCAGCGCGAAGTCGCCCACCGCGTCCAGCCAGCTCGACTCCTCAGGCGCGGCCTCCGCTTCCTGATCGAGGAATCGCGCCGCCGAGTCGCCGCCCCGGGTGACCTGCGCGCGTGCGTTCTCCAGGGTGTCCCGGGCTGCCTGCCGACCGGCCTCGCCGCTGTCCACGAAGGGCGCGACGCTCTGACCCGGCGCGGCCTGCGCGACCTGCTGGTCGTACGCCTGCCGCGCCCGCGCCGAGGCGGCCTCGCCCTCGTCCCACAGCCGGATCGCCTCGGCCGCCTGCCCCTGCGCCCACCGCAGCGTGCCCGCAAAGCTGGCCAGGCCGTCGGCAGCAGTGGCGAGCGAGTTCGAAGCCTCGTACCACTTGTTGGGCTCGTAGCTGAACTTGTCCCGGAACGCGTCGGCTGCCACACCCGTCCAGGCTCCGGTGTCGATGTCGACCAGGCCGTCGCCGGCCTTCTCCGCGTTCGCCGACCGGCTCCGCAGCGCCTGGACGTTGCCCTCGACAGCCGCCGGATCGCCCGGCACCAGAGCGAGGGGGTCACGTGTCTGGCCTAGCTCAGTCATCGACGATCGCCTCGGCCGGGTCGGTGGTCAGCCGCCCTTGTGAGGCAGCGTCCGCCGCGCGATAAGCCTTGGCCGCATCGCTGAGGATCGTGCCGATCGCCTCGGCATCCCCGGTCAGGATGTCGAGGCCCTCGTTCCAGCGGTCACAGAAGTTCTCAATCGCCCGGTGCAGCCCCGCGTGCCCGTACGCGCCGGCCGCCCGATCAAGATCTTCCAGAGCGGATCCGCGCTGATCGGCCACGCTCTGCCTGATGCCTGCCGAGGCCGACTCCAGGGCCTCGAGCTCCACGTGGAATCCGGTGCCGTCCATCGTTCATCGCCTGCCTTCACCCCGTATCGGCGGTCGTCGAACGTCGCTACAGCGAGGCTAGGACCCGAAGGCAATATCGATGATGATCAGAGACGAAGCCCCTCGTCGATCGCCTCGCGCAACTGATCTCCGTACTCCCCGGCCGGCAACTCCGCGAGGTGCCGAGCCGCCCGCTCGTAGGCTGCGCGGGCGAGGCGCTGGTGGGCCATCGCCACGCTCACGTGCAGGGAAGGGTAGAAGGCGGCCACCCGTTCGTCACCGACGGCGTCGGCGTGCCGCAAAGCCTCGGTGTTCCACCGCAGGATCTCGGCCGGGTCGTCCTGCTGCCGGGCCAGGTAGTGCGCGGCCACACAGGCGTCGTAGTCGTCGGTCCGCGCCGTCCACGCCCGCTCGAACAGCGCCCGCGCGTCGGCCGGCCGCCCCTCGGCCTCCGCCCGCATCCCGTCCTGACACAACTCGAGCACCCGATTGCCGAGATCCATGACCGGTCCCCTCTCCGTCGAACGCCGCCGATGATGTGCGTTCGACCAGCTCGAAGGTCAACCGATGAGGCCGAGCCGCTCCTCAGCGCCGGGCCAGGTGAGCAGGACGCCGGCGTTTCCGGTGATCTCGAGCCACCGCTCGGCGCCGGCCGGTTCCCGTTCGATGTGGAGGACGGAACGGACCGCGAAGCCGCGGCGCTGGAGCACGCTGGCGTAATCCAGCACCTGGCCGAGCCCCATGCGCAGCTGCCGGACCTCGCCGGCCTCGGTGGCGCTCTTGACCTCGACGACGGTGATGCTGCCGGCATCGGTCTTCCAGGCCAGGTCGTAGTGCGGCCCGTCCGGCGAGGGCGAGAGCGGCTCCAGCCCGTTGGCCACGACGAGCCGCGCGAGCTCGTTCTGCAGCCTGTGGTGCGCCCGAAGCCCGTTGCCGAAGCTGTCGGGATCGGCGGCCACGGCCGGCGCGGGGGCGGCCACCTCGACATTCTCGTCCTGCGGCCGGTACGGCGTGGCCACACGGCCGCCGGCCGGTCCGCTCAACCGGATGACGGGAGGTCTGCCGCCCTCGACAACGGCGCCGGGCAGAGTCTTGAGGACAGCGCCGATGAAGGCACTGCGGTAGCCGATCTCGGAGGGCTCGATCGGCACCTCGCCGTCGGCCACCAGCCGGCGCAGGGCCTCCTCGACCCAGGCGATCGGGACGGGCCGCCCGTCCGGCGACTTGGCGGTGGCAACCATGACGTTCGGCGGCCGCACCACGGTGATCCGGTTGACGGCGCCGGTGACCGTCTGGATCTCCCGGTCGACGAGCCCGTCGAGCAGTTCGCCGACGTCCGGGATCATTTGCTCTTCGCTCGTCATGCCGGAGTTCTACCGCCGCCCTTGCGCCGAACTCAAGGCAGGCATCTCGCTGGGGTGCCGCCCCGACCAGGCCACCGCACCCTTGGGCGGCACCGTGGCCTCCCGGGTCGGCCTCGCCCGGTACTTTGGGTCTGTACGACCGGGTGGGAAGCGCACGCTGCTGAGGGAGGCATGATGAGCGCCGAGGCCGTGGTGCCGGGATGCCGACGCAGGGAGTTGTTGTCGGTCGTGCCCCGCGCCGATCCCGAACACGCGTTGCTGGTTTCACGGATCTTGTCTGGCTGGTGACCAACGGATACGGCGCGGAACAGGTCGTCACGGACTGCGGTATCGACGTGGGCGGCGGCGGGCACCAACCGGACCTGTCCGTGTGGGCCAAGGGCCGGCCACCACGGCCGGCGCGGTCGAGCTACGCCGGCACGGCGGGCCTGCTGCTGGCCGTCGAGGTGGTGTCCAGGGGTTCCGAGATCGTCGACCGGGTCATCAAGAAGACCGAATACGCCAAGGCCGGCATCCCCCGTTACTGGATCGTCGAGCGCGACGGCGTCACGACCGTGCACCGCCACTCTCTCAACGCCGAGACCGGGGAGTACGAACTGGATCCGGACGGGGCGCAGCCACTCGCGTGGCTGCTGAGCACGGTCCCCGCCATCGCATGACCCCGGGCTGAGGAAGACTGTCGGGCATGACGGCGATTCAGGACATCCCGCTGCGGACGATCAGCGGTGACGAGACCACGCTCGGCGCGTTCGGTGGGCAGGTGCTGCTCGTGGTGAACGTGGCCTCCCGGTGTGGCCTCACTCCCCAGTACGACGGTCTCGAGAAGCTGCACGAGCGCTACCGCGACCGCGGCTTCAGCGTGCTCGGCTTCCCCGCCGACGACTTCGGCCGGCAGGAGCCGGGCACCGACGAGGAGATCGCCGAGTTCTGCCGGAGCACGTTCAGCGTGGAGTTCCCGATGTTCTCCAAGATCGTCGTCAAGGGCGCCGGGCAGCATCCGCTCTACGCGGCGCTGACCTCGGCGGTCGCGCACGAGGACGGCAGCACCGACGTGCAGTGGAACTTCGAGAAGTTCCTGATCTCTCGGGACGGCGAGGTCGTCGGCCGGTTCGCGCCCGGCGTCACGCCCGAGGACGAGACGCTGGTCGAGGCCATTCAGAACCAGCTCTAAGCGCAGATCACGTGGACGCCGGCGTCGCGCAGGGCCGCGACGGTCTCGGCGGGGGCGCCGGAGTCCGTGACCAGGGTTTCCACCTTGCTGATCGGGCAGATGCGGGCGAAGGCGTGCCCGCCCAGCTTCGACGAGTCGGCGATCACCACGACGCGTTTGGCGCGGGCGACCATCAGGCTGTTCATGGCCGCCTCGCCCTCGTGGTGGGCGGCCGCGCCCAGCTCCACGTCGAGCGCGTCGACGCCCAGCAGCACGACGTCGAGGGTGACCTCCTTGAGCAGCGCGCCGCCGAGCGGGCCGACCAGCTCGAAGGACTGCGGGCGGACCACGCCGCCGGCCACCACGATCTTCATGCGGGAGCGGACGAGCAGCTCGTTCGCGATGTTCAGCGCGTTGGTGACCACGGTGAGCTGGGCGCCCTCGCCGACCGCGTTCAGGTCGGGCCGTACGGCCAGGGCGCGCGCCACCTCGGTCATCGTGGTGCCGCCGTTGAGGCCGACGACCGTGCCGGGCGCGACGAGCCGGGCCGCGGCCTCGCCGATGCGCTGCTTCTCCGCCGAGTGCTTGGCGCTCTTGTAGCGCAGCGGCAGGTCGTACGACACGCCGTTGGCGACCGCGCCGCCCCGCGTCCGCGTGATCATCTGTTGCTGGGCGAGCTGGTCGAAGTCGCGGCGGATGGTGGCCTGGGAGACGTCCAGGCGGTCAGCCGCCTCCTCCACGCTGACCCGGCCACTCTCCGCGAGTACCTCGAGCAGGGCATTCCACCGCGCGTACCGGTCCACCGAGACTCCCCGATGAGCGTTCCATGATAAGAGTGTGCACATTAGTGAGCGAAAGCCCGGGAAGCAAACCCCGGCGCTGCGCGGTCGGCTAAACAATGGTTGCATCTCCCGCCGCCTTCCGCGCAGAATGACGCTCGAAAGTGCCGGAAACCGAGCGCTTATGCGCAGCGACGCACGGTGTGAAGGGTGACCCCATGAGCTACGTCAAGGTGGAGATCGCCAGCCAGCCCGAATGCTGGCGCAAGGCCGCCGAGCTGGCCGGCTCCCCGGGGCTGCCCCAGCCGGGCGAGCGCGTCGCCGTCGTCGGCTGCGGCACGTCGTGGTTCATGGCCAAGGCGTACGCCTCCCTGCGCGAGCGGGCCGGCCAGGGCGAGACCGACGCGTTCCAGGCTTCCGAGTTCCCCCAGGGCCGCACATACGACCGGATTGTCGCGATCACCCGCTCGGGCACGACCACCGAAGTGCTCGACTTGATCAAGGAAACAAGGAACACCACCGTGATCACGGCAGACGGCGGTCAGCCCGCCGCCGCGGCCGCGGAAAAGGCGATCGTGCTCGACTTCGCCGACGAGAAGTCCGTCGTGCAGACCCGCTTCGCCACCAGCGCCCTCGCGCTGCTCCGCGGCCACCTCGGCGAGGACATCGAGTCGCTGGCCGCCGACGCCGAGGTGGCGATCCGCCTGCCGCTGCCGGTGCACCCGGCCCTCGCCGAGCAGATCACCTTCCTGGGCCGCGGCTGGACCATCGGCCTGGCCGAGGAGGCCGCCCTGAAGTGCCGCGAGGCCGCCGGCTACTGGGCCGAGGCCTACCCGGCGATGGACTACCGGCACGGCCCGATCGCGATCGCCGCCCCGCGCCGGGTCGTCTGGGCGTTCGGCGAGATCCCGGCCGGCCTGGCCGACGACGTCGAGGCCACCGGCGCCTCCTTCGTGCACAGCCGCCACCACGGCGGCTACGCGGCGCTGGGCAGCTGGTGCGGCGGCCGCGCCCCGCTCGACCCGATGGCCGACCTGGTCGTCGCGCAGCGCGTCGCCGTGCTCCTCGCCACCAGCCAGGGCCTCGACCCCGACCACCCCCGCAACCTCACCCGTTCCGTCGTCCTCAAATGACGGAGGTGGTCGTCGCCCTCGACGTGGGCGGCACGGGCATGAAGTGTGCGCTGGTCGGCACGGACGGCACGGTGCGGCACAGCGAGCGCCATCCCACCCTGGCCGACCGCGGACCCGCAGCGGTCCTCGACAACATCACCGACGTCGCCGACGGCCTGGCCGCCAAGGCGCGCGCCGACGGCCTGACGCCGATCGCGGCCGGCGTCGCCGTCCCCGGCGTGGTCGACGAGGCGAACGGCGTCGCGGTCTGGTCGTCCAACGTCGGCTTCCGCGACGTGCCGGTGCGCGCCCGTCTGGAGGCCCGGCTCGGCTTTCCCGCCGCGCTGGGCCATGACGTGCGCGTCGGAGGCATCGCGGAGGCGCGGCTCGGCGCCGGCCGCGGCCGCGGGCACGTGCTCTTCGTCGCGATCGGCACCGGCATCGCGGCCGCCCTGGTCGTCGGCGGCGCCGGCTACTCGGGCGCGCACGGCGCCGCCGGCGAGCTCGGCCACATCGTGCTGCGCCCCGGCGGCACCGCCTGCCCGTGCGGGCAGGCGGGCTGCCTCGAGGCGTACACGTCGGCCCGGGCCATCGGCCGGCGCTACGCGGAGCTGTCCGGCGAGCCGGGCGCCACCGCCTACGACGTCGTCACCCGCCTGGAGACCGAGGAGCTGGCCCGCACCGTCTGGCAGGAGGCCGTCGACGTGCTGGCCGACGGCCTGATCATTGCCCAGGCCCTGTACGACGTCGACGTGCTCGTGCTCGGCGGCGGGCTGGCCGAGGCCGGCGAGGCGCTGCTCGGCCCCCTGCGCACGGCCTTCGCCGACCGCGTCACCTTTCACCGCACCCCCGAGATCGTTCGCGCCGAGCTCGGCGACGAGGCCGGCTGCCTCGGCGCGGCCCTGCTGGCCCTGGACCACCTGGAGACCACGTGACCCGCATCGGCGGCCGCATCGTCCGTCCCGGCGCCGTCGTCGAGGGGTACGTGGAGGTCGACGGCCCCACGATCCTCGAGGTCGTCCACGCGCCGGGAGCCGGCGACGACGTGATCGTGCCCGGCTTCGTCGACCTGCACTGCCACGGCGGCGGCGGGCACACCTTCACCACCGGCGACGCGCTCTCCGCGCGCGGGGCCGCCGAGTTCCACCTGCGCCACGGCACCACGACGCTGCTGGCCAGCCTGGTCAGCTCCCCGTTCGAGCTGATGCGCGAGGCGACAGCGGCCTACCTGCCGCTCGTCGAGGAGGGCGTCCTCGCCGGCGTGCACTACGAGGGCCCCTACCTCTCGGGAGTGCGCTGCGGCGCGCAGAACCCGGACTTCCTGCGCGACCCGTCGATCGACGAGCTGCAAGAACTGATCAAGACCGATGCCGTACGGATGGTGACGATCGCCCCCGAGTTGCCGGGCGCCCTGGAGGCCATCGCGTTCCTGCGGGACAACGGCGTCGCCGCGGCGGTGGGGCACACCGACGCCACGTACGAGCAGGCCCGGGCCGGGGTCGAGGCCGGCGCCGCCGTCGGCACCCACCTGTTCAACGGCATGCGCCCGCCGCACCACCGCGAGCCCGGGCCGGTGATCGGCCTGCTCTCGTCGCCGGTGGTCTGCGAGCTGATCGCCGACAACATCCACCTGCACCCCGGCATGCTCGCCTTCGCCGCGCACACCGCCGGCCCCGACAAGGCCGCCCTGATCACCGACGCGATCGACGCGACCGGCATGGCGGACGGCACCTACGACCTCGGCGGCCAGCAGGTCATCGTCGCCGACGGGGTGGCGCGGCTGGCCCGCAACGACTCGATCGCCGGCAGCACGCTGACCATGGACGTGGCGCTGCGCAACACCGTCGCCGCCGGCATACCCCTGCCGGACGCCGTCGCGATGGCCTCGACCACGCCCGCCCGGGTCCTCGGCCTCGCCGACCGGACCGGCGCCCTGGAGGCCGGCCTCAGCGCGGACCTCGTCGTGCTGAGCCCCGACCTAACGGTGCAGCGCGTCATGCGCCGGGGCGCCTGGGTGTAGCGGCCGCTCCCAGCCCCGCAGGCGCGGCAGCGGCACCGAGTCCCACGGGATCCGCTCGACCAGCCGCGCCAGCACCACGCCCAGCAGCAGCCCGGCCACCGAGTCGGTCAGCCAGTGGAATCCCGTGTACACCGTCGTGCAGAAGACGATCGCCACGGGCACCACCCGGATCAGCACGGTCTCGCGCGCCGACAGCGGCCGCCGCAGCAGCGCCGCGATCAGGATCGCCAGCACCGCGTACCAGACCAGCGAGTTGCCCAGGTGCCCCGACGGGTAGCTCATCGCCTCGGCGCCCGACGCGTACGGATTGAACATGACCGTCTTGTCCGGCCCGTCGAACCGCGGCGCCGCCCGATCGGCCCAGATCTTGAGGGGCCCGATCGTCACGTACGTCAGCACGAAGCCCGCCACGAACGGCAGCGCCGCCCGCACCGACCGGCTGCGCCACACCAGCACCCCGGTCAAGATCAGCGCGACCGGCATCAGCACCTGCCCGCCCTGCCCGAAGTAGTTGAGCACGCGGGCGGTCCAGTAGACCGGATCGGGCTGGTGCGCGAACGCCCAGTCGGCCACCCGCTGGTCGAGCGACAGCAGGTGACCGTTGATCAGGGCAACGGTGATCGCGACGAACGCCGCCAGAGACGCGACGTCGGGCCACCAGCTCTTGGGGGTACGAGGCACGCCCTCAAAGTTAGAGGTACGCGCGCAACTTCGCGGCCAGCAGGTCGCCGCGGACCCCGGAGTTGGGGCAGCCGCCGAAGTGGTGCAGGGCCACCACCTTGTCCGTCTTGCGGGACAGCACCGGCGAACCGGACGATCCGCCCTCGGTGTCGCAGAAGTAGGCCACGTCCGACTGGGCCGCATAGCCGTCGTAGGCCGGGTTGGTCACCGAGCAGTTGCCGGCCTGCTCGCCCAGCGACCCGGCGATGCGGGTGGGCTCGCCGGCCGGGTGCTGCGGCACGTACAGCTCCTGGTTGCGGGCGGGCCTCGCCGTGTCCAGGGTGAGGTGGCCGAACTTCTGCACCGCCGCAAAGTTCGACACCGAGAACAGCGTGTAGTCGTACACCCGGTCGGTGGCGAGGACCTTCGAGCCCCACACCTTCGTCGGCTTGTAGACCTCGTAGCCGCCGCACCGCGCGCATTGGTAGTTGAACCACACCTCGGTCTCGTACGCCTCGGACGTGCTGGTGAAACAGTGGTTGTTGGTGAGCATGCGGTTCTGCGTGCCGATCCGCCAGCCCGTGCACAGCTCGGTGCCGTTGATCAGCAGCCGGGCGATGGCCTTCGACTTCGTGTACGCGACCGGGTCGGACGAGCGGTAGCAGACCGCGTCGGCGGAGGTGTCGCTGCCGCACACCGACTCCTCCCGGCCGGTACGCCCCGGCGCGGTCAGCTGCTCCTCGGGCCGCTTCTGCTGCTCGGAGCGGCTGAAGCCGCGCGCGACCCGGTCGACGTCGACGCCGAGCGTGCCCAGCAGGTCGTTGAGCCGCAGCGGATCGGCGGGGCCGCGGTGCATCTCCAGCACGGCGGTGTCCCCGGTTACCGACATCGCCCAGCGGCCGGTGTCGCGGTCGCTCAGCTCCGGCGCGTCGTAGCGGTAGGACTCGGTGCCGTCCGCGTTCGACACGGTCACGTAGTCGCCGGGCAGCATCTGGATCCGGGCGAAGTGCAGCTTCACATAGGAGGCGCCGGGGTAGCGGAACGTCTCCTTGCGCGGCTTGCCGCCGAGGTAGCCGAGCAGCTTGCGGACGGTGATCAGCTCGCCGACGCGCTGGCGGCCGCCGTCCTTCGCCGCGGTTACCGACTCGTGCCGGCCCTCCTGATCGAGCAGCGGCGGCGTGGACTCCCCGGCGGACGGCGCCGCGGGCGATGCCGCCGTGCCCTTCTCCGGTGCCACCACGCCGGGCAGGCTCGCGCCCGGTGCCTGCTGCTGCTGGGGCAGCTGGTCGTTCTGGGGCTGCTGGTTCGCTGCGACAGGCGTACGCGTCACCGGGTCGGCCTTCTGCCACACGCCGACGGGTCGTCCTTCGTCGCCGGCGGCCTTCCACGCGGTGGCTCCGGCCGTGCCGGTCAGCGCCAGGGCAGCGCAGGCCGCGATCGCTATGCCTGCCTTACGTCGCATTCGTGTCAACCCGCCATTCACGTCATATCAGGGACATATGTACTAATCAGGCGTTCTCGCATGTGTGCAACGAGCCACCTGCGGCAGCGACACGCCGGGGAGACCGTGCACACTGGGTCGGTGCGCATCACCTCCGCCGTCGTCGACCCGGCTTTGCTGGAACTGCCGTGGCACATCCCGCTGGAGGAGTGGCCGGCCGATCACCTGGTCGCCCTCCCCCAGGGCATCTCCCGTCACGTCGTGCGATTCGTGAAGCTCAACGACGTGGTCTACGCGTTGAAGGAGACCCGCGAGCGGATCGCCGAAAAGGAGTACGACCTGCTGCGCGCCCTCGAGCGCATCGACTTCCCCGCCGTCGAGGCGGTCGCCATCGTCACCGACCGCGAGGACCCGCACGGCGAGCCGCTCGAGACCGTGCTGATCACCCGCCACCTCCAGTTCTCGCTGCCGTACCGCGCCCTGTTCTCGCACGTGCTGCGCCCGAACACGCTCAACCGCCTGCTCGACGCGCTCGCCGCGCTGGTCGTGCGGATGCACCTCACCGGCTTCTCGTGGGGCGACTGCTCGCTGTCCAACACGCTGTTCCGGCGCGACGCGGGCGCCTTCGCGGCCTACCTGGTCGACGCCGAGACCGGCAACCTCTACCCCAAGCTCTCCGAGGGTCAGCGCAGCGAGGACATCGAGATCCTGCGGCTCAACATCTTCGGCGAGCTGCTCGACCTCCAGGCCGCCGAGCTGCTGCACGAGTCGATCGACCCCGAGGCGGTGGTCGACGACATCGTGGCCCGCTACGAGCGCCTGTGGCACGAGGTCACCTACGAGCAGAAGGTGCCCCGCGACGACGCCCGGCACGACATCGAGGGCCGCATCCGCCGGCTCAACGAGCTGGGCTTCGACGTCGCCGAGGTCGCCATGTCCACCACGGACGGTGGATACCGGGTGCGCCCCAAGGTCGTCGACGCCGGTTACCACACCCGCCGCCTGCTGCGCCTGACCGGCCTCGACGCCGAGGAGAACCAGGCCCGGCAGCTCCTCAACGACCTCGACACCTACCGCGCCGAGAGCCTGCTCACCGACGAGCAGCAGGCCGCGCACCGGTGGCTCACCGAGGTCTTCGAGCCGGTAGTCCGGGCCGTGCCGCCCGGCCTGCGCCGCAAGCTGGAGCCGCAGGAGATCTTCACCCAGGTCATCCAGCACAAGTGGCTGCTCTCCGAGCAGGCCGGGCGCGACGTGGGCATGGCCGCGGCCGTGCAGTCCTACCTCAAGGACATTCTCGCCAAGAAGCCCGACGAGCAGGCCGTCCTCGGCGTCGAGGTCGGCTCACTGCCCACCGGCGTCTGAGCTCTCGATCGGCCGGGCCGCCTGGTCCAGCAGGACCCGCAGCCCGGCCCGGCGGGCCACCACCACGATCTCGTCGTCCGGTGCCAGCACCCGCCGGCCGTCCGGCGACCAGTCCACCCACTCCGCACCGGCGGTCGTCAGGCCGATCACGCGGACGCTCTCGGGGCGGTCGGCGCTCTCCAGCGGCGCGCCGTCCAGCGCCGAGCCCGGCGTCACCCGCACCGCGGCCACCAGCAGCGCGTGCCGCTCGACCGGGATCGTGGCGAGCACCTCGCGCTCCAGCATCGCGGCCGCGAACGCCGGCGCGCAGAGCCGCGAGACGCTGCGCGAGATGTCGATGTTGAACGCGTCCTGCACCCGCCGCGCGAAGTCGTCGTCGAACAGCCGCAGCACCACCCGGATGCCGTCGCGCGCCTGCCGCGCGTGCAGGGCCGCCTGGAGGTTGACCGCGTCGTCGGTGGAGACCACCACCAGCGCCTGGCAGTTCGCGATCGACGCCGAGCGCAGCGTCTCCTCCTGCGCCGCGTCCCCGACGATCACCGGCACGCCGAGGTCCTCGGCGACCTTGACGCCGCGCGCCTCCGGGTTGCGGTCGATCGCCACCACATCGAGGCCCAGGTCGGTGAGCTGGCGCAGCACCCTGGTGCCGACGTTGCCGAGCCCGACCAGCACGATATGGCCCGTGTAGACCTTGAGGATCTCGCCGCGGTCGAGCGCCAGCCGGGTCTTGACCACGCCGTCGACCACCGCGGCGGTGACCAGCGGCAGCAGCGCCACCCCGGCCAGCGTCAGCACGAGCTGGGCCGCCTGCGCGCGCGGCGCGTTGTCGGCCTCCACATCGGACGAGCCGACCATCGTCAGCAGCGTGACGTAGATCGACCGCCAGAAGCCCTGCACGCCGGTGAAGTGCGTCAGCAAGGCGCCGGAGACCACGGTGAGACCGAGCGCGACCAGCACGGCGATGCCGAGCTTGCGGCTCAGCCCCACCCGGATCGCCCGGCCGACGGACAGCCACGGCCGCCGGCGCCGGCCCGCGCGCGCCAGCCGCCGGGCGGCCACCGTCTGGGCCGCGGGCCGCCGGCCCGCCTCGGCCAGCACGAGGTCGGCCGGCTGGGGCTCGCCGGCCGGCGGCAGCACGGTCGTCTTGCCGTTGCCGTCCGATGTGGCCAGCGTGGTGACGATCGCGTCGGCCGGCACGTCGGCGCGCTTCGAGACGTTCAGCGTGCGGGCCGCGTACCGGAAGTGGGTGGGTGCGACCTCGCCCAGCGCCGCGGCCACGAAGGCGGGCGCGGCCATCGCGGCGTCGGACAGCACGGCGCAGTCGGCGAAGAGCCGCCTCACCCCGTACGCCAGATTGGTGGTGAACATGCGGATCACGAGCCGCAGATCGCCCTCGACCGCGCGGGCGCACAGGGCCGCGTGCAGGTTGACCATGTCGTCGGGCATGACCAGCGCCAGGGCGTCGGCCCCGGCGAGCCCGGCGTCACGGAAGGTCTGCTCGTCCAGCCGGGTCGCGGTGATCACCCGGACGCCGCGGGCGCGCAGGGCGCCCAGGTCGGGCACGAGCGGCTTCAGCTCCGGCGGAGTGATCAAGGTGAGACGGACACGGTGTCCGGATCGGGCGAGCTCCTCGGCCAGCGTGTAGACCAGAGCGTCCGATCCGCAGACCACGAGATGGGGCCGGGCGTCGCCCGCACGCTCGCGCAACCTCGACATGAGAGACCGTCGCGCCACTTCACGAGCTTGATCCGTCGCCACGCCGCGATCGTAGTCAGCCGGAACCGGTTGCTGGGGCCGCTCGTTGCCCCTTCCGACGCCTTTCGTCCGATTTAGGGCTAATGGCTAGCATCCCCCAGTCGCCAAAGGGAGAAGTTCAGTGCGCAAATCGATCGTCGCCGGAGCGGTGCTCGCCGGAGGGATCTTCCTGTTCGGGGCCGCCCCCGCTCAGGCCGATCTCCTGCCCGGTGCGGGCACGGACACCGCCGAGCAGCAGCTCGACCAGCGGCTCGCCGACCTGCTCGGGCAGAGCAACGGGGTCAATGTGGACAATCCGCTGCGCTACAGCTCGCTGAACGACAGCCCGATCGCCCAGAACCCGGTCGTGCAGTTCAAGGCGCCGCAGGGCACCCCCGACCTCAACCCGATGCTGCCCGGCAACGCGGTCAACGAGCCGAAGCCGAAGCTGCCCGCCGCCGACGTCGTGGGCGGCACGCTCCAGCGGACCCGCGACGGCCGCCCGCTCGACCGCCCACTGCAGGACCTGCCCGTGCAGGATCTGCCCCTGCAGAACCTGCCGCTGCAGGAGCTCCCGCTGCGGCAGCTGCCGCTGCGCAACCTGCCGCTGGTCGGCGACTCCGGCAACCTGCCGCTGATCGGCGGCCTGCTCATGCCGGACGGCCAGCAGGCGGCCGTGCCGGGTCAGCAGCTCGCCCGCCCGGCCACCCGCCCGGTCGCCCGCCAGGCCGTCGCCGGCGGCCTCCTGCCGGACGGCACCGGCCCGGACGACGCGGACACCAGCGGCCTGCCCGCCGGCGGCATGGCCATCATCCCGGCCGCGACCGCCGCGCCCGGCTTCGGCGCCACCAAGAGCCAGACCAAGAACCCGGCGAAGAGCCACACCAAGGCCCCCGCGCAGCAGCCGCAGCCGATGGCCGCCCCGGAGGACCCGCGCCTGCACGAGGAGCCCATCGACGAGCACCGCCCGTTCTCGCCGAACGGTCGCCCGGTCGCCGGCGTCGACACGCAGTACAAGTAGGCCCGGACAGCAAACAGGCCCGCCCCCCGAACACGGGAGGCGGGCCTGTTTGCTGCCTGTCGTTATCCGGCGACGGAGGCGACGACGACCTTGGCACGGCCGACGACCGCGCCCTCGTCCGTCACGATGGCCAGGTCACCGAAGAGCTCCCGGTCCGCCGGCGGCGTCGAGGCCACCGTCACCGAGCCGGTCACGGTCGTGCTCGCCCCGTTGGCCAGGGTGACCGCCGTGGCCGGCGCGGTGATCGTGCCGAGCGCGGTGCTGTAGTAGACGTCGAGGTAGTCGTAGGCCGTCGTGCCCGCGGGCACCGAGTAGCCGTCCACCACGACCGTGTAGTCACCCGCCGGCGGGTTCGCCAGCGAGATCGACTCCTCCGAGTCGCCGTCCGCGTCCTGCCCGACCAGGGTGTCACCCCGGTAGAGGCTCAGGTCGAGGTCGGCGGCCGCGTCGGCCGGGTTGCCGATCGACACGTTCAGCGACGCCGAGCCGGCCGGCAGCGTGAACGTGTACTCCTGGCTCTCGCCGTCGGCGATCGTCGGCCGCTGCCGGTTGGCGCTGCCGAGCGGGCCGCCCTGCGGCGTGACCGTCACCGGGCCGAAGTTGTTGGTCACCGTCCAGGTGACCGGGTTGGCCGCGCCGATCGCCACGTTCGTCAGCGTCGTGGTCTCGGGCGCGACCGTCACGCCCTGCACCTTGGCGGTCAGCGTGAACGGGTTGCTGAGCAGCGGGCTGGTGCGCCGCGACTCGACCTCGAGCTCCCAGATGCCGGGGATCGGGTTCTCGTACGCCCGCTCGCTCGGCTTGCAGGCCGCCTCGTCGCTGTAGTTGGTGTAGCAGGCCGTCGACGCGGTGTCCTCCACCGGCACGCCGTACGGGTTGACGCCGATCCAGCGGACCTGCGAGCCGGCGGCGATGCCGGACAGGTCGACCTGCAGCGCCTTGGTGCCGACCGGCACGTTGACGTAGAACGAGGTCGTCGAGCTGCGGTCGACAGCGCCCTTGAACGTGTTGCTGTAGGCGGGCTTCGGCGACTCGACGCCGGTGACCACCGTGTTCAGCACCTCGAAGTCGATCACCGGGGTGGTCGGGTCGTCGACCTCGAGCAGGCCGCTCGTCACGCCGCTGTTGGCGCGCACCACGACCGGCACCGAGACGGTCTTCTTCAGCGGCAGCACGACCAGCGGCGACGTGAGGAAGTTGGCGCGGTCGCCCTTCCAGGTCAGCTTGTGCAGCACCGGGTAGCTCGGGCCCGACGTCCGGGTGAGCTTGATCGTGACGACCTTGGTCTGGCCGGCCTTGAAGCCGCCCGCGGAGGCCGCGCACCGGTTGTAGATGCCGACGCCCTGGCCGTCGGTGGCCAGCAGGTCGTCGAGCGGCGTGCAGACCGGCGCCGACGACGTGTAGTCGCGCGTCGGCGACTTCTTCTTCAGCAGGCTCCACGCGCTGGGCACGTCGAGCTGGCCGTAGCCCTGCTCGTTGACCTGCTCGCCCGGGATCGCGTCGGCGGTCGAGTAGATCGCGCGGCGCAGCGACGCGGGGGAGACCTTGAAGCCGTTCTGCTTGGCGGCCGAGAGCAGCAGCGCGGCGCCACCGGCGGCCTGCGGGGAGGCCATCGACGTGCCGTTCTGCATCGAGTAGCCGACCGGCAGCGTGTACGGCACGGTGGCCAGGCCGGGCACGACCTCCCACGTCGGGCTCAGCGAGACGGCCGAGCCGGGCGCGGCGATGTTCGGCTTGAAGCCGCCGTCCTCACGCGGACCGCGCGACGAGAACGGGATCAGCTGCTGGTCCTTGCGGGTGACCGCGCCGTAGTTGGCGAGCCAGGTCTCCTTGGTGATGCTGGCCGCCACGCTGACCACGTCGGAGGCCACGGACGGGTCGCCGATCGTGTTGACGCCCGGGCCGCTGTTGCCGGCCGAGATGAACATCTGCACGCCGTACTTGCGGATCAGGTCGTTGTAGAGGTCGGCGCGCGCGTTGTTGCCGTCGTTCAGCGCGGGCAGGCCGCCGATCGACATGTTGATCACGTCGACGTGCCGGTTGATCACCAGGTCGCTCATGCCGGTGGTCAGCGCGGCCGCGGTGCAGCCACCGCCCCACGAGCAGGCCCGGGACGAGACGATCTTCGCACCGGGCGCCTGGCCGTCGAAGTTGGCGTTGCCGAGCAGGTCGTTGCCCGCGGCGATGCCGGCGACGTGCGAGGCGTGCAGGCTCTCCGGGATGCCGATGTTGACGAAGTCGGCGACGGTGCCCTCCGGGTAGCCGGCCGGCTCGATGTCGACGTCCTCGCGGTACTCGACGACGAACGGCATGCGCTCGGCCACCTCGGTGGCCGGGTTGTCCTTGCCGAAGTAGCCGACGTCGTACTTCTCCTGGTACGGCCGCATCACGGCGTCGTCGGTGAAGTCGAGGTTCTGGTTGACGTCGACCCGGATGTCGTGGCTCACCGGGTCGTAGAGGATGCCCCACCTGTCGGTGGTGTCGCCGTCGCGGTTGACGTCACCCGCCGGGTCGCTGCCGGCCGTGATCGACTCGCTGAAGCGGTTGATGAGGTAGGCGCCGGCCGGGGCCTTCCAGGTCGCGTCCGCGTACGTGAACGACGGACCGGTGACCGAGGTCAGCATGGCGCGCCACGAGCCGTCGCCCTCGAGCAGCGGGTCGGTCGCGGTGACCCAGTCGACGATCTTGCGCTCGCCGGTGGTGGTCTTCTGGAGGGCCGGGTGGGCGAGGTCCACGCCGGAGTCCATGATGCCGATCGTGATGCCGCGGCCGTCGTATTTCGGGTTCTTCTTCTTGAAGTCCACCGAGCCGGTCTCGTCGGTCGGCAGGTACGGGTTGGCGGCGGGCGTCGACGGGCCGGGCGGGGCGAGCGGCGCGGCCGGCTTCGACGACTGCGTGCCGGACAGGTCGGTCTCGGGCAGCTTGATGGTCTCGTCGAGGTCGACGGCCTGGATGCCGGCGAGCTTCGCGGCGGCGACGACCTGACCGGTCGGTACCGAGGCAAGCACGTAGCCGATCTGGTCGAAGCGCCGCGCGACGACGCCGCCCAGCCCCTCGATCTTCGCGGCGACGTCGGCGGACTTGCCGTCCTCGGCCGCGATGATGACGGTGACGTTCTTCTTCTTGGCCGCCACGGCCTGGGCGAGCAACTCGGCGTCGTGCGAGCCGAGGGTGTCGGCCGGCGACTCCTTGGGGGTGTCGGATGCCTTCTGCTGTGCGGCGGGCGAACTGCCCGAGCCGGGCTCGGCCGCGGCCGGGAGCGATCCGGTCATCGTCGCCGCGCCGGTGGCCAGGCCGGCCGCCAGCACCGAGATGAACGTTCGACGGCCCCAAGTGGATTGTTGTCTCACGTACGGGTCCTCCGGAAGGAAGGCGCTCAGCGGGGGTTCACTGCGCGCATCTCCCGGAATCTTCCGATCGATCTGAATAGAAGTCACTACGGTCTATGACGTCGTGACTAGGCCGTGACATTCAAAACTACGCATGGAAGCCGGACCATTTCCGGCAGGTTACCGGCGAAAACGCAGAATGCGCTCGCGCGCGCCTTATCGATATCCGCCCATGCGAAGCCAATTGCCCGACCTCGCGAGGAGATCGTCGACGGACCATTGGTCGTACGCGTGCTTGCCGAACTTGCTCGCCACGGTCCGCCCGTCCGGCGCGATCAGGAAATCCGCCGGCAGCCCGAGCCGCCCGTGCGGTTGCGTGCCGGCCGGCGCGGCCTCCCGTCCCCGCACGATCATCACCGTCCCGCGGGCCAGCGACCGGACCAGCGGCCACCACGCGCGCGGGTGCGCCAGCGCCCGCGGCGACGCCTGCACCCCGTACTCGATGTAGAGCCTCTTCTGCGGATCGGGGATGACGGCGAACGGCAGGTCGTACTCCCGCAGCTCCTCCGCCGGCGAATGGAAGACGACGACCTCGCGGATGCCGGCCGCCTCGATCTCGGCATGCCGCCGGACGATCGACTGGAGGTGCAGATTGCAGATCGGGCATCCGGCGAACCGCCGGAACTGCAGGTGGACGAGGCGCTCGGGGTCGGGGACCGGCACCACCGCGCCGTCGGCGGCGATCAGCTCACGCATGGCACTCCCTCGTAGGCGTACAACGTACGCTCAAGGATGTAGGCGTATGGCGTACGCTGTCAACCCGTGCCCCGCCCTCGATCCCTGCACCCCGACCGCCTCGCCGAGGCCGCGCTGGCGGTCATCGACCGCGACGGCCTGGCCGGCCTCACCATGCGCGCCGTCGCCGCCGAGCTCGGCATGAGCACCATGGCGCTCTACCGCTACGTCGCCGACCGCTCCGAGCTCGAACTGCTCGTGGCCGACTGGTGCCTGCGCGACCTGGACACGTCACTGCCACCCGCTCCGCAGTGGACAGACCAGATCAAAATCCTCGTTCTGCGCGTACGGGATCAGATCGGCACCCATCAGCAGGCGGTGCCGCTGCTGATCGCCAACCGGCAGCGCAGCCGCCCCCTGCTGCGCTGGGCCGAAGCGGTGACAACGGTCCTCGACGCCGCCGGCTTCACCGGGACCGACCGGGTGATCGCGCTGCGCGGCCTCGTCGGCTACCTCAACGGAGCCCTGCTCCAGGAGCATCTCGGCGCGCTCGGCGGCACCGGCACCGAGACCATCGCGGCGCAGACCGACTTCCCGATGATGCGCGACACCGCGCGGGCCGCCCGGCACGTCTCGCCCGAGGACGAGTTCGCGGGCGGCCTCGACATCGTGCTGCGCGGGCTCAGCCGATCCGGTCCGGCACCCGCCGGCCCAGCGTCATGGTGATCGCGACCAGCACGACCAGCAGCACCGCCAGGACCTCGACCGGCCCCGGCACGAGCGGAGTGAGCAGGCACAGGACCACGAAGGCCGGATAGACCAGCAGCAACGGGCCGCTCTGGTGCGGCCGGATGTGCAGCAGCCACACGAAGAACAAATAGACGGCGACGGGCACGGCGATCGCGTACGCGGCCGGCCGCCCCGAGATCTCCGCGTGGTGCGTCACGTAGTCGACGTTGACCCCGATACCGGCGCCCACCGCGGCCGCCGCCGCGAAGATGAAGTAGTGGCCGTAACCCCACATCAGCGACGTGCGCAACCGGGTGATCAGGTGGTGCGCCGACCGGTCGAAGTAGAGCCACCACAGCGCGAAGACCACCACGATCGCCGACACCGCCAGGCTGATCAGCTCCGCCTCGTGCTCGCCCTCGTCGAAGGCGCTCTGGAAGGCGACCGTCGCCGACAGCACCGCCTCACCCAGCACGATGATGGTGAACAGGCCGTACCGCTCGGTGATGTGATGCGGGTGGTACGTGGTCGGCCCGCCCGGCGCGGCTTCCGCCCAGACCGGCACGGCCAGCTCCAGCAGCGCCAGCGCCACGAAGGCCGGCGTGATCCACGGCGAGTCGTGCGGGATCAGCAGCCGCAGCAGCCAGAGCACCTGCACGGCGGTCACCCCGATCGCATACCGGTACGCGGTCAGGCGCCGCGGCGCGTCGGAGCGCGCGGCGCGCAGCCACTGCGACACCAGGGCCAGCCGCATGATGACGTAGCCGATCGTGATGACCAGGAAGTCGGTGCGCTCGAACGCCGCCTCGACGCCGGCGGCCAGCACCAGCGCGCCGCCGATCTGCACCAGCGTGGTGATCCGGTAGACGTCGTCGTCGGTGTCGTAGGCCGAGGCGAACCAGGTGAAGTTCATCCACGCCCACCAGATCGCGAAGAACACGGTCAGGTAGCCGTACAGCCCGTGCCCGACGTGGTGCTCGGAGATGCTGTGGTGCAGCGGCAGGGCCGCCTGGGCGACCGCCACCACGAAACACAGGTCGAAGAAGAGCTCCAGCGGCGTCGCGACGCGGTGCGGCTCGTCGGCCGAGCGCGCCCGCATCGGCGCCAGGAACTGGCGGGTCGGACTCGTCATTCGCGCACTCCGTCTATCAGGTCCCAGTTGAGCAGCGTGAACGGCGCCTCCTCGGAAGCGCCGGCCCGGCGGTACGTGGCGAGGGCCGCGTCGTTGCCCGGCTCCGTGCCGACCCACATGCCGTAGCAGCCGGTGCGCCGCGCCACGGCCGCCAGCTCTTCGACCAGACGGGTGGCCACTCCGTGACGGCGCGAGCCCTCGCTCACACCCAGCTCGTAGATGAACATCTCGGTGCCCTTGTCGGGATGGGTCATCTCGACCCCCGAGATCATCCCGATCGGCACGCCGGCGTCGTCGTACGCCACCAGCAGGTGATGCCCCGGCGAGGCGAGGAACCGCTCGGTCACCCCGGGCAACGGCGGCGCGTCGAAGAGCCCCGCGGCGGCGTGCACCGCGCCGGCCTCCTCGATCCGCTCGATACGCATGGCGACCACCATAGGTGGCGGGACGCGTCGTACCCAGGTCGTAGCATGACGCGCATGACCGACGGCTTCGTGCTCGGTGTCGATCTCGGCACGTCGCACACGGTGGCGATGCTCCGCCGGCCCGACGGGCGCACCCGCCCGCTGCTCTTCGACGGCCGCCCGCTGCTGCCCTCGGCGGTGTTCCTCGACCCCACCGGCCGCCTCCACGTCGGCGCCGACGCCCTGCGCCTCGGCCACGCCGACCCCGGCCGCCTGGAGCCCCACCCCAAACGCCACGTGGACGACGACACGGTCATGCTCGGCGACGGCGCGACAGTGCCCGTGGACGGCCTCTTCGCCGCGCTGCTCGGCGCCGTGGCCCGCGAGGCCGTCGCCACCGCCGGCTTCCTGCCGCCCGCCGTGGTCACCCACCCGGCGTCGTGGGGCGCCCAGCGCCGCGCCGTGCTCACCCAGGCCCTCGCCCGAGCCGGCTGGCCCGCCGAGACCGCCCTGGTCCCCGAGCCCGTGGCCGCCGCCCGCTACTTCGCCGAGGTCCTGCGCCGCCCCTTGCCCGAGGGCGCTTCGCTGGCCGTCTTCGACTTCGGCGCCGGCACCCTCGACACGGCCGTGGTCCGCCGCGACGCCGACGGCTTCTCGGTCACCGCGTCGGGCGGCGCCGACGACCTGGGCGGCCTCGACATCGACGCGGCCCTCGTCGACCACCTCGGCAAGTCGCTGAGCGCCGCCGAGCCCACCGCCTGGCAGGCCCTCACCGAGCCGGCGACCCTCGCCCAGTGGCGCGCCCGCCGCCAGTTCTGGGAGGACGTGCGCGGCGCAAAGGAGATGCTGTCCCGCGGCTCCTTCGCCCCCGTCCCGATCCCCGGCGTCGAGCACGCCGTCCACCTGACCCGCGACGAGCTCGAGGCCGCCGCCGACCCCCTGGTGCGCCGCGCCGTCACCGAGGCCGCCACAGTGATCGCCGCCGCCGGACTGGCCCCCGCCGACCTCGCCGGCCTGTTCCTGGTGGGCGGCTCCTCCCGCGTGCCGCTCGTCGCCCGCCTGCTGCACAGCGAGCTCGGCATCGCCCCCACCGTCCTGGAACAGCCCGAGCTCCCGGTCGCCGAGGGCGCCACCCTCGCGGGCGCCCTCCGCTACGCCCCGGGCGTGGCCACGGCGGCCACCCCGGCCCCCACCCCGCCGACCGTCCCCGCCGTTCCGCCTCCCATCACCGACACCCAGGCCGCCGGCACACCCGTCGATCCGGTCTCCCCCGCCCACACCGGCGCGCCCTCCCACCCCAGCGCGCCCTCCCACCCCGGCGCGCCCTCCCACCCCAGCGCGCCCTCCCACCCCAGCGCGCCCTCCCACCGCGACGCAGCGGCCGCCTCGCATGCCGCCGTTTCCGGGCCGCCTTCCTCACCGCCCCCTCTCCCTTCCCCTTCCGTTCCGGACAAAAAGGGCGAAGCGGAATATCCCGAGCCCGTCGACCCGTGGGCCACGGCCGAGGCCGCCGCGATCGCCGCAGGTCACGTGTCCGCTCCGCCCGAGCCCTCGCCGGCAGCGCCCTGGCAGCCACCCGCGCCGCCACCCAGCGACCCCGCCGCCCAGCCCCGCCGTGGCCGCCGCCGCGCCTGGATCATCGCCGGCGCGGCCGGCCTGGCCGTCACGCTCGCCGCCGGCACCGCCCTGGCCTGGACCCTCTGGCCGCGCTACCCGGCCCTCGACTACCAGCCTCTCAGCGACCCGCGGCACATCCCGGCCGCCGTGCCGATCGGCTCCGCCTGGTCCGACGCGGCCGTGCTCGGCGACCGCGTCTACTTCGCCTCCACCGACTACGACACCGGCGACCTCGGCGTCGTCGCGGTCGACGGCGACGACAAGACCCCGGCCTGGAGCCACAAGGAGACCGGCGTCGCCGACCGCTGGCGCCAGATGACCGCCCTCCCCGACGGCGTGGCCCTCTTCAGCGACACCGACACCGACAACGGCACCCGCGAACTGCTGATCCTCGACGCCGGCAAGGGCGGCAAGCGCTGGCAGCGCACCCTGGGCCGCGACGACCTCGTCTTCTTCGCCGGCGGCCACGCGATCGTCACCGACCGGCAGGACCGCCGCCTCATCGGCGTCCGGCTCAGCGACGGCAAAGAACAGTGGACCCTGCCCGACCCCGGCGAATCCACCCTGGCGACCGCCGTCCACACCGTCACCACCCCCGCCGACCTCGACGGCCCCGCCACCCTCACCGGCCGCCCCGTCGACGCCGACCTCGGCGACGACCCCCGCCTCGTGCAGGTCACCCCCGACCGTTCCGTCCGGGTCATCGACGCGGCCACCGGCGAGGTCACCGCCGAACGGCAGAGCGTCGCCGACACCGACGACGAGCTCATCGCCCACCACGGCCGGCTGATCGTCCGCGAAGGCCAGGACGCCGACCGCATCGTCACCTACCAGCTCGACAAGCTCGGCGAGCCCGACGTCACCTACACGGCCCGCACCGCCACCGCCAAGCTGAGCGGCCTCACCCCGTGCGGCGACGACCGGGTCTGCGCCATCGAATCCACCGGGTACGGCGACGAGAACGCCGTCGTGGTCGCCCTCGACGTGGCACAAGGCCGAAAGCTGTGGGAGCGCCCGGTGCCCAAGGCCGACACCCTCGTCCCCGTCGGCGAGGCCGTCCTCGCCCGCTCCACCGCCCCGCAGACCACGCTCATCGACGCGTCCGGCAAGCAGATCTGGACAGCCAAGGCCGACGCCGTACGCCTCGACGCCGCCAACATCCTCGAATTCAGCAAGCCCCTCGTCGGCTACGTCGACGACCCCGCCCTCGCCGGCCGCCACCTCGGCGACGACCCCGTCCAGCTCGGCCCCCTCCAAGGCGCCCGCACCAGCACCTGCGCCTGGAACACGTCCCTGCTGGCCTGCGTGGCCGACGAAGACTTCCTGATCACCCGATACGCCAAGTAAAAAGCGGCCCCCCGGAGATCCGGGAGGCCGCTTCTATCAGTCAGTTACATCAGATGCGAACGCCGCTCTCCGCGTTGAACACGTGGATGCCGGCCGTCTGCGGCTTGATGAAGACCGTCTCACCCATGTTGGGCATGTGGCGGCGGTCCGTGCGCACCACGAAACGCTCCGAGCCACCGTCCAGGTCGGCGTGGCCGTACACGTTCGCGTCCGAACCCAGGTCCTCGACCAGGTCCACCACGATCGGGAAGCCACCCTCGCCCTCCGACACCAGGTCGGCAGCCTCCGGACGGAAACCGATCGTCACCTTGCCGTTGCCCGACTGCGCCGCCGCGACCTGCTCACGGGTCATCGGAAGCGTCAGCGAACCGAACTTGCCACCCGCCTCCGACAGCGGAACCGTCTTGATGTTCATCGCCGGCGAGCCCATGAAGCCCGCGACGAAAACATTGCCCGGCGTGTCGTACAGGGCCCGCGGCGTGTCCACCTGCTGCAGAACACCGTCGAGCATGACCGCCACCCGGTGGCCCATCGTCATGGCCTCGACCTGGTCGTGCGTCACGTAAACCGTCGTGACACCCAGCTTCGCCTGCAGCGTCGCGATCTGCGAACGCGTCTGCACACGCAGCTTCGCGTCAAGGTTCGACAGCGGCTCATCCATGAGGAACACCTGCGGCTCACGCACAATCGCGCGGCCCATCGCGACACGCTGACGCTGACCACCCGACAGCGCCTTCGGCTTACGCGAAAGGTACTCGTCGAGCTGCAGGAGGGCAGCGGCCTCCTTGACCCGGCGGTCGATCTCCGCCTTCGACGTCTTACGCAGCTTCAGCGCGAAAGCCATGTTCTCGTACACCGACATGTGCGGGTACAGAGCGTAGTTCTGGAAGACCATCGCGATGTCGCGGGACTTCGGAGGAAGGTTGGTGACATCCTTGCCCTCGATGAGGATCCGCCCCCGGTCGACATCCTCCAGACCCGCGAGCATGCGCAGGCTGGTGGACTTGCCACAACCGGAAGGGCCGACCAGAACGAGGAACTCCCCGTCACCGATCTCGAGATCGAGCTCGTTCACCGCGGGGCGCTCAGACCCCGGGTAGATACGAGAGGCCTTGTCATAGGTGACCGTAGCCATGGTGAACCGACTTCCTTTCCACCGGCAGGAACGTGCCGGACGATCCGAGTGGAAACAGCCCCGTAAACGTAAAGCTTTTTACACGTCATGCCAAGAGTGGCCGTTAAGCCCCCAGCAGATATGCTCACACCCACGCCCCTGTAGCTCAGCTGGCCAGAGCACCCGTCTTGTAAACGGGAGGTCGTCGGTTCGATCCCGACCGGGGGCTCGGGTGGGGGTGGAGTGTGTTTGCGGAAAGCGCAAACCATCCCGCCTCGCGTATCTACCTGGGGGCCGAGCCCCCAGACCCCCACGGTGCGGTGGTTGCGCTTGCGGGGGCGGTTGCGGCTGCGGTTGTGGGCGGGGGTCTGCCGCGCTGCGCGCGGATCGTCGTCACTGGGGCACGGCGAGGTGGTGCGCTTGGCCTGGGCCATTCGGCCGGACTGAGCCGGCGTGGTCGGCCGGTCAATCAGTAAGTCCGAGGCGGGATGCTCGGCCCGGGGCCATTCATTCGGCCGGGGCCAGCGCGCTCGGCCGAGCCATCCGCCCAGCCAGGCAACCAGTCCAAGGCCAGCGCGCCTGCGCCGGGCCAGCAAGCCCAGCCAGCACGCGCGGCTCGGGGCAGCCGGCCAGTCCGAGGCCGGCGCGCCTGCGCCAGATCAGCAAGCCAGCCAGCACGCCCGGGTCGGGGCAGCCGGCCAGTCCGAGGCCAGCGCGCCTGCGCCAGATCGGCAAGCCAGCCAGCACGCCCGGCTCGGGGCAGCTGGCCAGTGCATGGCCGGCGCGCCCGGGTCGGGGCAGGCGACCAGCGCGGGCAGGCAAACTCGGCCTCGGCCATCCACAGTTAAGGTCGGGCACGCTCGCCCAAGCCACCCACCGAGCCCCAACGGCGCGGACAGGCCACCCAGCCAGGCGCCAGACCAGCGCACCCGGGCGGGCCGTCAGCGCAAGCGGCGCACTCGGCCCGACACCCCACAAACCCAGGCCGAAATGCCCCAGCCCTACCAGCGCGAGCCGGAAGCGGACCGTCCTGGGCGGCCAAGGTCTGCCCCGCGTCGCATGTCGGAAATATCCCCGGTGCCGTCAAACGGGTTTTCATCGCCCGGCTTGGCTTGGGGGATCCCGTTGCGACGACGGGTGTGGTCCATCACGAGGGGGTGGGGTGCGCAACCGGGGTGTGGTTGCGCACCCCACCCCCTCGTGATCCCCTCGCACGGCGCCGCAACGGGATCCCCCAAGCCAAGCCCCAAGCCTCATCCGGATCCCAGCAGCGATGACCGGGGTCTGGGGCAGAGCCCCAGGGTCTTACACCGAACAAACTTCGTTGATCACCACATGAAGATCAAGTTGTACGCAGTGGTGACCGCCCTGGTCCTGGTCCCCACCCCCGCGGCGGCGGCCGAAAGCACAGACTGGCCCCAACCCGGCTACGGCCCCGGCAACACCCACTACAACCCCGCCGAGAGCCGCCTCAACGCCGCCACCATCGCCCGGGTCGAACAGCGCTGGACGCTCCCCACCCGGACCTCGAACTGCGACGTCGGCGCCCAGCCCGTCGTCAAAGGCAAGAGCCTGTACAGCAACGATCCCGGCGGCATCGGCGCCTACGACACCGCCACCGGCAAGCGGAGATGGCACGTGGCCCTGCCCCGGACGACCGTCAGGAGCCTCGCCCTGGCCGACGGCAAGCTGCTCATGCTGTCGTCGGAGTGCCGCGTCCCGGCGAAGTTCGAGAGCCACCTGTCGGCCTTCGATCCCGCGACCGGCAGCAGGCTCTGGGCGACCGGGCTGGAGAAGTTCAGCTACGACATGCGTGTCGATCGGGGCACCGTCGTGCTCGACAGCAACCGGGACGGCCTCGCCTCGACGATCGCCTACGCGGTGGTGGACGGGAAGTTCCGCTGGCTGCGGCGAGGTGACCGGGGCGACGGTCTCGTGTCCGCCGGTGGGCGCCTACTGCTGCGCAGGGCGGGCGGTGGGGCGGTCGCGGTGGCGGTGACCAGCGGCAAGACCCTCTGGCAGACCACCGGCAACTGGTACGCGGTGGGCGCCGACCCGGCCGGCACGCGGTTCTACGTCGCCGGCGGGCCGGGGCTCAGCGCCGTCGAGGCGGCCACCGGGAAGGTGGTCTGGTCGACCCGGATCCAGGCCGGTGACGTCACCGCGGACAACAACCACGTGTTCTTCAGCCGGCACCGCAGCGCCACCGCTCTCGACGCCGGGACCGGCCGGAAGCTCTACTCCGTGCACACCGCGGCGGCCGCGGGCCGTTGCGTGCGTGCCGGTGGCCTGCTCTACACGCCGACGAGCGCGGGGCTGTCGGTGGCGAGCGCCGCCACGGGCGTACCGCTGAAGGTGAAGCTGAGCGCCGACCAGGACCACCCGCCCGTTGTCGCGGGCGGGTGGCTCTATGTCACTCGGGGTGGGGTGCTGCGCGCCTACTACTGACCGTAGGTGCGGCGGCGGGTCACCTCGGCGAGGGTCACCGCGGCGGCGACGCTGGCGTTCAGCGACTCGACGTCGGTGGCCATCGGGATGCTCACGCGCAGGTCGCAGGTTTCGCCGACGAGGCGGGACAGGCCGCGGCCCTCGGAGCCGACGACCACGAGCAGCGGGCCCACGGCGGCCTCGAGCTGGTAGAGGTCGGTCTCGCCGTCGGCGTCGAGGCCGATCGCGGTGAAGCCGGCCTTTTGCGCGGCCTTGACGGCGCGGGTCAGGTTGACGACCTGGGAGACCGGCACGCGGGCGGCCGCGCCGGCACTGGTGCGCCAGGCGGTCGCGGTGATGCCGGCGGCGCGGCGCTCGGTCATGAAGACGCCGTGACCGCCGAAGGCCGCCACCGAGCGGATGACCGCGCCCACGTTGCGCGGGTCGGTCACGCCGTCGAGCGCGACGAGCAGCGGGGCGGGCTGTTCGAGGGCGGCGGCGACCAGGTCGTCGAAGTCCTCGTAGGCGAACGGCGGGACCTGGAGGCCGATGCCCTGGTGGAGGACGCCGCCGGTCATCCGGTCGAGCTCGTTGCGGCCGATCTCGAGGATCGGGATGCCACGGTCGCCGGCCGTACGGACGATCTCGGCGACCCGGTCGTCGATGTCGATGCCCTGCGCCACGTAGAGCGCGGTGGCCGGCACCGCGGCGCGCAGCGCCTCGACCACCGGGTTGCGGCCGAGCAGCAGCTCGGGACCTTCCTTGGTGGGGTTGGAGCGCCGGCCGGGCGCGACCCGCGGGCCGCCGCGCGTGGCGAACTTGCCGCGCGGCTGCGGGCCCCGGGCCGGGACGCCACGGCCGCCGCCGCGACCCCAGGTGGTGTCCTTGCTGCCGGGGACGCCGACCTTGGGCGCGCGGCCCTCGGCGGCCGCCGCGCGGCGCTCCTTGTCCTGCTTGCGGGCCGTCTTCTCGGGCAGCTTCTCGGTGCCCGAGTAGCCCTTGTGCCAGGGGCGCTCGTCGGCGGGCAGGGTGCGGCCCTTGCCCTTGAGGCCGGAGCGGTTCTTGCCGCCCGACCCGGCCGGCGCGCCCTTCTTGGCGACCGTGCGCTTGCTCGCGTTTCGTGAATTGCCCGGCATCAGTGCTCTCCTACCGTCCATCGCGGCCCGGCCGGAGTGTCCTCCACCTGAATTCCCGCGTTCTTGAGCTGGTCGCGCACCGAGTCGGCGGCGGCCCAGTCCTTCCTTGCCCGGGCCTGCGCGCGCTGCTCGAGCGCGAGCTTGACCAGCGCGTCGACGACCGGCTTGAGGTCGCTCTGTGCGGAGCCACCGGTCCAGATCTCGTCGAGCGGGTCGAGGCCCAGGACACCCAGCATCGCGCGGACGGCGGTGAGCGCCCCGCGGATGCCGGCCTCGTCGTTGGCCGCGAGGGCCGTGTTGCCCTCGCGGATGGTGTCGTGCACGATCGCCAGCGCCGCCGACGTGTTGAGGTCGTCGTTCATGGCGGCGGCGAAGGCCGGCGGCACGTCCTTGGGACGGCCGGGCCCGACGATCTCGGCGGCCCGCTGCACGAAGCCCTCGATGCGGCGGTAGGCCGTCGCGGCCTCGCGCAGCGCGTCGTCGGAGTAGTCGATGCGCGAGCGGTAGTGCGGCGTGGCGAGGTAGTAGCGCACCTCGACGTCGCGGATGCCCATCGCGCGCACCGAGTCGAGGTCGATCACGTTGCCCAGCGACTTGCTCATCTTGGCCTCGCCGAGGTTGAGCAGCGCGTGGTGCACCCAGTGGCGCGCGAACGGCAGGCCGGCCGAGCGGGACTGGGCGATCTCGTTCTCGTGGTGGGGGAACGTCAGGTCGACGCCGCCGCCGTGGATGTCGAACTCGTCGCCCAGGTAGCGCCGGGCCATGGCCGAGCACTCGATGTGCCAGCCGGGGCGGCCGTGACCCCACGGCGACGGCCACGAGGCGTCGGCGGGCTCGTCGGCCTTGGCGCCCTTCCAGAGGGCGAAGTCGCGGTAGTCGCGCTTGTCGGGCTCGCCGCCGTCGGACGGCGGGCGCATGTCGTCGGGGTTTTGGCCGGAGAGGGCGCCGTAGCCGGCGTAGGAGGGCACGTCGAAGTAGACGTCGCCGTTGCCGCCGGCCGCCGGGTAGGCGTGGCCGCGCTCGATCAGCGTGGTGATGAGCTCGTGCATCTCGGGGATGTGCGCGGTGGCCAGCGGCTCGTAGGTCGGCGGGAGCACGTTGAGGTCGCGGTAGTTCGCGTCGAGCACCTGCTTGTTGGCGAACGCGATCGACCAGAACGGCCGGCCCTGCGCCACCGCCTTGTCGAGGATCTTGTCGTCGACGTCGGTGACGTTGCGGATGAAGGTGACCTCGTAGTTGGTGTGCAGGAGCCAGCGGCGCAGCACGTCGTAGTTGACGGCGGAACGGAGATGGCCGATGTGGGGCACCGACTGCACGGTGAGACCGCACAGGTAGATACCGACCTGACCGGGCGTCTTCGGGACGAAGTCCCGGACGGATCGGGTCGCGGTGTCATACAAGCGCAAACTCACCTGACAAGGGTACCGGCCCTGCCAAGCGGATACCCGCCCCGCCCGAGGGACCGAGCAGGGCGGATATCCACACGTTATCCACAGGGCCTACGGGCGCGTCATCCGCAACACGTCGAGGGCCGCGTCGAGCTGCTCCTCGGTCAACTTGCCCGACTTCACGTGGCCGCGCTCGATCACGACCTCGCGGATCGTCCGGTTCGAGGCGAGCGCCAGCTTCGCGATCGCGGCGGCCTCGTCGTAGCCGAGGTAGCGGTTGAGCGGGGTGACGATCGAGGGCGAGCCTTCCGCGTACGCCAGAGCGATGTCGACGTTGGGCTGGAGGCCCTCGACACAGCGGTCGGCGAGCAGGCGGGACGCGTTCGCGAGCAGCCGGATCGACTCGAGGATGTTGCGGGCCATCACCGGCAGCATCACGTTGAGCTCGAAGTCGCCCTGGGTGCCGGCGAAGGCGACCGCCGCGTCGTTGCCGATCACCTGGGCGACGACCTGGCGCACCGCCTCGGGCACCACCGGGTTCACCTTGCCCGGCATGATCGACGAACCCGGCTGGAGGTCGGGCAGGCGCAGCTCACGCAGGCCGGCGCGGGGCCCGGAGCCCATCCAGCGGATGTCGTTCACGATCTTGTAGAGGCCGACGGCGATGGTCCGCAGCTGGCCGGACGCCTCGACCAGCCCGTCACGGGCGCCCTGCGCCTCGAAGTGGTCGCGCGCCTCGGTCAGCGGCAGCCCGGTGACCTCGCGCAGCCGGTCGATCACCTTGGGCGCGAAGCCGGGCGGGGTGTTCACGCCGGTGCCGACGGCCGTGCCGCCGAGCGGCAGCTCCGCCAGGCGGGGCAGGGTCGCGCGCAGCCGCTCGATGCCGTTGGCGACCTGCTGGGCGTAGCCGGAGAACTCCTGGCCGAGCGTGACCGGCGTGGCGTCCATCAGGTGGGTGCGGCCGCTCTTGACCACGTCGTCCCAGTCCTGCGCCTTGGCCCGCAGCGCCGAGTGCAGGTGCTCCAGGGCCGGGATCAGCGTCGCGGTGACCGCCTCGGTGGCGGCCAGGTGGATCGAGGACGGGAAGACGTCGTTGCTCGACTGCGACGCGTTGACGTGGTCGTTCGGGTGCACCGGGCGGCCCAGCTCGCGCGACGCCAGCGTGGCGATGACCTCGTTGGCGTTCATGTTGGACGAGGTGCCCGACCCGGTCTGGAACACGTCGATCGGGAACTGGTCGTCGTAGCCGCCCTCGGCCACGTGCGCCGCGGCCGTCGCGATGGCCTTGGCCAGATCGTCGTCGAGCACGCCCAGCGCCGCGTTCACCTGGGCGGCCGCGCCCTTGATCTGGGCCAGCGCCTTGATGTGCGCCGGCTCCAGCCCGCGGCCGGAGAGGGGGAAGTTCTCCACCGCCCGCTGCGTCTGCGCCCGCCACAGGGCGGCGGCCGGCACCCGGACCTCGCCCATCGTGTCCTTCTCGACCCGGTAACCGCTCTCGTCAGTAGTAGTCACGCCCTTATCGTCTCTCCCGCGGCGCCGGTACGCAGATGATCCTCACCACCGAGTCGCGGCGAGCAGCCTCTCGACGTCGTGCAGCTCGGGCGCGGAGAGCGCGGACAGCTGCGCCCGGGCCTGCTCCAGCAGCCGCCGCGCCTCGGCCGGCCGCGGTCACGGGCAGACGGCCGAGGATGCTGTACGCCGCGCCGGCCGTCACCCGGACTCCCCCAGCGCGGCCAGCGACTTCTCGACGTCGCGCTGCTCGGGTGCCGCCAGGGCGGCCAGCACCGCGCGGGCCTGGCCGAGCAGCCGCCGGGCTTCGGCGGGGTTCTCGCCGGCCAGGCAGTCGCCGAGCGCGGCCTGGGCCACGGCGATCCGGTACGGCATCCGCGCCTGCCGGGCGAGGGCCAGCGACCGTTCGAACATCGCGCGCGCCGCCGCGTCGTCGCCCGCCAGCCGCAGGGTCGCCCCGAGACCGTGGCGGAACCGGGACTCCTGCTCCCGGTTGTGCACCTGCCCGGCGAAGTCGACGGCCTGCCGGTGCACGGCCACCGCCTCGGCGATCCGCCCGTCGGCGGCGAGCAGCAGCGCCAGCTCGTGCCGTACGTCGGCCGCCCCGTGCCGATATCCGGCCCGCTCGATGGGCCGCAGGGCCACCCGTACCTGCTGGATCGCCGTGCTCAGCGACACCTCGCCGAGCTTGTGCTTGAGCACGGCGATGAAGGTCAGGCTGGCGCCGATGCGGGTGATGTCCCGGATCTCCAGCTGGGCGAGGAGCCGCAGCCGGAAGTAGCGCAGCGCCTCCCGGTGACGGCCGAGACGGCGGTAGTTGTTCGCCAGCGTGTTCAGCTCGTCGCGCCCGTGCCGGGCCGCGGTCAGCCGGCGCACCTCGTGGGCGAGCTCCAGGCTCTGCGCCCACCGGCCGGACTCGTGATGCACCACGGCCAGGTTCGACATGGCGGTGGCCAGGGCGTTGCGGTCGCCCAGCTCGCGGCGGATCGCGATGCACCGCTCCAGCAGCGGCACCGCCTCGTCGTTGCGCGACCGGCGGCAGTGCACCGAGGCCAGGTAGTTGAGCACCGTCGCGGTCGCCGCGGGGTCGGCACGGCTCTCGAGCATCACCCGGGCCTGCTCATGCAGGCTGTGGACGTCGTCGAGGTAGGCACGCATGTAGAGGTGACGCCAGGCGGCGCGCGGCAGCTGCCAGGCGTAGGCGGCCAGCTCCGGCTCGGCGGCGGCGGCGCTGACGTACCTGCCGAGCTGCGGCCGCTCCCGGTCGAGCCGGGCGTCCGGATCGGCCAGCGCCGCCAGCAGGTCCGGCCGCAGCGGGGTGAGCGCTCCGATGTCGCGTTCCACCCCTTGCCGGTACGCGGGGAGATTGGTCGCCGCCGCCGCGTGCAACTGCTGGTCGAGCAGGCCCCGCAACGCCTCGATCCGCTCGGCGGGCGCGATGTCGGCCGCGAGCGCCGCCGCGAACTCGCGCAGCAGGTCGTGCATGCGGTGGACGCCGGGCTCCGGCTCGTCGATCAGGTGCACGTCGACCAGATCGTCGAGGACGTCCCGCGCGCCGGGCAGCGGCAGCCCGGTGAGCGCGGCGACGGTGAGCGCGTCGAACTCCGTGCCGGGGCAGAGCCCGAGCAGCCGGAACACCGCACGGACCCGGGGCGGCAACTGCCGGTACGACACCGCGAAGGCGCTCGCCACCGACCGGTCCTCGGCGGCGAGCTCGGGCAGGGCCGACTCGCCGAGCCGGCTCACCAGATCGGCCACCCGCCAGCGCGGGCGATGCGCCAGCCGTGCCCCGGCGAGCCGCAGGGCGAGGGGCAGGCCGCCACAACGGCGGGCCACCTCGGCCGCCGCCTCCGGTTCGGCGGTGACCCGGTCCCCGACGATCCGGGCGAGCAGTTCGACGGCCTCGGCGTGCGGGAGCACAGCCAGCGACTCGGGATGCACACCGTCGAGGCCGGCCAGGCGCCGCCTGCCGGTGACCAGGGCCAGGTTTCCCGGGGCGGTCGGCAGCAGGTCGCTGAGCTGAGCGCTGGACGCGGCGTTGTCGAAGAGCACCAGCACCCGCCGCTTGGCCAGCTCGGTGCGCCACAGCCCGACCCGGTCGACCAGCTCCGGCGGGATCCGGTCGGCGTCGAGGCCGAGCTGGCGCAGCAGCACGAGCAGCGCCTCGGCGGGGTCGAGGGGGCGCTCGGCGCTGTGCCCGTGCAGGTCGACGAAGAGGTGCGCGTCGGGGTAGCGGTCGCCGAGCAGCGCGGCCACGTGCAGCGCGAGCGTCGTCTTACCGCTGCCGGCCATGCCGTCGATCACCGCGATGACCGGCCCGTCCGGGGTCGCCGAGCCGATCGCGGTGACCAGCCGGCTCACCGCCGCCTCCCGGCCGGTGAAGTCACCGACCGTGCGCGGCAGGCACCGCACGGGCCGCTCCCCCGGAGGCTCGTCGCCGGCGGACCGGCGCGCCGGCGCCTCGCCCGCCAGGATCGCCTTGTGCAGCAGCTGAAGCTCGGCGCCCGGCTCGATGCCCAGGTCGTCGCGGAGGAGTTGGCGGACACGGCGGAACTCGGCCAGCGCCTCGGCCTGCCGCCCGGTGCGGTGCAGCGCGGTCATCAGCTGGCCGCGCAGCCGTTCCCGCAGCGGGTAGCGCTCCACCAGCGCGGTCAGCACACCGATCAGGTCGCGCGCCTGACCGGCGGAGAGCTCGAGGCCGGCCCAGTCCTCGGCGGCGGCCAGGCAGCGCTCGTCGAGCATCGCCCCGGCCGCGCGGACCGCCTCGCTCTCGCTCTCGCCGAGCGCTGGCCCACGCCAGAGATCGAGGGCTTGGCGGTACGCCCTCCGCGCCGCCTCGGGTTCCGCGGACGACCTGCCCTTCGCGACGAGACGGTCGAAGACACGCGCGTCGAGGTCGTCCGGGCCGACCTCGATCCGGTAACCGGCCGGATCGGTGCGGATCGTTCCCGGCGGCAGGACCCGGCGCAGGCGGGAGACGCAGGTCTGCAGCTGACCGCGGGCGGTGGCCGGCGGGTCGGCGCCCCACACCGCGTCGGCCAGGGCACCGACGCCGAGCACACGGCCAGGGTGCAGGAGCAGCATGGCCAGCACGACACGGTCACGGCCCGCTGTGATGGTGACGTCCTGCCCGCCCGCGGTGACGGACAGTGGCCCGAGAATGCGATACCGCATCGCCCGTCCCCCAGCCCTCGGTAGAGCCATCGAGCCTAACCGAGGTGACGAGAGTGAAACGACAGCGGAACGACAGCGGTCTTCGGCAGTCTGAGGGTCGCCGTCGTACCGGGGATGTTTCACATCGCCCCAGCCCGGTACGGCGGCGCGGCCCGACGGGGGGCACGCAGTCCGTCCGCGGCGGCAGACGCGGGCGGACTGCTCGTCGGTATCTCGGTGATCACTGTCGGTTGGACGATGCGCCCAGCGGAACGTAACGTCGGCGGGGCGTACGTGCCCCCGACGAACAGGATCCCCTCTCATGCGACGCGCCCTCCTGGCCGTGATCGCCGCCGGTGCCCTGCTGACCGGCGCCGCCTGCGACAGCGACGCGAACGACTCGAGCGCGGCCGCCGCCCCCACGGCGAGCGCCTCACCCAGCGCCTCGCCCGAGCCCGACTACTCGGCGGACACCACGCTGGTCTGCGCGAACATGCAGAAGCTGTACTCGGCCGAGATGAAAGAGTTCGGCGCCGCCATGGGCAAGCTGATCACGTACCGGGAGGCGAAGCAGGCCACCGAGGCCAAGAAGGCCGAGGACGCGGCCGCCGCCAAGCTCAAGGCCGTCGCCGCGAAGATCCGCACGGTCACCGCCGCGGCCGAGGACCCCGAGTTCCAGGCCGCCGGCTCGACCTCGGCCGCCAAGGTCGACGCCAGCGCCGCCGATCGCGCGTACATCAAGAAGGTCAAGACCCTCAAGGACCTGAACGGCACGATCGAGGCCCAGTACGCCGAGTGGCTGAGCCCGGCCGCCGGCTTCTGCGCGCCCAGCTGAGCCCCCGCCACCAGCTTTCCCCGCAACGCCATCGACACTTCTGCGGCGGCTCCGCGTTGAACCGTCGATGGGAACCCAACGCGACAGCCGGATCGTGGTCCTGGACGGTCTCCGGCTGATCGCCGCCGTCATGGTGGCCTTCTACCACTTCGCCGGGCGCAACGACATCGTCGCGGCGTGGGACGCCCCGCCCGCGGTCGCCGTGTCCCGCGCCCACGACGTCTCCGCGTACGGCTGGCTCGGTGTCGAA
This sequence comes from Paractinoplanes deccanensis, assembly GCF_016862115.1. GTDB lineage: Bacteria > Actinomycetota > Actinomycetes > Mycobacteriales > Micromonosporaceae > Actinoplanes > Actinoplanes deccanensis. The sequence continues at coordinate 65,020 of NZ_BOMI01000134.1, forward strand.
CTGTTCTTCATGATCAGTGGCTTCGTCATCTGCATGAGCGCATGGGGACGCGACACCGGCTCGTTCGTCCGGTCCCGCCTCATCCGGCTCTTCCCCGCGTACTGGCCCGCGGTCCTGATCACGGCCGTGTGCGTGGGCCTGTGGCCGGTCGTGGCCCAGCCGCTCCGGTTCAGCGACGTGCTGCTCAACCTGACGATGCTGCAATGGCCGCTCGGCGTGCACGGGGTCGAGGGCGTCTACTGGACGCTCTGGGTCGAGGCGCGGTTCTACCTGCTCTTCGCCCTGCTGCTGGGGCGCGGCCTCACCCTGCGAAGGGTCATGTGGTTCGGCTACGGGTGGCTGATCGCCGCGGTCATCGCCCACACGAGCCGCGAACGCCTGCTGATCGTCGTGCTCCAGCCTGACTACGCGCCCCTCTTCGTGGCCGGCATCGCCTTCTACCTGATCCACCGGTACGGCCCGCGCCTCGAGCTCTGGGGCCTGGTCGCCGCGTCGTACCTGATGGCGCAGCACAACCTGCTGGCCCGCGTCACGCTGACCGAGAAGACATACATCAAGGCCCCGCTCTCCGACACGGTCGCCATCCTGATCGTCACAGCGTTCTTCGCGGTCCTGGCGGCGATCGCGCTGGGCTGGACGTCCCGCATCCGCTGGCGCGCGCTGACCACGGCGGGCCTGCTCACATACCCGTTCTATCTGCTCCACCAGAACATCGGCTTCCTGCTCATCCACGCGACCCACGACCGCGCCCCGCACTGGCTCGTCCTGGCCGGCACGATCACCGTCATGCTGCTGGCCGCGTGGTTGGTGCACCGGTGGATCGAACGCCCGCTCGCCGCCCACCTCCGCGCACGCCTCACCCCACGCCGGGCCACGATCGTCGCCCAGCCGTACGCGGGCCGCCGCCCCGACCTCGACACCGGCTCGGCCCCCCGGGCCCGCTTCCCGGAGCGGCGATAGCACGCACCACGGATCCCGCACCGTCCCCGCCTCCGTCCCGTCAGCCTGCGAGACTTTGCCCGGTGTGGAGTTCGAGGGGGTGGCATCTCGATGACCGAGGCTGACGGCGCAGGCGGGATCCGGATCGCGGCGATGGACGACGAGCACGCCGCGGCGGTGCTGGAGATCTACCGGCTCGGCATCGCGACCGGGAACGCCACCTTCGAGACCGAGCCGCCGTCGTGGGATCGATTCGTGGCGGGGCGCCTGGCCGGGCACCGGTTCGTGGCGCTGGACGAGGACGGAAGCGTCGTGGGCTGGGTCGCCTGCAGCCCGGGCTCGGACCGTTGCGTGTATGCCGGGGTCGTGGAGCACTCGGTCTACGTCCATCCCGGCGCGGGCGGCAAAGGCGTGGGGCGGGCTCTGCTCGGCGCGTTGATCGCTTCGACCGAGGCGGCGGGAATCTGGACCATCCAGTCGGGGATCTTCCCGGAGAACGAGGCGAGCCTCGCGCTGCACCGCGCCTGCGGTTTCCGGATCATCGGCACGCGCGAACGAGTGGGGCGGCACCACGGCGTCTGGCGCGACGTCGTGTTCCTCGAACGCCGCAGCCCGGTCGTGGGCTGAGAAGCGGCCCGGTCGTGGGCTGAGAAGCGGCCTGGTCGTGAGCTGAGAAGCGGCCCGCTCACGCCGGCGAGGCCGGTCAGGCCAGGTGGGGGATGAGACTCGACCAGGCTTCTTCTCCGGCGCCGGCGATGGGGCCGTCCGCGCCGAGGGCGGCCGGGAGGATCGGCGGCGGGTCGTCGCGGCGGATGGCCATGAGACCGGCGCGATAGGCGGCCTGGATCTCGGCCTCGGCGGCGGCCAGCAGGTCGACACCGACGCCGCCGAGGGTGACCAGGTCGGCGTCGAGGCCGTTGACCAGGCCCGCTATGCCACGCCCGAGAGCGGCGGCAACCGTGCACACGGCTTGCCACTCGCCCGATTCCGCCCCACCCACGGAGCCCCCGTCAGCAGCGGCAAGACTCTCAGCGACGAGCACCCCATGCCGCGAGGCGACAGCCGACGCGATGACGCGGCGCGCGTAACTGACCGGATCGTGTGGGGCCGGGTGGCCAAGATGCCGGGCCAGAGCCGTGCCGTCAACAGCGGTACCCCAGCACCCCCGGGCGCCGCAGGGGCACGAGATGCCCGGATCCCCGAAGGGCATATGCCCAAATTCGCCCGAATACCCCGAGGCTCCGATCAGCAGGCGGCCCTGGTCGACCGCGGCGCCGCCGAGGCCGCCTTCGATGCGCAGGTGCAGGGCCAGCCGGGCGCCGGTGGCGGCTCCGCGGGCCGATTCGGCGGCGGCGGCGAGGCTGGCGTCGTTGCCGGCCACGAAGACGGTGGAGGGCCACAACTCGGTCAGGTCCACGTCGTGCCAGCCCAGGTTGGTGGCGTCGAGGCGCAGGGTGCGGGAGACCGTGCCGGGGACCGAGACGCCCATGGCGCGCAGGCGGCCGGGGTAGGTCTTGTACAAGGCGTCGGTCGCGGCGTTGACGGTGGCGACCACCGACGGCCAGGACGTGTCGGTGTGGGTGCCGCTGACGGAGGTCAGGGTGGCGCCGCCGAGTTCGACCACGTCGAGGCGCCAGCCCTCGTGGGTGATCTCGGCGGCGACGACCAGCGGGCCGTCGGGGTGGGGCACCAGGACGGTCGTGGGGCGGCCGCGGGCGCCGCTGGGAGCGGCGGGGGCCTCGGCGAGCAGGTGGGCCTGGGCCAGGCGGGACACCAGTTCGGTGGCGGCGCCGGTGCCGATGCCGAGCCGGCGGGCGGCGTCGGCTCGGGTGACTCCGGGGTGGGCGTGGACCACCCGGAGCAGCTCCACTGAGCGCGTCGTCACAGGAACGGGTCCCTTCTTTTACTCGATGCTAGAGCTTATTCTGCGGCGGTGACCAAGCCGACCATGAATCGCCCGGCGCTGGCCGCCATCGGGGCCTCCGCCTTCTTCTACGTGACCGCGGAGACGCTGCCGGTCGGGCTGCTTCCGCAGATCGCCGACGGGCTCTCGGTGAGCGAGGCCGACGTCGGCCTGCTGCTGACCAGCTACGCCCTGGTGGCGGCGGTCAGCACGATCCCTTTGACGGCGCTCACCATGCGGATGCCGCGGCACACGGTCATCGCGATCACGGTGGCGATCTTCGTGGTGTCGCAGGCCGCGGCCGCGGTGGCGCCGACGTTTCTGGTGCTGACGCTGTCGCGGCTGATCTGCGCGCTGGCGCACGGCGTCTTCTGGTCGGTGAACGGGCCGGTGGTCGCGCGTCTCGCGCCGCCGGGGCAGGCGGGGCGCGCCACGGCGCTGGTCTTCGTCGGCAACTCGCTGGCCATCGTGCTCGGCGTGCCGCTCGGCACGGCGCTCGGGCAGTGGCTCGGCTGGCGGGTGGCGATCGGCGCGATGGCGGTCGGCGGCGCGGTGTGCGTGCTGCTGCTGACGCGCGTCCTGCCGAGGCTCCAGCCCTTGCCGCACGACCTGAACGTGCGGCCCGGGGCGCAGCTGCGCGCCGCCGTCGCGATCGTGCGGGACCGGCAGGTCGCCATGCTCTGCCTGATCACCGCGGTGGTCGTCGTCGGGCAGTTCGCGGCGTACACGTACATCGCCCCGCTGGTGCGCCGGGACGCCGGCCTTGAAGGCGTCGCGCTCAGCGCCCTGCTGCTCGGCTACGGCGCGGTCGGGCTGATCGCGAACTTCCTGCTCGGCCGGCACTCCGACCGCCGGCCCGGGCAGATCGTCGCCGGGTTGCTGATCGTGCTGGCGGTCTCGGCGGGCGCGCTCGCGCCGGTGCTCGGGGTCGTGCCGACCGTGCTCGCCGCGCTGCTGTGGGGCGGCGCCTTCACCACGCTGCCGGTCTTTCTGGCGAGCGCGGCGCTGCGGGTGGCTCCCCGCTCGCGCGACGCCGCCTCCGCCGTCTACGTGGTGGCCTTCCAGATCGGCATCGGGGCCGGCGCCTTCCTCGGCGAGCGCCTGGTCCGCGCCGGCCACCTGGGCGTGCTGCCGCTGCTGACCGCCGGGCTGGCGGTCGTCGCGATGCTGCTGGTGGTCACGGCCGGGCGGCGGGTCTTCCCCGCCCGGCTCAGCGAGGAGGACCATCACCGCATCGAGGCACAGTTGGCCGCGTAGACAGCGAGCAGGCGCAGACGGCGGGGAGCACCGTCAGCCCTCGAGGGCGGCCTCGGCGGCCGCCAGGAAGAGGTCGTTCTCCTCCGGCGTGCCGATCGTGACGCGTACGCCGTCGGGCTGGAACGGGCGCACGATGACGCCGCGGCTCTCGCAGGCCTGGCCGAACGCGGCCGACCGGTCGCCCAGCGGCAGCCAGACGAAGTTGGCCTGGCTGGCCGGCACGTCGACCGAGAGCTTGCGCAGCGCCTCGGTCACCCGTTCGCGCTCCGCGGTCACTAGCGCGCACCGGCGGCGCACCTCGTCCTCCTGCTGGAGGGCCGCGAGCGCCGCCGCCTGGGCGACCAGGCTGGTGGAGAACGGGGTGACGACCTTGCGGATCGCCGCCGCCTCGCCCGGCTGGGCGACCAGGTAGCCCATGCGCAGGCCGGCCAGGCCCCACGCCTTGGACAGGGTGCGCAGCACCAGGATGTTCGCCCGGTCGCCGTAGGTCTCCAGGCCGTCCGGCACCTGCGGGTCGGTGACCATCTCGCGGTACGCCTCGTCGAGCACCACCAGCACGTCGGAGGGCACCGCGTCGAGGAAGCGGTCGAGGTCGGCCTTGCGCAGCGAGCTGCCGGTCGGGTTGTTCGGGTTGCAGACGAACACCAGCCGGGTGCGGTCGGTGATCGCCTCGGCCATGGCGTCCAGGTCGTGCCCGTGCTCGGGTGTGTTGGGCACGCGCACGCTGGTCGCGCCCACGCCGGCCGCGATGATCGGGTACGCCTCGAACGAGCGCCACGAATACACGATCTCGTCGCCGGGCATGCAGGTCGCCTTGACGATGATCTCGGCGAGCGCCACCGAGCCGCAGCCCGTCACGATGCGGTCGGCGGACACGCTCAGGCGCTCGGCCAGCGCGTCACGCAGCGCCACCGCGCCGAGGTCGGGGTAGCGGTGCACGGAGCCCAGCGCCTCGGCGGCCGCCTCCACCACGCCGGGCAGCGGGCCGTACGGCACCTCGTTGCTGGCGAGCTTCACCGCCTCGGCGATGCCCAGCTCGCGGGTCAGGTCGGCCAGGTTGCGACCCGGCACGTAGGCGGGCAGTCCGTCGAGGTCGGGGCGGGTGAGGCGGGTCATGAGACGCCCTTCTGTCCGTTGGAGCCGCCACCGGTGGTGGCGTCGACCGGGCGGCGGTCGTCCGGCGGCAGCGCGATCACGACCGTGCGTGCCGTCTTGTCGTGGAACGCCTGCCTCAGCTGCTGGTCGAAGACCGGCGAGATGCAGTCGATGAGCTGGAGCACGAAACCGATGCCGGCGCAGCCCCACGCCGGGGTCCACAGGCCGAGCCGGGCCCAGCGCCCGAACGCGCGGCCGAAGCCGAGCGGCTCGGTGTTCTCGACGGCGACCACCTTGATCCGCATGATCCGCTTGCCGAGGGTCTGGCCGCTGCCGGCGATGGCGGGCGCCTCGTACGCCAGCCAGAGCAGCGTCGCGACGATCAGCATGGCCCAGAGCAGCCCGTCCATGCGCCCGGAGGCCTGCACGTCGAACGCGCTGCCGCCGTTGGCCATCTCGTCGATGGTGGCGCGGTAGAGCGGCACGAACTCCTTGGCCCATTGGTAGGCGAACCAGCCGTTGACGACGACGTTGAGCAGCAGCACCGCGAGGATGTCGAGGAGCCGGGCCATGAGGCGCGGTCCCAGCCCGGCGAGCGCGTAGCCGTGCGGGCGGGCCTGCACCGGATACATCGCCTGGCGCATGCCGGGCGGCATGCGCTCCCATCCCGGCGGGGGCTGCCAGCCCGGGGGCGGTTGCCACCCGTTCGGCGGTCCCGGCTGCTGCCACCCCTGCGGAGGCGGCTGCTGTTGCCACCCCGGCGGCTGCTGCCACCCTTGCGGCTGCTGCTGCCCCGGCGGCTGCTGCCAGCCCGGCGGGGGCCCCGCCGGCGGCGGCGGAACAGGCGAGGCCGGTGGGGTGGAAGTGGGCGGGGTGGGAGCAGCTGCCGCGGGTGGCGGCTCCTCCTCGACCGGCGGCGGCCCCTCGGGCGGCACCGCGTCGGCCGGGATGGCCTTGCCCAGCCAACCCTCACCGTCCCAGTAGCGCTGGGTCTCGGGGTCGGCCGGGTCCTTGTACCAACCGGCGGGCAGCGAACTCATGGGAAAACCTTAACGACCAGGCTCTTCAGCGGGATGGGGCCTGATGGTACAGCCGCATCCTTAAAGGTTTCCGCGTCGTTCCTGCTCGCGCTCGATGGCCTCGAAGAGCGCCTTGAAGTTGCCCTTGCCGAAGCCGAGCGAGCCGTGCCGCTCGATGAGCTCGAAGAACACCGTCGGGCGGTCCTGCACCGGCGCCGTGAAGATCTGGAGCAGGTAGCCGTCCTCGTCCCGGTCGACCAGGATGCGGCGCTTCTTCAGCTCCTCGATCGGCGCGCGGACCTTGCCGATGCGGGCACGCAGCTCGGGGTCGTCGTAGTACGAGTCGGGGGTGTTGAGGAACTCGACGCCGGCCTGCCGCATCGCGTCGACGGTGGCGATGATGTCGTTGGTGGCGAGCGCGACGTGCTGGGCGCCCGGCCCGCCGTAGAACTCGAGGTATTCGTCGATCTGCGACTTGCGCTGCGAGACGGCCGGCTCGTTGAGCGGGAACTTCACCTTGCGGCTGCCGTCCGCGACGACCTTGGACATCAGCGCGGAGTAGTCGGTGGCGATGTCGTCGCCGATGAACTCGGCCATGTTGGTGAAGCCCATGACCCGGCGGTAGAACTCGACCCACTCGTCCATGCGGCCCAGCTCGACGTTGCCGACCACGTGGTCGACGGCCTGGAAGAAGCGCTTGGGCTGCAGGCCCGCGTCGATCGCGGGCTGCCGGTCGACGATCGGCTCGCGCGCCACGAAGCCGGGCAGGAACGGCCCGTCGTAGCCGGAGCGGTCGATCAGCGAGTGCACGGTGTCGCCGTAGGTGGCGATCACCGCGATCCGCACGGTGCCGTGCTCGTCCTTGAGGTCGTACGGCTCGGTGACGCCGCGCGCGCCGGCGCTCGTGGCGTGCCGGTAGGCGGCGTCGACGTCGGGCACCTCGAGCGCGATGTCGCGGATGCCGTCGCCGTGCTTGGTGACGTGGTCGGCGCCGGGCGCCCCGGCGTGCACCGACCCGGTGAGCACGAATCGGGCGGAGCCGCTGACCAGCACGTACTCGGCGTGGTCGCGGTAGCCCTGCTCGGGGCCGCGGTAGGCGACGAGCTTCATGCCGAAGGCTGTGGCGTAATAGTGGGCGGCTTGCTTGGCGTTGCCCACGAGGAACTGAAGATGATCGACGCCCTTGACCGGAAAGACGTCGGCGGTGCGGGTCCCGTGTTCCATCGTCTGCGTCATTGGCTGAGGTTGTCGCAGGTCACAGCCGTGGGCAACACCTGCTCGCGGCGTTGGGCAGTCTGCGCGATCCACTCCCGGTCACGACGCGCTCACTGTGCAAGTTGCACAGTGAGCCGCGTGCCATAGGTGATCTTCCGGACATACATGATCGACACGGGCGGATCGAGATCCATCGTCCGGGTGATCCACCTGGCTAGCGTGTCGCGCATGGCCTCGGGTGGCAGCCCCTGGAAGGGGTACGCGCTGGTCGCGATCGTGATCGTGATCGTGCTCGCCACGACCGGGGTGTGGAACCCGTGGCCGCGGGTCTGGTCGTGGGTCAACACCAGCCAGCCCATCGCCGGGGACGCGGCGCGCTGGCAGCAGCGGATCGGCGGCAGCCCGCAGAGCGTCGCGATCGCCGGCGAGGCGGTGATCGTCGAATACCGGACCTCCGTCGAGGCGTACGGCCTGACCGCCGGGGTGAAGCTCTGGGACAGCGACGCCGACTGGGCGTCGATCGCGGGCGACGGCAAGGACGCGGTGGTCGCCACCGGCCGGCTGCTCACCAACGGCTACCAGGTCCTCGACCCGGGCAGCGGGGCCGTGCTGCGCGCCGACACCGAGGCGACGGCCGTGTGGACGTATAGGAACGCCCTGTTGGATCTGCACTGCTCGAAGGGGAGCGAGTGCCGGCTCACGGCGTGGACGCCGCGCGGCAGCAAGCCACTGTGGACCGTGGACACCGGGGGCATCGGGTTCGTGCTCAACGCCGCCAACCCCGACCTGCCCGACAGCCGGCAGCTCACCGCCGACCGGGTCGACGACGACGTGGCCCGGCCCCGGCAGATGCCGAGCCTGATCGGGCTGCCCGACGACGGCCAGATCCGGGTGGTGGACACGGCCACCGGCCGCGTCGCGCAGACCGTGCGGCCGGCACAGGACCAGCGGGTGGCGCTCGCGGGCGGGCGGATGCTGACCGTCACGGGCACGCCCGGCGACGGCACCTGCTATTACAGCGTCGTGGCGACCGACCCGCCGTCGCCGGCGGCCGTCTGGAAGAGGGACGGGCTCAACCTGCGTACGGCCGACAACGGCGCCGACTGCAAGCAGGAGCGCGACCCGGCCGGCGGCGAGGACGTGCTGCTCGGCGTCGACCCGGTCGGCCGCGAGGAGCTGCTCGCCGCGCACGACGGGCGGGTGCTGTGGCACGGCGCCAAGGGCGAGAACGTGCTCGGGGTCAACGACAGCTACGCCGTGATCCGCGACGCGGGCAAGAGCACGCTGCGGGGGTACGCCTTCGCGCGCGGCCGCACGGTGTGGTCCCGGCCCGCGGGAGAGAACGCGTCCGCGGCGCTCACCCCGTACGCGGCGATCATCGTCAGTCGTAAACCCGACCGGGTCGTCGCGGTCGCGCCCGGCAGCGGGCGGGTGCTGGCGGACGTCCGTACGGGTGCCGAGGTCTTCGCCGCCGGACCAGGGGGAATGATCGTCGTCTCGGGGCGCGACATGGCGTATCTGCCGTGGGCTTGACCGAACTGGTACGCGGGGAGCGCGGGAGCGGTTCGCATCCCCCGCGGCGGCTGTCCTAGGCTTGCCGCTCATGAGCAGAGGCGCCGCATTCACGTACTCGCCGCTGTTGCCGACCGGCGACGACCTGACCGACTACCGATTGGTCACGGACGAGGGTGTGGACGTCGTCGCGGGGCCGGGCGGCCGGCAGTTCCTCACCGTCGAGCCGTTCGCGATCACCCAGCTCACCGCCGAGGCGATGCACGACATCGCCCACTTCCTGCGCCCGGCGCACCTGTCCCAGCTGCGCTCGATCATCGACGACCCGCGCGCCTCGGCCAACGACCGGTTCGTCGCGCTCGACCTGCTGCGCAACGCCAACATCGCGGCCGGCGGCGTGCTGCCGATGTGCCAGGACACCGGCACGGCCATCGTGATGGGCAAGCGCGGCCGGCACGTGCTCACCGACGGCACCGACGAGCAGGCGATCGCGCAGGGCGTCTACCAGGCGTACACCCGCCTCAACCTGCGCTACTCCCAGCTCGCGCCGCTCACCATGTGGGACGAGCGCAACACGGGATCCAACCTGCCGGCCCAGATCGAGCTGTACGCGGAGGACCCGGGCGGCCAGCCCGACGCGTACAAGTTCCTGTTCATGGCCAAGGGCGGCGGCTCGGCCAACAAGTCGTACCTCTACCAGGAGACCAAGGCGCTGCTGAACCCGGCGCGCATGATGGAGTTCCTCGACGAGAAGCTGCGCCTGATCGGCACGTCGGCCTGCCCGCCGTACCACCTGGCCGTGGTCATCGGCGGCACCAGCGCCGAGCACGCGCTCAAGACCGCCAAGCTGGCCAGCGCCAAGTACCTGGACAACCTGCCCCGGCACGGCACGATGGCCGGGCACGGCTTCCGTGACGTCGAGCTGGAGGCGGCGGTCCTCGAGCTGACCCGCGACTTCGGCATCGGCGCCCAGTTCGGCGGCCGCTACTTCTGCCACGACGTACGGGTGATCCGCCTGCCCCGGCACGGCGCGTCCTGCCCGGTGGCGATCGCCGTCTCCTGCTCCGCCGACCGCCAGGCCCTGGCCAAGATCACGCCCTCCGGCGTCTGGCTGGAGCGCCTCGAGACCGACCCGGCCCGCTTCCTGCCCGACGTCGACGTCAGCAACGAGCCGGTGGTCAAGGTCGACCTCAACCGCCCGATGGCCGAGATCCGCGCCGAGCTCTCGAAGTACCCGGTCAAGACCCGCCTGTCGCTCACCGGCCCGCTGGTGGTGGCCCGCGACATCGCCCACGCCAAGATCGCCGAACGCCTCGACGCCGGCGAGCCCATGCCCCAGTACCTGCGCGACCACGCCGTCTACTACGCCGGCCCGGCGAAGACCCCCGAAGGCTACGCCTCCGGCTCGTTCGGCCCCACCACGGCCGGCCGCATGGACTCGTACGTCGAGAAATTCCAGGCCGCGGGCGGCTCCCTGGTCATGCTCGCCAAGGGCAACCGCTCCGCCCAGGTGACCCGGGCCTGCCAGTCCTACGGCGGCTTCTACCTCGGCTCCATCGGCGGCCCGGCGGCCCGCCTCGCCCAGGACTGCATCCGCCACGTCGAGGTGCTCGAATACCCCGAGCTGGGCATGGAGGCCGTCTGGCGCATCGAGGTGGAGGACTTCCCCGCCTTCATCGTCGTCGACGACAAGGGCAACGACTTCTTCGCCGAGGTCACCAAGCCCAACCCCACCCTCCGCATCGGCCCGAAGCCCTAGACCCCGTCGGGTGGGGCACCGGCCGGTCAGATGGCGGCGATGATGACCGTGTCGACGGTGAAGTAGTGGCCTGGTTTGTCCGGGCTTGCCGGGCCGTCCGCGGCCAGGCGCTCGATCGCCACCCAGTGGTCGGTGACCTGCCACAGGCCCGGCTTCCAGGTCAGCTTCTCGGTGTCCACGGCCAGCGCGAAATCGGCCGACACGGCGCCCGTGACGGCGTCGGCGATGCGCAGGTGGCGGTCGTCGGTGAGCAGCACCAGGCGGCCCTGCGAAGCGCCCAGCACCTGCGCGCCGGGCCGCGGGGCGATCGCGCGCCCGGCGGCCACCGTGCTGCCCTGCTGGTCGAGCACGGCCGAGCGCTCGGGCCGGGCGCCCGTGACCAGCCAGCCCTGCCCGGCCGCGTCGCGCAGGCCGCCGCACGCCGACGCGGCGACGTCGCAGCCCAGCGGGGTGTGCGGGCCGGCCGGCCACCCGGTCACCGCCTTGCCGGTCGCCAGCGAGAAGGCCTGCTCCGTGCAGACGAACTGACCGCCCGCGGTGGTGAACGCGTCGCCGCACGAGATCGGCTCCGACCAGCGCAGGGCTCCCGTGGCCGCGTCGTAGGCGTTCACCCGGCTCGCGCCGCCGACCAGGACGGCGCCGTCGCCCGTGTGGAGGTCGCCCGGCGCCCAGACGGTGGACGCCCCGGTCCGGTGGCCGTCGAAGGCCGGCGCGCCGATGCCGGTGGAGACGCGCCAGACGGTCTTGCCGGTGCGGGCGGAGAGCGCGATCAGCTCGCCGTCGGCCCAGCGGCTGACCACCGTGTCGCCGACGGCCACGACGCCGGAGAGCTGCTGCGGCCAGCGCCGCAGCGACCAGATCGCGGTCATCACGCTCTTCGCGTCGACCGGGGTGTCGGCCCGGGTCTGGCGCTTCGACGCGTACACCCGGACCGCGTCGCCGACGATCAGCGGCGCCTGATTGGTCCGGCCGGTGACCCCGGGCGAACGCGTGACGGCCACCGGTGACGGGCCGGCGACCGTGGACGAGACCTCCGCCGGTGCCAGCACCCGCCAGCCGATCAGGGCGGCCGCGACGGCTACGACGAGCGCCAACGACGTACGTATCAGCACTCGGAGCACCAGAAGAGGTTATGTCAGGCGGCCGCCGCCAGGTCGTCCAGGTCGCGCCGCAGCGCGCCCTCCGCGGTCTCCGCCGCCAGGCCGCCGAAGATCAGCGCGAGGATCCGCCCGGCCGGCGCGGTCGGGCTGCCGTCCTGCACCACGGTCACCATCGTGCCGCCGCGGTGCCGCCCGGAGATCACCGGCTGGAACGAGTAGGTCATGCGGTAGTCGGCGCCGATGCCGGGCGACGTGACCACGAACCGCTCCGGCACCACGCATTCGAGCACCCGGAACTCCTCGGTGACCTCGCCGCCGTCGGCCATCTGCCGGGTCTCGCGCCAGACCGTGCCCGCGCCGAAGTCGCCGTGGCTGCGCACCTCGACCCGGGTGACGGCGGAGAGCCACTCCCGCCGCCGGCTCAGATCGGTGAAGACTCGCCAGACCACCGCGACAGGCGCGTCGATCGGCCGGGTCACCACCACCGTCGACATAGCGTCACCCCCCATGCGTCCGACAGTAGCTATCCGGCAACGGTTCCGAGGACCGAACCGAGCGCGATCTTGCCGTCGGCCGAGGATCCGCTGATCTCGACGCGGTCGCCGTCGCGCAGGTAGCCGCGCCGCGACCCGTCGGCGAGCGTCACCGGGGCCGCGCCGTTCGAGGTCAGCTCGAGGAACGAGCCCACCTGGCCGCGCTCGGGGCCGGACACGGTGCCCGACGCGTACAGATCGCCGGTCCGCACCGACGCCCCGTTGCTGGTCAGGTGGGCGAGTTGCTGCGCCGCGGTCCAATACATCGTCGCGAACGGCGGTGAGCTCACCGGCGTCTCGTTCCACGAGATCGACAGGCGCAGGTCGTACGCCGGGCCGGCCGGCCGCAGGTAGTCCAGCGGCTGTGGATCCTGCCGGGGCGGCGCGACCGGCGTCAGCACGGACAGCGGCACGACCCACGGGGACACCGACGTGGCGAACGACTTGCCGAGGAACGGCCCGAGCGGACGGTATTCCCAGGCCTGGATGTCGCGCGCGGACCAGTCGTTGACCAGCACGACCCCGAACACGTGATCTTCGAAGGAGCCGGTCGGGATCAGCCGGCCCGGCACGCCGACCACGAAACCGACCTCGGCCTCGATGTCCAGCCGCCGGGTGGGCCCGTAGACGCCGGAGTCGAGCTGCCCGGACGGCCGCCGGATCGGCGTGCCCGAGACCACCACCGTCGACGACCGGCCGTGGTAGCCGATCGGCAGGTGCCGCCACTGCGGTGGCAGCTCCGGCGACGAGGGCCGCAGGATGCGCGCCGTGTTCACCGCGTGCGCTTCGGACGAGTAGAAGTCGGTGTAGTCGGCCACCTCGAACGGCAGGTGCAGCGTCACGTCGTGCAGCGGGATCGTCGGCGGCCCCGCCATCACGTGGTCGATCACCGCCTCGCGCGCCGCCGTCCACTCCCGACGGCCGGCGGCCATCAGCGGGTTGAGCGAGGGCGCGGCGAAGAGCCCGCCGAGACCCGAGAGGTCAACAACGTCGTTCCCCAGCCGTACGCCGAGACGGCGCTCCCCGCGGGGGACGCTGAACACCCCGTACGGCAGGTTGTCGATGCCGAAGCCGGTCATGAGTAACCCCCGTTGATCAGGCCGAGCCGGACCAGCTCGGTCAGCGGCTCGACGACGTTGGCGACGCCGAACCCGGCGAACAGCGGCCGGCGCTGGTCACGCCGGGCGCGGCACGACTCGACCAGCGGCACCGGATGGGTGGCCGCCAGCACCTCGGCGACCTCGGCCACCTCGCCGCCCTGCTCGGCGGCGATCGAGGCGGTCAGCACGTTGAGGAAGCCGTGGTGGGTGAAGCCGGTCTCGGGGTCGGTGTGGCGGATCGCGTGCCGCAGCCCGGCCGCCAGCCGGAACGGCAGCCGCCGGTCGCGGCAGGCGCACAGCACCGCGGCCAGCTCCACCGGGGTCGGGAAGAGCTCGGCGGCCAGCCCGCCCACCCGGAACTTGGGCGCCATCCGCAACCCGGCCGCGCGCGCCTCGGCGACCGCGTCGAGGGCGGCCAGCAGTCCCCAGCTCAGCGGGATCTCCGCGTACACCTCGAGGGTCGGATCGTCGCCCGCCAGGGCGCGCAGGTTGGCCAGACCTGGCTGCGGATCCTCGCCGCGGCGCGCCACCGCGGCCTCGAGGTGGGTGACGACCGCCCCGGCGGCGCGCAGCTTGTCGACCGCGATCGGCACCGCGCTCACGGCGACGTCGCCGACCAGCGCGACCGGCAGCTTCGCGGCGCTCAGGTCGGCACCGATCAGCGAGGCGGGGACGAGCAGCGGCCCGAGCAGGCCGGCGAACCAGCCCTCGCGGTGCTCGGCGTGCTTGGCGACAGCCTCGGGCACGCCGACCGGGCTCGGCGGCATCAGGGACGCGTCGTCCACCAGCCCGGCGAAGAGCGGAGGCACCAGCGTTGACACGAATCCGAACCTAATAGACGCTTCGAGAGGCGGACAACCACGTCCGCTATGTCGGTTTTGCTGTCCAGGCGAACTCTGGGAGGCAACGATGCCGTACTACCGCAGCGTCGGCGAGGTGCCGCACAAGAGGCACACGCAGTTCCGGCGCCCCGACGGCGGGCTCTACGCCGAGGAGCTGATGGGCCAGGAGGGCTTCTCCTCCGACTCGTCGCTGCTCTACCACCGGCACCCGCCGACCGCCATCGTCTCGGCCGAGACGTACGAGCCACCGCCGAGCACCCGCTCGCCCAACCTCCCGCTGAAGCCGCGCCACCTGCGGACGCACAAGCTGGACGCCGGACCGGCCGACGCGGTCCTCGGGCGCCGCCCGCTGCTGGCCAACAACGACGTCAAGATCGGGTACGTGGTCGCGGACCGCCCGTCGCCGCTCTACCGCGACGCGATCGGCGACGAGTGCCTCTACGTCGAACAGGGCCGGGCGATCGTCGAGACCAGCTTCGGCACGCTCGAGATCGGCACCGGCGACTACGTGATCATCCCGACCTCGGTGGTGCACCGCGTCGTGCCGCAGGACGGGCCCGTACGGCTGCTGACGATCGAGGCGACCGGCCACATCGGACCGCCGAAGCGCTACCTCTCGGTGCGCGGCCAGTTCCTCGAGCACGCCCCGTACTGCGAGCGCGACGTGCGCGGGCCGGGCGAGCCGCTGCTGGCCGAGGGCACCGACGTCGAGGTCTACGTGAAGCACCGCGCCGGCTGGACCCGGCACGTCTACGCCCAGCACCCGTTCGACGTGGTCGGCTGGGACGGCTGCCTCTACCCGTGGGCGTTCTCGATCCACGACTTCGAGCCGATCACCGGCCGCGTGCACCAGCCGCCGCCGGTGCACCAGACCTTCGAGGGGCCCAACTTCGTGGTCTGCTCCTTCGTGCCGCGCAAGGTCGACTACCACCCGCTGGCGATCCCGGTGCCGTACAACCACCACAACGTCGACTCCGACGAGATGATGTTCTACACCGGCGGCAACTACGAGGCCCGCCGCGGCTCCGGCATCGAGCAGGGATCGATCTCGCTGCACCCGTCCGGCTTCACCCACGGACCGCAGCCGGGCGCTGTCGAGCGCGCGCTGGGCGCCGAGGCCTTCGACGAGCTGGCCGTCATGATCGACACGTTCCGCCCGCTCGATCTGTGCGACGCGGGCCTCTCGGTGGAGGACACCGCGTACGCCTGGACCTGGAACCGCCAGCCCTAGCTAGCGCAGCACGGAGAGCTCGACGACGATGTGCTCGGGCAGCGGCTGCTCGCCCGGAAAGGCGGGCACCCGCATCCCGAGCACGTCGCCGCCGCGGTGCAGGCAGTAGGCCTTGCCCGCGGTCAGTTCCAGGTAGCCGGAGCCGTAGGTCACGCCGTTGCCCTCGTCGCAGGCGGCCGGGTCGGTGAACGGGTCACCCGTCGCCGGCCCGATCGTCGCGCGCTTCTCCAGCGGCTCGGCGCTCCACACCCGCTTGTCCGTGCCTGTGCAGTTCTGCACCTTGTCGTCCTTGCCCGGCGTCGAGCAGAGCAGCGAGATGTCGCCGGTGTAGGCGTTCGTCCCGACGCGCGGCGGCGACAGCCAGAGGGCGCCCTGCGGATATTTGTCGCCCGTGCCCATCGGCACGTCGATCGGGAGCACCGCCGTGCCGAAGGCCTGGCGCGGAGCCGACGACGCGAAGGCGGTCGGCACCTCGGCCTCGTCCGAGCCGGACGACGCCTGGCTGTGGTAGAGCGTCACCGCGAACGTGCCGGCGGCCAGCACGGCCACCGCCAGCGCGGCGGCCATCCGGGCGCGGGTGAGGCGCTCCCCTCGTACGACCGCGATGGTGACCGCCACGAGAAGCAGGACCGCCACACCGGCGATGACGAGATCGACCATGCCGACAAACTAGTGGGGCCGGGACCGATGATCAGCCCCGGCCCCACTGTCGTATCAGCCGATATGGAAGTTCTGTCCGTAGACCGCGAAGTCGAGCGGCGTGTTCAGGTCGAGATTGCCGTTGGCGAGGAAGCGGCGCTGCGCGGTGTCGACCCGGGTGGTGTCGTCGTGCGCGGCCTCCTTCTTCATCTCGGTCACGCGCTCGTCCAGGAAGACGCTGAGCCAGGTGCGCTCGTCGCCGCCCTGCGCCGGCGGCTTGGCCCGCTTCAGGGCGGCGCTGCGGATCTGGCGCATGCCCTCGTACCCGTGCATGACCGCGGCGTCGTAGTAGGCGAACTGGCCGAGGGCGCGGACGCCGTCGTTCTTGCCGTCGCGCACCGACGGGTTGAAGTAGACCCTGTCCCGCTCGGCCTCCTGGGCCGCCTGGAAGGCCGGGTCGGCCGCGGCCGTACGCCAGTCGCGGGTGAAGGTGGGGTCGAGGCCCGCGTGCGAGGCGGTGCCGTTCACCGAGCGCAGCGCCGGCAGGTACTTGGCCAGCACGTTGCCGGGCACGGCGGCCGTGTACGCCTCGACGAGCTCCAGCATGTCGCCGGTGCCCGAGCAGAAGCCGATGATGCCGGCCGTGTAGCCGCGGCCGTCGTTGATGTCCTCGATGTAGGAGAACTGGGCCCGCCAGTCGAGCGACGAGTTCTCCGCCGCCGACACGAGCTGCATGGCGACGTCTTTCTTAGCCGGGTTGTCCAAGTTGACCCCAGTGGCAGGCGGCGTGGTCGGCGGCGTCGTACCGCCGGGCAGGCTCCAAGTCTGGTTCGCCGTGCCGGTGCAGGTCCAGATCTGCAGCCGCGTGCCGTTGGCCGAGCTCTGCCCGGTGGCGTCCAGGCACTTGCCGGAGCCGGTGTTGACCAGCGCGCCGCCGGATGTGGACCACTTCTGCGCGCCGCTGCCGTTGCAGTCGTACAGCTGGATCTTGGCTCCGTTCGCCGTCGACGCGGCGGACACGTCGAGGCACTTGCCCAGCGCCCGGATGCTGCCGTCGGTGTTGCCGACGGTCCAGACCTGCGCGTTCGTGCCGTTGCAGTCGTAGAGCTGGACGGCGGCGCCGTTGGCCGAGCTGGCGCTCGCGACGTCGATGCACTTGCCGCCGATGCCGGTGATCGGCCCGGCGGTCGCGGCGCTGGCCGGCAGCAACCCGTAGATCAGGGCGGCGGCGGGGACGGCCAGGGCGACGCCGGCGTAGGCGACTCTCCTTGCGCGGAACATGGCGCTCCTCGAGACGGGGGATGAGGGGTGGCGCGCGCCGGGGAGACGTTAGAACAGTTAACCAACTTTATCAATATGGCTCGATGCCCTTGACATGCCGTGACGGCCCCGCTTAACGTCCGGCGGGTGACCCGTCTGGCCGGCTCGTCGAAGCTGCTCCGAGCCATGAACGAGAGCGCGGCCCTGGCCCACCTGCTCGACCCGGGCCGGCTCACCCGCTCCGACCTCCGCAAACTCACCGCGCTGTCGACGCCGACCATCTCCGAGGTGCTGCGCCGGCTCACCGACGCCGGACTGGTCACAGTGGTCGGTCACAACAGCGGCCGCCCAGGCCCGAACGCCGAGATCTACGCGGCCAAGCCCGACGCGGCGTACGCGGCCGCGGTCTCCGTGCGCGACATCGGCCCCAGTGGCGCGCCCTCGGTGGTCGCCGCGCTGTGCGACCTCACCGGCGAGGTGCGCGGCCGCGTCGAGTCGCGTGTGGACTTCCTCGCCAGCGACCCGATGGACGCGCTCGTCGACGTGGTCGCCCGGCTGCGCGACGAGGCCGGCGTCCCCGCCGACCGCGTCCGGCACGTGCGCCTCGGCGTGGCAGGCTCCTACGACGCGCGCGCCGCGACCATCCGGCACGTGCACCTGCCGGGCTTCGGGCGCGCCGGGCTGGTGCCGCGCATAGCGGCCGCCCTCGGCACCGAGGTCGGCGTCGACAACGACGTCAACCTCGCCGCGGTCGCCGAGCGCCGGCGCGGCGTCGGCCGCGACGCCGACGGCTTCGCCCTGCTCTGGCTCGGCCAGGAGGGCCTGGGCCTGGCGATCGACATGGCCGGCACCCTGATGCGCGGCGCGCGGGGCGGCGCCGGCGAGATCGGCTACATGCCGCTCTACTCGCCCGACTCCACCGGCCGCAAGCTCGACCTCCAGCACCTCTTCGGCGGCGCGGCCATCCTCGAGCTGGCCCGGGACAACGGCGTCCCGGGCCGCACACCGGCCGAGGCGGTCCGCACGGCGGCGGCCGACCCGGCGGCGGCCGGCGACTTCCTCACCGGGCTGGCCGACCGGATCGCTGTCGGCCTCGCCGCGGTCGTCGCCGTCCTCGACCCCTACCTGGTGGTGCTCGCCGGCCCGATCGCGCAGGCCGGCGGCGGCACCCTGCTCTCCGCGGTGAGCGCGGCGATGCGACGCGCGGCGCCGCTGGAGAGCCCCATCGCGCTGACCGCCATCGACGACGACGCGGTGCTGCTCGGTGCGCTCGACGCCGGGCTCACCGCCGTACGGGAGAGCCTGATCGCCTCGATCCGCTCAGCCCACCAGTAGCCGGGCGCGCAGCGAGCGCGCCGAGATGCCGAGGCCCTCGCGCAGGTAGCCGTCGAACGTGCCGAACTTCGCCGCGACCTCGTCGAACCCGGACTGGAGATACTCGGCGCGCACGTCCAGCACGGCCTTGTAGCCGGCCCGGATCGACGCCGGCACCGCGGCGAGGGCGGCCGCGTTCGAGGCGGCGAGACAGCTGTTGCTGAGCAGGTAGTCCTCGAACACCGTCGCGCGCGGCACGCCCAGCGCGGTGAGCAGCGCGGCGCTGGCCCAGCCGGTCCGGTCCTTGCCCGCCGTGCAGTGGTAGAGCACGCCGGCGGCGCGCGGGTCGGCCACCGTGGTGAGGAACGTGTGGTACGCCTTGCGCGCGGAGTCCGCCGACACCATGCTCTTCTCGCCAGCGACCATCAGCGCGACGCCGCCGGCCTCGGTCTCCAGCGAGTAGCCGCCGAGTCCCGTGTCCGACGTGCCGGCCACGTTCGCGAAGACGTACTTCGTGCCCGCCGGGATCCGGTCCGGCCCGGCGGCCACCTCGGCGTCCGTGCGGAAGTCGATGTCCGTACGGATGCCGAGCCGCTTGAGCTTGGCCACGTCCGCGTCGGTGAGCGTGGCGAGGCTGTTGGAGCGGTAGAACACGCCCATCCGCACCCACTGCCCGCCGGCCGTGCGGTAGCCGCCGCCGTCGCGGAAGTTCGGCGCGGCCGCCAGGTGCAGCGACCGGTCGGCCAGGGTCAGCGACTGCCCCCGCTCCGGCACGATCTCGAACCACCAGCGGTCGGCCGCGCCCAGCCCGCGCACGGTCACCGTGCCTGCCCCGCCGCCGTGGGCCACCGCCCGGCGCCGCGAGATCCGGTGCTGGTCCTTACCCGCGTAGACGGCGACCCGGCGCACGCCCGGCGCGGTCCAGCCGATCGTGAACGAGCCGTCCGCGTTCTGGCTGACCTTGGCCGCGGTGAACGGGATGCGGTGCCCGCCGGCCCGGGCGGGTGCGGCGCTCGCCTGGGCGGGTGCGGCGCTCGTCGCGAGGCCGCCGCCTACCGCCAAGGCCCCGGCGCCGACGGTCGTCAGGAACCGGCGGCGACTCTGCTGCATTTCATTGAAGTTGCGCACCGCGAAAGAATCTGCGGCAGAGGTAGCCGCCACTCCACCGCCGGGTTAACGCCGCGTCAAGATCAGGAGCTCGGCCACCGCCGCCAGCACCATCGCGGACACCAGCGCCACAATGCCGCCGGCCAGGGCATAGACGAACAACAGCAGCGGAGCGACGAACCCCACGTACGCCGCCGCGGCCAGCCGCCG
Source organism: Paractinoplanes deccanensis (assembly GCF_016862115.1). GTDB lineage: Bacteria > Actinomycetota > Actinomycetes > Mycobacteriales > Micromonosporaceae > Actinoplanes > Actinoplanes deccanensis. The sequence goes on from NZ_BOMI01000134.1 coordinate 85,055, forward strand.
ATCGTTCGCCCGCAGCCGCGACAGCGCCACCGCCAGCGGCTCGGGCACGTTCCGGTTGAGCAGGAAGGTGACACCCACGAAGATCAGAACCCCGATCAGGCCCGCCCACATGCGCGAGATGCCGTCGCTGGCCAGCGTCATCAGTCCCGCGATCACCGCGGTGATCTGGGTGGCGTTCGCCCCGTACAGCGCGTACCGCCGCACCTGCTCCGCCGAGCTCTCCGACACGTCCAGCACCGGCCCGGTGGGCCGGCTCACCGCGGGCACCTCGGTCCAGTGCGCCGCCGACGGCGGCTCCGGCTCCTGCGGCCGGTCCGGCGCCGGATAGGCCCGCGGGAACGGCGACGGATACTCCCCCTCCGCGTCCGGCGGCACCGGCAACGTCGCCTCGTCGGCCAGGTCCTCCAGCGCCCGCGCCCAGCGCCGCCGCTCGAACCGGACGATGCCCATGTCACGCTGGGCGTCCCCGATCGACGGATCAAGATCCAGGGCCTGCGCGTACGCCCGCTGCGCCAGATCGAAAAGCCGCAGCCGCGCCGCCACGACCGCCAGCACCAGATGCGCCTCGGCCTCCGACGGCGCGACCCGCACGGCGTTCCAGGCGGCGTTCAGCGCCTCCTGCCCGTTGCGCGACTCGCTCAGCAGGGCAGCGCCGGTCCGCTGCGCATAGGCGTCCGAAGGCCACTGCCGCAAGATGTCGCCCGCGACCCGAGCCGCCTCACCGAACTGGCGCGTGTCGGCCAACGCCATCGCCCGCACGACAAGAGCAGTCACCTCGGCCGGCGCCGCCGAAGCAGCCCGATCCGCGGCGACAAGAGCCTCCGCCGGCTGCTCCGCCGCCAGATGAATGCGCGCCAGAGTCGCCAGCAGACTCGCATCGTCGGGCGCCACACTCAGCCCCGCCGCGACCTCCCCCGCCGCCTCGTCATAGCGGCCCAGGTCGGCAAGCAGCAGAGCACGCTGCCGGTACTCTTCCGGCGTGGTCTCGGGATCCAGAGGCGCGGCCACGAGTCGAGGGTAGGCGCTCCCCCAAAACCCCGCCTCCGCGGGTGCGAGCCGTTATCCACAGCGCCACACTTTGTCCACAGCCACCCCACGACCCACCAACCGGCACATCGGTCAGCGCCGCCGAGTGCACCCGGGAAGACGACTTCGAGCAGGCAGGGCATACGCCTTCGTCGCCGCGCACGGTGGCTACGACCTCCCCCACATCGATGGGATGTCGAAGCGTTGTATCCGGTCATGGCGGATCTGTCGGACATCGTTTACGGCTACCCGTGTGATTACGGCGGGCCAGCGAGATGATCGCCCAATGGGAGAGTCGTGACGCCGCCTGGGACTGGCTCAGCCTTGCCACGCACCGTCGACGGCATAGAGCCTTACGTTGACCGCTGGACGGCACGAGTTGCCGCCCAGCAACCTACGGCGGACAGCCGTTTCGCCGTGAAGCCGGTTCGAGTGAGGCGTGAGCAGCTGTCAGGCCCGTCCATCAGGATATTCGCGCCAGAGCCGTGATCTTGCTGGCCTTGGGTGCGGCTCGAAGGGCCCGGCCCGAAGAGGCCCGGCCCGAAGAGGCGCGACCCGAGCGACGAGCTCAGACGGCCGCGATCAGGGCCACCGCCATCGCGGCCAGGCCCTCGCCTCGGCCGGTCAGGCCCAGGCCGTCAGTGGTGGTGCCCGAGACCGTGACCGGGGCGCCCACCGCCGCCGAGAGGGTCTCCTGGGCCTCCGCGCGGCGCTTGCCGATCTTCGGGTGGTTGCCGATCACCTGGATCGAGACGTTCACCGGCTCGAAGGACGCGGCCCGCACCAGCCGGGCCGTCTCGGTGAGCAGGGCCACGCCGGAGGCGCCCGCCCATTCCGGCCGCGAAGTGCCGAAGTTGCTGCCCAGGTCGCCCAGGCCGGCGGCCCCGAAGAGCGCATCGCACGCGGCGTGCGCGGCCACGTCGGCGTCGGAGTGTCCGGCGAGGCCGATCTCGCCGGGCCAGAGGAGGCCCGCCACCCAGCACGGCCGGCCCGGCTCGAAGGCGTGCACGTCCGTCCCGATACCGACCCGCTGATTGATCACCGGCTCAGCCTACCGACGCGTGATCGGCGGCCCGAGGCAAGCACACGCGGGACGGCCGGGCCCAGGCCGGGCAGGCGGCGGGCAACGAGTCGGCGGAGCCCGCAGAAGACCACGCGCGCTCAGAGGAGGCGGCGAGGTAACGATCCAGCAGGTCAGCCGAGGTTGAGGAGGGCCTCGGCGAGGATCAGGTCGAGCGGCCGGGTGATCTTCATGGCCAGCTCGGAGCCGGGGACGCAGATCACCGGGCGGCCGGCCTTTTCGACCAGGCCGGCGTCGTCGGTGAGGTGGTCGGCGGCGGCGGCGTGCGCGGCGGCCAGCACGTCGTGGCGGAAGCCCTGCGGGGTCTGGACGCTGCGCAAGACGGAACGGTCGACCGTGCCGAGGACCGTCTCGCCGGGATCGACTTCCTTGATCGTGTCGACCACCGGGAGGGCGGGGATCACCGCGGGATGTCCGTCGCGGACCGCCGCGGCCACCGACTCGATCAGGTCGGGTGGGGTGAGCGCGCGGGCGGCGTCGTGGACCAGCACGATCTCGATGTCGGCGGGCACCTGGGCCAGCGCCCGAGCCACCGATTCCTGCCGCTCGGCCCCGCCGGCCACCACGGTGACCGGCGCGACCGGCGCCAGCAACTCTCGAACCGCCTCGACCTCGGCCGCTGGAGCGGCGACCACGATCAGGCGCACCGACGGCGCCGCCGCGACCCGGCGGACCGCGTGCACAAGCAGCGGTTCACCGGCGAGCAGGCGCAGGGCCTTGGGGCCGCCCGGGCCGAGCCTCAGGCCGGCGCCTGCCGCCGGAACCAGGACCGCGACGTCACCGCGAGCACGAAGCTGCGCGGTCACGTCGCGGTCCTGTGAAAACACACGTTTTGCTGTTGTGTCGCTGGGTAGATCAGGCCTCGGTGAGGACCTTGTCGAGGAGAACCTCGGCCTCGTCCTTGGTGCTCTTCTCCGCAAGAGCAACCTCACCGACCAGAATGTCGCGGGCTTTCGCGAGCATGCGCTTCTCGCCGGCCGAGAGGCCGCGCTCACGCTCACGACGCCAGAGGTCGCGAACGACCTCGGCAACCTTGAGGGGGTTACCGGAGGCAAGCTTCTCGAGATTGGCCTTGTAACGCCGCGACCAGTTGGTCGGCTCCTCGGTGTGCGGAGCGCGGAGGACGTCGAAGACCTTGCCCAGGCCTTCCTCGCCGACCACTTCGCGCACGCCGACGATCTCGGCGTTCTCAGCGGGCACCCGAACAGTCAGGTCGCCCTGGGCGACGCGCAGGACCAGATACTGCTTTTCCTCGCCCTTGATGACCCTAGTCTCGATTGCCTCGATGAGTGCGGCCCCGTGGTGGGGGTAAACAACGGTCTCGCCGACACTGAAAACCATAGGTTCGAAGCCCCTTTCGCTGTGTCTAGGGTAACACGCTCAGGCAGCGATGTCCCACCCTGCCGGTGACTGTTAGTGCAGCTCAGAGGCCCTGTGACGGGCCTTTCTACGGCTTGACAGAAGCGCCGCGAGCTGCCTTGGTGACGCAAAGTGACGAAAGGGTGACCGCTATGACCTGTGGGTCGGATATTTCGTACCTACGGCGTTTGTGAGGTCAAGCTTATCGCTAAGGTCCGGAATCACGCACCTCTGGCGGTGAAGCGTCGCGTGAGGAAGGCTGGGAGGCAAGGTCCCCGACCGAAGAGCGACTGGGTTTTCGGAGACGACTGGGTTCCTCCGGAGAGAAGTGTGGGTCGGCCCGGGGGGAGGGTGAGTCATGGCTGGTGCGAGCGACAACGGCGGATGGTCGTCGGATGGCGGCTCGCCGGACGACCTGCCTGATCTGCCCGAGGAGTGGGGCGTCATCGTCATCCCCGACGATCTCTCCGAGCTCTCCGACGAAGTCGAGGCGATCCGCGAGGAGCTGCGCCTTTCCGGTCCGCCGACCCGGTGGCAGCGCCTGCTCCGCCGCCCCGGGGTGCGCCGCGTGCGCCGGCTCGCCGCCAAGGCCGTGCGCGCCCCCGTGCTGATCGTCTCGTTGGCCGTGATGGTCACCGTGGCCAGCCTCTTCGCCTCGGCGTGGCCCGGGCCGCCACGCCAGCCCGCCGCCCAGCGCACGGCCGCCACCGCTGCCGTCGGCGGCACCACGCTGCCCGCGCTCGAGCTGATCGCCTCCGACGGCCGCACGGTCCCGATCAACGGGCAGCTACCCGCTGTCATCCTGCTCATCGACGGCTGCGCCTGCGCCGAGCTGGTTTCCGACACTGTCGACGCCGTGCGTCCCGAGATCGCCGTGATCACCGTGTCGTCCACCGCCACCGCGAGCGCGGCCGGCACCCCGCCGACCAACACGACACCTCAGGCCGCCGGCAAGATCCTGCGCCCGCTCCACGACCCGACCGGCAGCCTCCGCAGCCATTTGGAGCTGCCCGCACCCGACGGCGTCGCCGCCGCGATCATCGTCGACCGGTCCTCCAAGATCGTGCGCCAGATCCCCCGCATCGCCTCGGTCGAGGACCTCCGCGCGGACCTGGCGCGGCTCTGAGAAGGGGCCTCTGAGAAAGGGGGCCGCCTAGAAGGGGACCGCCCAAAAGGGGACCGCCCAGAAGGAGGCCGCCCAGAAGGAGGCCGCCCAGACCCAGGCCACCCGGACCGGAGGCCACCCAGACCGGAGGCCACCCAGACCGAAGGCCACCCAGACCGAAGGCCACCCAGACCGAAGGCCACCCAGACCGAAGGCCACCCAGACCGAAGGCCGCAGAGGACGGCGTGCAGGAAAGCTGCCGAACGCGGCTAAGAGATGCGCACCACGGAGTAGCGGAAGATCACCGGGCTGTCCTCACCGGCGCTGACGGTCATGCGGAACTCGTCGGTCAGCCGCAGCGGGAAGCTCTCCGGCGACCGTTCCTGCTCGCAGGTCAGGCCCAGCCCCGAGTCGCCCACCCCGCCGAAGCCGGTCGCGTCGAGCGAGACCCGCACCGTGCTGCCCGGCCCGCCCACGCAGATCAGCGACACCGAGTACTCGCCGCTGGGCAGCTCGGTCGAGACCGACTGCTCGGCGCCCGCGTCGAGGGTCAACGTGCTGCGGTCCTGCTGCATGTCGGTGTCCGGCAGGAGCCGCTCGGCGGTGCGCTGCCACTCGTCGATCTGGCCGGCCGGCCTGGTGTCGTCCGGCGCGGCCAGCAGCCACCACGCTGTCCCGCCGGCGAGCAGCACGGCCGCCGCCGCGTAGAGCACCGCCCCCCGCACCCGCTCGCTTGTCACCCTGTGACTGTAGAGGTCTCCAGCAGCGTGCCGTAGAGCGTCAGCCCCGGCCCGAAGGCCAGCATCACGATCCGCTGCGGCGGTTCCGGCAGTCGACGCAGAGCGTCCAGCGCCAGCAACACCGTCGGTGAGGAGCAGTTGCCGTACGTGGCGAGCACGTCCCGCGAGGGCGCCATCGCCGCGTCGTCGAGCCCGAGCTGTTCCTGCACCACGTTGAGGATCTTCGGGCCGCCCGGGTGCACCGCCCAGCCGTCCACGTCCGCGACGGTCAGGCCGTGCCGGGCGAGAAGATCGTCGACCATCCGGCGTACGTGCGCCTTCAGCACCGCCGGCACGCGCGGCGACAGGCCCATCCGGAACCCGAGGTCCGTGACCTCCCACGTCATGTGGTCGGCGGTCGTCGTGTCCGTGATCGCGGCGACCTCGCGGACGGCGTACCCGCCGGATCCCGGGGTGACCACCACGGCCGCCGCCGCGTCCGCGAAGAGCGCGTGCGAGACGATCTGCTGCATGTCGAGGCGGGCCGCGGCCGGCTGCAGGTGCAGGCTGGTCAGCTCGGCGCAGAGCAGCAGCGCCGGCCGGCCCTGTGCCACCACGTAGTCGGCCACCGAGCCCAGGCCCGGCAACGCTGCGTAACAGCCCATGTGCCCGACGAAAAGCCGCCGCACGCTCGGTGACATGCCGAGGTCACGGGCGAGCAGGATGTCCAGCCCCGGCGTCGCGTATCCGGTGCAGGAGCAGACCGCGAAGAGCCCCAGCTCGTCCGCGCTGATCCCGGCGTCGGTCAGCGCCCGGCCGACCGCTTCCTTGCCGAGCGGCACCGCCTCGACCTGGTAGCGGCGCATCCGGCGCTCGGTGGACCAGTCCGAGACGTCCTCCAGCATCGGGCTCACCGCCGCCTGCCGGGTGCGGACCCCCGAGTTCTCGAAGATCCGCTTGACCAGCGCCCGGCGCTCGGCGGGATAGTGCCGCGCGAAGTAGCCGTCCCACAGCTCGCCTTGAACAACGGCCGGCGGTAGTGCTGTGCCCACCCCGGCGACGGTCGCTTCGTTATTCACTTAAGCCTCCCCAGGCCACTGTTACCCCGTCGGCGCCGTCACCAACGTGATGCGGAGCGCTTGGCGTCGGGATCGCGCCGACCCCGTCGACGCCGTCACCAACGTCGTGCGGAGCGGTCGGAGTCGGGATCGCGCCGAGTGCGCCGACCCCATGGCGCCGTCACCACCGCGGTGCGGAGCCGTCGGAGTCGGGATCGCCGCCGAGCGCGTCGACGCCGAGCCAGTCGGCGCACACGTCGCTGGTGGCAGGCTGGAGTGACCCGGCCCGCGCGTCGCGGTAGAGGCGCTCCAGCGGATGGCCGCGGCGCATCGCCGAGGTTCCTGCGGCCTCCAGCATCGACGCGGCGACCTCGGCGGCCGTGGTGCCGGCCAGCAGCTTGGCCCGCCACACCCAGCGGGTCGTCTCGGCCTCGCCGGGCTGCTCGTCGACCCGGCGGGCGGCCTCCAGCACGGCCAGGTGGGCGGCCGCGACCGCGGCGTCGGCCCGGCCGATCCGCGCGCGCACGGCGGGCAGGTGGCCGAGCTTGCGCTGGTTGACGTGCTCGACGGCGGCGTCCACCGCGGCGCGGGCCACGCCCACGTAGACGGCGGCGTAGCTGGCCACCATCCAGTGCGGGGCGATCTGGGCGATCACCAGCGCGAGGCCCTCCACGCCGCCGAGCAGGGCGCCGGCCGGGACGGTCGCGTCGACGTGCAGGTCGTGCGAGCCGGTCGCGCGCATGCCGAGCGCGTCCCAGGTCTCCTCGACGCGCAGGCCGTCGCCGGCCGGCACGAGGAACTGCGAGACCTGGTCGGGGTCGTCGGCGCTGCGGGCGGCCACCAGGTAGGCGCCGGCGTGCCCGGCGCCCGAGCAGAAGGTCTTGGCGCCCCGGATGTGGTAGCCGCCGTCCGTGCGCTCGTACGAGGTAGTGATCTTGGAAAGCCGGGAGCCGGCGCCGCGCTCGCTCATCGCCACCGCGTACCAGGAGCCGTCGGCCGCCGCCCGCAGGTGGTCGTCGCGGGCCTGGAGCGCCTCGGCCGAGAGCCCCAGCGCGTCGGCGAGCTCGTCGCTCACTCCGGCCAGGGCGCCGGTGACCGAGGCGTGCATGTTGAAGATCAGGGCGGTGGCGCCGTTGCCGCGGGCCAGCTCGTAGGCGACGGCCGCGTATTCGGCGAAGCCCGCCCCCGCGCCGCCCAGCCGCTTCGGCACCATCAGGCCGAAGAAGCCGGCGTCGCGCAGGTCGGCGAAGTCGGCGGCGGGGAACGAGCCGTCGCGATCGTGCTCGGCCGCACGGGCCGCGAACCGGGGCGCCAGCCGCCGCGCTTCCTCGATCATGGGTCCTCCTTGCGGCCACGCCCCTGATAGAGCACGGCTGTCGAACGGGTGGGAACGATGCGGCCGCCGGCCCGGCGCAACGCCAGCCAGCGGCACATACCGGGAACACTGGGCCGGGCGCCGCGCACCTCGAGGCGTACGCCGTGGGTGGCGAACTCGGCGGTGAGCCGGCGCGGATCGACGAAGAGAGCGGGGTCGTGCAGCCCTCGCGGGGCCAGGCCGAGCCACTCGCCGAGGGTGACCGTCACGAAGCGGCTCAGCGCGCCGCTGTTGACCGTGTCGAGCACCAGCAGCCCGCCGGGCCGCAGCACCCTCGCCAGCTCGGCCACGGCGGCCGGCAGGTCGGTGACGTGCTCGAGGATCTCGCCGGCCGCCACCACCTCGGCCGAGCCGGTGGCCAGCGGCAGCGCCAGCACGTCGCCGCGCACCGGCGTCACCCCGCGCGCGGCCGCCTGCTCGAGTCCCGAGCAGCGCAGGTCGACGCCGACGTGCCGGTAGCCCTTGCCCTCGACGTGCGGGGCGAGCAGGCCGCCGCCGCAGCCCGCGTCGACGAGGACGGCGCCGCGCGACGGCGCGGGCGGGATCAGCTCCGCGCGGGCGGCCGCCAGCCAATGCAGGAGCTCGAACCCGCCGCCGCGCCGCCACCACTCGCCGGCCAGGTCGTCGTACTGACGCGGATCGTTACGCGGCATCGACGGCATGTGATCGAGCGTGGCATGCATCCGGCACAACCACCACACTGCATTCATGTCCCGCGCCCTCGCGTTGATCAAGTCGTCCCATCCGGAGCCCGGCGGAGCGGTCACGGTGGCGATGACGCTGCTGGCGATCGGAGCAGGTCATCGCGGCTGGGCGATCCTCGGTGTCTTCCTCGCGGTCGGCGCCACCCAGCTCGCCGTCGGCTGGGTCAACGACTGGCTCGACGCCGACCGGGACAGGCGGGCGGGCCGTACGGACAAGCCCGTCGCCTCGGGTGCGGTCAGCCGCCGTACCGTCGGGGTCGCGGGTCTGATCGCCGCTCTGGCCATTCCCTTTCTGGGCCTGCCGTTCGGCTGGGGGCCGACGATCGTGATCTCGCTGGTCGGCGTCTTCGCGCTGCTCTACGACTGGCCGCTGAAGTCCACGGTGTTCTCCGTGGTGCCCTATCTGGTCGCGTTCGGCCTGCTGCCGGCCTTCGTGGTGGTCGCGCTGCCGGGCAACCCCGCGCCGCCGGCCTGGCTGGTGGCCGCGGGCGCGCTGCTGGGTGGCGGCGCTCACTTCGCCAACGTGCTGCCGGATCTCGCCGATGATGCCCGAACCGGCGTGCGAGGACTGCCACATGTGCTAGGCGCCACGGGTTCCACGATCGCCGCCGCGGTGCTCCTTCTCGCCGCGACCCTCACGCTGGTCTTCGGGCCGCCCGGGCCGCCGTCGTGGGCGGGCTGGGCGGCGGCCTGCGCTTGCGTCGTGGTCCTTCCCCTGGGCTGGTACGCGACCACGCGCGCTTCGGGACGCGCGGTGGCGATGTTCCGGGCGGTCATCGTGGTGGCCCTGATCGACGTCCTGCTGCTGATCTTCAGCGGCCGGGTGGTGTGAATGGACGGGTCGGCGCACGAGCCCGATCGCCGACCTCTAGGCTGGGGCTTACGCCCTTTGGTGTTCGTTTCTTGGAGGATCGTGATGCGCTCGCTGGGAACCCGCCGCGTCGCACTGGCCGCGGGTGTCGCCACGGTCGCCGTGATGGCGCTGTCCGCCTGCTCGGCCGGACAGGTCGCCGAGACCGCCATCTTGGATGCACCGATCTCGGGTCTCAACACCCAGAGCCCCGACGGGCGACTCGAGATCCGCAATCTTCAGGTGATCTACAACAGCCCCGAGGGCTACGAGGCGGGCGGCCGGGCCCAGCTCGAGCTGAGCCTCTACAACACGACCACCTCGCCGATCCAGGTGTCGATCAGCAGCAGCCCTCAGCAGGGCTCGACCAACAACCTGGTGTCGGCGCAGCAGATCGGCCTGAGCGGCGGCGCCGAGGCGGCCTCGCCCGGCCCCAACCCCGAGCCCTCCGGCAGCCGCCCGTCGCAGGACGAGGTCGGCGGCAGCAACGACCAGGCCGGCGGCATCCCCGACCAGCCCTCGGTCGCGCCCGGCGGCTCCTCGGGCCGGCCCAGCGCCGGCGCGAGCGCGCCCAGCGAGCCCGCCCAGCAGCTGCTGCCCGCGCAGATCACGATCCCCGCGCTGAGCAGCGCCACCTTCCTCCCCGAGGACGAGCAGAAGGTCTGGGCCGTCGGCCTCAGCGACAAGCTCGCCCCCGGCACGTCTTTGGCCCTCACCTTCGAGGTCAGCGGCAACTCGCAGCCGCTGCAGGTGGAGGCGCCGTTCGCGGTGCCGCTGTCGCCGGCCTCGCGCGGCCCGGCGCTGACGGGTGAGAACGAGGAGCACGAGAACCTCGGCGGCGGCGAGTAATTGTCATACCGGGCGGCTAGCTTGGCGGGGTGACATCTTCGACTCGCTCCGCCGCCAAGGCCGCCCGGCCGGCTTTCGTCTGTGACGCCTGCGGGCATCAGCCGCCGAAGTGGCTGGGCCGGTGCCCCGAGTGCGGCGAGTGGGGCTCGGTCATCGAGTCCACGGTGACCACGCCGCTCGGCGCGGGCCGCGTGGTCAGCTCGCGCATGCCGTCCGAGCCGGCCAAGCCGATCGCCCAGATCAGCGCGGCCCCGGCCAAGGCCGTGCCGACAAATGTGAGCGAGCTCGACCGGGTGCTCGGCGGCGGCCTGGTGCCGGGCGCGGTGGTGCTGCTCGCCGGCGAGCCCGGTGTGGGCAAGTCGACACTGCTGCTCGACGTGGCCCAGCAGTGGGCCGCCGGTGCCGGCTCGCCGTCCCTGGTGGTCAGTGGCGAGGAGTCGGTGAGCCAGGTGCGCCTGCGCGCCGAGCGGCTCGGCGCCCTGCACGACAAGCTCTTCCTGGCGTCCGAGAGCGACCTCTCCGCCGTCCTCGGCCACCTCGACGCGGTCAAGCCGGGCCTGCTGGTGCTCGACTCGGTGCAGACCATCTCCGCCCCCGGCACCGAGGGCGTCCCCGGCGGCGTCACCCAGGTCCGCGCGGTCACCGCCGCCCTGGTCGGGGTCGCCAAGGAGCGCGGCATCGCCACCGTCCTGGTCGGTCACGTCACCAAGGACGGCCAGGTCGCCGGCCCGCGCGTGCTGGAGCACCTGGTCGACGTGGTGCTCCACTTCGAGGGCGACAAGCATTCGTCGCTGCGCCTGGTGCGCGGCGTCAAGAACCGCTTCGGCGCCGCCGACGAGGTGGGCTGCTTCGAGATGCACGAGGGCGGCATCGCCAGCCTGCCCGATCCGTCCGGCCTGTTCCTCACCCGCTATTCCGAGCCGGTCCCCGGCACCTGCGTGACCGTGGCGATGGAGGGCCGGCGCGCGCTGGTCACCGAGGTGCAGGCACTGATCGGCGCCGAGGTGCAGGGCTCGCCGCGGCGCACGGTCTCCGGCCTCGACAGCGCCCGGCTCGCCATGGTGCTGGCCGTCCTCGAGCGCCGCACCAAGCAGCTCAAGCTCTACAACCGCGAGGTCTTCGCCGCGACGGTGGGCGGCATCCGGCTCACCGAGCCGTCGGCCGACCTCGCCATGGCGCTCGCCGTCGCCTCCGGCGGGCTCGACCTGGCGATGGCGCCCCACCTGGTGGCCATCGGCGAGGTGGGGCTGACCGGCGAGATCCGGCGGGTCGGCGCGGTCGGCCGGCGGCTGGCCGAGGCGGCCCGGCTCGGCTTCAAGGTGGCGCTGGTGCCGCCCGGCTGCGCCCCCGAGACGGCCGGCTCGCTCAAGGCCATGGAGGTGATCGAGGTGAGCGATCTGCGCTCCGCGCTCCAGTCCGCGGCCCGTGCCTCGGCCGCCCACGGCGGTGACCCTCGGTGATTCATCGAACCACGCCTCGTTGACCTGGAGACGGGTCCGTAGAATGTACAGGTGCCGCTCGACCGCGATGGTTCCAAGCCCGCCGCCGCCACCCCGACGCCCCGCACGGGTGTCAACGGTTCGGCCCATCGTGCGGCGACCAATCCCAGCGCCGGCCTCACCAGCTCGGGCGTGAGCGCCGACCCGCTCCGCGCCAACCTCGCGCTGATGGCCCCCGGCACAGCGTTACGCGACGGCCTCGAGCGCATCCTGCGCGGCCGCACGGGCGCGCTCATCGTCCTGGGCTACGACGCCGTCGTCGAGAGCATCTGCACCGGCGGCTTCCCGCTCGACGTCGAGTTCTCGGCCACCCGCCTGCGCGAGCTGTGCAAGATGGACGGCGCCGTGGTGCTCTCCAGCGACGGCACCCGCATCGTCCGCGCCGCCGTCCACCTGATGCCCGACCCGTCCATCCCGTCCGAGGAGTCCGGCACCCGGCACCGCACGGCCGAGCGCGTCGCCAAGCAGTCCGGCTTCCCGGTCATCTCGGTGAGCCAGTCCATGCGCATCATCGGCCTTTACGTGAACGGTCAGCGCCACGTCCTCGACGACTCGGCCGCCATCCTGTCGCGCGCCAACCAGGCCCTGGCGACCCTCGAGCGCTACAAGCTCCGCCTCGACGAGGTCTCCGGCACCCTCTCCGCGCTGGAGATCGAAGACTTGGTCACGGTCCGTGACGCGGTCGCCGTGGTCCAGCGCCTCGAGATGGTCCGCCGCATCGCCGACGAGATCTCCGGCTACGTGGTCGAGCTGGGCACCGACGGCCGCCTCCTCGCCCTCCAGCTCGACGAGCTCATGGCCGGCGTCGACTCCGACCGCACCCTGGTCATCCGCGACTACCTGCCCAGCCACCGCAAGGCGCGCACGCTGGACGAGGCCCTGGTCGAGCTCGACCTCCTCACCGCCACCGAGATGATCGACCTGGTCGCGGTGGCCAAGGCCATCGGCTACCCCGGCGCCTCCGACGCCCTGGACGCCGCGGTCTCCCCGCGGGGCTTCCGGCTGCTGGCCAAGGTCCCCCGCCTGCCCACCCAGATCGTCGACCGCCTGGTCGACCACTTCGGCAGCCTCCAGCGCCTGCTGGGCGCCACCGTCGAGGACCTCCAGGCCGTCGACGGCGTCGGCGACGCCCGCGCCCGGGGCGTGCGCGAGGGCCTGTCTCGCCTGGCCGAGGCATCGATCCTCGAGCGCTACGTCTGACAGCGCCACGTCTGACAGCGCCACGCCCGACAGCGCCACGCCTCACAGCGCCACGCCTCACAGCGCCGCCCGACAACGCCACGTCTCACAACGCCGCGTCCCACAGCGGGGCGTGGGGCGGCCGTCAGAGGACCGATGGCGGCCAGCGGTGTCCGCGCCACGCGTCCCAGGTCGCGAATCCGGCCGGTGGATCACCGACGGGTTCGCTGCCGTCGAGTTCGCCCTGCGTCGGGGTCTCGAAGAGGGCAGCCCACTCGGCGAGCTCCTCGTCGGACATGGGCCATGTGGTGTCCGGCGCCTCGGCCTGCCGCCGGTCCAGCCGTCGCCGCTGCTCGGCCGGGGCGAGCTCGAAGTAACGCATCTCCACCGTCGCGCCCACGTCCGCTGCCGCCCGGCGCAGAGCGGAGCGCTCGTCGCGGCTCCAGAGGCCGAAATCGATCACGACGTTGGTGCCCAGTTCCAGGGCGCGCAGCCCGATCGCGATGAGCCGTCCTTCGATCACGTCCGTCGCCGGCGCCGGGTTCTCCGGCCCGTAGAGGGCCTTCACCCATTCGTCCTTCGTCAGGCGAAGCGCCTGCCGCTCGGTCTCGATGCGCCGAGCGGCAGTGGTCTTTCCCGTGCAGGGCAACCCCACGGTCAGGAACAGCGTCGGCCGCTTCATGATCACCTCACCGCAGCTCCTCGGCCACGCCCCGGGCGTGATCGGTGACCGAAGCCCCCGCGACCCGGGCCGGAACCGGCAACATCTCCAGGCACCGCCGCACCGCCACGGCCATCACCGGGTTGGGCACCCGCATGGACACCGTGCAGTGCGGCACCCACTTCCCCGGCCTGTACAGCTCCCACGTCTCCACGCCCGCCCGGGCCAGCCTGTCGTGCACCTCGCGGTGATGCGACAGCAGCTCCACAGTGGGCGTGACCCCGAGCCACAGCACCCGGCCCACGAACTGCCCCACGAAGTCGAGCCGCACCGGCAGGGGCCGCGCCACCACCATGTCCGACAACGCCGCCACCACTTCCTCCGGCGGCAGCGTGCGGGCCGCCGCCAGGGACACGTGCGGGCGGTGCTTGTCGTTCAGCAGGGAGGCCAGCGTGGGCACGCCCTCCTCCTCGAGGGCGCGCCACAATGTCCGGATCCTTCGGGTCGCGTCGACGTCGAGGTAGAGCTCGATCGCCGCGACCACTTAGGACGTCATGGTCAGGGCGACCGGCTGGCTCACCAGGGTGCCGAGGCGGCCCCAGAGCTGGAACTGGCCCTTCGGCGGGGTCGGGCCGGACGGCGCGCCGTTGGAGCAGCTGCTCGACTGGCGGCCGTTCCACGTCACCCGGTAGACGAGCTCCTGGCCCGCGGTCAGCTGGCGCACGTCGCTGCCCTTGGCGGTGCTGCACGTGTCGGACGACCAGTACTTGAAGGCGCCCGAGTCGATGTACAGCTCCTGCGGGTCCGCGCCGACGTCGCGCGAACACGTACGGGAGCTCGTGTTCTTGATCTTGAGTTGGATCTCGACCGATTCGCCGCGCTTCAGCTGGGTGCGCGCCGGGACGGGCGTCACCTGCATCTCCTGGTCGGTGCAGGCGGTGGCACCGGCGGGCACGTCGACGTTCGAGTTCTGGCCGCCGGCGACGGTGGCCGTGTTCGCCGGCAGCGTCGGCCCGGTGGCGGTGGGCTGCTGCGGCTGTTGCGGATCCTGCGACGGCGACTCGATGTCGCCGGGCGCCGGCAACGACGGGTCGTTGCCGCCCGGAGCCCCGTCGAGGAACGACGGCTCGGTGGTCGGCGAGGACGCCGGCGCGGGGGTCGGCAGCTGGGACGACGAGGTGCCCTTGGGGTTGTCCTTGTCGTCGTTGCCGGAGCAGGAAACGAACAGCACGATGATGCCGAGCAGCACTGCGCCCAGCACGACTGCACGACGCCGCCAGTAGACGGCGGGTGGAAGGGGACCAACCGTCGATCGCATGATGGGGCCACCGTAAACCCGGATGACCGAGACGAAGGCCGCGACGCGCCGGGTTATGCGACACGTCCTCGCCTCTTCTTCGTTAGAGATACACCTTGCGCTGGTAGACGGCGTGCGCGCCGGCGACCCGGTCGAGAAAAAGCTTTCCGGCGCAGTGGTCGATCTCGTGTTGCAGCGCCCGCGCCTCGAAGGCGTCCGTCGTGACGGTCACCGGCTCGCCGCTGCCGGGCAGCGTGGCCGAGACGACGACGCGGCCCGCCCGCTTCACGTCGCCGGTCAGGTCGGGCACGGACATGCAGCCCTCGCGACCGGCCTTCCAGCGGCTCGCCTCGATGACCTTGGCGTTGCAGAGCACGAACACGCCGTGCGTGGTGGACGCCTTGGGGTGGCCTGTCACGTCGACGCAGAAGACCTGCGCGCCGACGCCGACCTGGGGAGCGGCCAGCCCGACGCAGCCCGGCGAGACGCGCATCGTGGCGACGAGGTCGGCGGCCAGCTGGACGATCTCGGGCGAGCACGGGTCGACCTCGGCGCCGACCGCGCTCAGGACCGGCGCCGGAGCGGTGACGACGGGCAGGACGCGGCCGGCCGGGCCGTCCCAAGCGATCACAGGATCTCCGGCTCGGCGCGGCGCAGCGTCACCTCGACGCCCAGCTCGGCGCCGGCCACGGCCAGCTGCTCGGCGAGCTCGTCGGCGGCCGCGGGCGGCAGGTCGATCTCGGCGACCAGAACGTAGAGGGTGCCGGCCAGGCGCGTCGAAAGGTCGGTGATGTTGCCACCGGCCGCGGCCACCACCCGGGTCACGGCGGCCACGATGCCGAGCCGGTCGGCGCCGTGCACGCTCACGACGTACGGCTCGCCGCTCGAGGCGTACGTCTCGGGAGAGACCTGGCGCACCTGGGTGACCACACCGGAAAGCGTGCCGATGGCCGCCTCGGCCTCGGCCGGGGACGGGCCCGTGCAGATCAGCGTCATCGTGAAGTGGCCGCGCAGGCGGGTCATCGTGGAGTCGGTGAGGTTGGCGCCGACCGCGGCGAGCGCCTCGGACACGTCGGCGACGATGCCCGGACGGTCGGGGCCGATGACGGTGATGGCCAGCTCATGCACTCACCTACAGTAAGACCTGCCATGACTCTCGCCGAAGACGCCATCGCCTGGTACGACGCCAACGCCCGCGATCTGCCCTGGCGGCAGCCCGACACGACTCCGTGGGGGGTGCTGGTCAGCGAGGTGATGCTCCAGCAGACCCCGGTGGTGCGGGTGGAGCCGGCCTGGCGGGCCTGGATGACCCGCTGGCCGACCCCGGCCGCGCTCGCCGCCGACCCGCCCTCCGAGGCGATCCGCATGTGGGGCCGGCTCGGCTATCCGCGCCGCGCGATGCGCCTGCACGCATGCGCGGTGGCGATGGTGGAGCGGCACGGCGGCGACGTGCCGTCCGATCTCGATCAGCTGCTCGCGCTGCCCGGCGTCGGCACGTACACCGGGCGGGCGGTCGCGACCTTCGCGTACGGGCAGCGGCATCCGGTGGTCGACACGAACGTGCGCCGGGTCGTGTCCCGCGCGGTCGAGGGCAAGCCGGACGCGGGACCGAACACGACCGCCGCGGACCTGGCCGCCGTGGAGGAGCTGCTGCCGTCCGACGCCGCGAAGGCCGCACGCGCCAGCATCGCGTTCATGGAGATCGGCGCGCTGGTGTGCACCGCCCGCTCGCCGCGCTGCGCCGACTGCCCGTTCGAGGCGATCTGCGCGTGGCGGCTCGACGGCTCACCCCCGCTCGACGGCCCGAGCCGCAAGCCGCAGCGGTACGCCGGCACGGACCGCCAGGTGCGCGGCCTGCTGCTGGAGGTGCTGCGGCACGCGACCGGCCCGGTGCCGAAGCAGCGCCTGGACCTGGTCTGGACCGACGAGGTGCAGCGGGCCCGGGCGCTGTCCGGCCTGGTGGAGGACGGCCTGGTCGAGCCGTTCGGCGGCTCGTTCGTGCTGGCCGGCGACTCCCCCGAGGTGCAGATCCTCTAATAGACGTAGGGCCAGCCCGCCGAGTCGTACGCGATGAGGTTGATGCCGAGCCGGGCGGCGCCGTTGTCCGCGTAGTAGTGGTAGACGAGCACGTCCGCGTCGACGTCGGTGAAGACCGATTGGCCACCCGGCCCGTGGACGCTGCCCTGCCCCGCGAGGATCTCCGTGCCGCCTCCGCTGGTCATCGCCGTGCCGTTGCGGTCCGCGAACGGTCCCGTGGGGCTGGTCGATCGGCCCACCATGATCCGGTACGTGCTGGAGGCGCCCCGGCAGCAGAGGTCGAACGAGACGAAGAGGTAGTAGTAGGAGCCGTGCCGGAAGAGGTACGGCGCCTCGATCGCTCCGCCGCCACGCCCGGCTAGCGAGCGGATCGTGCTGTCGAGCCGCTTGCCGGTCGACGGGTTGAGCTGGACCTGCTTGATCCCGCTCCAGAACGAGCCGAACGACATCCACCAGCGACCGGACGGGTCGACGTAGAGGTTGGGGTCGATCGCGTTGAAGTTGTCGCTGGTGCGCGACTCGATGACCAGGCCCTGGTTGGTCCACGAGCCGGAGGCGCCGGTGGTGCTGGTGGCCAGGAAGATCGCCGACCGGTTGGAGCCGAAGGTCGAGGCCGAGTAGTAGAGGTAGTAGCGGCCGTTGCGGTAGGACAGGTCTGGCGCCCAGAGGTTGGCGCTGCCGCCGGTGTACGCGGTGGTCCAGGACGCGCCGCCGGGGAAGACGACGCCGGCGTCGCGGAACGCGGTGCGGTCGGCCGACGTCTTGAGCGGGATGTTGTCGCCGGTGTGCGCTATCAGGTAGGTGCCGTCGGGCTTCTTGACGATGCCGGGGTCGTGCACGTTGATGCTGCCGGTGACGACGCCGGGGCCCGGGTAGGCGAGCGCGGGCTCGGCGGCCACCAGCACCGCAGCGGCCGCGGCGAGGGCGATCAGGCTCTTCCATCTCATGGCGAAATCGACTCCTGACATTTCCGTCGTGTTACCGCTAGAGTGAACGTTCACATAGACAACCGTCAAGGTGTTACGGGTGCCACGCTGTTTACGTGAACAGAGAGGGCCATCTATGCCACGCCTCCTCGCCGGTGCGGTCGCCGCACTGGCCGCTCTTCCCCTTGCGGGCGCGCAACCTGCGCCGACGCCGGACTACACGATCACCGTCGACTCCGGCACCACCGGGGCCGCGATCAGCGACTCCCTGTACGGCGTCTTCTTCGAGGACATCAACTGGGCGGCGGACGGTGGGCTCTACGCGGAGCTCGTCCGGAACCGGTCGTTCGAGTTCTCGCCCGCGGACAATGCTTCGTACAACGGGTTGACCGGGTGGACCGTCACCGGGACGGCGACCACGCGCGACGACGCGTCGCGGATCAACGAGCGCAACCGTACTTATCTGGACATAAACGGCAGCGTTGTCAGCTCACCGTTCGCCACTGTGGCGGGCGATTTCTACGACTTCTCGGTCTGGGCCCGTGCGGACGCGGCCACCACCTTGACGGTGACCCTTGGCTCCACTCGGCATATCGTCAATGTCCGAAGTGGGGAGTGGCGGAAGTACAGCGCTACGCTCCGCGCGACAGCCACGACCGACGCGGCGACGCTGAAGGTCGAGACCGCCGGCCCCGCCAAGCTCGACATGGTCTCGCTCTTCCCGCGCAAGACGTTCAAGAACCACGGCCTCAGGGCCGACCTGGCCTCCAAGATCGCGGCCCTGCGGCCCGGCTTCCTGCGCTTCCCCGGCGGCTGCCTGGTCAACACCGGCAGCATGTACGGCTACGACGCCGCGTCCGGCTACCCGCGCGCCCGCTCGTACCAGTGGAAGGACACGGTCGGCCCGGTCGAGACCCGCGCCACCAACGCCAACTTCTGGGGCTACAACCAGAGCTACGGCCTCGGCTACTACGAGTACTTCCAGTTCGCCGAGGACATCGGCGCCGCACCCCTGCCCGTCGTGCCGGCCCTGGTCACCGGCTGCGGCCAAAATCGCGCCACCGACGATCCGGCGCTGCTGCAACGGCACATCCAGGACACGCTCGACCTGATCGAGTTCGCCAACGGGCCGGTCACGTCGACGTGGGGCAAGCTGCGAGCCCAGATGGGGCACCCGAAGCCGTTCGGGCTCACCATGATCGCGGTGGGCAACGAGGAGAACCTGCCGGACGCGTACTTCGCGAACTACCTGAAGTTCCGGGAGGCGATCAAGGCCGCGTACCCCACGATCACGGTGATCGGCAACTCGGGACCGGACGACCAGGGCGCCACCTTCGACCGCCTCTGGGAGCTCAACCGGTCGGCCGGATCGGACATGGTCGACGAGCATTACTACAACAGCCCGTCGTGGTTCCTGCAGAACAACGCGCGCTACGACAGCTACGACCGCAACGGCCCCAAGGTCTTCCTCGGGGAGTACGCGTCGCAGGACGCCAAGTTCGCCAACTCGCTGGCCGAGGCCGCGTACATGACCGGCCTCGAACGCAACGCCGACGTGGTGCGGATGGCGTCGTACGCGCCGCTGCTCGCCAACATCGACCACGTCCAGTGGCGGCCCGACCTGATCTGGTTCGACGCCGACGAGTCGTGGGGCACCACGAGCTACCAGACCCAGAAGCTGTTCATGAACAACGTCGGCGACCGGGTGGTGCCGTCCTCCGTCGCGGGCGCGGTCGTCCAGCCCAAGCCGATCACCGGCCGGGTCGGGCTGTCCACATGGGCCACCGCGGCCCGCTACGACGACGTCAAGGTCACCGGTACGGACGGCACCGTCCTCTACAGCGACGACTTCGCCGACGGCAACGCGGACGGCTGGACCTCGCTGAGCAACCGCGGCACGTGGAGCGTGCAGGACGGCGCCTACGTGCAGTCCGACACCGCGGCGACGAACACGATGGTGGCCGCGGCCACGGACATCACGGCGACCGACTACGACATCACGCTGAAGGCCACCAAGACCGGCGGCGCCGAGGGCTTCCTCATCCCGTTCGGCATCAAGGACTCCGACAACTGGTACTGGTGGAACCTCGGCGGCTGGAACAACACGCAGGGCGCGATCGAGAAGGCGTCCGGCAGCGCCGACGCCAAGGAGCAGCTGCTCACCAGGCCGGACACGGTCGTGACGGGCCAGACCTACAACCTGACGATCCAGGTACGCGGCACAAAGGTCACGCTGATCCGTGACGGCGAGGTGTGGGGCACCTTCGACGACAACAAGGTCACCGAGCCCTTCGCCCAGGTGATCACGAAGGACCTCCGCTCCCGCGAGCTGATCGTCAAGGTCGTCAACGCGCAGGACAAGGCGGCCCTCACCAAGGTCGACCTCGACGGCCTCCGGGTGGCGTCGACGGGACGGATGACCGTGCTCACCGGCGATCCGGGCGAGCAGAACACCCGCAGCGCGGAGCCGATCCAGCCGGTCACGTCCACGGTCCGCGGGCTCGGCTCGACCTTCACCAGGTCGTTCCCGGCCAACTCGATCACCTTCCTGCGCATCCCCCTTCGTTAGGAGATCCCCATGTCGTACGGAATGAGCAGGCGAACCCTGCTGCGCGGCTCACTCGGGGTGGCCGCCGCCGGGACGGTCGCCGGACTCTCCTCGGCGTCCCCGGCGGCCGCGGCCGCACCCGTCCCGCCGCTGATCACCCAGCGGGCCGACCCGTTCATCACCCCCCGCACGAACGGCATGTACTACTTCACCGGGTCGGTGCCGGAGTACGACCGCATCATCGTCCGCGGCGCGTCCACGTTGACCGGTCTGTCGACCGCCGCGGAGTCGGTGATCTGGCGGCGCCCGGCGAGCGGCACGATGGGCGGCCACATCTGGGCCCCGGAACTGCACCGCATCGACGGCCGCTGGTACATCTACTTCGCGGCTGGCGACTCCGACGACGTGTTCCGCATCCGCACGTACGTGCTCGAGTCGACCCGCGCCGACCCGCTGGACCCGGCCGGCTGGACGCTCAAGACCCAGCTGCGTACCGAATGGGACGGCTTCACGCTGGACGCGACCACCTTCGCCCACCGGGGCAGCCGCTACCTGGTGTGGGCGCAGAGCGAGCCGGAGATCGCCGTCAACACGAGCCTCTACATCGCCCGGATGGCGAATCCGTGGACGCTCGCGACCAAGCCGACCCGCATCAGCACCCCGACCCGCACCTGGGAGATCCAGGGCTTCAAGGTGAACGAGGGCCCGGCCGCACTGATCCGCAACGGCCGCGTCTTCCTGACCTTCTCGGCGAGCGCCACCGACGCCCGCTACTGCATGGGCCTGCTCACCGCCTCCGCCAACGCGGACCTGCTGAACAGGGCATCGTGGACGAAGACCCCCAACCCGATCTTCGTCTCGAACCCCGAGACCTCCCAGTACGGCCCGGGCCACAACTGTTTCACCGTCGCCGAGGACGGCGTGACGGACGTCCTCGTCTACCACGCCCGCGACTACCGCGACATCACGGGCGACCCCCTGTACGACCCGAACCGCCACACCCGCATCCAGCGCCTGAACTGGAACCCCGACGGCACCCCCTCCTTCGGCGTCCCCTCAGGAGGTGCCGGCCCCATAACCTGACCCGCGCGAGCCGGCGCCGCTCCGCCCCCAAGCTGCGCCGGCCCCAACCCTCGATCCCGTTCCCCTGTCCTTCGATCGTCGGCGGCCTCTTATTGGTGGCGCGGGCGCACTCCACTTCCATTCCCTCGCATCCTTCGACTGCGCGGGACCACCCCTGATCCGGCGCGCGCCGGAGCCGGCCAAGGCCCCCTACCGGCCCGGCGCGCGCTCCCCCACCCGAGCAGCGATGTCACTCGGAAGCGCATAGACCTTCTCCTCGGGCAGCAGTGAGGCGGCCCCCGCGTCGTCCTGATCGTCCAGCCGCCGGCGAATCTCCCGCGCCGTCGCGGTCACGTCCGCGATCCCGACGATCCACTCGTCCACATAGGCGTGCACGGCCTCGCCGGAGAGCCCGACCTGCAACGACCGCCAGGGCAGCTCACCCAGGCGCAGCGAACGCTCCGGATCCCACTGCACCCGCACCGGGCTGCGCTTGAGCTCCCGGCTCCACGCGGCCTGGTCGGCGTACAACTCCCGGTCGAAATGGCTGAGCACCGCCCGCCGCAGCGCCCACTCGAACCCCGCACGCGTGATCGACACGGCGAGCACCCGCTCCTGCCCCGGCTTGGTGGCCCACCCGCAGCGATACATCATCCACAGGAACGACGGCTTGATCCACGTCATCCGCTCCCGCTTGAACGGCGCGACAAACCGCCCCGCCCGCAGCGCCGCATCAGCAATCGCGGGCGGATAGGCCTGATAGACCGTGATGGCGGTGTCCGTATAAACCGCCCTGACTTCTCGGTAGTTCACGACCGCCATGGTCAACCCTCGAGCCGCCCCGCTCCACCGAAATACGCGCGACCACGTCAGCTGATCCGGTCACCACGGCAGCGTTCTTCCTCACCCTGGAGCGCCTCGTGGCGACACCATCACGCGACCCGATCGGACAGGCCCGGCAGGACTCGCTGGTCATCGGCTTGCATGGCCCCCGACCTTAAAGGGCCCGCGGACGATGCCTCGACTTCGCGGGGCCGGGCCGACTTATCCACAGCACGCGTTGTCCACAGGCCCAACCGCAAGATCGACCGATCCGCGCGACAATGACGCTCGTCAGGCGGCGGCCCCCTTGGGAGGGCGGGCCTGTGGGCGGGCCTGTGGGCGGGCCTGTGGGCGGGCCTGTGGGCGGGCCTGTGGGCGGGCCTGTGGGCGGGCCTGTGGGCGGG
>NZ_BOMI01000135.1 GCF_016862115.1 Paractinoplanes deccanensis
GCCTGTGGGCGGGCCCGCGGGCGGCCCTGTGGGCGGGCCTGCGGGCGGGCCTCTCGATGGGTTGGCGTTTGGGTGCGGACGACGCGTGGGAGGGCGGTTGGGCGGACCAGCGCGCAGACGGGCCGGCGCGCAGACGGGCCGACGAACCAGCAGCGCGCGCCAGCAAGCGAACGAACCAGCAGCCCGCGCCAACGAGCGAACGGACCAGCAGCCCGCGCCAGCGAGCGAACGGACCAGCAGCCCGCGCCAACGAGCGAACGAACCAGCAGCCCGCGCCAACGAGCGAACGGACAGCGAGCACAAGCCAGCGGGCGGACGAATCAGCGAGCGGACCAACCGGCGGGCGAGCGCGTCTGGCGGGCCGACGGGCGGGCGCGCCGGCGAGCAGACGAACCGGCGGCCGAGCGCGTCTCGTGGGCGGGCGAACCGGCAGGCGGACGAACCAGCAGGCGCGCGCGCCAGCGAGCGGAGCGGACCAGCGGGTGGGTGCGTCTGGCAGGTGAGGGCCGTGGCGGCAGCAGAACGGCCCGGCTGCGAAACGCAGCCGGGCCGTTGTGGACTTGCTCGGTCTTACTCTTCGGTGGCGGTGGCTCCGAGGTCGGCCGGGACGGCGTCGGGGACTGAGACGCCTCGGTCGGCTCCGCGGAAGACCAGCTTGGACTGTTCGACGTTCTCCGGGTCACCTTC
>NZ_BOMI01000136.1 GCF_016862115.1 Paractinoplanes deccanensis
TGGGTACTCCTCGATCTCGGTGGGGACGTTGTCACTGGGGACGTTCTCACTGGGGACGTCGCACGGCCCGCGACGTGCTCGAACAGGGGGCCCGCGGCGAGAAGGCAGAGGTCTCGTCTTGTCATGGCCTGCTCTCCGTCTCGGGTAGCTCGTAGAGGCGGGCCCGCCGGAAAGGCCGGAAACCGAGGTGCCGGCGGGCGTCGTCGTCGTGGGAAGCGGTGGTCTCGATCTCGGTGATGTGCGGGTGAACCTCCTGGAGTCGCTGGATCAGGGCGGCGTTGACCCAGGGGCCGAGCCGCCGGCCGCGGTGGCCGGGCAGCACAGCGGGCCCGTACTGCCGGGCGCGTGGTCCCGGGAACGGGGTGTCGACGACCGCCATGGCATAGGCGGCGAGCTCGCCGGCGGCGTCCGCGGCGGTGAGCACGGCGTTGCCGGGGCGGCTCGGGACGCGGAGCAGATCCTCGACGCGAGCGATGTCCGGCAGGTCGCCGGTCCAGTACGCGAGGCGGTAGCCGGGATGCTCCGAGTCGACCAGCTCGCCCAGCCAGGCCTGGTGGACGTCGCAGTAGGTGAGCAGGTCGCGGCGTTGCGAACCGGTGCGGCGGAAGCCGTGCCGCAGGCAGAACGCCTCCCCCGGCGAGCCCGCCGGCACGTCCACGACCAGTCGGAGGCCGGCGGCCCGGTCGCGGGCGACGGCCAGCAGCCGCGAGCCGATGCCGCGACGCCGCCACGCCGGCTCGACGTACAGACTCAGCTCGGCCGCGCCCCGGGCGGCCGGCACCAGCAGGGGCCGCAGGCCGGCCCGGCCCGCTACGAAGCCGCGCGGCGCCACCGCTTGCCACCGCGAGGCGCCCGTCACCGCCACGATGTCGGCCAGCAGTTCGTCCATGCTCCTAAGATCGCGGGGTCATCGGCGCGGAACAATGCGAAAGATCGAACCGCCGGATAAGCCACCGGTTATCGTTCGCTGGTGGAGCTGCGTGACATCGAGATCTTCCTGGCGCTGGCCGAGGAGCTCCATTTCGGACGTACGGCCGAGCGCCTGCGCGTGTCCCAGGCACGCGTCAGCCAGTCGATCAAGCAGCAGGAGCGCCGGATCGGCGGCGCCCTGTTCGAGCGGACCAGCCGCAGCGTGCGCCTCACGCCGCTCGGTGAGCGGCTGCGCGACCGGCTGGCCGCGGGCTACGCCGAGATCATGGCCGGCATCGAGGAGGCCACCGCCGCCGCGCGCGGGCAGGCCGGCAGCCTGACCGTCGGCATGTTCGACACCCACCCGCAGGAGGTCGCGGCCGTCCTCGACCTGTTCCGCCAGCGCCACCCGCAGTGCGAGCTGCACGTCCGCGAGATCCTGCCCACCGACCCGATCAGCGCGCTGCGCGCCGGCCGCGTCGACGTCGCGCTGCTCTGGCTGCCCATCCACGAACCCGACCTGGTCGTGGGCCCCGAGCTCTTCGCCGAGTCACTCGTGCTGGCCGTCGCGCCCAGTCACCCGCTGGCCGGCCGGGAGCACGCCGAGCTGGAGGATCTGGGCGACTATCCGGTCGTCCACCCGGACGGCCCCATCCCGGACTACGTGTGGCAGGCGCACACTCCGGCCGTGACGCCGAAGGGCCGCCCGGTGCGACCCGGCGTCACCGTGGTCACCCTCGCCGAGGCGTTCACGGCCATCAGCACCGGCCGCGTCATCTCCCCCATCGGGTCCTACTCGGCCACCTCCCGGCTGCGCCGCGACATCACCTTCCTTCCGCTGACCGACGCCCCGCTCCTGCGCTACGCCCCCGTCTGGCGCAGCGCCGGCGAGACGCCCCTGGTTCGGGCCTTCGTCCGGGCCGCCGCCGACACCCTCTGACTCACTCCGCCGGCCGCAGCGCGAGCCGGGCGGCCTACACGCGCAGGTGGTAGAGGTCGCGGCGGGGATGCTGGGCCGGGTCGACGTCGGGCGGCGGGATGAAGTCGGGTCGCCCGTCGGGACCGAGCCGGATCCGCCGAGCTCCGCAGCGCATCAATCGCAGCCGCCAGCGGGCGTCTCAGGTGGCCGAGCGTCCGGACTTCCCAGAGCCGATCGCTGTCCTCAGCTCCGGCCACATTTGGTTCGCCCTGACATCGAGAAGTGGATCCAGGACCACCGACCAGATCTGGCCGAATGACTGCCTATTTCTTGCGAGGACACCAGACGATTGCGCCCGCATACCCGTCGGGTAGCGCGATCAATATTCCGGGCCCACTGGCTGCGTCAGTGCCTTTCGCAGTTTTTCAAGGTCATGTGAGAGGCCCGCTCGTTTCGCGACACGTCCGCCTGCCTCCTTCGGATCGACACACAGTTCGATCAACAGCCGGCATCGGACAACCCACCGTAAGACTTCAAGCATCCAGAGCATGCCGGTAGGGCTAAGCGAAGTAGCCGCTCCACCGTGAGCCACTCCGGTTCTTGCCGAAGCCGCAATGGCCCCAATATTGGGAAGGACCTCGACAATCTTAGGCCCGATTTCGGGCGTCGATTCGACCAGATCATTGATCTGATCTCGGAGTGGTCTATCGTTCTTGCTCATCAGGACTCTTTCGGCCCACAAAACATGTTCCCTGGCGACACCCGCCATCTCGGCCGCCTCCACAATCTTGCGAACTCGATCGCGATGGTCGGCTTTGCTTCTTCGCTCCGTCAATGGAGGCGGCTGACCCACTCCTCGAGGCAGTCGAAACTGAAGCGCGCCTCCATGCACTCATCGCCCCGAGCATGGCACCCTGCTAATGCGAATCTAATTTGATATTCGCTCTTAGTTGCGTTGGTGCCAGCAAAGTTGCGCCGTCCGCATATAGAAGAGTGATGTCACCTCCACCCCTCTCTTTGCCGTGGATGACCGGAGTCGTTCTCCATTCGGGCAAATCAAAGAGGTCTTGGTCTTGGCTCTCGCCTGGATCGATCGAGCCGTCCAGGTCGAGTGATAGCTCGTCTGCGCCGAGCGACAACGTGCCGACAGTCCTTACGCCCGGGTCATCGGGCAGCCACCAGGTCCCGTCCACTCTGAAGTACTCCACAGTGGCACCGTAACGCGTACGCCAAGCAAGGAGGCGATGGCACCGCCTGCGGTAGGCACGATCCCAGGTCCCCCGTGACGAATCGACTGAATGCTCAGTTCCTTCATAAACCCGCTCACACGATCGACAGACAGTGCCCATCCGCTCATCCACAAGGGCTTTCGGCTCGATCTTGGGCGTCGGCGCCATGACTTAGTGATACCCGCAGCGCCGCCGGCGACCACTCCCTTCAGATCGCTGAACGCGGCCTGCGGACGCTCACGCGTAGGCACCCCGTGAGGTGCGACCATCGCAGGACGCGGGCAAAGTCGTCGGATCCACCGGTTCGTTGACCAAACGCTAAACGCAATACAAATAGCTAATGGTAGTTTCATTCAGGTCTTTCTCAGTCAATTAATGGCGCTTGTTACGTCGACGGTCGCACTTATCAAGGCACAGAGCGTTGCGGTAAGCGCCATCCAGAAAGCGACCTTGCTTTTCGCCTCTTCAGCGATTCTTACTGTCACGACGCCCGCATCGCCGGTAGGCGCTCCGCCGAACCGCGGCATCTGTGCCGCTGGGCCAGCCTTCGCGGAAGCGCGGTTGGGGTCTGGCTGTCTACGCCATCCGAAGCGCGAGAAGAATTTCGCCCAAGTATGCTCCGAAGTGCCGCATCCGAAGATGACACCGTTCACGGGGCGAGTACATTTCCCACCCGCTTGTGTCGTGACACCACAATAGGTGGGCGCTTTCACCGCAAGAAGCCAGGACGGAATTGCGATTGCTATAGAAAGTGACCAGATGACGCTCATCCAATCAAGCGTCACGAGGAAGTAGACCACGCCAACTATGGCCAAAGCCTCGATGCCCAGGACGATGAACGCCGCATCCCTTTTCAGCATCGTTCGGGACCTTGGCATGTTTCACCTCCCCTGCCCGTGTGCGACTCAAAAAGCTGGATGCGACACCGGAAGTGTGTTTCATGCAGCTTCGGGCGCGCGCCTTGTCCACCAAGATGTGAATAGCGCGATGGTCGTTTCCCTAACGTCTTCGGAGATCAACTTCTGCGCGTCGCCCATCAGTGGCCGTGCGGCATATTTGTAGACGTCTGGGTGCTGTTCGATGGATGGGCAAGCGAACAGGGCTAATATTCGCAGGACCCGCAAGGTGTCGTCACCTACTACCGGGAAATGCGCCTGAATGAGTCTGGATAGCGCCGTCCAAACCTTGTCAACGACAATGTCGATAACGGCATCCGCCAAGGTTTTCGACAGTCCTGTGAGAGGCGTGGCGAGATGGATCTTAACGAAATTCTTCCCTTGTTCAGAGAGAAATTTGGCTGCCTCGTCGAGCTTTTCGATCCATCGGATCAACGCTACCAATAGGCCACACCACGCATGGTCCGCGAGCTGTTTTTTGATGTCTCGGGATCTGTGCTCACTTTGCGCCAGGCCATCAATCTCCACCGAGATTTCTTTCCAGGTCTTCTCCATAATCTCCTGGCCGAGGAAAGTCACGCGTTCCGCGTCGTACCGAATCTCGCCGGCGTCCGCAACGTCGATTTTCGGCAGCGGTGCCCCCCTGGACGCCCTTTGTAGGCCAGGCGCTGACATGGAGTCAGCAATGTCGAGGCGCGCAAGGTCGATGTACGCTTGCCGGTTACGCGCATTGAAACTGAGGTCACCGCGACGGGTACGCTCGACTTTCCGCTCTAATTTTCGCCGCTTCTCGTCGCGAGCCCGCTGCGGGTCAAAGGCAAGTCCCGTCCAACCCTGCCAGCCATGCAGCGAGCCGCCACAGCCTGTGCAGACACAGCCGGGGTTTTGGGCGTTGGCGCAATTTTCTCTGTGCGTGTTTCCGGCCATCCGGCGATCACCGTCTCAGAAGTCATTGCCGAGCGCGACTACATGACTACTATAGGTTGCGTTCGATGTGATCAGAATTCGGTGGACATCCACGCCATCGGATAAGATCGGGCATTTTGCATGGCAAACCACGAAGAGTTACCTGCATAGGTGGTCTCTAGGTTTACGGCGGCGACGGCCCTTGTCGGATACCTGATTGCGACACGCCCGGTTTGCAGGCAGGGCCAATTTCTAACTAGTGAGACGTGGGGTTGCTTGTGCTTCCGCGTCAACCTCGCACCGATCACGCAGTCGAGGCGTGGATCAGGGAGGACCGGCCCATTCTGGACCCCGACGGGGCCCGAGCACCAGCCTGGAGCCCCGCCGACGACTGATCCGCGCGGTAAGCGGTGGTCGACCCCGTAAGCGTCGACTAACCTCTTGCGCCATGCCCGCACTGGTGTTCGACGAGCCTGCCGTCGCCCGGACCGCCCAACTGGCCGGGACGGAGCCCCGCGTCAACTGGTTCTTGGAATTGACGCGGCCGGAGGCGGTCGAGGGCAGGCGCATCGTCAACGACCTGTACTCGCGGTTCCCGGACGACAACGGCCGCATGAAGGCGAACCTCCGCAGCAGCGACGAGAAGCGGCTGTTCACGGCACTCGACGAGCTGCTGGTGCACGACCTGCTGCTCTCGGGCTACCGGCTGGACTACGAGGAGGGTGAGGGCACTCGCCCGGACTTCCGCCTGTATGACCAGGACGACGGCTCGTACGTGGCGGCCGTGGAGGTCGTGACGCTGTTCCTGCGGAACGACTGGAACGCCGAGGAGCGGCGGCACGCGGAACTGCAGGACGCCCTTAACGCGCGGCTGCGGCTCAGCACCCACTCTGTGATGTTCGAGGTCCGCCGCTGGGACGCCACGCCGAGCGTGAAGCATATGGCGAAGTGGATCGGCGAGACGATCGACGAATTGCGGTCGGACCCGTCGGTTCTGCCCGTCGACGCCTTCGGTATCCAGAAGAAGGTCTACTCGACCAGGGTGGTCGACATCGTCGTCGACTTCTGGCCGCTGATCCCGGGCGCCGTCGTCGGCGAGAGCCGGAACGTCGTGCTCGGGGGCGCGGCGGTCGGCGGATGGGTCGACTCGAACCTCCGTCTCCGGGAGCGGCTCGACGAGAAGGCGGCCAAGTACGACTTGCGCGGCAAGCCGCTCGCCATCGTCGTCGGCGTCCGCGACCCGATGTGCGACGTCGGCGAGGTTCACCAGGCGCTCGTCGGGTCGGAGGAAGTAGTCGTCGCGACTCTGGAGAGCCGGCGGAAAGGCGACGGCTTTTTCGGAAGGTGGGGGGACCGGCGCGTAGCCAAGCGCGAACACGTGTCGGCGGTGTTCTCGGTGCACGAGTGGTTCCCGGGTGGGCCCTACCGCCCGCGGATCACCCGGTTCGACAACCCGCTCGCCGCCGCCCCGTTCCCGACCGACGCGCTGTCGGTCGACGGGCATTGGGGCGCGACGGAGCGCGGCCCCACCCACGTTCGCGCCGACTGGCTGGTCAGGCCCGGGCCGCCGATCCCCGTAGGCATGACGAGCGACCGTTAGGCTGCTGCCCGAACCATCCTCCAGTCCCCCTCTAGGACCTATGACATGGCGTGTGTCGCGCCCCCTGCTGAGCAGGCGACACGCACCATCCGCGTTGGACGCTCGGAGGACTTTAGGTGCTTCCCGCCGCTAGATCTGCTGTCCAACTAGTGAGACCTTGGGTTGTCCAGGGCGGTGCGCCCGCCGCTCGTCCAGCCGGTGATGTGGTGCCCGTCGGTCCAGCGGGGCGGCCGGTCGCAGTCGGGGAAGGCGCAGCCGCCGTCGCGGATGTGCAGGGCGCGGCGCAGCGGGCCGGTGGCCAGCCGGCGGGACCGGCCGACGTCGAGGACCTGCCCGGAGCCGCCGAGCACGACCGGCAGGATCCGCGCGTCGCAGGCCATGCGGCGTGCGACGGCGGCCGACAGGCGGGCGCCGGTGTCGGTGGTCGCGGCGCCGAGGGCGTGGGTGAGCGGGTCGTATCCGACGGTGACGGCGAGCTGGGCGGGTTCGCCGCCGTCCTCGGGCAGCTCACCGGTGCGCAGCGCCAGGCGGCAGACGTCGACGAGGGCGTCAGCGCGCTGCTGCGCCGCCGTCCGCTTGTCGTCGGGGGCAGGCGAGCACAGCGGATGCAGCGCGGCCTGCACGATCGCCGCGTCCTCGACACCCAATCGGCCGCTCAGATGAACCACGCCATCCACCGGAGCGGACAACGTGAACCCGCGAGCACGGTGCGCGCGGGCCGCCTGCCGGGACAGCGCGGCCTCCTCGGCCCGCTCCGCCAGAGGCGGGGCGACGTAAGCCAGGATCCGCTCGCCGACGCGTCGCAGCTGCACCGCCGTCAACCGGCCGGCCATCTCGACCAGCGTCGCCTCCGCCCGGCGGACGATGTCATCGGCCGCGACCGGGTCGAGGTCGTCGAAGTCGGCCAGCCCGGCCGTGACCGCGCCGACCGTGGCCGTGATCGCTGCCGCCTGGCGGATGTCGCTGTGGCCGTCGAGCACCGCCTGCGCCACATCAGGATGGTCGCGCAACGCCACCGCCCGGTCGGCCAGCTCCCGGGCCGGCGCGGCATCGAGCAGCAGTCGCGAGCGCAGCCAGCCTGTGGTGCTGCGATGCCCCTGTGCGGCCAGCAGCCCTCGCGACTCGGCCTGCTGGACCAGCCGCGCCTTCATCACCGCGGCCACCTGCTCGACGTGGTGCGCCGCCCGCAGGCACGTGGTCAGCTCCTCGTCGGACAACGCCCATAACGGCGCGTCAGCGAGCTTCACCGCGTCCTCGGCCACCTGCCGCACGTCTGCCAACACGAGAGCATCTCCGAACACACGTACGACAAATTTCGCCAGTCGATCTCGGCAAGGAGATCCACATTCACCATTCGCGAAGCCGGACGATCCGCCCGAGGCGGAGAGCAGGCCGCCGGGAGACAGGCGGACGGCCCGCGAGCTTCAGGCGCCGATCAGCGGCAGGTACGCGGCGACGTCATCCGGCGAGCCCGGAACGCAGCCGATGCGGCTGCCCAGGTCTCCGCTCCTGGTGGCCTCGATGCTCTCCACGCTGGTGCCGGGCTTCGCGGCGGCGTGGTTCGGCAAGGTTCCCGGCGACAAGGCGATCGAGTCGCTCACCGCGTATATCCACCGCGGACATGCCGAAGGCCGGGCACGCCGTTGTGCCCGGCCTCGGAGATCAGCCTTCGCTCAGCCCTTGTTGCGCAGGGCCTTGCGGTAGTCGCTGTTCAGGCGCCCGATCAGGTGAAGCGGGATGCCCTTCGGGCAGACCTGGGCGCACTCGCCCATGTTGGTGCAGCCGCCGAAGCCGGCGTCGTCCTGCGCCTGGAGCATGTCGATGACGCGGGTGTCGCGTTCCGGCTGGCCCTGCGGCATGAGGCCCAGGTGGGCGACCTTGGCCGCGGTGAACAGCATCGACGAGCCGTTCGGGCAGGCCGCGACGCAGGCGCCGCAGCCGATGCAGGTGGCCGCCTCGAACGCCAGGTCGGCGTCCTTCTTGGGCACCGGGGTGGCGTGCGCCTCGGGGGCGGCGCCGGTGGGGGCGGTGATGTAGCCGCCGGCCTGGATGATCTTGTCGAAGGCCGTACGGTCGACGACCAGGTCCTTGATGACGGGGAACGCGGCGGCGCGCCACGGCTCCACGTCGATCACGTCGCCGTCGGAGAAATGCCGCATGTGCAGCTGGCACGTGGTGGTGGCCTTCTCGGGGCCGTGCGCCACGCCGTCGATGACCATGCTGCACATGCCGCAGATGCCCTCGCGGCAGTCGTGGTCGAACGCGATGGGGTCGTCGCCGTCGAGGATCAGCTTCTCGTTCAGCACGTCCAGCATCTCGAGGAAGCTGGCGTCGGGCGAGATGTCCTTCACGTCGTACGTGACCATCTGCCCGCCTTCGCTGGAAGAAGGCTGCCGCCACACCCTGACCTTGATGTCCATTACTTGTAGCTCCGCGTGCTCGGGTGGACGTACTCGAATTCGAGCTGTTCCTTGTGCAGGATCGGCTTGGCGGCCTCGCCGGTGGCGTACTCCCAGGCAGCGACGTAGCTGAACTGGTCGTCGTGGCGCAGCGCCTCGCCGTCGGGGGTCTGCGACTCGGCGCGGAAGTGACCGCCGCAGGACTCGCGGCGGTGCAGCGCGTCGATGCACATGAGCTCGGCGAGCTCGAAGAAGTCGGCGACCCGGCCGGCCTTCTCCAGGTTCTGGTTGAGCTGCTCGCCGTGGCCGGGCACCTTCACCCGGGTCCAGAACTCCTCGCGCAGGCTGCGGATGAGGCCGATGGCCTTGGTCAGGCCCTCCTCGGTGCGCTCCATGCCGCAGTACTCCCACATGATGTGGCCGAGCTCGCGGTGGAACGAGTCCACGGTGCGGTCCCCGTTGATCGACAGGAACTTCGCGATGCGGTCCTCGACGGCCTTGCGCGCCTCGACGACCGCCTCGTGGTCCGGCGCGACCTTCTCGAACGGGCCCGCGGCCAGGTAGTTGCCGAGCGTGGTCGGCAGCACGAAGTAGCCGTCGCCCAGGCCCTGCATCAGCGCGGACGCGCCGAGGCGGTTGGCACCGTGGTCGGAGAAGTTCGCCTCGCCGACGACGAAGAGGCCGGGGATCGTC
The DNA here is from genome assembly GCF_016862115.1 of Paractinoplanes deccanensis. Taxonomy (GTDB): domain Bacteria; phylum Actinomycetota; class Actinomycetes; order Mycobacteriales; family Micromonosporaceae; genus Actinoplanes; species Actinoplanes deccanensis. The sequence continues at coordinate 9,552 of NZ_BOMI01000136.1, forward strand.
GACTGGAGGTCGTAGTCGACCCAGAGGCCGCCCATCGTGTAGTGCACCGCGGGGTAGATGCGCATCGGCGTCTCGTACGGGTCCTCGCCGGTGATCCGCTGGTACATCTCGAAGAGGTTGCCGTACTTGGCCTCGACCGCCTTGCGGCCCAGCCGCTTGATGGCGTCCGCGAAGTCGAGGTAGACGCCGAGGCCGCCGGGGCCGACGCCGCGGCCCTCGTCGCAGACGTTCTTGGCCGCGCGGGACGCGATGTCTCGCGGGACCAGGTTGCCGAAGGACGGGTAGATCCGCTCCAGGTAGTAGTCGCGGTCCTCCTCGGCGATCTCGCCGGCGGGCTTCTTGCAGTCCTCGGCGCGCTTGGGCACCCACACGCGGCCGTCGTTGCGCAGCGACTCGCTCATCAGGGTGAGCTTGCTCTGGTGCGTACCGGACTCGGGAATGCACGTGGGGTGGATCTGCGTGTAGCAGGGGTTCGCGAACAGCGCACCCTTGCGGTGCGCGCGCCACGACGCCGTGACGTTGCAGCCCTTGGCGTTGGTGGAGAGGAAGAAGACGTTGCCGTAGCCGCCGGAGGCGAGCACGACGGCGTCCGCCATCTCGGTGGTGATCTCGCCGGTGATCATGTCGCGCACGACGATGCCGCGGGCCTTGCCGTCCACGATGATCAGCTCGAGCATCTCGTGCCGGGCGTTCATCTCGATGTTGCCGAGGCCGATCTGGCGCTCCATCGCCTGGTACGCGCCGAGCAGCAGCTGCTGGCCCGTTTGGCCCCGGGCGTAGAACGTGCGGGACACCTGGGTGCCGCCGAACGAGCGGTTGTCCAGCAGGCCGCCGTACTCGCGGGCGAACGGGACGCCCTGGGCCACGCACTGGTCGATGATGTTCACCGACACGCTGGCCAGCCGGTACACGTTGGACTCGCGGGCGCGGAAGTCGCCGCCCTTGACCGTGTCGTAGAAGAGGCGGTAGATCGAGTCGCCGTCGTTGCGGTAGTTCTTGGCGGCGTTGATGCCACCCTGCGCGGCGATCGAGTGCGCCCGGCGCGGGCTGTCCTGGTAGCAGTACGACTTGACGTGGTAGCCGGCCTCGGCGAGCGTCGCGGCCGCGGAGCCGCCGGCCAGGCCGGTGCCGACCACGATCACGGTGAGCTTGCGGCGGTTGGCCGGGTTGACCAGCTTGGCGGAGAACTTGCGGCGCTCCCAGCGGGTCTCGATGGGCCCGTCCGGCGCGGCGGTGTCGGCGATCGGGTCGCCCTCGGTCCAGAACTCAGTCATGATCAATCCACCAATCCGGCCAACACGGCGAACGGCACCGACAGGTAGCCGACGACCAGCACCACCGAGATCACCAGGGCGCTCACCCGGGCGATCCACTCACCCTTCGCGGTCTGCTGGCCCAGCGTGCGTACGGCGCTCCAGAGCCCGTGCCGCAGGTGGAAGCCGACGGCCACGATCGACAGCGTGTAGAACAGGGTCACGTACCAGCGCGACGGCGCGAAGTCCTCGGCCACGTTGCGGTACACCTCGCCGTGCACGCCGTGCGGGTTCAGGTTCAGCGTGGTCAGGTCCAGGATGTGGTAGATCACGAAGAGCAGGATGATCACACCACCCCAGCGCATCGTGCGGGCCGCGTAGCTGGCCTGCACCTTGGGCCGGTGCGCGTACTTGACCGGACGGGCCTGCCGGGCGCGCTTGGCCAGGATGGTGGCCGCCACGATGTGCCCGACGACCGCGAAGGTCAGCACGCCGCGCTGGATCCACAGGTACCAGCCGTCCGGCAGCAGCGGCGAGCCGATGGTCCGCAGCCAGTGCGCGTAGTGGTCGAAGGTCTCCGCGCCGAAGAAGATCTTCAGGTTGCCGATCATGTGCACGAAGAGGAACAGGACCAGCAGGATGCCGGTCACCGCCATCAGAAGCTTGAGGGCGACCGACGAGCGCCGCCGTGCTTTTTCGGCCGGGGCGGGGGTCTTGGTGACCGCCGCCTTCCGGGTCGTAGTCGTATCTACCGCCACACCTTGGAAGGTAGGAATCCCGGCGCGATTCGTCTAATGCATGATCCAGGCAGTCATCATAGAGATAGGCTATGGACGTGCAGCTGCAGCAGCTTCGATACTTCCTAGCAGTCGAACAAACGCGGCATTTCACCCAAGCGGCGGACAATCTGGGCGTCTCCCAGCCGACTCTCAGTAAGCAAATTCACACGCTCGAACAGACCCTCGGCGCGCCGCTCTTCGAACGCATCCGCGGCGCGGTCACCCTCACCGCCGCCGGCCACACCCTGCTGCCCCTCGCCCAGCGCATGGTCTCCGACGCCGACGCCGCTCAGGAGGCGGTGTCGGACATCGTCGGCCTGCGCCGCGGTGAGGTGCGCCTGGGCGCCACCCCCAGCCTCTGCTCGTCCCTGGTCCCCCAGGTGCTCGGCACCTTCCGCGCCGATCACCCCGACATCCAGCTGTACGTCAACGAAGGCGGCTCGCAGGACCTCATCGAGAACCTGCACGCCCACACGCTCGACCTGGCGCTCATCGTGCAGCCAGAAGAAGGCGTCGACGAGGCGCTGACGGCCACCCCCGTCCTGCGCGAAAGCCTGGTCGTCGCCTCGGTCGCCGACCGCCCGGCACCCACCATCCACGCGCAGATCGCCCTCTCCGAGCTGGAGCACACCCCGCTGGTCATGTTCCGGGCCGGCTACGACATCCGCGGCGTGACGCTGGACGCGTGCCGCAAGGCCGGCTTCACCCCGAAGTTCGCCGTCGAGGGCGGCGAGATGGACGCGGTGCTGGCCTTCGTCGAAGCGGGCCTCGGCGTGGCCCTGGTCCCCAGCATGGTGCTGGCCAACCGCCCGCTGCTGCGCGCCACTCCGCTGGCCCCGCCGGGCATGCGGCGCACGATCGCGCTGGCCCACCGGAAGCGGTCGGTGCTGCCCCACGCCGCCGAGGCGTTGCGGACCACGCTGTTGCAGCACATCGCCACCCAGCGGCTGCCTGCGGGGGTACGGCCGCTGTAGCACCGTCGTCCACGACTGTCGTGCTCGCGGCAGCTCCGTGCACGACCGCCGGGGTTCGCCGCCTCGCTGCGCAAGGCCACGTGTCTGCCGCCGCTTTCCACAGCCGTCGTGCTCACCGCCGAGTTGTCCACAGGCGCCGGACGATCTCCGCGGATTTTCGGGATGATGGCTCTCGAGGATGGGGGTCCCCCTCTGGGAGGGCGGGCCCTGAGTTGGGCGGGCCCTGAGTTGGGCGGGCCCTGAGTTGGGCGGCGGGCGATGGGCCTCGAAGCGGGAGCTCGCGCCAGACCTTCGAAACGGCCCGCTCCCCCTGCACGACCGGCGACGGCAACCGCCGGTTGACGATCAACACCAGCTCGCGGGCCGGCGCCGCAACACGAAGCGGTGGACGATCAGATCGTGGAACCCATGGGGCGCAGCCAGAAGCCGGCCACCAGGTGCCGCGGCTGCCACGTCCACACCCGCTGGTGGAAGCCTCTCTCGCGCACAGCCTCGTTCAGCTGCCGGGCGCCGTCGGACAGCCAGGCGCGCCACGCGGCTTGGTCATCCGGGGCGTCGATCAGGGCGTACGGCTGCGCCTGATCGGTCTCGACGATCAGTGTGGCGTAGCGGTGACCGGTGCCGACGTGGGTGACCAGGTCGCGGACCGTCCACTCGGGGCAGGTCGGCACCGTCCGGTTCGCCGGCAGGCTCGTGGCCGCCGCGGCGAAGCGGGTGGTCTCGGCGTCGAGCTCGGCGGCGTAGCGCTCGGGCGGCAGCCAGTCCATGGGCCGGACCCTACCCCGCGCGAGCGATAGGAAGGCGCCGCGCGCGGATTTAGCATCGTCGCTGTGTGGCACGGTGAGTTCCGGGATCCTCGGCTGGTCGCGGTCTACGACGCCGAGCATGTGTGGGGCTGGGACGACGACTTCTTCATGGCCGTGCTGGCGGAGAGGTCGGCGCCCCGGGTCCTCGACTTCGGGTGCGGTACGGGGCGGCTCGCCATCGCGATGGCGGCGGGCGGCCACGAGGTGACGGCGGTGGACCCGGCGCGGGCCTCGCTGGACGCGGCGCGGCGCAAGCCGGGCGCCGAGCGGGTGCGCTGGATCGAGGGGTCGGCCGAGGTGCTGCCGGAGCGGTCGTTCGACGCCGCTCTGCTCACCAGTCACGTGGCGCAGTTCCTCGTCGGTGACCAGGAGTGGTCGCAGACGTTGCTCGCGCTGCGCCGGTCGCTTCTTCCGGGCGGTCGATTGATCTTTGAGAGCCGCGATCCCGTATATCGCGAGTGGGAGCGGTGGAACCCCGCCGACTCCCGACGGGTCATCGTCCTGCCGGACGGCGCCGTCGTCGAGGCATGGACGGAGGTAAATGGGCAAAACGAGGGAACGATCTCCTTCGTTCATCACTTTGCATTTACGGAGAGTGATGAGCTGATCAGCGAGGCGACGCTGCGCTTCCGGTCCGAAGAGGAACTTCGTGCGGATGTCGAAGCGGCCGGTTTCGATGTCGACCGGGTGTACGGAGGATGGGCTCGCGAGCCCGCCGGCCTGGGCGAAGACGGTGAATTGATCATGGTGGCGGTGGCGAGGCCGCAGGGTAGGGGCTAGACGCCGCCCGCGCTGTCGGGAAGTTGCCAATCCGGGGCCGGGCGTTGTCAACGATGAATATGTGACTACTATTCGCTCTCGACCGGCCAATCGGTAACAGTTGTGGACCTTGAGAGGGAGAGGTGGGAGCGATGTCGGATATTGCGCGGCGTAATCAGCCGCCCATGGACGAGCCGAACTCGCATCGTTCCCCGGACGGCGGCGGAGTCGGCCGCTTCCTGCTCGCCGCGGCCATCGTCCTCATGCTGGTCGCCGTCGCCGGCGCCACCACCTGGTGGATGTACAGCCGCGAGCCCGCACCGACGGCCGGTCCGGCCCCGGCGGCCTCCGCCTCGCAGTGCCCCGACGCCGACCTGGTCGTCGCCGCGGCGCCCGAGATCGCCCCGGTGGTCCAGGCCGCCGCGCGCACCTTCGACGACGACTCGTCCGACAAGTGCGGGCCGATCGAGGTCATCGCGGAGGAGCCGTCGGTCACGGCCGCCTCCTCCGTCAAGTACGACGTGTGGATCCCCTCGAGCAGCAAGTGGGTCGATCTCGCCGGGACGCGCGGGGCCGCGTACGACATCGATGGTGAGCCCCTCGCCCACAGCCCGATCGTCCTCGCCGCGCCCAGCACCCTGGCCGATCAGATCGCCAAGGGCGGGCAGGCCTCCTGGGCCAAGCTGACCGCCGGTGTCGCCGCCGGTCAGATCCCCGCCGTGACCATGGCGGACGCACAGACCACGACCGTCGGCATGCTTTCCGTGTACGCCGTGAACAGGGCCATGGCCCGCACCACGCCGGACGCCGGCATCGCGCAACTGCGAGCGCTGACCCTGCGCAGCCGCCTCACCGACGCCGCCGCCAACCCGGCGAAGCTGATGACCCGCATCGCCGAGGACTGGAACACCAACAGCGTCACCGCGGGCATCGGCGTCTTCCCGACCACCGAGCAGCAGCTCAAGGCGTACCAGGCCGGCAAGCACACCGTGCAGCTCAAGGGCGCTCCCCCGGTCGACGGCCTGGTCGACGCCGACTACCCGTTCGCGATCGCCCACAACAACCGCGACGCCGAGCTCACCAAGCGGCTGCGCGCGGCGATCACCAAGACGTCGCTGACCGGCGCCGGCTTCCGCACCAGCCCGACGCCGAACGCGATGCCGGTCATCGCCGAGCCGCAGGAGCTGCTCGCCTCCTCGACGATGTGGGCCGGCTACAAGAACCTGACCACGCAGGTGCTGCTGCTGATCGACGCGTCCGGCTCGATGAACCAGAAGATCACCGCTCCGGGCGGCCGCACGACCACCCGGGCCGCGCTGCTGAGGCAGTCCGGCGGGATCGCCGCCGAGCTCTTCGCCGAGGACACCAGCGTCGGCATGTGGTTCTTCGGCCAGCCCACGCCGGCCAGCCCCGCGCACGTCGAGGCGGTCTCCTTCGGCCCGATCACCGGCGCCGTCAAGGGCAAGACCCGGCGTGAGGCGCTGGGTGCGGCGATGGCCGGCTACAAGGCCGCGGACAACTCCGGTACGCCGCTCTACCAGTCGGTCCTCGACGGCGTCGACGAGATGCGCCCGAAGGTGCAGCAGGGCGCGGTCACGCTGGTGGTCGTGCTGACCGACGGCGTCGACGGCGAGTCGACGTTCACGATGACCCAGGCCGAGTTCATGCAGAAGCTGACGGCCGGCCAGGACCCCAACCGTCCCGTCCCGGTCCTCGCGGTCGGCTACGGCCCGGACGTCGACATGAAGGCCCTGAACGACATGTCCAACGCCACGGGCGGCAAGGCCTTCGCGGCGACGAACCCGGCGGACCTCTCGTCGGCCATAGCGAAGGCGTTCCTCGCGGCCCACGCCCCGCGCTGATCTCCGCCCGGTCACCGGACCGGCACTCGGGACCGGTCCGCGGCGGCTGCCCGCACGGCGACGATCGCGGTCGCGGCACACAGGACAGCAGAGACGATCAGCGGTACGACGGCACCGACGTGAACGAGGACCGAGCCGGCCGGGATCCCGAGCGCGACCGGCCCGAACATCACCGTGTTCGCGGTCGCGCCGACCCGGCCCAGCAGGTGCTCCGGCGTGCGGGTCTGCACGGCGGTGATCCCGGCGATCAGCGCCCACGGCAACCCGACGCCGACCAGCACGCTGCCGGCGATCATCGCGGGCCACCAGGGCAGCGCCCACGAAAGACACCCGCCGGCGAAGACCACGGCACCGAGCGCCGCGACCCGCACCGGGCTGCTCCGGGCCAGGACGCGCCCGACGACCAGCCCGCCCGCGATCGAACCGGCACCCTGAGCCGTGGCGAGAAACCCGAGGCGCGTCGAGGGCAGCCCGAGGTCGTGCACCAGATGCGCCAGCACGGCGGCGTTGCAGAGCCCCGACATCCCGATGGCGACGGCGGCCACGACCACCGGCGTCCGGACGGCCGCGATCCCGAACAACGCCCGAAGCCCCTCACGCAGGCCAGCCCGCGAGTCGCCGGACCTGCCATCCGCCCCACGCAGGCCACCCCGCGAGTCGCCGGGCCTGCCATCCGCCCCAGGCAGGCCGCCGCTCGAGTCGCCGGGCCGGCCACGTGCCTCACGCGCGCCACCGCCCGACTTACCTGGCCGGCCATTCGCCGCGTGCAAGCCGCCGCCCGAGTTGCCCGGGCGACCATGCGCCTCACGCGGGCCGCCGCCCGAGTCGCCGGGCCGGTCGGGTGTCGCGGTGGGGCGGCCGACGCGGAGGGCGGCGTAGCAGGCGGCCGTGAACAGCGGCATTGCGGCGCTCAGCAGGATCACCGGGACGGCGCCGCGCCACGCGTAGAGGCCGGCGCCGGCCAGCGGGGCGACCAGCTTCATGCCCTCCTGGGCGCTGGACCGCCAGCCGTTGACGTCGCCCAGCATCGACATCGGAAGGGCGGACGGCAGGATCGCGGTCTCGCCGGCGTCGATCACCACGTAGCTCACACCGCGCACCAGCAGGACCGCGAAGATCAGCCAGACGCCCGCGGCGGAGTGAACGGTGAGCAGTGTCAGCAGGATCGCGCCCAGCGCCAGGTCGGCAACGATCAGCAACGGCCGGCGTGGCAGGCGGTCGACCAGACCGCCCAGCCACGGCCCGGCGAAGGTCGGCAGATAAAGGCAGACGGCGGTCAGCGCGGCGAGGCTCACCGAGCCGGTCAGGTCGAGGACCCAGAGGCCGGCGGCGAGGGTCATCGCCGTGCTGCCGAAGCCGGACAGCAATGAGATCAGGACGAGCAGGAACGCGTTGCGGCGCATGAGGCCCCCGAGGGGTGAGTCGGACGGACTCACATCCTCAAGAGTTGAGCGTCAATGTGTCAAGTCTGCGGCGTGGCGGCCTCCAGCGCTTCGCGAAGCCGGGCGATCGCCGCACGTGTCGGCCCCGGCATCGACGCGGCCGCCTCGGAAAGGTCACCGACCGCCGCTTCCACCAGCGCATACAGCGCCCCACCGGGCGCGTCGGCGGCGGTCGCCAAGGTCTCGCGCACCAGGGCGGCCCGAGTGAACCGCCGATCCCACCGCCGATCCGCGCCGGCCCGGCGGTGCACCTCCAGCGCGGCTTTGCGCAGCTCAGCCACCCGATCCCCGAACTCCTCCGGCCCCGCCGGCCGCCCCGCCGCCGCAGCCAGCCGAAGTCGCCGCTGCTCAGCCGCCTGACGGCTGCTCAGCCCCAGCGCCGCGGCAATGTCCGACCAGGTAGCCCCCGCCCGCCGCGCCCGATCGATAAGCGCCAGCTCCTCAGCATCCAGCCGCGCCCGCGCCGCCGGGATCGCCCGCAACCCGTCCAATCCGTCCAATCCGTCCAATCCGTCCAATCCGTCCAATCCGTCCAACCCGTCCAACCCGTCCAACCCGTCCAACCCGTCCAACCCGTCCAACCCGTCCAACCCGTCCAACCCCTCCAACCCCT
>NZ_BOMI01000137.1 GCF_016862115.1 Paractinoplanes deccanensis
CCAACCCCTCCAACCCCTCCAACCCCTCCAACCCCTCCAACCCCTCCAACCCCTCCAACCCCTCCAACCCCTCCAACCCCTCCAACGACGTCAGCATAGCCAGCTTGTCAACGATCTATTGACAATGACGACCGCAGACGGGTGAATCAACAGAGGAAGGAATCCGGTCAGTTGGAAACCAAGCGGACAAGAGGATGGGAAGGGCCGGGGGCGGGAAGGGACCGCTGGGAGAGGCCGGGCCGGAGAGGCCGGGCCGGAGAGGCCGGGCCGGAGAGGCCGGGCCGGAGAGGCCAGGCGGGAGAGGTTGGGCCGGAGAGGCCAGGTGGGAGAGGTTGGGCCGGAGAGGCCAGGCGGGAGAGGCCGGGCGGGAAGAGCCGGGCGGGAAGAGCCGGACGGGAAGAGCCGGACGAGAGAGGCCAGGCGAGAGAGGCCAGGCGAGAGAGACCGGGCGGGGCGAGCGACAGCACTGAGGACCAAGACGATCGACAGAACGAGCGACGGGACCAGCGACGACAGGAGGGGCCAAACGAGCGACGGAGCCAGCGACGAAACGAGGGTCCAGGAGATCAACAGGACGAGCGACGCGGCCAAGAACGACACGAGGGCGACCCGAGCGACAGGACGAAGGGAGACCCGAGCAGGAAGCACAGGCGAGTCAGACAGGGTGGCCGGACGAGCCCGGGCAAGGAAGGCCAAAAGAACCAATCCGAACCCGAGCCCAGAGAGCCGACTCAGGCCGAAGCAAGAACCACCGACTCCCCCGCCGCCAACCGAGGCGGACGGCGCAGCAGCACCACGGCAAGCACCAGCGCCACCACCACGAACCCCGCAGCCACCAGAAACGCCGTGGTGTAGCCGGCGTGCAAGGCCCCGACCCCAGGCGCACCCGAGGCCGACGCGCGAGTGGCAGCAACCGCCGCGAGCAGCGACAACCCCAGCGCTCCCCCAGCCTGCTGGGCCGTGTTGCTGAAGCCGGAGACCATGCCCGTCTCGGCGGGGGCCGCCCCGGCCATGGCCAGCATGATGACCGAGGGGATGGTGACGCCGATGGCGAGCCCCATCACGATCAACGGCGGGAGCATGTCGATCGCGTACGACGGATGCACCGGCACCCGGGCGAGCAGCAGCAGGCCCGCCGCCAGCGTCGCCAGGCCGCCGATCAGGACCGGGCGCGGGCCGAAGCGGCCCGTCAGCCGGGCCGCCACGAAGAGCGAGACGAGGCCGATCACCACCGGGGTGGGCAGGAACGCCAGGCCGGTGCCGAGCGCGTCGTAGCCCATCACCTGCTGGACGAAGAGCGCGTTCACGAACTGGAAGCCCATCCCGGTCGCGAAGACCAGCACCACCACGGCGTTCGAGCGGAGCAGCCAGCCTCGCCCCAGCAGGCGGAGCGGGATCAGCGGGCGGCGCGCCGTGCCCTGCCGCACCAGGAAGGCCAGGATCAGGGTCACGGCCGCCGCTCCGGTCACGCTTGCGGGCACGAGAGCTCCGGGCGATCCGGTACGCGTGATCGCGTACACCCCGAGCGAAAGCCCCACGGTGATCAGGACCGCGCCGGGGGTGTCGAGGCCGGCGCCGAGGCCGAGGCCCTGCTCGCGGGGCAGCACCTTGCGGCCGGCGAGCCAGACGAGCACGCCGATCGGGACGTTGATCAGGAAGATGACGGGCCAGCCGAGCGCGTCGGTGAGCACGCCGCCGACCACGAAGCCGAGGGCCGCGCCGCCCGCCTGCGTGAAGCTGTAGATGCCCATCGCGCGGGCCTGTTCGCGGGGTTCCGGGAAGAGCCGGACGATCATGCCGAGGACCACGGCCGCGGCGAACGCGCCGCCCGCGCCCTGCAGGAAGCGGCCCGCGATGAGCAGGCCCGCGCTGGTCGCCAGCCCGCAGAGCAGGCTCGCAGCGACGAAGAGGCTCAGCCCGGCGAGGAACACTCGCCAGGCGCCGAGCAGGTCGCCGAGCCGCCCGGCGAGCAGGAGCAGGCCGGCGAAGGCCAGGAGGTACGCGTTGACCACCCACGAGACGCCGGCCGGGGAGAAGCCGAGCTCGCGCTGAATGTCCGGCAGGGCGACAGCCACGATCGTGCTGTCCAGAACGATCATCAACGACATGGCGCACAGGACCGCGAGAGCGGCCGCGCGACGGGGCACGGAAGGACTCATGGCCCGACCGTAACAGATAATCCGCTACCGGACTATCTCTTAGCTCATTATCTGTTTCGTGCCCTTCGCACGGGCTGGGGGCCGGGGTCGCGCGGGGCCTCCGCGAGCAGGTCGAGGGCCTGGACGAGCGCCGCCCGCGCCTCCTGCGGCAGACCGGCGAGCGCCTCGGCGTGCACGCGGTCGACGATCTCCTGCCCCTCGGCGGCGGCCAGGCGGCCCTTCTCGGTGACCGCGATGATCCGCGCCCGGCGGTCGGTGGCCGACTGCCGGCGCTCGGCGAGGCCGCGTCTCTCCAGCTCGTCCACCGTGCTGACCATGGTCGTCTTGTCGAGGTCGGCCAGCGCCGCGAGCTGGATCTGGGTGCGCTCCTCCTCGAGCGCGTGCAGGAGCACGCACTGCATGCGAGGCGTCAGGTCGACCTCGGAGAGCGCGGCGGCGAGCCGGTTGGAGAGCGCGTGCCCGGCCACGTTCAGCAGGCCGGTGATGTCGCGCTCGGTGCGTTCGGGGGCGGGCATGAATGCAGCATAGCCCGGATCATCCGCTACGGGATGATCCGGGAAGGCGGCTCGGGCCGGGACGGTTGGCGGGCCTGCCCCCGTGTCGGCCCGCCGGCCGTCCCGGCGGCTCCGATGTGGACAACCGTACGAGTGCCCGCCGTGACCGGACAAGCGATTAACGAGCCGATGCCCAGGCCGCGCGGGCGAAGCCCCGGATCACCGGGTGCGGATCGGTGCCGTCGCCGGCCAGCTCCGGCTGAAACAGGGTGGCCAGGTAGAACGGGTGCCCGGGCAACTCGGCCACCCGTACCTCGCCGTCGTCGTCCGCCCCCGAGAAGCGCATGCCGTGCGCGCGCAGCAGGTCGAGGTAGCCGGTCGCGATGCCGTAGGAGCAGTGGTAGCGCTCGATCGTGCGCGACGCGCCGAGCAGCGACTCGGCGAGCGACCCGGCGGCCAGGTTGACCGCGCCCTCGTGCCCGACCAGCGAGCAGGAGAGCTCCGCGATGAGCGCGTCGCCCCCGCCGTCCTCGTTCTCGGCGTGCCGGGCCGCCGGCAGGGCGCAGACGTCCCGCGCGAACTCGAGCATGGCGTGCTGGAAACCCCCGCACGTGCCGAGGAACGGGATTCCTTCCGTACGCGCGATCCGGGCCGCCGTCACGGCGCCGGCTTCACTCCTGTACGGGCTTCCGGGCGTCAGCCAGATGCCCGCGTAGCCGCTGAGCACCCCGGGCTCGGCCGCCTCGGGCGTCGGCACCCAGTACACGTCCAGGTCCACCTGCTCGCGCTCGCGCAGCGCCTCGATGATCGCCGGAATGCGCGAGTGCGCCCGTACCGCCGAAGATCTGTCTCCTACCAATGCGATCGCCTTCATGCGACCATGCTCGCGCCGACCCGAGATCAGGTCCAACGATCGATGATGACGTCGGCATTAGCATCGCTGATGTGGACCCTCACCTGCTCCGGACCTTCCTCGCGGTCGCCGAGACCGGCTCGTTCAGCGCCGCCGCCGAGCAGCTCCGCTACACGCAGTCGGCCGTCTCGCAGCAGATCGCCGCGCTCGAGGCCGACCTGCGCACCCCGCTGCTGACCCGCCGCCCCGTGGCCCTGACTCCGGCGGGCGAGCGGCTCCGGGGACATGCCTCGATCCTGCTGGTACGCCTCGCGGCGGCTCGCGCCGACGTCACCCGAGCGGTCGCACCGCCCGGCCGCCTGATCGTCGCGCTCACGCCGCTCGCCTGGCACCCCGCGCTGGCCGACGCGCTCGCGCTGCTGCGTACCGAATCGGCGCGACTGACGGCCCGGCTGCGCCTCGCCGAGCGGGACCAGGTGGTGGCGGCAGTCGCCACCGGCGAGGCCGACCTGGGCCTGGTGGACGGCTTCACCGCCCCCAGCGACCCGCTGCGGCTGCCCGACACGGGCGGCGCCCGGGCGATCGGCGTCGCGGAGAGCCCCGCCGTGGTCGCCGTCGCCGCCAGCCACCCGCTCGCCCGGCGCCGGCGGGTGGACCTGAGCGACCTCGCCGACGCGTACTGGATCGACGCCCCCGCCGTGGCCGCACACACCCGCCTCCCGGTCGACGGCCTGCGCCCGGGCCTGCGCTACGACGGCCAGGACGTGACGGTCCTGGCCGGCCTGGCAGCCGCCGGCCACGGCCTGGCCGTCCTGCCGGAACCGCTGGTCACCACCCATCCGTCGCTCACCGGCGTGCCCATCTCGGCCCCGCGCCTCGTGCACCGCGTGGAGCTGGTGCGCATCCCCGCCCACCTCACCGGCGGCGAGCCGGCCGCCCGCCTCGCCGCCCTCATCGAACACCGTTGATCACAGCGGGGACACAGCAAGCCCTCGCGAAGATCCCAGCCATGTCCACCATGAACCGAACACGACTGTGGCATCGATTCGCGGCACTGCCGGTCCTGGCGCTCGCGGCGGCCGTTCTGCCCGCGCCCGCGGCGACGGCAGCGACGGCGACGGCGGCCGCGCCGCCCGAGGCCGTGCTGGAGTTGCCGGAGCCCGGCGGGCCCTATCGGGTCGGCGTCACCGACCTGCACCTGGTGGACCGCCACCGGGCGGATCCCTGGGTGCCGGAGCGCCGGCGCGAGCTGATGGTGTCGCTCTGGTTCCCGGCGGCGAGCCGGGGCGGGACGCCCGACCGGTACGTCAGCGCCGCGGAGTCCCGCGCCATCCTCACCGAGTTCGGGATGACCGACGTCCCCGCGGATCTGCTCAGCGGCGTCCGGGTCCACGCGCGCACCGGCGTCCGCCCGCTGGCCCGGCCGGGTGGCTGGCCGCTCGTCGTGCTCTCGCCCGGCTTCTCGCAACCGCGCAGCTCGTTGACCTCCCTGGCCGAGGACCTGGCCAGCCGGGGCTACGTCGTCGCGGGCGTCGACCACACCTACGAGGCGGCGGCCGTGACCTTCCCGGACGGCCGCGTCGCCGGCTGCTCGGTGTGCCGGCTGGAGGAGGCCGGCAAGCTGGACCAGGAGTACCTGGTGCGCGGCCGCGCCCAGGACATCTCCTTCGTGCTCGACGAGCTCACCCGCCGCCGCACCGGCGTTCGTGTCGACGCGGACCGGATCGCGGTCGTCGGCTATTCGGTCGGTGGTGCCGCCGCGGCCGCCGCGATCCAGCGGGACCGCCGGATCGACGCGGGCGCGAACATCGACGGCACGTTCTTCCCGGCCATCACGAAGGATCTCGGCCGCCCGTTCCTGATGATCGGCTCGGATCTCGACCGCGGCGCCGCGAACGACCCCACGTGGGCCGCGTCGTGGGCGCACCTGACCGGATGGCGCCGCTGGCTCACGGTGACCGGCTCCACCCACGGCTCGTTCCCCGACTACGGCGTCATCGGCGACCAGCTCGGCCTGCCGTCCCCGCCGCTGTCCGGCGAGCGCGCCACGGAGATCACCCGGCAGTACGTGGCCGCGTTCGCCGGCCGCCACCTTCGGCACCACCCGTCGCCGCTGCTGAACGGCCCGTCGGCGGACTACCCCGAGGTCGTCTTCGAGCGGTGACCGTCAGCACGGGGCCGCCAAGGGGATCGAGGCGAGCATGGCCGGGCCGACGACGATCCGGATGCCGGTGACCCGCCGCCCCGCGACGGTGCGGGCGACGACCGAGAGCGGGGTCCAGCGCCCGGTCCTGTGACGAGCGCCGGGGCGAGGTGACAGCGGCCCGGCTCGGCGTCAGTCGCGGCCGGGGGCGGTGACCGGCTGGGCGGCGGTGAAGGCGACGCTCAGCAGCCCCGCCCTCGTGCGCACCTGATAGCGGCTGCGGCCGCGTTTCTCGACGGTGCCGGTGAGGCCCGCGTACTTGCCCGTGCCCATCAGGCGGACGCGGTCGCCGACGCCGACGAGCGCCGGGGCCCCGGCCGGCTCGGGCCGGCCGCGGCTCAGCCGGGCCAGCTCGGCCTCGTAGCGCGGGTCCATCTCGGCCGGGCCGCCGCGGAAGGTCCAGGTGTAGCGGGCGGACAGGTCGAAGCGGGGCGAGCACTGCGGGCACGAGCGGACGCGGACCGGGCGGCGGTGGGCCGTGGTGCGGTGGCCGGCCGGGCAGACGCCCACCCACGGGCCGTCGACCTGGGGCGCGTCCGCCGGGAGGCAGCGGCCGCCGGTGTAGCCGATGCGCCGGGCGATCGTGCGCCACACCCGGTCGTGGCCGTGCCCGGAGCCGGCGAGCGCGTGCGCGATCTCGTGCAGCATCGTCTCGGTGACCTGCTCCGGGGAGTACAGGGCGACCAGGGGCCGGGACAGGGTGATCTCGCGGCGGTCGGAGCGGCAGGCGCCGGCGCGGGTCTTGGCGTTGTCGAACACCAGCCGCCAGCCGGTCAGCCGGTGCCGGGCCATCAGACCCGTCGCGAGTTCCCGTGCTTCGCTGAGGTCCAAACCGCGCTACTCCTTCGGCACACGAACTTTTCCCCGGGCGATGGTGCCACGAGCTCGGCCGCGCCGCGGTATGCCCCTCGTCACGGGCGCAGCGCTCGCCGGATCGCCACCGCCAGCTGGACGGCGGCGACCAGCGCCAGGAGCAGCCAGATCGCCGCCGCCACGGTGATCAGGGCCGGCAGCGCGGCGGCGGCGAGCAGGCCGAAGATGGCCACCAGGACCCGGGTGGGGCGCTCGGCGACCGTGACCACGCCGATCTCGGACATGCCCGCGGCGGTGGCGCGCGCCCGGGCGTACTCGTGCAGCCAGCTGGTGGCGCCGCCCAGCGCGACCAGCCAGCCGGGGGCGCCGGCCAGCCAGAACGCGGTCAGCCAGGCCAGCTCGCCGAGGCGGTCGGCCACCGAGTCGTAGACGTAGCCGAGCCGGGTGGTGCGCCCGCTGATCACGGCGACCGCACCGTCGAGGCTGTCGGCGAGGGCGGCGGCCAGCGCCAGGAGCGCCGCCAGCAGCAGCCCGGGGCGGCCGAGCAGCACCGCCGCCGGCATCGAGAGACACAGCGCCAGCCCCGCGGTGGTCACGGCCATGGGGCCGACGCGGTGACGGACGAGCCAGGAGCCTGTGCCGTACGCGATGCGCACCCACCCGCGCACCAGCGGCGACGCGCGCCGCGGGTCGAAGCCGCCGTGCAGGCCCGACCAGGTGGCCGCGTACTCCTCCCAGAGCACCTTCAGACGGCCGCGGCCGTGGCGGTCAGCAGCTGCCAGACCTCGCGCGTCGCGGTGGACCGGTTGAGCGTGATGAAGTGGACGCCGGGCACGCCCTCGGCGAGCAGGCGGGCGCACATCTCGGCGCAGACCTCGACGCCGAGGGCCCGCACCGCGGCCTCGTCGTGGGCGACCGCCTCGAAGCGGGCTCGCAGGGCCGCCGGGAACGGGGCGCCGGACAGCTGCGAGGAGCGCTCGATCGTGGCCATGCGCGTCACGGGCATCACGCCGGGGACGATCGGGGTGTCGCAGCCGGCCGCCGCCACGCGGTCGCGCAGCCGCAGGTAGTCGTCGGCGTCGAAGAACATCTGCGTGATGGCGAAATCGGCACCGGCCCGGCATTTGCCCACGAAGTTGCGCGTGTCCGACTCGACATCGGCGGAGCGCGGGTGCTTGTACGGGAAAGCGGCCACCCCGACGCTGAAGTCGCCGGCCTCCTTGACCAGGCGCACCAGGTCCTCGGCGTAGAGCACGCCCTCGGGGTGGCGGACCCACTCGCCCATCGGGTCGCCGGGCGGGTCGCCGCGCACGGCCAGCACGTTGCGGATGCCCGCGCCGGCCAGCCGCCCGATGACGTTGCGCAGCTCGGCGACCGAGTGGTTGACGGCGGTCAGGTGGGCCATGGGCAACAGCGTCGTCTCGGTGGCCACCCGCTCGGTCACGGCCACTGTCGTGTCGCGGGTGGTGCCGCCCGCCCCGTACGTGATGGAGACGAAGTCGGGGCGCAGGGACTCGAGCTCACGGATGGCGCGCCACAGCAGACGCTCGCCCTCGGGCGTCTTGGGCGGGAAGAACTCGAACGAGAACGTGGGCTCGGGCCCGGCGATCAGGTCTCCGATCGCGGGCGTGCCGGGCAGGCGCGAGGGCAGTCCGAGAGCCACACCCCGACTCTACCGTTCGCAGCTCACCGCACTTCGGCTAGCGTTCTGGCGTGCTCCCCACCGATGCCGCCGACCTGCGTGCCCGAGTCGACAAGGCGCTCGCCGCCTTCCTCGCCGCGCAGCGCGACCGCCTGACCACGATCGATCCGGCGCTGGCGGAGGTCTCGGCCGCGCTCGAGGACTTCGTGCTGGGCGGCGGCAAGCGGCTGCGGCCCGCGTTCGCCTACTGGGGGTTCCGGGGTGCCGGCGGCGCCGACTCCGACCAGGTCGTGAGCGCCGTGGCCGCGCTGGAGCTGGTGCAGGCCAGCGCCCTGATCCACGACGACCTGATGGACCGGTCGGACACCCGGCGCGGCGAGCCGTCGGTGCACCGGCGCTTCGAGCGGCTGCACACGTCGGCCGGCTGGCGGGGCGGCGCGGCCGCGTTCGGCGACAGCGCCGCCGTCCTGCTGGGCGACCTGTCCCTGGTGTGGTCGGACGAGCTGTTGCAGACCTCGGGCGCGGGGGTGGCCGAGATCACGCGGGCGCGGCCGATCTTCGACGAGATGCGCACCGAGGTGACCGTCGGGCAATACCTGGACGTGCTCACCCAGGCGACGGCGGACACGTCCGTCGAGCGCGCCGGCAAGGTGGCCCGCTTCAAGTCGGCGAAGTACACGGTCGAGCGGCCGCTGCTGTTCGGCGCCGCCCTCGCCGGGGCGAGCGACGACCTGTTCGCCGCGTACTCGGCGTTCGGCCTGCCGCTGGGCGAGGCGTTCCAGTTCCGCGACGACGTGCTCGGCGTCTTCGGCGACCCGGCACAGACCGGCAAGCCGGCCGGCGACGACCTGCGCGAGGGCAAGCGGACCTACCTGGTCGCGGCCGCCTTCGCCGGGCTGGACGAGCCGGGCCGGGCCGAGCTCGACGCGGGGCTGGGCGACCAGGGCCTCGACGACGACGGCGTACGCCGGTTGCGCGACCTGATCCGCGCATCGGGCGCGCTCGCCGCCACCGAGGAGCGCATCGGCCAGCTCATGGCCGACGCGCTGGCCGCCCTGGACGCGGCCGAGATCGACGACGAGGCGCGCACGGTGCTGCGCCGGCTCGCCGACGCCGCCACCCGCCGCACCGTCTAGGAACTAGAAGCCCAGAGCCTGGGCTCGCCTCTTCACCTCGCGGGCGCGATGCCCGCCCAGGCCCTTGGCGGCGTTGCCGTCGAGCGCCTCGTCGGGCTCGTAGAGCCACCGCAGGGCCTCTTCGTCGTTGTACCCGGCGTCGCGCAGCAAGGTCAGGACGCCGGGGAGGTGCTTGAGCACGGTGCTGTTGGCAACGAGATCCGCGGGAACGACGCGGACGTTGTCGCGCTTCACCGCGAGCAGCTGCCCGTCGCGAATCATCTGGTGCACCTTGCTGATCGACACACCGAGCTTCGCGGACACGTCCGGCAGGTTGATCCACTCGGCCGGTCCGGCGGTTACGGAATCGCTCACTCCTACAGCGTGCCAGAAGAGCGGAGAGACAACCCCATGAGCCTGCTGCGCAGGACCCGTACGGAGCTGGCCGGCGCGTGGCGATCGCTGCGCTACGACATGGGCCGGGCCCCCGCCGAGCCGCCCGCGGACGGCCCGGACGTGACGTCCACGGGGATGAGCACGTTCGGCGCCATCCCCGCTCTCGCCGAGGCCGAGCCGCGTCCCGTGCCGCACCGGCGGCCGAGGCGGGCGCTGGCGGTGACCGCGTTCGGCACGGTCACGGTGGCCGGGGCGGCGGGGGCCTACCTGGCGGTGGTGAACGGGCTGGGGTCGCTGCTGTCGGAGACGCCGGCGGCCGCGGACACGTTCCCGGCCCGGCCCGCCGCCACCGCGAACGCCCGCGCCGCCGCGGGGCCGGCCGCTACCGGGCAGCAGCCCTCGATCACCACCCGGCCCGTCCTGCCGGCCGAGGCTCCGGCCGCCGGCACGACCACCGCCGGAGCGCCGCCGGCGCCGGTCGCCGGTGTCGGCGGCGTCACTGCCGCGACTCCCCCGCCACCGCCCTCGTCCGTGCGGACAATTCCGGCAAGTCCGATGCAGACGCCTCGGCGGCCCGGCCGGCCGGAGTGCCACTGCGCCACGCCGCCGCCCGTGCCGACCCCAACGGCCCCCACGTCGTCGCCGTCGCCGACCCCGTCACCCTCGCCGTCGTCATCGACGACCGTCGAGCCGTCGCCGAGTGAGACGAGCGCCACTCCGGGCGAATCGGTGGAACCCAGCCCGAGCTGGCAGGGCCGCCGCCACCGCCGGCATAACGACTGAATCCTCTTTCGTCCGGGCAAATGTCCCGGTTGGCGACCAGGCGCGTACCCGTTTGGACTCAGCTATGACATCCTGGTCTGCCCCCACACGAAAGACACATACACTTCACGCCGATGGACACCACAGTCGCCGACACGTTGATCGGCACGACGATTGACGGCCGCTACCGGATCACCGGTCGCGTCGCCCGTGGTGGCATGGCGACCGTCTACACGGCCACCGACGAACGACTCGAGCGCACCGTCGCTTTGAAGATCATTCACCCGTCGCAGGCCACGAACGTCCACTTCGTCGACCGTTTCACCGACGAGGCCAAGACGATCGCCCGGCTCACCCACCCCAACGTCGTCGCCGTGTACGACCAGGGCCGCCACCAGGGCCTGCCCTACCTCGTCATGGAGTACGTGCAGGGCCGCACCCTTCGCGACCTGCTCACCCAGCGGCGCCGGCTCAACCCGGTCGAGGCGCTGGCGATCCTCGAGCAGATGCTCGCCGCGATCGCCGCCGCCCACCGGGCCGGTCTGGTGCACCGCGACGTGAAGCCCGAGAACGTGCTCGTCGCCGAGGCGCCGAGCGGCGGCGTCGGCAACCTGGTCGACGCCGTCGTCAAGGTGGCCGACTTCGGGCTGGCCCGCGCGGTCGAGGCGAGCAGCGCCGACGACTCCGGCCAGCTGATGGCCACGGTGGCCTACGTCGCGCCCGAGCTGGTCACCGACGGGCACGCCGACGCGCGCACCGACGTCTACTCCGCCGGCATCGTGCTGTTCGAGATGCTCACCGGCCGGGTGCCGTTCGACGGCGACGACCCGGTCGCGGTCGCCTGGCAGCACGTGGACAACGACGTGCCCGCGCCCTCCGGCGTGGTCAAGGGCCTGCCCTCCGTGCTCGACGACCTGGTCGCCCGGGCCACCCGCCGCGACCCGGGCGCGCGGCCCACCGACGCGGGCGCGCTGCTCGCCGAGGTGCAGACGGTCCGCGACGACCTCGGCGCGGCGAACGTGGAGACCGCGCTGCTGCGCCAGGTGCCCGCGTCGCGCACCGCCGTGGCCGACGCCACCACCGTGGTGCCCGCCGTCACCGACCGGCCCACCTGGGCACGCCTGCCCGGCCAGGCGCCCGCGCGCGGCCAGGAATACACGGCCGGCCGCGTCCCCCGCTCGCGCTCCCGCAGCGGCGGCGTCGACCGGCGCAAGATCTTCCTCTCGGCCGCCATCGCCCTGATGCTGATCGTGGTCATCGGCAGCACGTGGTGGGTCTTCCTGGGCCGCTACAGCGACGCCCCGACCATGGTCAACATGACAAAGGCCCAGGCCGAGCTGTACGCCAAGCAGAACGGCTTCGACCTGTTCTACGCCGAGGGCCAGTTCAGCGAGAACGTCGCCAAGGACACGGTCGTCGCCCAGGACCCGGCCGCCGGCGAGCGGATCGTCCGCGGCGGCGCCATCACGCTGACGCTGTCGCTGGGCAAGGAGCGCTTCGCCGTGCCCGACCTGGCCGGCCTCGAGCTGACCGCCGCGCAGGGCGAGCTCGAGCAGATGGGCCTGAAGATCAAGAAGGGCGGCCACCAGTACAGCGACACCATCCCCGAGGGGGCGGTGATCTCGTCGGACCCCAAGAGCGGCACCGAGCTCAAGCGCGGCGACACCGTCACGGTGGTCACCAGCGACGGCAAGGCGCCCATCCAGGTGCCCGAGCTCGTCGGCAAGAACATCAACGACGTGCGCAACGAGCTGGCCGGCCTGGGCCTGCAAGCGCAGGAGCGTTACAAGGACAGCGACCAGCCCGCCGACACGGTCATCGCGCAGACGCCCAAGCCGGGCACCGGCGCGGCCCGCGACGACGTGGTGACCCTCGACGTGAGCAAGGGCCCGCCGCTGGTCACCGTTCCCGACCTCACCAACCAGCCCTGCCGGCAGGCCGAGGCGACGCTGCGCGGCATGGGCCTCAACGTCCATATCGACTTCAACGCCGACGCTTTCGTCCGCAGCCAGCAGCCCGGCGGCAACACCCCTGTCGCACCGGGCAGCGAAGTAAGGATCCAGTGCTTCTAGACCGCCGTATCGGTTCACACACCAAGACGTCGGGAGGGCTCGCCAAGGCGGCCCTCCCGTACGTCGACGCCGCGGGGTCCGAGACCCTTCAGGTGTACGTCTCCAACTCGCGCGGCTGGGCCCTCCCGGCCGGCGACCCGAAGCAGGACACGCTGTTCCGCGACGGCTGCGGCGAGCGCGGCGTCCCCGCGTACATCCACGCCTCCCTGCTGGTGAACCTCGGCTCGCCGACGGAGCTGACGGTGGAGCGCTCGGTGGCCGTGCTGTCGCACGCGCTCGACCGGGGCAAGGCGATCGGCGCGACGGCGGTGGTCTTCCACGCGGGCAGCTCGGTCGACGCCGAGCACGACGACAAGGCGTTCCATCAGCTGCACGAGGCCCTGCTGCCCCTGCTCGACAAGGCGGCGGCCGAGGGCCTGCCCCGCCTGCTGGTCGAGCCGAGCGCCGGCGGCGGCCGCAGCCTCGCCTCCAAGGTGCAGGACCTCGGCCGCTACCTCGACGCGGTCGACAACCACGAGTGGCTCGGCGTCTGCTTCGACACCTGCCACGCCTGGGCGGCCGGCCACGACCTGGCCAGGCCCGGCGGCATGACGGAGACCCTGGACGCCCTGGTGGCCACGGTCGGCCGCGACCGCCTCCAGCTGATCCACGCGAACGACTCGAAGGACGACTGCGGCTCCACCCGAGACCGCCACGAGACCATCGGCGCGGGCCGCATCGGCACGGCCCCCTTCGCCGAGCTCCTGACCCACCCGGCCACCCAGGGCGTCCCCGTGATCGTCGAAACCCCCACCGTCGACCACGAGGGCCACGCCGCGGACATCGCCCTCCTCAAGTCCCTGCGCCCGCCGGCCTACTCCGCTGCGGCCTCGTCCGCCTCCGCCTCCTCCTCGTGCACCGGCGACGAGGTGAGCAACTCGAACTCCCAGCGCTCGGCCAGCTCGTCCCCCTCGTCGGCCTCGAGGTAGCTGCGCACCCGCACCCCGAGCCCCAACTGGTTCGCGGCCCGCAGATGCTCGGTCACGTCCTCGACGCTGGTCAGGTAGTGCGTGGCGATGACGTCGGGCTGCACGGCACTCTCATCAAGATCGGTCACCGCACCAGGGTACGAGCCTCACGACGCTCCCGCCGACTACGCCACCGGGGAGGGACACCGTCTCGAAGGACACTGTCTCGAGGAACGCCGCCATGAGCGGCCTCGCCACGGTGAGCGGCCTCGCCACGGTGAGCGGCCTCGCCGCCAATCGACCCAGCTGCGACCAACCCTCCGTGACCGGCCCACCCTGACCGACCCGCCGTCAACGACCGCCCTGACCGACACGCCCTGACCGACACGCCCTGACCGACACGCCATGACCGACACGCCATGAGCGACTCGCCCTTGACTGACCCGCGTAACCGCCCCGCCGTGAGCGACCCGCCGTTGAGCGACCCGCCGTTGAGCGATCCGCCGTTCAGCGATCCGCCGTTGAGCGATCCGCCGTGAGCGATCCGCCGTGAGCGATCTCTATCAGCGCCCGCCGTGAGCAGCCCCGCAGTCAGCGGCCCACCGAGGCAACCAGCCACGAAAGACCAGGTCCTGGAGGACGCCGCAAAGGCGCGAAGGCGTGCCCCGGAGCGCGCCGGCCCAAGCCGGTGAGGTGCCTCATATGATCAACTCCACGCGAATGTCGGACAAATAGCCCCATCTTCCATCAGACCCACCCCGGGACAGGGCGCCATCGACTTCTGTGATTCCTTTCCGCAACGCATTACTCGCTGCGGAGGGCTGTCTTGAAATTGGCATGATCGTTCGTTGGCATGTGACCTTCATGGTGCGAGATAATGGTTTATGGCACAGCTCGGACTGCTCTCCAGCTCGCAAATCGCGGCCCTGCACGACCGCGCAAAGTCGCGTCGTTCTTCGCCGGCTCGGGAGGCATTCCGGCGCGACCACGCACTCGTCGGCGCTGGAGCCCGCGCAGCGGTGGCGCCCACTCCGCCGCGCAGGGAGCGCCAAGCAGCTCGGCACCGACGACGCCGGACGATTAGGTGCCGACAGCTGGCGACGAGGCAGCCGCAAACGCCAGATGATGAGGTGGCGACGGTTGGCGACGAGGCGCCGGCAACGCCTCGCCGCGAGACGCCGCCCGCAATGATTCTCACGTCTCCGCCGAAAGGAGCCGCGGCGGGCATCGCAACACATTAGTTCGGCCGGTCTTGCGGTTCTTTTATTACACAAATCAGGGAACGCCAATTCGGAAGAGAGGGTATGCGGAGGACATCTCCAGAACCAGAAGTCACATGCGGGCGTAATTGCTTGACGCCGGCCGAGTCGGGAGGAAACCGATGGCGTCGGCGTAATAGAGCGAACCCTCCAGATGAAACGCGATCTGCCGCGGCGACCAGCCCTCGCCGTCGCGGTGGTCGAGGGCGTCCTCGGAGGCGGCGCGCAGGCGCAGCTCGAACAGCTGGGCCAAGCGGGTGAGGCGGCTTCGTGCCTCGTCGAGGTCTTCGGGGGTGAAGGGGGCCAGGTCGGCGGCGGTGGTGATGGCCGAGGCGTGCCAGTGGTCGGGGATGGTGGGGGCGCCGGCCAGGCGGGCCTCGATCTCGGCCAGGTGGTCGATCAGGTGGTCGGTGATGCGGCGGATCGCCTTGTGCGGGGTGTAGAAGCGGTCGTCGACGGGCACCGGCGTGCCGTCCCAGGCCGACCAGGTGGCGGCTCGGGACAGGCAGTCCTCGATCATGGCGGTGACCACGTCGGCGGGGTGGCGGGCGTCAGTCTCGGGGGTGTCGTCGTCCATGGCCCCATGAGAGCAGGCGAGAGCTTCGGCGCCCGCCGAAACGAAGGGCTCACCGAGGGAAAGGCCCGCCGACGACGCGAGGGGCGCGCCGAGGCAAAGAGCTCGCCGAAACGAAGGACCCGCCGACGCGAGAGGCTCACCGAAGCAAAGAGCTCGCCGAAACGAAGAACCCACCGACGGGAGAGGCTCACCGAAGCGAACGGCCCCCGCGCGTCAGAAGGAGCCGGCGAGGAGGCCGCCGAGCACGACGATCGCCTGATCGATGCCCTCGTCGTCGACGTCGAGGTGGGTGACGACGCGGGCGATGTGGGGCAGCATCGGGGCGATCAGGACGCCCTGCTTCGCGGCCTGCGCCGCCAGCGTGGGGGCGTCCAGGGAGGACTTCGACAGGTCCAGCGGCACCAGGTTGGTGCGGATGCGGGACGGGTCGACGACGCCGAGCGGGGCCAGCGCCTCGGCCAGCTTGCGGGCTCTGGTGTGGTCCTCGGCGAGGCGGGTGATGTGGTTGTCCAGGGCGTGGCGGCCTGCGGCGGCCAGGATGCCGACCTGGCGCATGCCGCCGCCCATGCGCTTGCGGAGGACGCGGGCCCGGGCGATGTGGTCGCGGCTGCCGACGATCAGCGAGCCGACCGGGGCGCCGAGGCCCTTCGACAGGCACACCGAGAGCGTGTCGAAGCAGGCGCCGTAGGCGGCCAGCGGCACCCCGTCGGCGATGTGCGCGTGCCAGATCCGGGCGCCGTCGCAGTGCAGCGCGACACCCGACTTCTGCGCCACGTCGCGCAGGGCCTGCAAGGTCGCCAGCGGTACGACGGTGCCGCCGCCCAGGTTGTGGGTCTGCTCGACGGCGATGGCCCGGGTCGGCACCGACGGATAGCCGGCGGGGCGGATCATCGCGGCGATCTGGTCCACGTCGAGGTCCGCGCCGACCGAGGGCCAGGTGCGCGTCGAGATGCCCCCGATCGCGGCGGCCGCGCCCACCTCGTACGTGACGACGTGCGCGTCCGCACCGGCCAGCAGCTCGCCGCCCGGCGGGACGTGCAGCTGCAACGCGATCTGGTTGGCCATCGAGCCGCTCGGCGCGAACAGCGCCGCCTCGTGGCCGAACAGCCCGGCCACGTACGCCTCGAGGTCGTTGACCGTCGGGTCGTCGCCGAAGACGTCGTCGCCCACCTCGGCCTCGGCCATGACCGAGCGCATGGCCCGGGTGGGGCGGGTGACCGTGTCAGAACGTAGATCAACCACGAAGCATCTCCGCGACGAGGAACGCGAGCTCGAGGCTCTGCTGGGTGTTGAGACGGGGATCGCAGGCGGTCTCGTAGCGGTCCGGCAGGTCGAGGTCTTCGATGCCCTGGGCACCGCCGAGGCACTCGGTCACGTCCTCGCCGGTCAGCTCGATGTGGATGCCGCCGGGGTGGGTGCCGAGCGAGCGGTGCACCTCGAAGTAGCCGAGCACCTCGTCGACGATGCGGTCGAAGTGGCGGGTCTTGTAGCCGTTCGACGACTCGTGGGTGTTGCCGTGCATCGGGTCGCACTGCCAGACGACCTTGGCGCCGGCCGCGTTGACCTTTTCGACGATCGGGGGCAGCGCGTCGCGGACCCGGCCGTTGCCCATGCGGCTGATCAGGGTGAGCCGGCCGGGGACGTTGCCCGGGTTGAGCTTCTCGCACAGCTCCAGCGCGGTCTCCGGCGACGTGCCCGGGCCCAGCTTCACGCCGATCGGGTTGGCGATGCGGCTGATGAAGTCGATGTGCGCGTGGTCCAGCTGCCGTGTCCGCTCCCCCACCCACAGGAAATGACCGCTCAGGCCGTACGCCCTGCCGTCGCTGACCCGGGTGAGCGCGCGGTCGTACTCCAGCGCGAGCGCCTCGTGCGAGCAGTACAGGCTCACCGTACGGAGGGCCTCGTTGTCGGTCATGCCGCAGGCGCGGATGAAGTCGAGCGCCCGGTCGATCTCGCGCGCGATGGCCTCGTAGCGCTCACCGGCCGGCGAGGCCCGCACGAAGTCCTTGTTCCAGTCGTGCAGCCCGTGCAGGTCGGCGAGACCCCCAGCGAGGTACGCCCGGAGCATGTTCATCGCGGCGGCGGAGTTCGCGTACGCCCGGATCATCCGCTGCGGGTCGGCCTTGCGCGCCGCCTCGTTCGCGTCGAGCGAGTTGATCAGGTCGCCCCGGTAGGCCGGCAGGCCGAGCGAGTCGGTCGGCGACGAGCGGGGCTTCGTGTACTGCCCGGCGACCCGCGCGACCTTGACGACCGGCATGGAGGCGCCGTACGTGAGCACGACCGCCATCTGGAGCAGCGTGCGCGCGTTCGCCAGCAGGTGGCTCTCGGTGTTGTCCGCGAACGTCTCGGCGCAGTCGCCGCCCTGGAGCAGGAACGCGCGCCCCTCGCACACCTCGGCGAGCTTGACGCGCAGCTGGTCGACCTCGTAGGGCGCGACGATCGACGGGACGTTGTCGAGCACCTGGCAGACGGAGGCGACCTCGTCCAGGTCCTCCCACGGCGGCATCTGCACGCGGGGCAGGCCGCGCCAGACGTCGAGGCCGAGTGCGGAGTCCTCGGCGGAGTCGGTGGACGGGCGGGAGGTCTGCAACGCGGCGTTGCCGACCCCCGGGTACGAAAGCTGATGCCACTCACGGCGCATGACCGAAAGCCTACGAGTGCGGGGCACCGAGCTTGCGCCCGGTGCCCCGCTTCTCACCTGAGGAGATGAGCCGTCCAACCACCCCGCCCGCCACCCTTGGGCGGACTGAGGGCTGAATCTAAAGGTTGTTCTTGATGGCCGTGATCAGCTCACCGTTCGACGTGTCGCCCGAGAACTCCCAGAAGAACGCGCCGGCCAGGCCCTGGTTCTTCGCGTAGGTCATCTTGCCGGCGATGGTCGACGGGGTGTCGTAGCTCCACCAGTTGCTGCCGCACTTCGCGTACGAGGTGCCGGCGACCGTGCCGGTGGGCGGGCAGCTGCCCTTGAGGACCTTGTAGTCCTCGATGCCGGCCTCGTAGGTGCCGGGCGCCGCGCCGGTCGCCGTGCCGCCCGGGCCGGCCTGGGTGACCCCGGTCCAGCCGCGGCCGTAGAAGCCGATGCCGAGCAGGATCTTGCTGGCCGGCACGCCCTTGCTCTTGAGCTTCTGGATCGCCGCGTCGGAGTAGAAGCCGGCCTGCGGGATCCCGGTGTACGAGGTGAGCGGCGAGTGCGGGGCGGTCGGGCCCTGCGCGTTGAAGGCGCCGAAGTAGTCGTACGTCATCGGGAAGACCAGGTTGAGCTTCGAGATGCCCGAGGCGTAGTCGGCCACGTCCATCTTGCCGCCGTTCGAGCCGTCCGCCGTGATCGCCGAGGTGATCAGGAAGCTCGAGCCGAACTTGTTGCGCAGCGCGGTGATCACGTTGTTGTACGCGGCCGGGCCGCTGGCGTCGCAGGTGAGGCCGCAGGCGTTCGGGTACTCCCAGTCGATGTCGATGCCGTCGAAGACGTCGGCCCAGCGGGAGTCCTTGACCAGGTTGTAGCAGGAGTTGGCGAACGCGGTCGGGTTCGCCGCGGCCTGGGTGAAGCCGCCCGACCAGGTCCAGCCGCCGAACGACCAGATGACCTTGATGTTCGGGTAGAGCTTCTTCAGCTTGCGCAGCTGGTTGAAGGAGCCGCGCAGCGCGCCGGCGTCCCACGTGTCGGCGACGCCGTCCACGCTGTTGGCCGCGGTGTACGCCATGTCGTAGTCGGCGTAGGAGTCACCGATCGTGCACTGGCCGCCGGTGGTGTTGCCGAACGCGTACAGGATGTGCGTCAGCTTCGACGCGGAACCCGAGGTGACCAGGTTCTTGACGAAGTACTGCCGCTGGTAGACGCCCCACTGGGCGAAGTAGCCGACGACGTTCTTGCCGCTGGAGGTGGGCGGCGTGGTCGTGGGCGGGGTGGTCGGCGGCGTCGTGGGCGGGGTGGTCGGCGGGGTCGTCGGCGGGGTGGTGGGGGGTGTCGTGGTTCCGCCGCAGACGCCGTTGTCGATCCAGACATCCCACTGGCCGCTGTGCGTGGCGGGCGACTCGTTCTGCGTCCACCACTTGGCGGTGTAGTTGTGGCCGTTCTGCGAAGCGACGTTGTCCTTGACGTAGGTGGCGGTGGAGGACCAGGCGGGGGCACAGGCCGCAGCGGCCGACGCCTGGGTCGCCGGGACCGTGGCGGTCGCCGCGACCACCACGATCGCCGACACCAGGGTGGCGCGGCGGAGGGATTTCTGCACTTCTGTCTCCTCGTGAACAGTTAGGAAAGTTTCCTGAAAGTTCGTTGAGGAGACGGTAGTCACACACATTCACAGTCGTCAAGATGGTGTGAAGGGATTACGCAAAGGCTTAACTTTGTCGAGCGCACCGCTACGGGGTGCACACCAACGGACACAACGCGTAGTCTTCGGTCATGACCATCTTCGACGTCGTAGCCCTCGAGCCCGCGCGCCGCCGATGACCATCCGAGTTATCGGAGTCGATGCCTACGCCCTCGGCTGGGTCGGGGTCGAGCTTCGCGACGGCGCCTTCGGGCGGGCCGTGCTGGCCTCCACGCTCTACGAGATCGTCGCCGGCAGCTCCGGCGCGTCCGTGATCGGTGTGGACATCCCGCTCGGCATGCTGCCCGACACGTGGCGCGCCGCCGACACGCTCGCCGCCGACCAGCTCGGCCCCCGGCGCGGCAGCGTCTTCCGCGTGCCGCCGCGGGCCGTCTGGCAGGAGTCCGACTTCGCCGCCGCCAATCGGCTCTGCCGCGAGCTGACCGGCGCCGGGCTCAGCCGCCAGTCCTGGGCGCTGCGGCCCAAGCTGCTCGAGGCGAACGCGATCTGGGAACGGCACCCCGGGCTCCTCTTCGAGGCACACCCCGAGGTCTCCTTCCGCACCATGGCGGGCGAGCCTCTGCAGTACGCCAAGAAGACGTGGACCGGCCAGGCGCGCCGCCGCGAACTGCTCGCGCGCAACGGCATCGTCCTGCCCGACCAGATCGGCCCGGCCGGTCAGGCCCCGCCCGACGACATCCTCGACGCGGCGGCGGTCGCCTGGTCGGCGCACCGGATGGCCACCGGGACGGCCCTGAGCCACCCGTCGCCCCCGGAGGAGAACAACGGGTCGAAGATCGCTATCTGGTATTAGCTGGGGCCGGACATCTCGGTCGCGATGGCGCGCGCACGGTCGCGAGCGGCCTCGAGGGCGGTGAGGAAGGCCGCGCGCACGCCGTGGACCTCGAGCTCGCGGATCGCCGAGATGGTGGTGCCCGCCGGCGAGGTGACCGCCTCGCGCAGCTTGACCGGGTGCTCGCCGGAGTCGCGCAGCATGGTCGCCGAGCCGATCGCGGTCTGCACGACCAGCTCGTGGGCCACCTGGCGGGGCAGGCCGAGCAGGATGCCCGCGTCGATCATCGCCTCGACGAGCAGGTAGAAGTAGGCCGGGCCGGAGCCGGAGAGCGCGGTCACCGCGTCCTGCTGGGACTCGGGGACCCGCAGGGTGCGGCCGAGCGGGCGGAAGATCTGCTCGACGACCGTCAGGTGGTCGACCGTCGCGTACGGGCCCGGGGAGACCACCGTCATCGCCTGGTCGACCAGCGCCGGGGTGTTGGTCATGACCCGCACGATGGGGATGCCGCCGGGCAGGCGGTCGGCGAAGAAGCTGGTGGGCAGGCCGGCGCAGAGCGACACGACGAGCTTGTCCGGCGGCACCTTGGAGCCGAAGTCGTCGAGCAGCTTGCCCGCGTCCTGCGGCTTGACGGCGATGAGCAGCACGTCGGCCTGGGTCACCGCGGTCAGGTTGAGCACCGGGCGGATGCCGTAGCGGTCGGCGAGCTCCGCGGCCCGCTCGGGGCGGCGGGTGGTGGCCAGCAGCTGCTGCGCCGGCCAGCCGGAGCGCAGCAGTCCGGACAGGACCAGCTCGCCGAGCTTGCCCGCGCCGATGACGGCGACAGTTTGCGTGGTCATTCCCGCCCCTTGTATGACAAGAGGGCGGCCGAGCGGCCGCCCTCCGATGAAGCCGTCTGTCAGCTGCCGAAGAAGACCTCGGCCTCTTCGTACCGCGAGAGCGGAACGGTCTTGAGCTCGCCGGTGCCCTCGATCAGCGGCACGCGCACGATGTCGGTGCCCCGCAGCGCCATCATCTTACCGAAGTCGCCCTCGTGGACGGCGTCGATCGCCTGGAGGCCGAAGCGGGTCGCGAGCACCCGGTCGAACGCCGACGGGGTACCGCCGCGCTGGATGTGACCGAGGACGACGGTGCGCGCCTCCTTGCCGGTCTTCTCCTCGAGCTGCTCGGCGAGCCACTGGCCGATGCCGCCGAGGCGGACGTGGCCGAACGAGTCGAGCTCCTTGCTCTGCAGCGCCATCTGGCCGTCGAGCGGCTGGGCGCCCTCGGCGACGACCACGATCGGCGCGTACTCGACCTGGAAGCGCTTGGTCACGTAGGTGGCGACCTGGTCGACGTCGAACTGGCGCTCGGGCAGCAGGATCACGTTGGCGCCGCCGGCGAGGCCGGCGTGCAGGGCGATCCAGCCGGCGTGCCGGCCCATGACCTCGACGACCAGGGTGCGGTGGTGCGACTCGGCGGTGGTGTGCAGCCGGTCGATCGCCTCCATCGCGATGTTGACAGCGGTGTCGAAGCCGAAGGTGAAGTCGGTGGCGTTGAGGTCGTTGTCGATCGTCTTGGGCACGCCCACGACGTTGACGCCGAGGTCGGTGAGCTTGGTGGCGACGCCGAGGGTGTCCTCGCCGCCGATCGCCACGAGGGCGTCCACGCCCTGCTCGGCCAGGTTGGCCTTGATCTTCTCGACACCACCGTCGATCTTGAACGGGTTGGTGCGCGAGGAGCCCAGGATCGTGCCACCGCGGGGCAGGATGCCGCGGACCTCGGCGATGCCGAGCGGCTTGGTCAGACCCTCGAGCGGGCCCTTCCAGCCGTCGCGGAACCCGACGAACTCGTGGCCGTAGACGGCGACGCCCTTGCGCACAACCGCCCGGATGACCGCGTTGAGACCGGGGCAGTCGCCGCCGCCGGTGAGCACGCCGATACGCATGATTGCTCGTCCTCCCTGATTTTCAGGTACGAGATGCAGGAAGCCCGCTGAGCCCCAGGGAGCGAGTGATCGGCAGCGTTGCCGGGCCCGGGGCGGGCCGCAAGCCGAACTTTAGCGGTCCGGCTCACACCGCCCCGAAGCGCCCCGCTACAGCCTGACGGTTTCGTTCTCTCCCGCGTCCGGGGTCTTTCCGGTTACGGCCGCTTTGGCATAGCCCAGCATCGTGACGACCTTCGAACTGTGCGCCGCCGCCCAGTACTCCGCGGTCTCCGCGTGCACCTTGACCAGCGTAAGCTCCGGCGTCTCCAGTCCGTCCGGGAACCACGCTTTCAGCGCCGGGCTCCAGAGCTCCTTGGCCTTCTCCGGGTTGTCGGTGCGCACGGCCGTGCCCGAGATGGAGATCCAGTTGTTCTGCTTCTGGTCACTGAACGCGACGTTCACCTGGGGGTGCAGGCCGATCTCCTGGACCAGGTCGGCGTTGCTGTACGTGAAGAACCACAGGTCGCCGTCGAACTCGACGTCCTGCAGGGCCATCGGGCGGCTCACGTGCTTGCCGTCGGCGGTCATCGTGGTGAGCATGCAGATGCGCGCGTCCGCGACCATCTGCTTGACCTTCTCGCGCTGCTCCTGCTCGGTGTCAGTCATGGCCGTGCCATTCCCCCGGCGGGGCCGGTCAAACGAGCGCCGGCCGTACGAGGGTCAGCCGCCCATGGCACGCCAGCGCGCGAGGTTGTGCCTCGCGTCGACCAGCGCGTCGTGCCGGCCGGACATCGTGGGCAGCGGCGGGCGCCCCCGGTCGTCCCAGAGCTGGCGGAGGTCCTTGGTGAAGCGCGGGATGTCGCGCGGCAGCGCGGGCATGGCACCCCAGAGCTGGGCGAGCGCGACGTGGTCGTAGGCGGCGAACCACGCCCACAGCTCGATCTGCTCGTCGCGGCCCTCGACCGGCTCGGCCAGGAACGCGTACAGGTCGTCGCGGATCCGCTCGCGGGAGCGCCACGCCTTGTCCGAGGGCGAGGGGAGCTTGTCGAGGACGTTACGGCGCACCCAGGGGATCGCCTTGCTGTCGTCGAACTCGGTGCTGACCGCGTAGAACTCGCGGCCGAACTCGTCGACCACGCCGATCGAGACCAGGTCGATGGTGCGCCCGTCCTCGATGAACTCGCAGTCATAAAAGTAGCGGTATGGCATCGGGGCACATCTTCCAGCATCAGGAGCCACCCATGGCCTCCAGGGCCGCCTTGGCACTGCGCAGGGTGTCCGGGAGGCCGAGCCGGGCCGCGCGGTCGGCCTGCACGGCCCAGCGCAGCCGCAGCAGCACGGGCAGCACGGCGTGCAGCTCGTCCGCGCCGACCGGGCCCGCCGCGAGGTAGCCGTCGATCAGGTCGCCGGCCTCGGCCATCCCGCCGGTGTACGCGACGGCGGCGGCCACGTCGTAGACCAGCGGGCCCAGCCCGCTCGCGCCGCAGTCGAGCAGCCCGGCCCGCCCGGTGCCCGGGTCCACGACGAAGACGCCGGGCGCCGGGTCGCCGTGCAGCACCCCGTACGTCAGCCGGTCGGTGACCGTGAGGCGCGTCGCGGCCGTGACCGCCTCGAGGACCGCGCCGCGCAGCCAGGGCTCCCCGCGCAGATGGGGAGCGTCGGGGTCGAGGAGCCGCCACGGCCGCAGGCCCGGGTGGTGGAAGCCCTGGAGGGCCCGGTGCACGACGCCGAGCCGGTCGCCCCAGAACTGCTGGTCGATCGGGTCCCCGCCGTCGAGGCGGCGGCCCGGCAGCCGGCGCAGCACCGAGAAGGCGCCCTCGGCGGTCTGCGCGGTGAGGCCGCCCGACAGGGTCCGCACCGGCTCCCCCGCGGCGATGTCACGGCCCCGCAGATGGTCGGCGGCGGCGAGGCCGGCCTCGACCGGCTGGCGGCAGCGGGCCTCGGTGAGCCGGACGACGTAGCGCTCCGGCCCGGCGGTCACCTCCCATCCGTAGGACATGAGCGCGTCCGGGAGGGCGGTGATCTCGCCGGGGACGAGATGCCACTGGTCCCGCAGGGTCGATCGAAGAAGCTCGGCATCCGGCACGGCGGGATTATCGACGCGGATCCGGAAAAAGCGACGGACAACGAGGGTGATCCCCGGTCAGCTGTCCCTCCGAAGGGCAACCCTTCCCACCACCCCGCCGCCACCCTTGGCCGGACTGAAGGCTTTCCCCCTTGGCGCTCACGTTTCGCATAGGGGAGGTTTACAGAAAGCGACAACCGCGACATGATCCTACGAGGCGCTCGCGGCAGGGGTGCGCAGAAATGGCGCCGGTGGGTGGCTCTGTGCTAAGAGTGATCGTTCGCGTCGAGGGGCCGGCGCGACCGGCCGCTCACGACACACGCGGTCCCACCGGGGGAGGGATGACGCCGTGGACAATCGCATGCCGGACAACGGCGACGCGCTGACCGGCGTCGACATGTTCGCCGGTCTGGAGCCGGACGTCCGGCAACGCGTGATCGCGACGGCCGTGCCGCGGACGTACCGCAAGGGACAGATCCTGTTCGTCGAGAACGATCCCGGCGAGTCGCTGATCATCCTGAGACGCGGCGCGGTCGCGATCTTCCGCACGGCGCCGACCGGCGAGCGCGCGGTGCTGACCGTCGTCCGGCCGCCGGGCGTGCTCGGCGAGGTGTCCCTTCTGGACGCGTCGACGCGCAGCACGTCGGCCGAGGCGATCGAGGACTGCCAGGCGCTGACCCTGTCGCGCGCGGCCTTCATGGACCTCGTCCACTCCAACCCGCGCATCCTCGACGCGGTGATGCGGTCGGTGGGCGCGCTCATCCGCCGGCTCACCGAGCAGAACACCGATCACGTCTTCCTCGACCTGCCCGGACGGGTCGCCAAGACGCTGGTGCGCCTGGCCGGCGAGAGCCAGGCCCCGATGATCACGATCGAGCTCAACCAGAGCCAGCTCGCCGAGATGGCCGGCGGCTCGCGGCAGAGCGTGAACCAGGCGATCGGCTCGTTCGCCAGCCGCGGCTGGCTGCGCACCGAGGGCCGCCGCATCGTCGTCACCGACCTCCAGGCGCTACGTCGTCGCGCCGGGATGAGCGCTGTGTAGGAGCCTCGATCGAGGTCTTCAGACTGGCCGCGTAGACGTCGACGTACTCGCGGCCGGAGAGCGCCATGATCTCGTACATGATCTCGTCGGTGACGGCGCGCTCGACGAAGCGGTCGCCCTTGGCGTGCGCGTAGCGGGAGAAGTCGAGCGGCGCGCCGAACCGCATGCGCACCCTCATGACCTTGGGGATCAGGGTGCCGGTGGGCTGGATCTCGTCGGTGTTGAGCAGCGCCACCGGCACGACCGGGGCGCCGCTCTCCAGCGCCAGCCGGGCCACCCCCGTCTTGCCGCGGTAGAGCCGCCCGTCGGGTGACCGGGTGCCCTCCGGATAGATGCCCGCGATGCCACCCTCGCGCAGCACCCTCAGCAGGGTCTCCAGGGCCGCTTGGGCGGCCTTCCCGCCGGAACGGTCGACCGGGATGGTCCCGGTGCCGGAGAAGAAGTGCCGCATGAGCCAGCCCTTGATCCCCTTCCCGGTGAAGTATTCGGCCTTCGCGACGAACGTCACCCTGCGATCGACGATCAGGGGTGTGAAGATCGAGTCGGAGAACGACAGGTGATTGCAGGCCAGGATCACCGGGCCGCTCCGGGGCAGGTGGGCGAGGCCGCGCACGTCGGGGCGGAAGAGCACCTTGAGGGGCGGCCCGAGAAAGACGTACTTGAGGAGCCAGTAGAACACGGGGGTCCTTTCCTGGACGTCCGGGACATCCGGCGCAGAGGAAGCGTACGAAGCGGGACGGCGCGCCACAACGCACTCCCGCAACCGGTCCATGTCGTGTCACCATTCAAGGCACGGTCGGGGCGAGGGAGTGTGCAGGGTGACTGGTGCCAGCAGGGTGACTGGGGCCATAGAGTGTGGGGCCGCGCAGTGACAGCGGGTGGCGCTCGCCGCGGGCGGCGGGACAACGGGATCGACGCTGCCGACTACGCGGCGGCCGGCGACGTGGATCCGCGCGTCGGCGAGCACCTCTTGGACGTGCTGGCCGCCGGCGGCATCGCGGCCTACCTTCAGCCGACCGCCGACCTCAACCCCATCCTGCGCGCCACGACCCTGCCCGCGCGCCCCACCGACCGGCTCTTCGTCGACCGGGCCCATCTCGAGACGGCCCGCGAGCACCTGCACAAGGTGACCGGTGGCGCGCCGCCCACCCCGCCGGAGGACCCGGCCGCCGAGCCGGACATCGAGGCGGAGTGGGCCAAGATCGTGGCGGGCTTCCACACCACTGTCGACCCGACCGCGGCGCCGTGGCCGGAGTCCGAGGGCATCGAGGCGCCCAAGGAGCCGCCGCGCCTCGGCGGGCTCCAGTCGGCGGCCGACTTCTCCGGCGTCTCGCTCAACCGGCGGCGCACCGACCAGCCCGACCCCGGCCTGCTCGACGGGCTCGACACGTTCGGCAACGACCTGCCCGGCGACGAGGACGAGGACGAGGAGCGGTACACGCCGCCGCCTCCTCCGCCGCTACCCAAGATCTCGAAGTACGCGGTGTTCGGCGTGCTCGGCGTCGTGGTCGGCTTCGTGCTTTTCCTGTTCCCGCGGCTGCTGCCGATCGACCGCGACTACGTGACGCTGATCGGCTTCGCGGCGATCGTCTCGGGCGCGGTGATGCTGGTGTGGCGGCTCCGCTCCGGCGACGACGATGACGACTTCGACGACGGCGCTGTTGTATAGACCACCGCAACTATAGATCCACGGTAGCCGTCCGGTAACCTTCGGTGATGCGCCAGAGCTCCCTGGTCGTCGTCGCCAACCGTCTGCCCCTCGATGACAGCGCCGCGCCCGACGGGGCGTGCGAGTGGCGCCGAAGTCCCGGCGGTCTCGCCGGCGCGCTGCACGCGATCCTCCAGCAGACCGGTGCCACCTGGGTGGGCTGGGACGGCACGGTCGGCGAGGCGCGCCCGCTGCCCGACCTCGGCTCGCTGCGGCTGCGCCCGATGGCCCTCGACGAGGACGAGACGCGCGGCTACTACGAGGGCTTCGCCAACGGCACACTCTGGCCGCTCTACCACGACGCCGTCGAGTCGCCGGTCTTCGACCGGGGCTGGTGGGAGACGTACAAGGCGGTCAACCGCCGGTTCGCGGAGGCGGCCGCCGAGGTGGCGGAGCCGGGCGCGACGGTGTGGGTGCAGGACTACCACCTCCACCTGGTGCCGCAGCTGCTCCGCGAGCTGCGCCCCGACCTGCTGATCGGGTTCTTCCTGCACGTGCCGTTCCCGCCGCCGGAGCTCTTCATGCAGCTCCCCCGCCGGGTCGAGCTGCTGCGCGGCATGCTCGGCGCCGACCTGGTCGGCTTCCAGCGCCCGCAGGCGGCGCACAACGTCGCCCAGCTCGCGGCGAAGCTGCTCGGGGCGCAGGGCGCCGACGACGCGATCGTCCTGGAGGACCGGGTGGTGCGCACCGGCGCGTTCCCGGTCTCGATCGACGTGGCCGAGATGCGCTCGCTGTCCGCGCGGCCCTACGTGATCAATCAGGCCAGGAAGCTGCGGCACGATCTCGGATCGCACAAGCGAGTGCTGCTCAGCGTCGACCGGCTCGACTACACCAAGGGCATCGAGCACCGTCTCACCGCCTACGCCGAGCTGCTGCGCGACGGCCTGGTCAAGGTGCGCGACACGGTGGTGGTGCAGGTGGCCGTGCCGAGCCGGGAACGCGTGGAGACCTACCGCGGGCTGCGCGACCGCATCGAGCGCGAGGTCGGCCGCATCAACGGCGAGTACGGCCGGGTCGGCGAGCCGGCCATCCACTACCTCAACCAGCCGTTCGACCGCGCCGACCTGGCGGCGCTCTACCAGACCGCGGACGTCATGGTGGTGACGCCGCTGCGCGACGGCATGAACCTGGTCGCCAAGGAGTTCGTGGCGGCCCGCCGCGACGACACGGGCGCCCTGGTGCTGAGCGAGTTCGCCGGGGCGGCCGCCGAGCTGGAGGACGCGTTCCAGGTCAACCCGCACGACGTGGACGGGCTCAAGGAGACCCTGCTGCGCGCGCTGAGCGCCGACCCGGCCGACCTGGCGGCGCGGATGGCCGGCATGCGCCGCTACCTGACCGACCACGACATCCACGCATGGGCGCGCGACTACCTGACGACGCTCTCCTTCTCGAGCCAGTCGAGGACGGCGTCGATCGGCTCCGCCCAGTCCGGGCCGCGCATCAGGTCGTGACCCATGCCGGGAAACAGCAGCGGCGCCGACCCGTAGAGGCCGGCCACCCGATCGAGCGCCTTGCGCGAGACCACCCGGTCGTCCGGGCTCCCGGCCACCAGCACGGGCGGGTTCCCCACCGGCCGCGGCAGCCGCCTGTCCCTGACCAGCGGCGAGATCAACACCCCGGCCAGGGCCGGATAACGCCCCAGCACGTACGCGACCACGCGCGCCCCACCGCCATGCCCGACCAGCACCACCCGCCGCGGCAACGACGCCACCACCTGCATCACGTCATGCACCTGAGCCCGCAGATCCCCCCGCGCCCGCGGCGTGAGCACGTGTCCCGAATAGCCGCGCCCCGCCACATGCGGCAGCCAGCACTCGGCGAAAGCGGCGGCCCCCACACCGGGCCCCGCCTCAGCGCCACTGCCCGCCTCGGCGCCACGCTCAACCCTGGCGCCACGCCCCACCCCACCGCCAGTGCCCGCCTCTGCGCCAGTGCTCGCCTCCGCGCCATGGCCCACCCCTGCGCCACGACCCATCCCCACCTCGGCGCCACGGCCCACCTGCGCACGGCTCGCCTCCGCACTATGGCCCGCCTCCGCGCCATGCCGCACCTCGGCGCCATGCAGCGCCTCGGCGCCACGGCCCACCCCGGCGCCATCCCGCACCTCGGCGCCACGGCCCACCCCGGCGCCATCCCGCACCTCGGCGCTACGGCCCACCCCGGCGCCGCGGCCCGGCCTGAAGCCGCGCCACACTCCCTGGCGCCTCGCTCCCGGCACAAAAAGTATATTTACGCATTTATCCGGTTCGCCATTCGCCGGTGCGTGGGACAGCACCTCGCGGGTGTGCGCCGGCACGGGTGACACCCAGTCGGCGAATCGGATCGGGCCGAGCTCCCTCACGCGGGCTCCATCTCGCGGAGCAGGCCGTCGACGGCCCGCAGGTAGTCGATGTGGTCCACCTCGAACCAGTGGCGCGGCGACGGCACCACACGGCGCCGCGACCAGGACGCGAGCGGCCGGGACGACTCCTTCTGCTGCACGTTCGCCGCGCGTACCGGATCGTCCAGGCGCAACCTCAGCCAGCGCGCGACCGCCACGCTCTGCCAGTGGGCGAGCGGCAGCAGCCCGGCGTCGGGCTGGAGCAGGCCGATCACCGCGAGCGTCGGATGCTTGCGGGCGAACGCGTGCAGGTGCAGGTCCGGCCGCCCGTCCGCGCCGGTGTCGAGCAGCTCAGGGGCGAGGAAGCCGAAGCTCGGCCGGAAGCCGGTCGCCGTGATCACCAGGTCGGGCTCGAT
Organism: Paractinoplanes deccanensis; assembly: GCF_016862115.1. Taxonomy (GTDB): domain Bacteria; phylum Actinomycetota; class Actinomycetes; order Mycobacteriales; family Micromonosporaceae; genus Actinoplanes; species Actinoplanes deccanensis. Next base: position 29,853 of record NZ_BOMI01000137.1, read on the forward strand.
CCGGGTGCCGTCGGCCAGCTCGACCTGCTTGCCGTCGAACGCGGTCACGTCCGGCACCGGCGTGATCCGGCCGTGGCCCAGGTAGTACGGGAGCTGGCTGTTGACGACGGGATGGCTCTCGTACGGCCGGTGATCGGGCCGGGGAAGGCCGTAGCGGGTCAGGTCGCCGGTCGTGAGCGCGAGCACGCGGCCATAGAGCGCTTGGCGTACGCGCAGCGGCAGACGCCACCGCAGCAGGCGCTCGGCGACCTGGTCGGCGGGGCGGCCGAGGACGTATTTGGGCGCGTACCAGTATCCACGGCGCGTCGAATGCCAGACTGCCGATGCCTGCTGGGCGGCCTCGACGGCGATGTCGCAGCCGGTGTTGCCGCCGCCGATCACCAGCACGCGGCGGCCGCGCAGCTGGGCCGGGTCCTTGTACCGCACCGAGTGGATCATCTGCCCGCGGAACTCGCCGGGGATCTCCGGCTCGGCGGGCGACCAGTTGTGGCCGTTGGCGACGACCAGGGCGGCGTACCGCTGGGTCCGCTCCTCCGACCCGCCGCCGGTGGACCTCGTCGTGACGTCCCACCGCCCGTCACCGACCGGGACCGCCCGGACCACCTCGGTGCCGAACCAGACGTCGTCCTCGGCGCCGAAGTGCCGCGCGTAACGCTCCAGATAGGACAGCATCTGGCTGTGGTGCGGATAGTCGGGCCAAGTGTCCGGCATCGGGAAGTCGGGGAACTCGCTGAGCGGGCGCGACGAGATCAGATGGGTGCCGGCGGAGACCGGGCTGCGGTCGTGCCGCCAGTTCCAGGCGCCGCCCACGGCGGTCTCCCGCTCGTAGCAGTCGACCTCGAAGCCGTGCTCGCGCAGGTTCTTGACGGCGGCGAGCCCGCTCGCGCCGGCGCCGACGACACAGACGGCCTCTCGGCGGTCGGCGATGTCCGGGGTGTCTGGCACGGCCGAGATCCTGCCAGACCGACGGCCCCGCCCGGAAGATCGCCTTTACCGCTCCGCGGGGAGAACCAGGTCGGCGACGACCGGCAGATGGTCGCTCGCGCGGCGGGCCCGGTCGTTCTCGACGATCTCGTACTTGTCGATGGCGATGTCCGGGGTGACGAAGAGCCCGTCGATGCGCCGGGCGGGCACCGTGGCCGGGAACGTGGACGGGCTGTCGGCGGGCGTGACGAGACCGTCCTCGACGGTGCGCCAGGCCCCGCCGCCGGGGCCCTCGTTCAGGTCGGCCGCGGCGATCAGCGGGCCGTCGACGGCGTTGAGCGCCTCTTTCCAGAGCGCCGCCTGGGCGGGCCGCTCGCCCGGGTCGGTGGCGAGGTGCGACCCGGCGACGGTGAAGGTGCCGCCGCGCACGGAGCCCCGGGCGAAGACCGCGCCGCGCAGGTGCCGGCCCGGGGTGAGCGGATAGCGCATCACCCACGTGTCCAGCACCCGCACCCGCAGGTTGACCAGCAGCAGGTTGCCGAGCGCGGGCAGGCCGCCGGCGGCCACCACCATGCCGAGGTCGTCGGCGAGGGCGGCGCAGCGGTGCCGCCATCGGAAGCGCCGCGGCGCCTCCTGCACGACCAGGACGTCCGGGGCGAGCTCGCGGACCAGGCCGACGAGGGCGGCCCGGTCGTCCTTCAGGCCGTGAACGTTGTAGCTGACGACGCGCAGCGCGGGCCCGGCCATGAGGTCAGGGACGCCGTGCCAGGTCGGCGGCGCCGACGACTCCCGCGGTGTTGCCGGTCTCGGCGGCGCGCAGCTCGGCGACCGGGAAGCGGCCGCGCTGTTTGAGCTGGTCGCGGTAGGTCGTCTGGGTGGGCGTCATGAGCAGGTCGCCCGCGTCGACCACGCCGCCGCCGACCACCAGGATCTGCGGGTCGAAGATCTGCGCGAGGTCTGCCATGGCGACGCCGAGCCAGTAGCCGATCTGGGCGAACGCGTCGCGGGCCACCCCGTCGCCGGCCCGGGCGGCCTCGGTGATCTGCCGTCCGGTGATCGCCAGCGGGTCGCCGCCGGCCAGTTCGAGCAGCTGCGCGGCCCGGTCGGGCTCCTGCCGGGCGCCGGCCCGGGCGAACCGGACGAGCGCGTTGCCGCTCGCGTACTGCTCGAGGCAGCCCAGCCGGCCGCAGCCGCACGGGTGGCCGTCGGGCACGGACTGGATGTGGCCCAGCTCGGCGGCGATGCCGTTGGCGCCGCGCCACAGCTTGCCGTTGAGCACGATGCCGCCGCCGATGCCCGTCCCCACGGTGATCATCACCATGGAGTCGTCGGCGTGCCGGGCGACGCCGAACCGGAACTCCGCCCAGGCGGCCACGTTCGCGTCGTTCTCGAGCACGGTGGGCAGGCCGACGGCCTTGCTGACGTAGTCGCGCAGCGGCTCGTCCCGCCAGGCGAGGTTCGGCGCGAAGAGCACTGTCGACCCGGCCGCGTCGATCCAGGCGGCCGCACCGATGCCGATCGCGGTGGCCTGCGGATAGGCGGCGGCCAGCTCGGCGGCGACCTCGACGATCGTGTCCCGCGTGCCGGCCGGGTCCTCGGCGGGCGTGTCCCTGCGGTTCGAGGCCAACACGGTGCCGTGCTCGTCGACCACCCCACCGGCAACCTTGGTGCCGCCGACGTCGACTCCGATGGTCAGCGTCACGCTGCCCGTCCCCTCTGTCCCATCACGCAGTCTTGCTGTCCCTGTCCCCGGGCCCCTCAGCGCCCGGGTCCGCCACATCATGATCCACCGTCGCCGGGGACGCCACGTCGGCAACACCCGCATCCGCGGTGGCCGCGGCCCATACATCAAACCTTCGAGGGGTACGGGTCGCACGCGCCGCCCCACCCGCAGTGTCCCCGGTCTCGTCCCCAGCCTGCTCAGCCGCCTGCGCAGCGGCCTCCCGGCGCACCCTGGCCTCCTCGGCCGCCCGGGCAACCCGCCTTTCCGCCTCGGCCGCGGCCTGCCGGGCCGCCTCCCGCCGGGCCCGCAACTCCGCCGCCTGCTCGGCCGCGACCGCCGCCGCACTCGCCGTGGTCGCCGCCGCCCAGGCATCGCCGTCCGCCGGCGCGCCGCCGCCCGCGGGCCGAGCCTCGGTCGCGGCCGACCACGCGTCGCCCTCCGCCGGCGCGCTGCCGCCCGCGGGCCGAGCCTCGGTCGCGGCCGACCACGCGTCGCCGGCGTTGTTCTCGGCCTCCGGCGTGCGGGTGGCGGCGGACCACGTCTGGTCGGCGTTGCCGGGACGCGGCGGCCGGGGCTTCGGCCGCCGCGGCTTCTCGCCGGTCAGCGCCGAGAACGCGCGCATCAGGTGGGCGACGCCCGTGGCCATGTCGCCGGCGCTGGTCGCCAGCCGGACCGCCGTCATCGGGCTGGGGTCGCGGGCCGCCGCGATCGCCTTGCACACCGGGCACACGCAGCACTCCGCGCTGCCGGTCGCCCAGTGACCACCCCGGTCCCGCCGGCCGGCGCCCGACCGCTCCCCGCCGCCAGACCGCTCCCCGCCGCCAGACCGCTCCCCGCCACCGTGTTCATCGGCGCGGCGGTCATCAGGAGCGGCGCTACGCCCCTCGAAGCCGGCGCGGCGGTCATCAGAGCCGGGGCCGCGATCATCGGCCGCGCGGCCGGCGGCGTCGTCGGACGCGAGGCCGCCCAGGTCCCCGAGGCGGTCGCCGGCGGCCCGGATCATGGACGCGAGCCCGCCACCCAGCCGGCCCCAGTCGGGTCCGCTGCCCGCGCCGCCGCCCGCCGCGCCGCCGACCGCCGCGCCGCTGGATGTCGCGCCGCTGGATGTCGCCGCGGTGGACATCGCCGCCAGGACCGTGGCGACGAGGCGCTCGGCCTCCTCCCGCGCAGAACCGGACATGTGGCGCTCCTAGGTGGTGCTCTCAGCTCGCCGGCAAGCTCTCGACCCGGCGCTTGAGCTGCTTCAGCGCCGTGTCCATGATCATCTTTTCGGCCTTGCGCCGGAACATGCCGAGCATGCCGATGGAGAGCTCCACCTCAAGTGTGTACGTCACCGTGGTGGTGCCGTCGCCGCCGTCGGCAAGGTCATAGGAGCCGCGCTGTGATTTCTGCGTCTTCGAGGGCTCGACCAGGTGCCATTCGATGCGCGAGAGATCGTCGGCGTACTCGTACGCCAAGGTGTAGTCGTCGGCCATCACCCCGGCGTCGATCACGAACCGGACCGTGGCCGCGTAGCCGTCCTCGTACTCCTCGAGGACCTCCACGCTCTTCATCGCGTCGGCCCACTCCGGGTAGCGCGGGAAGTCGCTGATCACCGCGGCCACGCGGTCGAGGGGCGCATGAACCTGAATCGACTGCGTCGAGGTATCCGCCATGCACGGGAGGCTACCCGCTCGGTACGACATTCCCGGCGACGGGCCGGGCGACCGGCCGGGCGACGCGCCGGGCAGCGAGCCGCCCGTGGCCGGGGCGGCTACCATCCGTCAGGTGCCGGTCCTAGCCAGCGTCTCCGCGCGCGTCCAACCGCTTGCGGTGTCCGCGCGCATCATCATGCTCGCGCTGGTCGCGGCGCTCACCTTGATCGCCACCGGCGAGGTCGCCCAGCTCGGCTGGATAGCCCTGCTGGCGGTCGCCGCGCTGCCCGCGTTCTTCACTCCCGACCACCGGCTGTTCGCGCCGCTCGGCCGCTTCGCCGAGGTCACGATCACCGGCCTGGCCGCCGGGTCGATCGCCGCCGCCGCCGAGGCGCACGGCACGTTGGACGCGGGCTTCGGCGCCGAGGTCGTCCTGCCGTACCTCACGGTGCCCCTGCTGACCGCGGCGCTGCGCCGCCGTCCCACCGAGGGCGCCGCGTTGCTGGGCGTGGCCGCCGTGTCACTTGTCGTGGGCGGTACGCTGATCGGCGACGTCAGCCCGATCACCCAGCCGGGTTTCCTCGCCGCCGGGGGCCAGTGGCTGGTGCTCGGGGCCATCATCACCTTCGCGGCCGACACCATGCGCCAGTTCATGCAGCCCACCGAGCCGACCCCCCAGCCGTACGCGGAAGCGACCCGCCTCCTGACGCAGCTGCGCAGCGTGGCGCGCTCGCTGCCGGGGGCCACTCTGGACCCGGGCGGCATCTCCGAGCACCTGCTCGAGGAGCTGCGGCTGATCACGCCGTCCGACCGCTCGGCGGTGCTGTCGGCCAGTGGCGGCGGCCGGCTCGTGGTGCTCGCCCAGACCGGCGCCGAGCGGGTCGACTGGGAGACGACGCTCGACGCCGACTCCGCGATCGCCGACGCGTGGGCCAGCCAGCAGCCGATGACCGCGAACCGCTCGCAGGCCCGCACGGGCAGCCGCGGTGACACGTCGTCGCTGGTCGTTCCGCTGGTTGCCGGCGTACGCACGATCGGGTTGGTGATCCTCGAGACCGACGTCGCGAACGCGTACCCGTCCTCGGTCGTCAACGAGGTCACCTGGGTGACCGACCCGGCGGCGCTGCGGCTGGAGGCCGCCCTGCTCTTCGACGACGTGCGGTCGCTGGCCACCAATGAGGAGCGTCAGCGGCTCGCCCGCGAGATCCACGACGGGGTCGCGCAGGAGCTGGTGATGGTGGGCTACGGCATCGACAACGCCCAGGCCACCCTGCCGGAGGGCGCCGAGGAGACGGCCGAGGAGCTGCGCGCGCTGCGCAGCGAGGTGACCCGGGTGATCACCGAGTTGCGGCTGAGCCTGTTCGAGCTGCGCTCCGAGGTGGACCGCAACGGCGGCCTGGCGGCCGCGATCGCCGAGTACGCCCGCACCCTGGGCACGTCGGCGGGCCTGCGGGTGCACTTCACGTTCGACGAATCCACCGCGCGGCTGCCCGCCGCGACCGAGGCCGAGTTGCTGCGCATCGCCCAGGAGGCGATCACCAACGCGCGCAAGCACGCCGGAGCCTCTAATCTGTGGGTTACCTGCACTGTCGACCCGCCGTACGCCGAGATCGAGGTCTCGGACGACGGACGGGGCTTCGCGGACGACCGCCCGGACGGTCGTTATGGTCTGACCATCATGGCCGAGCGGGCGGAACGGATCCGGGGCCGACTGAAGATCTCGCCGCGACACCCCAGCGGGACAACCGTTGCCGTAGTGCTCGGATCCCCCGCCAGGCGCGATAGCGTGCGGGATAGCGTTTCCGCTCCAGAAGGGGAGTAACCCGAGCATGTCGACCAGTCCGGCGCCGACGACGCGCACCAAGGTCCTCCTTGTCGACGATCATGACTTGATTCGTAAGGGGCTGCGACACGCATTCGAGCGCGACCGTCAGTTCGAGGTCGTGGGCGAGGCCGCCACGGCCGCCGAGGCGGTCCGCCAGGCGGGTGCCCTCCAGCCAGACGTCGTGATCATGGATCTCCGCCTGCCCGACGGCAGCGGCCTCGAAGCCACCAAGGCCCTCCGCAAGAACAACGCCAACATGGGCATCGTCGTGCTCACCATGTATGCGGGCGACGACCAGCTCTTCGGCGCCCTCGAGGCCGGCGCCAGCGCGTTCGTCCCCAAGACCGCTCCCGCGGACGAGGTCGTGGCCGCGGCCCGCCACGCCGCGTCGGCGCCGAGCGCGTTCACCGCCGCCGACCTCGCCGAGGCCATGAAGCGCCGCCTCGCCCCGTCGGGCCCGCAGCTCTCCCCGCGCGAGGGCCAGGTCCTGCGGCTGCTGGCCGACGGCATGAGCGTCGCCGGCATCGCCAAGCAGCTCTTCGTCTCGGAGTCGACCGCCAAGACGCACATCTCCAAGCTGTACGAGAAGCTCGGCGCGGCCAACCGTGCGCAGGCCCTGATGACGGCCCTGCGTCTCGGCCTGCTCGAGGCCCCCGACGCCCCAAAGTTCTAGTTCGTCCCGAGCGCCCGGATCCCCCACCGGGCGCCCGCACCGGTCGGTCACCCCGCCGAGGTGGGCCGACACTCGCGACAGCTCAAAAGCCACATCCGACCAATCGCGCAAACCGGTCAGCTCTCCAGGTCGAGCAGCACCTTGCGCAGCAGCGCGTTGAGCTGGATCAGCTCGTCGTGCGACAGCGCCCGCAGCAGCTTCTGATCGCGCGCCATGCCCTCGAAGATGTACTTGCTCCACATGGCCCGCCCCGCCGCGGTCGGCCGGATCAGCACGCGCCGCCGGTCGGTCTCGTCGTGCTCCCGCGTGACCAGCTCCGCCGTGACGAGCCGGTCGAGCCGGCTGGTCATCGCCGCCCGGGTCACGTTCGCCGCCTCGGCCAGCTGGGCCGGCGTCGCCTCCACCGGCCACGGCTGGATCATCAGCACGTGCAGCGTCTTGTAGTCCTCGAACGTCAGCTCCTTCGACTCCGCGAACGCCACCGAATCGGCCCGCCGCGCCTCGCGCTGGATGTAGTTCATCCGCACCAGGGCCCCCTCGACCTCGGGTGCGAACGCCGGCTCGTCCTTCCAGAAGGCCGCCCATCTCGCCACGTGCTGATCGACGCTGTCCTGCTGCTCCGCCATGCCGCCATCCTATCGCGCATCTAACTTTTAGATTGTGAATAGTTAGACGGTGAACTACTGTCCTGGCTCATGCGACGGATCACCGACTTCCAACTCCTGGCGACGGGGCAGACCCTCTCGTGGGTCGGCAACGGATTCCAGACCGTGGCGCTCGCCTTCGCGGTGGTCAAGGCCGGCGGCGGCCCCGGCGACCTCGGCCTCGTCTTGGCCGCGTCGATCGTGGCCCGCCTGGCGTGCACGCTCTTCGGCGGTGTCTGGGCCGACCGGCTCCAGCCGCAGCGCGTCATGGTCGCCTCCGACCTGGTCCGCCTGCTCACCGCCGCCGCGATGGCGGTCATGTTCGCCGGCGGCGGCTACCACCTGGCCCTGCTCTGCGCCCTCGCCGCGATCTCGACCGGCGCCGCGAGCTTCTTCGACCCGGCCTTCGGCGCGCTGCGCCCGCTGCTGGTCCCCGCCGAGAAGCGCCAGTCCGCGAACGCCACCCTCAGCATGCTCCAGACCGGCAGCCAGGTCGCCGGCCCCGCGCTCGGCGGCGTCACGGTCGCCGCGTTCGGCGCCTCCGCCGGCTTCACCGTGAACGCCGTGAGCTTCCTGGCCTCGATGATCGCGGCCCTGCTCCTGCGCGTCCGCGCCGAGCGCGGCCCGCGCGCCTCCATGATCAGCGAGCTGGGCGACGGCTGGCGCGAGATCCGCAAGCGCGACTGGCTGATGTTCGGCCTCTTCGGCGCGACCGTCTATCACATCGCGAACGGCATCATCCTGGTCCTGGTGCAGGTGGTCGCCATCGAACGGCTGGGCGGGGCCTCCGCGGCCGGCTTCATCGCCGCCGCCGAGGGCCTGGGCGGCGTCATCGGCGCCGCGGTCGCGCTGCGCTTCAAGCCTCGGCGCCTGCTGCGCGCGGGCTGGGTCACCCTGATGCTCATGCCGCTCTGGGCCTTGGCGTACGTCTGGCCGGCCGAGCTCGTCGCGGTGGTCGCCGGAGCGATCGTCGGCTACGCGGGCCTGATCTTCTTCGACGTGGCGTGGGAGACCGCCATCCAGGACCGGGTGCCGCAGCGCATGCTCGGCCGGGTCTCCTCCTGGGACTACCTGACGTCGTTCATCGCCATGCCGATCGGCAACGTGCTCGCCGGGCCGCTCTCCGCCGAGTACGGCACGTCACCGATCCTCACCGCCTGCGCCGGCGTGCTCTTCCTCTCGGCGGCGAGCCAGCTCCTCGTGCCGGGCACCCGGCGCCTGACCCGCCTGCACCACGAGCCGGCCCCGGCCGAGAAGACCGGCACCCCGGAGCTGGCCGAGGCCACCGGAGCCTGAGCCGCCCTCGTCCGATGTGGACCGGCGCGGTCAGAGCACCGCGCCCAGCGCCGCGATCAGCTGCGGTTTGGCCGGGACGCCGGTGGCGCGCTTGGCGACCCGGCCCTCCGCGTCCAGCACGAGGAGGGTCGGCGTGCGCTGGATGCCGAGCGCCCGTACCGCCTCGAGATGGCTCTCGGCGTCGACCTCGACGTGCCGCACGCCCGGGACCATCGCGGCGACCTCGGCACTGACCCGGCGCACGGCCCGGCACGGCGCGCAGAAGGCGGACGAGAACTGGAGCAGCGTCGCCCTGGCCTCCCCCACGCCGAGCTCGCGCAGCAGCTCCGGGTCGAGCCGGGCGCCGTCCGCGCTCGGGTCCGCCGCCACTTCCTCGATCATGCCCCGTTCCTCCCCGGATCCGGCTCGCGGTTGTCCCGTTCCAGCGTGCCACTTCGCGATCAGGCCATCTGGTACGCGCTGGCCTGCAACGTGAACATCTGGGCGTAGACGCCGTCCACCGCCATGAGCTGTTCGTGGTCGCCCTGCTCGACGATCGTGCCGTGGTCGAGGACGTAGATGCGGTCGGCCTCCCGCACGCTCGCCATCCGGTGGGTGATCAGCACGACGGTGCGGCCCTCGGCGAGCTCGCGCAGCCGCTGATAGACGTCGTGCTCGGCGCGGGCGTCCAGGTTCGCGGTCGGCTCGTCGCAGATCAGCAGGGGCGCGTCGCGGAAGAACGCCCGGCTGACCGCGAGCCGCTGCCACTGCCCGCCGGAGAGGTCGGCGCCGTCGATGAAGTGCCGGGACAGCAACGTCTCGTACTGCCGGGACAGCTCCATCACGAAGTCGTGCGCGTTGCCGGCCCGGGCCGCCGCGTAGATCTCCGCCTGCGGGGCGACCCGGTCGTGCCGGCCGATCGTGATGTTGGCGCGCGCGGAGAGCGGCCACCGGGTGGGCTCCTGCATCACCACGGCCACCCGCTCGCGCACCGAGTCGGGATCCAGCAGGCTCGCGTCGACGCCGTCCCACAGGATCCGCCCCTGCTGCGGCCGGTGCAGCCCGGCGAGCAGCGTGGCCAGCGTCGACTTGCCCGAGCCGTTCTCGCCGACGAGCGCGATCACCTCCCCGCGGCGCAGGGTGAGGCTCACCTCCCGTACGGCCGGATGCTCGGCGTCCGGATAGCTGAACGTGACCCCCTGGAGGACGATCTCCTGGAACGACGGCGGCGCCACCCCGCCGGGCGACGGCTCGGCGCGCTTCCGCGAGAGCTCGCAGAACCCCTGGAAGTCGGCGAAGTAGAGACCCTGGTCGAAGACCCGGTTCGCGGCGAAGGCGATCTCGCTGAGCTTGCCGATACCCATATTGATCGCGTACGCGGCCGCGCCGCCCGCCGCGAGCTCCATGCGCCCCGTCCACAGCAGCCAGAGCAGCACCACGTACGCGAACGCCGTCGCGACCGCGCTGAGCACCGTGCCGACCAGCGTCGTGCGCACCTGCCGCGACGCCAGCCGGATCTCCACGCTCGTCGAGATCGCCAGCAGCCGCCGCACCTCGTCCAGCAGGAACGACCGCAGCGTGAACGCCCGCAGCTCCGGCGCCGGCTCACGCGCGGCGAGCAGCTCGGCGAGCATCCGCTGCCGCCGCCAGACCGCGATGAGCCGCAACACCCGCCGATATCCCAGGCGCGCCGACCGCACCGCCGCCCACCCGATCGGCACCACCGCGAGCACCAGCAGAGGCAACAGGACAGGATGCAGTACGGCGAGCACGCCGGCGGCCGCCACCAGCCCGATCACGTTGGTCGCCAGCTCGATCGCCCGGTCGACGAGCTGCTCGGCCGCCGAGATCCCCCGGTCCCGGGCACGCTCCATGGCGTCCCGCCAGTCCGCGTCGTCGAATGTGGACAGATCGACCCGCGTGGTGAGCGTCAGCAGCCGCATCTCGGCCGCCTGATACACCTTCGGCGACAGCCGCCCGTTGGCCGCGGCCGCCGCCGAGCTGAGCGCCCCTCGCGCGGCCGCCGCCCCCACCACCAGAAGCAGCGACGGCACGGCGGCCCGCACCCGCTCCGGCGTCGGCACATCCTGAAGCAGCCCGTCGAAAACCCCGACCACACTGATCATCCCGACCGCACTGGCCACCCCCGCCGCGACCTGCAAAATCACCAGCGCGGTCGTCGTACGGGCATCGGCCCGCCAGGCAAGCACCCACGCTTCCCGCAGCAGCCGGGGCAGCCGCCGCACCATGCGCAGGAACGAAGTGTTCGCCGCCTCCTCGGTGCTGGTCAGCCAATAGGGCAGCGAAAGCTCCCCGTCCTCGAACTCCCCCTGCACGTCACGATCTGCGGTGCCGGCCGGCGCATCGGGTCTCGGCGGCTGGTCGGCGTCTGCCTGCTGCTCTCGCTGGCCGGAGTCGGCGTCCCGCATCAAAACTCCATCTCGGACGTCCCTCAGCACAGGCTCCGCGTCCGCGCCCAGGGCACGCGCAACGCACGGACGGCACACACGGAGGCACACCGGAAGCCCTGCGGCCTTCCTACGCCGCCCCACCGATCCGCGTCTATACGATCACGGCCAGTAACCTATTCACTCACGCCCCATGCACTCACGCGTGTTCCGCGCCCCGCCCCACCACGCCGTCACACCGCACCCCGCCGCCGCGCCGCGCCCCAGGCCGTCACCGCGCCACGCCCCACCACGCCGGGCGCCATCACCCGCTCATCGCGCCGTGTCCCAAGACGCCCAGCTAACGCGCCGCGCCCCAGGATCCCAGTCATTCCCCGCCGCGTCCCGCCCCGCCGCCGTTACCGCGGCACGCGGGGGAATCCGACGCCCCATAAGTCGAGCAGCCCGAGATCACCCACGTCACCGCGCGGCACACCGCCACTCGGCCTCACCGCGTTCGCGACGCAGCCAGCTTCACGACGAGAGAACGAACGTTCTGTCCAGCCAATGCCCCACACCGTGAGGCCGGAGGCGTCCGCGACCCGCCAGGCAGAACGAACGTTCTGTCCAGCCAATGCCCCACACCGTGAGCCCGGAGGCGTCCGCGACCCGCCAGGCAGAACGAACGTTCTGTCCAGGCCGACACCGCCACGAAACCGCAGCCCGCGAACTCGCCCAACGAGAGAACGAACGTTCTCTCTCGCGGAGCCGGAGGACGAACCAGCGCGCCGGCGCCCCGCGGATTGCGCGGCAAAAGGCGGCAGCGCGGTGGGTGCGTGGTGGGTGCGCGGTGGGTGCGCGCCAAAAGGCGGTAGCGACCGGTCACCCACCAAAGACCCCACCGCAACCGGCGCGCTCAAGCAACCGAGAGGCGCAAAGAACGCAAACCGGCAACGGCGCGAGCCCGGCGGCTCAGGGCGCGTCAAGCATCTGGGTCAGCCGAGCCGCCTGCGTCTCCCAGCGCCACTCCTGCTCCACCCAAGCGCGGCCCGCCTTGCCCATCCGGGTGGCGAGGGCCCGGTCGGTCAGGAGGTCGGTCAGGCGGGCGGCCAAGGCCGGCACGTCGGTGCCGCCCACCACGTAGCCCGTCTCGCCCTCTCGGACCGCGTCGGGGGCGCCGCCGGAGTCGCCTCCTACGACGGGGAGGCCGGTGGCCGAGGCTTCCAGGTAGACGATGCCCAAGCCCTCGACGTCGAGGCCGGCGGCTCGGGTGCGGCAGGGCATCGCGTAGACGTCGCCGGCGGCGTAGTGGGCCGGGAGCTCGGGCCACGGCACCGAGCCGGTGAAGACGACGTGCCGTTCGACGTCGAGGTCGCGGGTCAGGCGTTCCAGCTTTTTGCGGTACGGGCCGCCGCTCACCAGGAGCAGGGCCGCGTCGGGGACCCGGCGGCGGATGGTGGGGAGCGCTCGGATCAGCATGTCCTGGCCTTTGCGGGGGACCAGGCGGGAGACGCAGACGATCACCGGGCGGCCGGTCAGGCCGTGGCGGGCGCGGATCTCGCTGCCGTCGACGCCGGGGTGGAACGTGTCCACGTCGACGCCGGGGGTGAGGCGTTCGAGGCTGGTCAGGCCGTGCAGGGCGCGGTCGAGGCGGACGCGCTGGTAGTCGGTCAGGTAGGTGACCACGTCATTGCCCCTGGCTATGCGGCGCAGCAGCCGGCGGGCGCCGGGCAGGGCCGCCCAGCCGATCTCGTGGCCGTGCGTGAGGGCCACCGCCCGCTCGATGCCGGCGGTGCGGCGCAGGCCGTCGGCGAGCAGGCCCAGCGGGGCGGCGGCGCCGAACCAGACGCGGTCGCAGCCGTGTGCTCGGGCCAGGGCGGCGGCCCGGCGGGCGACCGCGGGCGTCGGCAGCAGGACGCCGGTCTGCTCGCGGATCACCTCGAACGGCTGCTCGGCGTCGAACTTCTCGGCGCCGCGCCACGTCGAGGCATAGACCACCAGCTCGCCGGGCGGGCGGCGGACCGCCAGGTTGTGCACGAACTGCTGGATGCCGCCGGGGCGCGGCGGGAAGTCGTTGGTGATCAGCAGGGTGCGGGACATCAGCGCTCACCCCGGGCGTACGCGCGGGCCGCGGCCATGCGTTCCACGGTGGACGGATGTGAGGCGAACAAGGTGTGCTCCCAGGCCGGCGGATCGGGGTCGGACAGGTTGACGGTGCCGAGGCGGCGCTGCATCGCCTCGAAGGTCTCGGGGTCGCCCGTCAGATCCAGCGCGTGGGTGTCGGCGCGGGCCTCGACCCGCCGGCTCACGAAGGCCTGCGCCGGGCCCGCGATCAGCCCGGCCAGGGTGACCATGGCGAGCAGCAGTGCGATCGCCCGGGGCTCGCCGATGGTGTCGACCCCGGCGCGGCCCAGCAGCCACTGCCAGGAGCCGAGCAGGTAGAGCGCCACCACGGCCACCGCCGCGCCCAGGGCGCCCAGGATCGTGCCGGTCAGGACGTCGCCGTCCTTGGCGTGGCCGAGCTCGTGCGCCGTCACCGAGACGACCTCCGCCGGCTCGGCCTCCTGGAGCATCGTGTCGTAGACGACGATCCGGCGGGTAGGGCCGATCCCCGACACGTACGCGTTGACGGCCCGCGTGCGGCGCGACGCGTCCGCGACCAAGACATCCTTCACCGGTACGCCGTCACGCTCGGCCAGCGCCATCAGCGACGACCGCAGCGGGCCCTCGGGCATCGGGGTGAACTTGTTGAAGACCGGCTCGACCAGCACCGGCAGCACGAACGACAGCAGCACCACCAGCCCGGCCGCGCCCACCGCCCCGATCGCCCACCACCAGCGCGGCGCGAAGTGGGTGACCGTGTAGAAGCCGGCGAGCGCCAGCCCGCCGATGACCGCGCCGACCGCCCACGACTTGAGCAGGTCGACCGTCCACGCTCCCCAGGTCTGGGTCGAGATGCCGTATTTCACGACGATCGTGTGCCGCCAGGCCGCGAACGGCAGCGTGATCACCTCGGCTACCAGCACCACCGCGAAGCCGCCCAGCACCGCCTGGGCCAGCCAGTGACCGCCGAACGGGCGCCCGGCCTGGGTCACCAGCCACGCGCCCAGCGGGGTGAGCCCGAGCACCAGCGCCACGACGAGACCGGCCGCCATCGACCCGTAGGAGCCCGGGCGCAGCTCGGCGCGGAAGGCCCGGGCCCGCGCCACCTGGTCGCCGGGGAAGTCGCGCAGCGCGAGAAGCTGGTCGGCCCGGGGAGCGGGCGACCGATGCCACGGGATCGTCAGCGCGGCGACGACGGCGAGCCCGGCGAGCAGCAGCAGAAGGGCGACGAATGCCCAGAGCCGCATCGCGAGACCTCCCGTCGGCGGAAAAGGACCATGGTAGAGAGCGGGCCGGTCAGGCCACGTCACGGCCTCGCGGATACATCGGCACGACCACCGGCGGCTCCGGCGTCTCGAGCAGCTCGACCTCGAAGCCGGCCAGCTCCAACACCTCGATCGCCCGCATCTCGCCCGGCGTCAGATCCTCGATGCCGTCCGGCGTGTTGGCCAGCGCGGAGACCAGGCAGCCGTGGCACTCGCCGGGGGCCCGATCGCAGCGACCGCAGTCGATGATCATCACTCCTCCTCTCCCGATGGCGGCCCGGAGCAACGGGGGGAAGCGGACAGCCACCATCAGTGACCATCACGGTACGAGGGGGGTATGACAAAAACGCGGACGCGTAGGTCAGGACCGCGAAAGACGCCGTAACAGAGAGTCGGCCCCCATCGGGTAGGCGCCGTGCCGGCGGACCCCGTCGGCCACCTCGCGGTCGGAGGAGATGACCACGATCGGCCGCCCGGACGGCTCGGCACGCACCAGCTGGCGGATGAGCTCGTCGGCGGTGTCGCCCTTGCGGGAGAAGAGCACCCGCACGCCGCGCGGCGACGGCGGCAGGCCGTGCACCCGCTCGGCGCCGTCGAAGACGACGGTCACCTCGTCTCCGGTCTGTGCCGCGATGCCGCCCAGGCCGGTGATCAGGCGCTTGCGCTGCTGCTCGAGCGACATCTCGGCGAAGCCGCGCTTGGTCACGTTGTAGCCGTCGACGATCAGGTGCGCCCGCGGCAGCGCGAGCAGCTGGTCGAGCCGGCCGGGGTCGTCCGTGTCCTGCGCCCGGGCGCGGGAGCGCTCCGGCGAGCCGGGCACCTCGGCCACCGCCTCGGCCACGAAGTCGGCGGGCAGCTTGTCGGCCGGGTTGAGCGCCAGCTCGCGCCGCAGGCCGGACGCCGCCTGCCCGATCGTCTCGAGGAGCAGCCAGAGCCGCGCGTCGTCGACCGCCCGGGCGTCCTTGGCGCTCTGTTTGCCCGTGGCGGCCGCCGCCTCGGCCTCGGCCAGCCGGGTCTTGAGGCGGCGCACCTCGGCGTCGTGGTCGGCCGCCGTACGGGCGATGCGGCCCTTCTCGGTGGCGAGCAGGTCGGTGGCGCGCTTGGTGGCGGCCTGGGCCTCGCGCAGCGCCTTGGCCGTCGACCGGGCCTCCTCGCGGAGCTGGCCCATCTCCTCACGGACCCGGGCCAGCTCGTCGCGGAGCTTGTCGGCCTCGACCTTGGCGACCGCCCGGTCGTGCTCGGCGCGGGCGGCCCGCTGCTCGGCCTCGCGCACCTGGCTCGCGACCGCGGCGCTGTCGGCCTCGGCGATCACCGCGTGGCCGGCCTTGTCGATCAGGTCACGCCAGCCCTCGGGGCGGGTCAGGTAGGCCAGCGCGGCGACCTCGACCGGGTCGGCCGCGGCCGGCGCCACGCCGCCCGCGACGGCGGCGCCCAGGTCACCGGTGTCGGCCACCACGCGCGTGCTGATGCGCTGGCGGAAGAGCGGGTCGGCGGCGAGCTGCGCGGCGATCTCGCGGCCGCCGAGCCGGGCGCGGCGATTGGGGGCGAAACGGGCCACCTTGCGCATCTGGACCGGCATCTCGTCGGCCGGCAGCGAGGGCAGCGCCGCCGCGGACAGCGTCATGATCCGCTGGCGGACCGGCTCGGGCAGAACCGGTTCCGGGGCGTAGTCCGCATCCTGGACGGCCGCCTCCGATTCGGGGCGGTCGCTGGAGGGCAATGGCGCGGACATCTACCTATTCTCACACCGCGGGCTGCGGAAAAGCTTGTCGAAGCAAGTGATCTTTTATCCCGCCCCAGCGGGAACATGTCATACCCCCTCTCTAATCTGCCCCGCGTGGCACAACCCGCATACGTCCAGGGCACTCTGGACACGCTTCTCAGCGCCGACGGCTCGGTCGAGCCGGCGGCGCTCTCGCTCGCCGACACGACCTTCGTCGTGCTCGACCTCGAGACCACGGGCGGCGCGGCCGACGGCGGCGGCATCACCGAGATCGGCGCGGTCAAGGTGCGCGGCGGCGTGGAGCTCGGCGCGTTCCAGACCCTGGTCAACCCGGGTGAGCGGCTGCCGCCGTTCATCACCGTGCTGACCGGCATCACCGAGGCGATGCTCGCCCCCGCCCCGCCGATCGAGTCGGTGCTGCCCAGCCTGCTCGAGTTCCTCCGCGGCGCCGTCCTGGTGGCCCACAACGCGCCCTACGACGTGGGCTTCCTCAAGGCGGCCTGCGCCCGGCACGGCTACGCGTGGCCCAGCCCGCGGGTGCTCGACACCGCCGCGATCGCCCGCCGGGCGCTCACCCGCGACGAGGTGCCCAACCGCAAGCTCGGCACGCTGGCCCAGTTCTTCCGCTCGGCCGTCGAGCCCACCCACCGGGCCCTCGACGACGCCCGGGCCACGGTCGACGTGCTCCACGGGCTGATCGAGCGCATGGGCAGCTTCCGGGTGCACACGCTCGGCGACGCGATCGACTTCGCCCGGGCGGTCACCCCCACCCAGCGGCGCAAGCGCCACCTCGCCGACGACCTGCCGAGCGTCCCGGGGGTCTACGTCTTCCGGGCCGCCGACGACCGCCCGCTCTACGTCGGCACGTCCAAGGACATCGCCAAACGGGTGAAGAGCTACTTCACCGCCAGCGAGAAACGCGCGCGGATCTCCGAGATGCTCGCCGCGGCCACCCGGGTCGAGGCCGTCGAGTGCGCCCACTCGCTCGAGGCCGAGGTCCGCGAGCTGCGGCTCATCGCGGCGCACTCCCCGCCGTACAACCGCAGGTCGAAGTATCCCGAGCGGGTCGTCTGGCTCAAGCTGACCGACGAGCCCTATCCGCGCCTGTCGGTGGTCCGCTCGCTCGCCGACGACAACGCCGCCTACCTCGGCCCGTTCTCGTCGCGGCGCACGGCCGAGCTGGCCGCGGCCGGGGTCTACGACGCCGTGCCGATGCGCCAGTGCACCCACAAGCTCTCGCTGCGCACGCCCATCGCCGCCTGCGCCCTGGCCGAGCTGGGCAAATGCCCCGCGCCGTGCGAGCACAAAATCACCCCTGAGGAGTACGCGGCGAGGGCCGCCCAGCCCTTTCGCACGGCGACCCACGGCGACCCCGAGCCGGTGATCCGTTCCCTGGTCGACCGCATGGAGGCGCTCTCCGACCGCCGGCGCTACGAGGAGGCCGCCGTCCTGCGCTCCCGCCTGATCGCGCTGCTGCGGGCGACCGTGCGCATGCAGCGGCTGTCCGCTGTCACCCGGCTCGCCGAGGTGGTCGCGGCCCGGCGCAACGACGTCGGCGGCTGGGAGATCGTCGTCGTGCGCCACGGCCGGCTCGCCGCGGCGGCCACCTCCCCGCCGTACGAACATCCCCGCCCGACCCTCGACGCCGCCCGGATGACCGCCGAGACGGTCCTACCCGGACCGGGCCCGGTGCCCGCCGCCTCCGCCGAGGAGACCGAGCGGATCCTCGCCTGGCTCGAACGAGCCGACACCCGGTTGGTGGAAACTTCCGGCGACTGGGTGTCACCGGTTCGTGGCGCCGCGCGCTTCACCGACCTGCTCAACCGGGCAGAAGCGGCAGCTTCGGGCAAAGACTCGTCCGTTCGCTCATCTGTAACTGACCGTTCGGATGACGCTCGCTCGCTTAGGCTGTAAGGCAAGCGAAATCTCCGGCCTGGTTCGCGGGGCTTCGCGGCGATTTGGTCCCGCGGTCACGCGGGCCACTGCGGTGAGGGGGTGTCCAGTGGACGTCGACGCCGGCCACGGCGCCGCCCTTGGACGTGCCCTCCCGAAGCCTGCCGCCGAGGTGTCACTCGGCCGCCGCCTGCGGTCGTTCCTGAGCTTTCAGGGCAACGACGACGACCCGGTCACCGTCCTCACGCGCACCCACCGGGCGATCCATCCGTCCGCCGACGCCGGGGTGCTGCGGCGCAGCTACGCCATCGCGGAAAACATGCACCGCGGCCAGATGCGCAAGAGCGGCGACCCGTACATCACGCACCCGCTCGCCGTCGCCCAGATCTGCGCCGACCTCGGCATGGACACCACGACCCTGGTCGCCGCCCTGCTGCACGACACGGTCGAGGACACGAGCTACACACTCGAGGCGCTGCACGGCGACTTCGGCCCCGAGGTGGCCCACCTCGTCGACGGCGTGACCAAGTTCGACAAGGCGTTCTACGGCAAGGTCGCCGAGGCCGAGACCATCCGCAAGATGATCGTGGCGGCCGGCAAGGACGTCCGCGTCCTGGTGATCAAGCTGGCCGACCGGCTGCACAACATGCGCACGCTCGACGCCCGCTCCCCCGCCAGCCGGGCCCGCATCGCCACGGCCACCCTCGACGTGCTGGTGCCGCTCTGTGACCGGCTCGGCATCCAGGCCCTCAAGCGCGACCTCGACGACGTGGTGCTCTACCACCTCGAGCCCGAGTCCTACGCGCGCATCGACGAGCACGTCAAAAATCGTCCCGGCTGGAGCGAATACCTGGCCGAGGTGAGCGCCAAGGCGCGCACGGCGCTGCGCCGCTCCCGGGTGTCGGCCGAGGTCACCCCGCGCCCCCGGCACTACTACTCGATCTGGAAGGACACGGTCGCCGGCGGCCACAAGGTGCCCTTCGACCTGCCGCGCATCGCGGTCGTGGTCGACGGCCCCGAGACCGACTGCTACGCGGCCCTCGGCGCCATCCACGGGCAGTGGCGGCCCGTCGCCGGCCGGTTCAAGGACTTCATCGCCTCACCCAAGAACAACCTCTACCGCTCGCTGCACACCACCGTGACCGGCCCCGACGGCCGCCTGGTCGAGGTGCTGATCCGCACCGAGACGATGCACGACTACTCGGAATACGGCGTGGCCACCACCTACCGCTATCCGAAGTACGCGCAGACCGCCGAGGCGTCCGGCGCCGACCAGCTCACCTGGCTCAAGCGGGTCCTCGACTGGCAGCAGGACACCACCGACGCCGCCCAGTTCCTCGCCTCGCTGCGCTGCGACCTCGCCGAGGCCCAGATCACCGTGTTCGCCCACGGGCACGCCTTCGAGCTGCCGAGCGGCTCCACCCCCGTCGATCTGGCGTACGAGCTGGGCCCGCAAAAGGGTGACCAGTGTCTCGCGGCTACGATCAACGGCCGGCTGGCGCCGTTGAGCTCCC
The DNA here is from genome assembly GCF_016862115.1 of Paractinoplanes deccanensis. Classification (GTDB taxonomy): domain Bacteria; phylum Actinomycetota; class Actinomycetes; order Mycobacteriales; family Micromonosporaceae; genus Actinoplanes; species Actinoplanes deccanensis. Next base: position 49,436 of record NZ_BOMI01000137.1, read on the forward strand.
AGCTCCGCGACGGCGACGTGGTCGAGATCTTCTCCGAGACCGACGGTCACGTCGAGGTCGAGCCCAACGCGCCGCGCGGCCCGCGCAAGGAGTGGCTGGGCTTCGTCAAGTCGAGCCAGGCCCAGCTCCAGATCAATCGTTACTTCGACGAAAAGAACGAGCCGGGCATCAGCATCGCCGACAAGGTGCGGCTGGGCCGCGCCACTATCGGCCTGACCCTGCGCAAGCACGACCGGGGCCTGGCCAGCGAGGTGCCGCTGCGCCGCCTCGCCGAGGAGCTGGGCTACCCCGACCTCGAGACCATGCTGGTCGCCGTCTGCGAGCGCAACCTCGAGCCGGACGCGGTCGTCGAGCAGCTCATCGCCCTCGTCGACCACCCCGATTAGAGTCCCAGTAGCCTTGCGCTTGTGAGTTTCCCTCGGGTCGTTCGGGCGTACGCGTATCAGGCCTTCTACCGGTTGCCGAGCGCCGCCCGCCGCCGCATCGCCGGGCTGGTCGCCCCGAGATACCTCGTGGGCGCCGTGGCGGTGATCCGTGACACCGAGTCGAGCGACCCCGACCGCATCCTGCTGCTGCGCCAACCGCCCAACCGGGGCTGGAGCCTCCCCGCCGGCCTGCTCAAGAAGCACGAGCGCGCCGAGGTGGGCGCGGCCCGCGAGCTGTTCGAGGAGACGGGCGTACGCCTCGCCCCGGCCGACCTGACCCCCGGCAACCCCAACGCGATCATCCACCCGGTCGGCGTGGTCGACACGGTCTTCTTCGGCTCGGTCCCAGCGTCCACCACCCGGCTGGCCGTCGACGGCGGCGAGATCCTCGAGGCGGCCTGGTTCCCGGTCGACGACCTGCCCCGCCTGACCGTCAACACGGCCCACCTGCTCGCTCAGTACGACATCGGCGGCGCGCAGACCGCGGAGCTGGCCCGCCGAAAGGCCGCCCGCGAGGCCGAGGTGACCGGCGACCCCAAGCCCGCCGACCCGACGGCCAGCGACCCACAGCCTGGCGATCCGAAAGCCGGCGACCCCAAAACCGGCGACCCCAAAACCGGCGACCCCAAAACCGGCGACCCCAAAACCGGCGACCCCAAGACCGCCGATCCCAAGACCGCCGACCCCAAGACCGGCGACCCCAAAACCGGCGACCCCAAGGCCGGCGACCCGAAGACCGCGGATCAGTGACCGAAGTCTGCGGCGTCGTCCTGGCGGCCGGCGAGGGTCAGCGGCTGCGCCCGCTCACCGAGATCCTGCCCAAGGCGCTCTGCCCGGTCGGCAACGTCGCGCTGCTCGACCGCGCGCTGGCGAGGCTGGCCGCGCTCGGCCTCTCCGGCCCGGGAAAGGCCGCCGTCAACGCCGCCTACCTTGCCGAGCAGGTCGTGGCGCACGTCGGCGACCGCGCGCACCTGTCCGTCGAGCCCGACGGCCCGGTCGGCACGTCCGGCGGCGTGGGGCGGCTCAAGGGCTGGATCGACGGCCGCGGCGCACTGGTGGGCAACGCCGACGCCTATCTGGCCGATCCCGGTCGTGAGCCGGGTAAGGACATCGCCGCGCTGCTCGACGGCTGGTCCGGCGACACCGTTCGCATGCTCACCAAGACCAACCCGCCCGGCGCGACCGGCGGTTTCAGCGGCCGCCGCTTCGCCGGCTTCTCGCTGCTGCCGTGGCGCTACGTCCGCGGCCTCTCCACCGAGCACAGTGATCTGGTGCGCACCGTCTGGCGGCCCGCCGAGGCCGAGGACGCCCTCGAGCTGATCAACTACGAGGGTTCCTACATCGACACCGGCACGCCCGGCGACTATCTCACGGCCAATCTGCACGCCGCCCGCGCCCGCACCCTCATCGACCCCACCGCGACGATCACCGGGACCGTCACGGACGCCGTGGTGGGCGCGCACGCCACCGTCCACGGCGAGATCACCCGCTGCGTGGTGTGGCCCGGCGCCGAGGTGACCTCCGGCGAACGGCTGACCGACGTCATCCGGGCACCCGGCCCGGTGACGGTCGCGGCCGCGTAGCGGCCGGCGCCACGAGAGCCAGCCGACGCGAAGGCGCCGCGAAAGCCAGCCAGCGCGCGAAAGCCAACCAACGCCGCGAAGGCGCCGCATAGCCGCCGGCGCCGCGAAAGCCAGCCAACGCCGCGAGACGCGGCGAAGACGCCGGGAAGGCGTCAGTCGGCGTCGGGCAGGCCGATCGCGAAGGCGTCCTCGAGGTCGTGCTTCGAATAGGCGCGGAACGCCACGTACGTCTCCGTGTTGACCACGCCGGGGGTCTTGGAGACGCGGCCGGCGATGACCTCGGCGATGTCGTCGAAGCGGGCCACCCGGACGATCGCGATGAGGTCGGCGCCGCCGGCCACCGAATAGACCTCGCTCACGCCGTCGAGCGCGGCGAGCGCCTCGGCCACCTCGGGGATCGAGTCGGTGGCGCAGTCGATGTGCACGATCGCGGTGTTCACCAGCGGGGCTCCTCGCCTGTGAGGGGTGCGGATCGCACCAATGCTAACGACGAGAAGGGGCCCGCCGAAGCGGGCCCCTTGACGTGACAGCGTGCGGATCAGCGACCGGAGGTGATCTCCTCGCGCTCGTCGCCGGAGACCGGCGGCATGCCCGGCGAGACCGGGGCCTCGGCCGGCTTCTCCACCGGGTAGAAGAAGCCCTTGATGGCGGGCGCGAGCGCGCCGACCCGGTTCATCTTCTTCGGGACGACCCAGCCGCCGTACGGCAGCGGCTCGGGGTGACCGTGGTCGTCCACCGGGCCGAGCGGCTGGTGGACCTCGACGAACTGCCCGTTCGGCAGGCGGCGGATGATGCCCGTCTCGACGCCGTGCGCCAGCACCTCGCGGTCGTGCTGCTGGAGGCCGAGGCAGACGCGCACGGCCAGCCAGTACATCAGCGGCGGCCCGATGATCAGGCCGAGACGTCCGGCCCAGGTCATCGCGTTGAGGCTGATGTGGAACTTGTCGGCGATCACGTCGTTGGCGCCGGAGATCGTGGCGACCAGGAAGAACGTGAGCGCCATGGCGCCGATGCCGACCCGCTCCGGGTTGTCGCGGGGACGCTCGAGCAGGTTGTGGATCCGCTTGTCACCGGACTTGCGGGCCTCCAGCCACGGCCAGAGCATCGGCAGCGTGAACAGCGTGCCGAGGCCGACCACCGCGGGCCAGAACAGCGGCGGGATGCTGTAGTCGCCGATGTAGATCTGCCAGTTCGGCATGAGCCGGACCAGGCCGTCCATGAACATGACGTACCAGTCGGGCTGCGACGCCGAGGAGACCTCGGACGCGCGGTACGGGCCGAACAGCCAGATCGGGTTGATCTGGAAGAGACCCGCGAGCAGCGCCACCGTGCCGAAGCAGGCCATGAAGAAGCCGCCCTGCTTGAGCGCGTAGCGCGGGAACATGCGCTCGCCGACCACGTTGGTGTTGGTCCGCATCGGGCCGGGCCACTGGGTGTGCTTCTGCTTGAACACCAGGGCCAGGTGGATGCTGATCAGCGCCAGCAGGCCGCCGGGGATCAGCAGCACGTGGGCGATGTAGAAGCGGCCGATGATCAGGTGGCCCGGGAACTCGCCGCCGAAGACCGCGGCGGAGAGCCAGGTGCCGACCACCGGGATCGACAGCATGATCGCCGACGCGATGCGGAGACCGGTGCCGGAGAGGCCGTCGTCCGGCAGCGAGTAGCCGGTGAAGCCGGCGAAGAAGCCGAGGAGGAACAGGATGATGCCGATCACCCAGTTGACCTCACGCGGCTTGCGGTAGGCGCCGGTGAAGAAGATGCGCGCCATGTGCACGACGATCGACGCCATGAAGAGCAGCGCCGCCCAGTGGTGCATTTGGCGCATGAACAGACCACCGCGCACCTCGAACGACAGGTGCAGCGACGACTCGTACGCGGCGGACATCTCGGTGCCGCGCAGGGCCGGGTAGGCGCCCTCGTAGGCGACCTCCTTCATCGATGGGTCGAAGAAGAGGGTCAGGAAGACGCCGGTCAGCAGCAGGATGATGAACGAGAAGAGCGCGATCTCACCCAGCAGGAACGACCAGTGGTCGGGGAACACCTTGTTGAGCAGCGCCCGCAGCGGCGTGGCCGCCTGGAACCGCTCGTCGGTGCCCCGCGCGATGGTGGCCGGGGCCTGCGCGAGATCTACTTTCCGGCGCTTCACGGCCGCTCCCAGAAGTCAGGTCCGACGGTGTCCTTGAAGTCGGACTTTGCCACGAAGTAGCCCTCGTCGTCCACGCCGAGCGGCAACATCGGCAGACGCCGGCTCGCCGGGCCGAAGACCGGCTGCGCGTTGCGGGTGATGAGGAACTGCGACTGGTGGCACGGGCAGAGCAGGCGGTTGGTCTGCTGCTCGTAGAGGCTCGCCGGGCAACCGGCGTGCGTGCAGATCTTCGAGTACGCGACGTAGTCGCCGTACATCGAGCCGCGGTTGCGCCGGTCGGCCTCCGCGTTGCGCCGCGTCTCCTCCGCGTCGTCGGGACGCAGGTGGATCAGCAGGGTCGGCGAGTCGGCGAACTCGTTGGTGGCGCCGCCGGGGATGCCGGGGAAGACCGTCGCCTGGCCACCGGTGCTGATGTCCTCGGGGCGGATCGGGGTGCCGTCCTCGCGGGCCAGCCGCACCGGGTTGCCGTTGTTGTGCACCGGGTTGAAGCCGGTCGAGAACAGCGGCGGCGGGTCACCCTTGTGCGGGTTCTCGATCAGGCCACCGATCAGCGGGGCCGCGGCCGCGATGCCCAGCGGCGCGGCGGCGAGGCCGATCGCGCCCTTGAGCAGCGGACGGCGCTGCACGCCGCCGGCCAGCTCGTCGGCCACGAACATCGCGGTCTGACCGGTGATCAGCTGCTCGTCGGTCGGCGACGCGCCGTCGTGCCGCTTCTGGATCGAGACCTCGTGCGGCAGCAGCTTCTTGGCCCAGGCCAGGATCGCGAAGCCGAGGGCGAACAGCGAGATGCCCAGGGTCAGGCCCAGCGCGGGCGTGTAGTAGTCGCCCATCGTGTGGCCGAGCTCGAACCGCCACGGCCACCAGATGTAGAAGCCGAGGAAGGCGAGCGCGGCCAGGCCCGAGATGATGAACAGGAAGGCGATGTTGCGGACGACCCGCTTCTCGGCCTTCGAGTTGGTGCCCTGGAACTGCGACTCGTAGGTGATGATCTCGATCTCGTCGCGGCGCAGGCCCTCTTTGACGATGTCGAAACGGCTCACCTTGGGGTCGAACACGTCGACCGTCGAGGCCTGGCGGTCGGCCTCGGAATCGTGCTGGACCGACGTCATGACTTCCCCGCAATCCACAGCGCTGTGAAGACCAAGAGGGTGATGCCGACCAGGAAGACGGCCATGCCCTCGGTCGACGGGCCGTAGCGGCCCAGGTTGAACAGACCGCCCGGGTCCTTGTCCTCCTGGAGCTGCATGGTGATGTAGGTGATGATCTCGCGCTTCTGCTCCGGCGTGAGCTGGTTGTCACCGAAGACCGGCATGTTCTGCGGGCCGGTCAGCATGGCCGCGTAGATCTGCTCGGGCGTGGCGTCGTGCAGGCTCGGGGCGTACTTGCCGGACGAGAGCGCGCCACCACCGCCGCCGAAGCCGTGGCAGGAGGTGCAGTTGACCCGGAAGAGCTCGCCACCGCGGGCCAGCGCCTCGGGGTTGGACTCCAGGCTCTCGGTCAGTTCACCCTCGGGGATCTGGGGGCCTCCGCCCAGCTCCTGGATGTACTGCGCGAGCTGCTTGGTCTGGGTCTTGTCGAACTGCGGCTTCTTCTGCTCGGCCTGGGCCTCCTGGCGGACCATCGGCATGCGGCCGGTGCCCACCTGGAACTCGACCGAGGCGGCGCCGACGCCGATCAGGCTCGGGCCGCGGTCATCGACACCCTGCGCGTCCTTGCCGTGGCAGGTGATGCAGCTGTTGTCGAACAGCTGCTTTCCTTCCTGCGCGGTCGCGGAGAGCTGGCGGTCGTCCTCGGCGAAGGCTCCCGGGGCGAAGGCGGTGTAGACGCCGCCGGCGAGCGCGAGGGCGGCGAGCATGCGCACCGCCGCGCCGAGCCGCCGGCGCGCCCGGCTGGGCGCTTTGCGCCGCCGGGAGAACACCCTGAGGCGCCGTCGGGCGGGGGTGTCTGAAGTCATGGGCTGTGTCCCTCTGGATGTTGACCTGAAGCTCATGGACGGATGCGGGCTACTGAAGCCAATAGATCATGGCGAACAGCGCGATCCACACGATGTCCACGAAGTGCCAGTAGTACGACACGACGATCGCCGAGGTGGCCTGCGCCGGGGTGAACCGGCCCATGGTCGTACGGATCATGTAGACGATGAAGGCGATCAGACCGCCGGTCACGTGCAGGCCGTGGAACCCGGTGGTCAGGTAGAACATCGAGCCGTAGCCGTCGCCGTTGAGCTTGATGCCCTCGTGGACGAGGTTGCGGTACTCGTTCGCCTGCCCGAGCACGAAGATCAGGCCCATCACGAAGGTGATGGTGAACCAGCGCCGGAGCGCGAACACATCGCCCTTCTCCGCGGCGAACACGCCGAGCTGGCAGGTGACCGAGGAGAGAACCAGGATCACCGTGAACGTCGTCGCGTACGGGATCTCGAGGTGCTGGGTGTGCTCTTCCCACAACTCGGGCGCCGCCGCACGGATCGAGAAGTACATGGCGAACAACGCCGCGAAGAACATGAGTTCGCTGGAGAGCCACACGATCGTGCCGACGCTCACCATGTTCGGTCGCGTCAGCGAGTGGATCCTGCTCTTGTCGATGGCTGAGGCCGCTGTCACGAGGCTCATTATTGCCCCGCGATCAGTCCAAGGTGTCGCGGGGGGTGGAATCCGTCATGAGATTCCAGCCCGGAAGAACGGGCACCGACCGGATGGGCCTAGCCTCGAATGGTGCACCTAGCCGAAACGCCCACACTCGCCGCGTCCAGCGGGGATACTGTTCTTCCGCCGTTCACCCCGGCCGCGATCTTCACGCAGATCCACATCGGGAGCCTGATCGCGCTGTTCCTCGTGGTGGCGGCGGCGCTGTACGGCTACGGCGTCTATCGGCTGCGCCTGCGCGGCGACCACTGGCCCGTGGGCCGCACGGTCGCCTTCGTCGCCGGTGGACTCGGCTCCATCGCGGCCGTCACGGTGACCGGCATCGAGGCGTACGACACATCGCTGCTCTCGGTGCACATGGTGCAGCACATGACGTTGTCCATGGTGGGCCCCATCTTCCTGGCCCTCGGCGCGCCGGTGACGCTCGCGCTGCGCGTGCTGCCCGCGAGCCCGCGCAAGACGCTGCTCGCCGTGCTGCACAGCCGGGTCGCGCGGGTGCTGACGTTCCCGCTGGTCGCGTTCGGCATCTTCGTGGCCAACCCGTTCGTGCTCTACTTCACCGGCCTCTACCGGCAGACGCTGCTGCACCCGTGGCTGCACGAGTTCACCCACGTGCACTTCATCGTGACCGGCTGCCTGTTCTTCTGGCCGCTGCTGGGCCTCGACCCGCTGCCCAACCGCTGGCCCTACCCGGGCCGCGCCCTGCTGATGGTGCTGTCGGTGCCGTTCCACACCGTGCTCGGCCTGACGATCATGCAGGCCAGCACGCTGCTCGCCGGCGACTACTACCCGAGCCTCGGGCTGAGCTGGGCCGATCCCAAGGCCGACCAGGTCACGGCCGGCGGCATCCTCTGGGCCGGCGGCGAGATCGTCAGCGTCACGATGCTCGGCATCCTGGTGCTCCAGTGGATCCGTCAGTCCGAACGCGAGGCCCGCCGCATCGACCGGGCGCTGGACCGCCAGGAGGCCGAGGAGGCGGCCGCCGAGGCCGCGGAGGCCGCCGCTGCCGCCAAGATCACAAATGGCGGGGCCGCCGGGCGACCAGGGTCCGGCACCGCGTAACCGGGTCCGTTACGATCGGGCGGCACCACCCATAATCCGACTTGAAGGCAGTCGAAGATGAGCGACGAGTACACGGTTTTGCTCTACAGCGACGATCCCGCGGTGCGCGACCGGATCCGGCTCGCGATCGGCGAGCGCCCGGCCGCCGACCTCAAGGTCGAGTTCGCCGACGCCGCCACCTGGGAAGACTGCCGCAACCTCCTGGACAAGTACGAGATCGACCTGATGGTGCTCGACGGCGAGGCGTCCCCCGCCGGCGGCCTGGGCATCGCCCGCCAGACCAAGGACGAGTACCCCGATCCCCCGCCCGTCTGCGTCGTCATCGCGCGCGCGGCCGACCGCTGGCTCGCCGCCTACTCGCAGGTCGACCAGACCCTCGTGGCCCCGCTCGACCCGGTGACCACCGGCCAGACCGTTGCCGCGATGCTGCGGGCCCGCCGCGACGGCGCGATCCCGCTGGGCACGCTCGGCAAGCTCGCCTGAGTCATGGGCTCCCGCACCTGGCCCAACCTCACCATGGCCCTGCTCCGCGGCGAGGAGCTCGCCACCGCGGACACCGCGTGGGCGATGGGCGAGATCATGGCGGGCAACGCCACCCCGGCCCAGATCGCCGGCTTCGCGATCGCCCTGCGCGCCAAGGGTGAGACGCCGGGCGAGCTGGCCGGCCTGGTCGAGGCGATGCTCGACAACGCCACCCTGGTCACCCTGCCCGAACAGGTGCGCACCACCGCCGTCGACGTCGTCGGCACCGGTGGCGACCGCGCCAACACGGTCAACATCTCCACGATGGCGGCGATCATCACGGCCGCCGCCGGTGTGACGGTGGTCAAGCACGGCAACCGCTCGGCCTCGTCGACCACCGGCACGGCCGACCTGCTGGAGCGCTTCGGCATCCCGCTCGACCTGGGCCCGGCCGGCGTGGGCCGCACGGTTGCCGAGGCCGGCATCGGCTTCTGCTTCGCCGCCCGCTACCACCCCGGCATGCGCCACGCCGCCGTGCCGCGGCGTGAGCTGGGCGTGCCGACGTTCTTCAACGTGCTCGGCCCGCTGACCAACCCGGCCCGCCCGACCGCGGGCGCGGTGGGCTGCTTCGACCCGCGCATGGCGCCGGTGATGGCCGAGGTCTTCGCCCGGCGCGGCGACTCGGTGCTGGTGATGCGCGGCGAGGACGGCCTCGACGAGTTCACCACCGCGGCGCCCACCCGGGTGTGGAAGGCGAGCGGCGGCAAGGTCGAGGAGATCGTGATCGACGCCGTCGAGCTGGGCCTGCCCCGCTCCGAGCCGGCCGCCTTGCGCGGCGGCGACTCGGCGTTCAACGCCGACGTAGCGCACCGCACCTTCGCCGGCGAGCCCGGCCCGGTGCGCGACGCGGTCGTGGTCAACGTGGCGGCCGCCCTGGCCGCTCAGGCGGGCTTCCCCGGCGACCTGAGAGACACGCTGCGGGCCGGAATAGCCCGGGCCCAGGAAACGATCGACTCCGGCGCCGCCACGGCGCTCCTGGAGCGCTGGGTGGCCGCGGCGCAGGCCGCGAAGGCCGCGGAATAGCCACTTCACAGGCAACACGCCGCCGCTAATGCGGCGTGTTGCCCCATTTCCGTGGCAGCGTCGAAAAGGAATTCGGGTCAATCCACCTTCCGGCGAAGAGACGGCGAAGAGAGGAGCCACCCGTGTCGGAACGCGAGATGCGCTGCGTCATCTGCGACGGCGACATGATGTTCGAGGTGCCGCCCTGCTCGGACGGCCACGACGACTGCCCCGAGATGGTCTGCACCCGCTGCGGCGCGGCCGAGGTCGTCGCCCCGATCGTCGTCCACTGGTACGGCGCCGCCAGGCCCCGCAAGATAGCCCCTCGGCAGCGACAGGCGGCCTAGAGACACGAAAAGGCCCGCGGTCCCGAGGACCGCGGGCCTTTCTCGCAGAAGCTCAATGCTCGGCGGGGTGGCGTGTGCCGGTGTAGTACTCGAAGATCATGGCGGACGACGCGATGATCACCATGATCAGGCCGGCCGCGACCAGCCACCACATCCAGAACGCCAGGCCGATGCCGGCCACGGTGGCCGACAGCGCGATGCCGAACGGCCAGTAGCTGCCCGGGCTGAAGAAGCCGATCTCGCCGGCGCCCTCGGCGATCTCGCCGTCCTCGCGGTCCTCGGGGCGCAGGTCGATGCGCCGCGAGACGAACCAGAAGAAGCCGCCGCACATCGAGCAGAGCAGTCCGGAGAGGATCAGCGCGACCGTGCCGACCCACTCCACGTGGGTGCCGGTGCCGCGGGTGTAGAACCCGTAGACGATCGCCGCGCCGAAGAGGAAGGCCGCGACGCCGACGAAGATCTTGTATTCGGTCTTCACGGCTTGCTCACTTCCCCGTGGTGGCGACGGCGCCGGCGCCCGCGGCGACGGAGTTGGTCTGGTTCCAGCTGTGCTGCTGGCGGCGGGTGTTGAACGGCTGCGTGGTCGTCGCGTATGCCTTGTCGCCGGTGAAGCCGATCGCCTCCATGCCCTCCTGGGTGGTGGCGCCGTTCTTGCGGGCGGTCAGGTACTGGTCGAACTTCTCGGGCGAGACCACGACCAGCTCGAAGTTCATGAAGGCGTGGTACGTGCCGCAGAGCTCGGCGCAGCGGCCGACGTAGCGGCCCTCGCGGTCGAGGGTCACCTCGAACTGGTTGCGCACGTTGCCGGGGAACACGTCACGCTTGAAGAGCAGCTCGGGCACCCAGAACGAGTGGATGACGTCCTTGCTGGTCTCCTCGAACCGGATCTTCTCGCCGGTCGGCAGCACCAGGATCGGGATGATGTCGGAGGAGCCGACGGTCGAGGCGACAGTGTTCGCCTCCTCGCCCAGCCCGTCGCGGTAGTTGAACTGCCAGTTCCACTTGAACGCGACGACCTCGACCACCTGGTCGGGGTTCTTCGTCAGCTTGTCCACGTCGGTCTGCACGATGGCCGTGTAGTAGAAGAGCACCGCCACGATCAGCACCGGGGTGACCGTGTAGAGCACCTCCATCGGCATGTTGAACCGGGTCTGCACGGGCAGCTCGTCACCGCGCTTGCGGTACCGGATGATGCACCAGAAGATCAGGCCCCACACGAAGATGCCGACCACCAGCGCCGCGATCACCGAGGCGATCCACAGGTCGTACATCCGGTGTGCCTGCAGGCTGATGCCGTTGCTGGGCCATCCGAAGTGGCTGAACGCATCGCCGATGCCGTTCACCGAACAACCCGAGAGCAGCACCAGCAGCGCCGGACCGGCGAGACCGAGCCCGGCGATCCGGACTGCCGCTCGCGGCCGCACGGCCGAACTCTTTGCGCCCACCTGCTTTTGCCTCCCTTAGCAGCGCCGCCCCGCCCGAAACCGGACACCGAGCGGCAAGGCGTCACCGACGGTCGCACATTACTCGACCTGGCCCTACCGTCCGGGTCGGGGGGTCGGATCTTCGACGGTGCACGGTTACCCCTCAACAACCGGACGATACCGTTCTCCAGTGGAATCCATGGCCGTTCCCGCGGCATACCTGGACGCGGCAACCGCCGCTCCCCTGCATCCGGTGGCCCGCGAGGCCCTGCTCGCCGCGCTCGACGACGGCTGGGCGGACCCGTCCCGGCTCTACTCCGCGGGCCGGCGGGCACAACAGCTCTCCGACGCGGCCACGGCCGCCTTCGCCGAGGCGCTGGCGGTACGCCAGGACGAGGTGTCCCTCTGGCCCTCGGGTACGGCGGCCGCACAGGCCGCCGTGCTCGGCGCCCTCGCCGGACGGGCTCGCCACGGCGACACGCTGGTGCACTCCGCGATCGAGCACTCGGCCGTGCTGCACGTCGCCCGCCGCGGCAAGGCCGTCGAGGTGCCGGTCGACCGTCTCGGGCGGCTCGATCTGGACGCCTGGGACCGCGCGGTGTCCACACCGGGCACGGCGGTGGCGGCGCTGATCAGCGCGAGTCACGAGGTGGGCACCGAGCAGCCGGTCGCCGCGGCCGCCGACTACTGCGCCGAGGCCGGCGTGCCGTTGTATGTGGACGCGGCCCAGTCGATCGGGCGCGCGCCGGTGGCGCCGGGATGGTCGCTGCTCAGCGCGAGCGCGCACAAGTGGGGCGGCCCGCCCGGGGTCGGCGTCCTCATCGTACGCAAGGGTGTGCGCTGGATCTCGCCTTATCCCCAGGATGATCTTTATCGCCCGGGCGTGTCGGGCGCCCTCGACCTGCCCGCGGTGGTCGCCGCCGCGGCGAGCCTGCGGGCCGTGCTGGCCGAGGCACAGACCGAGGCCGTACGCCTGTCCGCGCTCGTCGACCGCATCCGCGAGCGCGTCGCGGCGACCGTGCCCGACGTCGAGGTGGTCGGCGATCCGGTGCGGCGCCTGCCCCACCTGGTGACCTTCTCCTGCCTGTACGTGGACGGCGAGGCGCTGCTGCACGCGCTGGACCGCGCGGGCTTCGCGGTCTCGTCCGGCTCGTCGTGCACCGCGTCGACGCTGAAGCCGAGCCACGTGCTCGAGGCGATGGGCGTGCTCAGCCACGGCAACGTGCGGGTCTCGCTGCACCGCGGCACCACCGAGGACGAGGTCGAGCGCTTCCTCGCCGTCCTGCCCGGCATCGTGGAGAAGATCAGACAGGAGGCGGGGATGTGATCGAGCTCGACTGCCTGGGCCAGAAGTGCCCGCTCCCGGTGATCCAGCTGGCGAAGAACATCCGGAACGTCGAGGTCGGCGACGTGGTCCGGGTCCTCGCCGACGACCCGGCCGCGGCCAACGACATCCCGGCCTGGTGCCGGATGAAGCAGCAGGAATACCTGGGCTCGCCGGCGCCGGACGCCTACGAGGTGCGCCGGCTCAGCTGAGGTATTCCAGCACCGGGCCGACCGGGTCCTTGGCGAAGAAGGTGTCGACGACCAGGCGCGGGCCCAGGTACGGCTCGTACTCCTTCTGGCGCTCCAGGACCCGGACCCAATCGGGGATGCCATCGTGGTCGCGGGACTCGTAGCGCTTCTCGACCCGCCGCCGGTGCTCGGCGTCGTCGCCGCAGACCACCTCGACCACGCGCAGCGGCACGCCCAGCCGCTCGGCGAGGTCGACCCAGAGCTGCCGGGCCGCCTTCACCGGGTTCACCGCGTCGATGATCACGTGCTGGCCGTTGGCGAGCTGCACCTCGGCGAGGGCCGCCACCACGCCGTACGCCGCGTAGCCCGGCCGGGGCTCGCTCACCTCGTACCGCTGCAGGGTGAAGTCGACGGTGTCGACCGCGAGCACGCACGCCGGCAGCTCGGTGGCCACCCGCGCGGCGAGCGTGCTCTTCCCGACACCGGGCAGCCCGGCGAAGACGGCCAGCACCATCGGTCTTTCCTCAGAGAGTGGGCAGGAACGGCTTGATCTCGGCCGCGGCCTCGTCGCCGTACGAGTCGGCGAGGCGCTTGGCGAAGTCCTCGGCACGCACGTCGTACTCCTGGGCGCCGTCGGACTCGAGCACCAGCGCGGCGAGCAGCGAGCCCACCTGGGCGGCCCGCTCCAGGCTCAGGCCCCACGAGATGGCGGCGAAGAAGCCGCCCCGGAAACCGTCGCCGACGCCGGTCGGGTCGGCCGGGATGACGTCGCGGGCCACCGGCACGTGGATGCGGTCGATGCCGCGGCCGGTGATCTCGACGCCGTCCTTGCCGAGCGTGGTGACCCGGATCCGGACCTGCTCGAGGACCTGGTCGGCGGTGAGCCCGGACTTGGTCTCGAGCAGCGAGCGCTCGTACTCGTTGGTCAGCAGGTAGTCGGCGCCGCTGATCAGGGTGAGCACGTCGCTGCCGTCCATGCGGGCGAGCTGCTGCGACGGGTCGGCCGCGAACTTGAAGCCGCGGGCCCGGCACTCCTGCGAGTGGCGGACCATGGCCGCCGGGTCGTTCGCGGCGATGATCACCAGGTCGAGGCCGCCGGCCCGGGCGTCGACGGGCGCCAGCTCGATGTTGCGGGCCTCGGCCATCGCGCCGGCGTAGAAGGAGGCGATCTGGTTGAGGTCCTCGTCGGTGGTGCAGACGAAGCGCGCGGTGTGTGCCACGTCGCTGACGTGCACCGAGTCGCAGTCGACGCCGTGCCGCTCGAGCCACGAGCGGTAGTCGGCGAAGTCGGCGCCGACGGCGCCCACCAGGATCGGGTGCAGGCCGAGCTTGCCCATCCCGTACGCGATGTTGGGAGCGACGCCGCCGCGCCGGACCACCAGGTCGTCCACGAGGAAGGAGAGGGACACCTTGTGGAGCTGGTCCGCGATGAGCTGGTCGGCGAACCGGCCCGGGAAGTGCATCAGGTGGTCGGTGGCGATCGAGCCGGTCACGGCGATCTTCATGGTGGGCCCTCGGTGGTATCGGGGACGGGGGGCTTACGTACGGAGCCTACCGGCTCCTTACGCGCAAGAGGCCGCCCCGTTAACGGGACGGCCTCTGCTGCCTAACGCGTGATCAGTGGAAAGAGTCACCACAGGCGCAGGAGTTCTGCGCGTTCGGGTTGTCGATCGTGAAGCCCTGCGCGTCGATGCGGTCCGCGAAGTCGATCGTGGCGCCCGCGAGGTAGGGCGAGGACATGCGGTCGACGACGACCTCGACACCGCCGAAGTCGCTCACGATGTCGCCGTCGAGCGAGCGCTCGTCGAAGAACAGCTGGTAACGGAGACCGGAGCAGCCGCCGGGCTGCACGGCGATGCGCAGGCGCAGGTCGTCGCGGCCCTCCTGCTCGATCAGGGCCTTGACCTTCACCGCGGCGACGTCGGTCAGGATGACGCCGGTCGGGGCGGCGGTCGCCTCGCTCGACGGGGTGTGCGCTTCAGTGCTCACTGCGTATCTCCCTGCAGGGTGCGGTCAGGTGCAGTACTTGCCAACGCTAACCCCATTCCGAATGATTCCCAATCCGGGTGTCTTACTTCACCGGCTCCATTGGGACGAAAGGCGTGCCGCGAGTTCACGCAGGCCACGGGCGGGCTCCCGCATCGCCTGCTCCTCGCTGCCGAAGTGCTCGGTCAGCGAGAACGTCTCGGTCACGCCCGCGGCGGCGGCCTCGCGGAAGCCCGTCTGGTTGCGGCCGCAGAGCACCACACACGGCAGGCCACGGTCCCGCGCGCCCCCGGCGATGCCGGCCACGACCTTGCCGCGCAGCGACTGATGGTCGAAAGATCCCTCTCCCGTGATCACCAGGTCGGCCGCGTCCAGCTCCTTCTCGAGGCCGATCGCGGTGGAGACCAGCCCGATGCCCGACACCACCCGGCCGCCCATCGCGATCAGCGCGGCCCCGAGGCCACCGGCCGCTCCCCCGCCCGGCGCGACCTCCAGGTCCGTCACCCCGAAGGCCCGCTCCAGCACGCCGGAGAACTGCTCCAGCGCGGCGTCGAGCCGGTAGACGTCCTCCTCGCTCGCGCCCTTCTGCGGCCCGAAGACCTTGCTGGCGCCGTGCAGCCCGGTCAGCGGGTTGTCGACGTCGGTGGCGGCCACCAGGCTCACCTGGCGCAGCATCGGCACGCCGCCGAGCGAGGCGGCCGCGTTCAGATAGGCGCCGCCGTACGGCAGCGCGTAGCCCGCCACGTCCACCGGCGGGGCGCCGAGCGCGGCCAGCATCCCCGCGCCGGCGTCGTTGGTCGCCGAGCCGCCGAGCCCGATCACCACTTCCGCCGCACCGGCCTCGACCGCCGCCAGCAGCAACAGCCCCAGCCCGTACGAGCTGGCCTTGTTGGGGTCGCGCTCCTCGGCGGCGAGCAGGTGCAGGCCGCAGGCGTGGGCGCTCTCCACGTACGCCGTGGTGCCGACCAGAAGCACCTCGCCCGGCACCGGACGGCCCAGCGGGTCGACGGTGTCCACCGCGATCCGCCGGCCGCCGAGCGCACCGGCCAGGACATCGATGAAGCCCGGACCGCCGTCGGCGATCGGCCGGCGCACCAGCTCGTCGTCGCCCGACCAGCCCTCCGCCACCGCCTCGGCGACCTCGGGCGCGGACAGGGTGCCGGCGAACTTGTCGGGACAGATCAATACGCGCACGCCATGAGTGTGGCACCCCACTTCGCGGAATAGAGATACGTGTCTCGCGCTGTGCGACGATGGCGGGCGTGACGTCGACCTGGACCGAACCCTCGAACACCGCAACCGCGCTCCTGCTGCTCGGCCGTGGCAGCGACCCTGCCTCCGAGCGGGGCGTCGACTGCCCGGGCGACCTGCCCGCGCCCAGCGACCCCGACCTGGTCGCCCGCGCCACCGCCGCCAAGGCCGCCCTCGGCGACCGCGTCTTCGTGCTCGGCCACCACTACCAGCGCGACGAGGTCATCCAGTTCGCCGATGTCACCGGCGACTCGTTCAAGCTCGCCCAGCAGGCCGCGGCCCGCCCCGACGCGGAGTTCATCGTCTTCTGCGGCGTGCACTTCATGGCCGAGAGCGCGGACATCCTCACCACCGCGTCCCAGCGCGTGATCCTGCCCGACCTGGCGGCCGGCTGCTCGATGGCCGACATGGCGGTGCTCGGCCAGGTGCAGACCGCGTGGGAGCGCTTCGAGGACCTCGGCATCGCCGGCGACATCGTCCCGGTCACCTACATGAACTCCTCCGCCGACATCAAGGGCTTCGTCGGCCGCAACAAGGGCGTGGTCTGCACGTCGTCGAACGCCAAGCGAGCCCTGACCTGGTCGTTCGAGCAGGGCAGCAAGGTCTTCTTCCTCCCCGACCAGCACCTGGGCCGCAACACCGCCGTCCTCGAGATGGGCTTCGACCTCGACGACTGCGTGCTCTACGACCCGCACAAGCCGGGCGGCGGCCTCACCGACGAGCAGCTCCGCGACGCCCGCATGATCCTGTGGCGGGGCCACTGCTCGGTGCACGGCCGCTTCACCATCGACAGCGTGCGCGAGGTGCGCGAGCGGGTGCCCGGCGTCAACGTGCTGGTCCACCCCGAGTGCCGGCACGACGTGGTGCGCGCCGCCGACTACGTGGGCTCCACCGAATACATCATCAAGGCGCTCGAGGCGGCGCCCGCCGGCTCGGCCTGGGCGGTCGGGACGGAGCTCAACCTCGTACGCCGTCTGGCTCTCGCCCACCCCGACAAGCAGATCATGTTCCTCGACCGGACCGTCTGCTACTGCTCGACGATGAACCGCATCGACCTGCCCCACCTGGTGTGGGCGCTCGAGGAGCTCGTCGCCGGCCGGGTGCCGAACGTGATCACCGTGGACGAGGAGACGGCGCACAACGCGCGCGTCGCGCTTGACCAGATGCTCGCCCTCCCGTAATCACGTTCCGTAGTCGCCAAGATCCGCAGCGCGTCCGGGATTCTTAAGTCTGTCCTATTTACCTTCGGCTGGGCGTTGTGGTGGCTTCCATATTTGTCACTCAGCGCTATGCTTCCCCGGTTGCAAAAACGGGTATCCCCACCCGGCTTTGCCCCCTCGATCATTCCGGGCGCCCGAACCGCCCGCCGGCTGGAGGTTACGTTGACCGACGATGTCCTGGTCGTGCACGGCGGCACGCCGCTGCAAGGCCAGATCCGGGTCCGTGGCGCCAAGAACCTCGTCTCCAAGGCGATGGTCGCCGCCCTGCTCGGCGAGTCACCGAGCCACCTCTACGACGTCCCGGCCATCCGTGACGTCGAGGTGGTCCGCGGGCTGCTCGAACTGCACGGCGTCAAGGTCAGCGACGGCGCCGACGACGGCGAGATCGTGATGGACCCCACCAACGTCGAGAGCGCGAGCACCGACGAGATCAACGTCCATGCCGGCTCCAGCCGCATCCCGATCCTGCTCTGCGGCCCGCTGCTGCACCGCCTCGGCCACGCGTTCATCCCGGACCTCGGCGGCTGCCACATCGGCCCGCGCCCGATCGACTTCCACATCCAGGCGCTGCGCGAGTTCGGCGCGGTCGTCGACAAGGCACCCGAGGGCATGCACCTCAGCGCCCCGAACGGCCTGCGCGGCGCCAAGCTGGAGCTGCCCTACCCGAGCGTCGGCGCCACCGAACAGGTGCTGCTGACGGCCGTACGGGCCGAGGGCGTCACCGAGCTGCGCAACGCGGCGATCGAGCCCGAGATCATCGACCTCATCTGCGTGCTCCAGAAGATGGGCGCGATCATCACGGTGCACACCGACCGGGTCATCGAGATCCACGGCGTGCCCAGGCTGCACGGCTACAAGCACAAGCCCATCCCCGACCGCATCGAGGCGGCGAGCTGGGCCGCGGCGGCGCTCGCCACCAAGGGCGAGATCGAGGTCCTCGGCGCCCGCCAGGCCGACATGATGACGTTCCTCAACGTCTTCCGCTCCATCGGCGGCGAATGCGAGATCACCGACGACCGGGTGGCCCGCCCCGGCGTCACCCCGGTCGAGGGCGGCATCAAGTTCTGGCACCCCGGCCACGAGCTCCAGGCCGTCGCGCTCGAGACCGACGTACACCCCGGCTTCATGACCGACTGGCAGCAGCCGCTCGTCGTCGCCCTCACCCAGGCCCGCGGCCTGTCGATCATGCACGAGACCGTGTACGAGCAGCGGCTCGGCTACACCGAGGCGCTCAACCAGATGGGCGCCACCATCCAGGTCTACCGCGACTGCCTCGGCGGCACCCCCTGCCGCTTCGGCCGCCGCAACTTCATGCACTCGGCGGTCATCGCCGGCCCGTCCAAGCTGCACGCGGCCGACCTGGTCATCCCCGACCTGCGCGCCGGCTTCGCCCACCTGATCGCGGCGCTCGCGGCGGAAGGCACCTCCCGCGTCTACGGCGTCGACCTGATCAACCGCGGCTACGAGGACTTCGAAGGCAAGCTGGCCGCCCTCGGCGCTCACGTCGAACGCCTCTGACCCTCTCTTTCGGGACCCGGTTTCATCACTATCAGCGGCGCGGTGTGAACTACACCGCGCCGCTTGGCTACTCTCTGAGCGTGCCCTCGCTTTTCCGCCGCAAGCAAGACGACGCCCCCACCACCACCGAGGTCGTGGAGGAGGTGACGTCCGAGGCGCCGCGCCCCAAGAACTACACCCCCAGCAAGAAGGAACTGGGTGTGGTCACGCCCAAGCGCGGCAGCACGGGCCGCCGGGTCGCCGAGCCCACCCCGACGAACCGCCGCGAACAGCTCAAGCAGATGCGCTCCCGCCAGCGCGAGGAGCGCGCCGAGGCGACGGCGGGCATGAAGGCGGGCGACGAGCGCTACCTGCTGGCCCGCGACCGCGGCCCGGAGCGCAGCCTGGTCCGCGACATCGTCGACAGCCGCCGCACGGTCGGCACATGGTTCTTCGGCGGCGCGCTGATCGTCCTGGTCGGCTCCACGGTCCAGATCGCCGCGGTCCAGCTGGCGAGCAACATCCTCTGGCTCCTGCTGGCCCTGGGCGTCATCGTCGACAGCATCCTGATCTCCCGCAAGGTCAAGCGCCTGGTGCGGGAGCGGTTCCCCAAGTCCGAGCAGCGCATGGGGTCCCTCCAGCTTTACGGGGTGATGCGCGGTCTCACGTTCCGCCGCATGCGCATCCCTAAGCCGAAGGTCGATCTGGGGCAGAAGGTCTAGCCCTTCCCGCTCTTCGCTCCTTGTGGCGCCCGGAGTCTGACGGCGCCGGCTGGGTGGGTTGGGCTTGCTTGCGGTTGACGGTGGAGGGCCGGGGGTGGGCACTCTCGGCTGGCTTCGCTTTATGCCGTGAGTGCCCACCCCCGGCCCTCCACCTTGCATGGTGTTCCGTTACGGCCAGGCGGTGGTACTTCGCCGCTGTGTGGGTGGCTGGGGTGGGCGGTCCCCCTTGCGGCCGTCGGGGTCGTTGTTCGCTGCCGCGCTGTGGTCCGGCCAGGGCAGGTTGGTCACGCAGGCACGCTTCGTTGTTGGTCCATCGGCAATTCCAGGCCGGTTGCGCGGGTTGTGGGGCTGGCTGTCTGCATGGCTTAGCTGCGCGATCACGTCGCGGTCTGGGGCCCAGCAGGAGCGACTCCCGCCCTGCGAGTGCGAGCGTCAGCGAACGAACGTTCGCTCGCAGACCCTGTCCCACAAGGCCAGCAGGCGAGATACCTGTTCGAGCAACTGCGGCCCACGAACCCCGAAGCCAAGACAGAACGTTCGTTCTCGCAGCCGCGAAGATTCGGTTCGCATTCCCTCGTGCCCCAAGCGGTGGCGTCGGCCCTGAGCCGAGGCCGGCCAGATTCGGGGTGCTCGCGGCGGGGCCCGCCCGATTTCCAAGACTGACGTGCAGGCAGCGCGCCTCAAGCCCACCCAAGAGAACGAGCGTTCGTTTGCTGCACGCACCACCGCAATTGGCCTCCACGAACGAACGTTCGCTTTAAACACGAGCTCGACCCGCACGGTCGAACTCCGCGAGCGAACGTTCGTTTGCGGCGTGTTCGCATCCAAGTAACGGGAGTTCTGCGAGCGAACGTTCGTTTGACACGCGCTCGAACCCGCACGGCCGAGCTCCGCGAGCGAACGTTCGCTTGACACGCGCTCGAACCCGCACGGCCGAGCTCCGCGAGCGAACGTTCGTTGCCGCGTGTCGTAACTAAGGAACGGGAGTCTGCGAGCGAACGTTCGTTTGCGCGCCAACCGATCGCCGCGATCGCGGTCAGCGAACGTGACCAGACGGTGTCGGCCGGGGCGCTGCGACGGGCGAATGCCTACGGCGAGAGGGCCTTCCCGGTGGCTCTGACGGGCGGGCCGGTCGAAGGTCGCGGGGGCCGGTGCGCTGAAGGCCTCCCCGGTGACTCGGGCGGGCGGCGTCTGGGCCGGAGTTAAGGGATGCCGGCGAGGCGTAGGAGGGCGGCGGTTGCCGCGGCGGCTATCACCACGGCGACGAAGGGTGCCCGGCGCCAGGCCAGGAGGGCTCCTACGGCCACGCCGGTCGGGCGGGCTATGCCTGCCAGGTCGCTGCCGGCCATGATGGTTGAGGTGGCGGCCAAGGCGGTGAGCAGGGCGGCTGCGGCCATGGGGAGCAAGCGCTGGATGCTGTCGGAGAGGTGGAGGCGTTCGCGGAGGAGGACGCCGCCCAGGCGCATCGTGTAGGTGCCTATGCCGAGCACGATCACTGCGGCGATCAGCATTCAGGACTCCGAAGGGCGGCGGCGGAGCAGCGTGCCCAAGCCCAGCAGGGCGCAGAGGATGGGCAGGCCGGCGGGGAGCAGCGGGGTGAGCGCCACGGCGATCACGGCGCCGGTCAGGGCCACCGTGCGGGTGGCGCGGTCGCGCAGGGACGGCAGGATCAGGGCGATCAGGGCCGCGGGGAAGGCCGCGTCGAGGCCCAGGGCGTCGGTGTCGCCTAGCGCGCCGCCCAGCAGGACGCCGAGTGCGGTGCCCACGTTCCAGGTCGAGAAGAGGGTCAGGCCGATCAGCCAGTAGGTGCGGCGTTTGCGGGCCGGGTCCGGCTCGGCCAGGGTGAAGGCGACCACCTCGTCGGTCATGAAGTGGCTGCCGAGGGCGCGGGCGCGGGCGCGGGTGCCCATCGCCGTTCCCACCGCCATGCCGAAGGGCAGGTGGCGGGCGTTGAGGAGCAGGCCGGCGAGCACGGCGGCGATCGGGTTGCCGGCGGCGAAGAGGCCGACCGCCAGGAACTGGGAGCCGCCGGCGAAGACCACCGTCGACATGAGGAACGGCAGCCAGGTGGGGAGGCCGTACGCGATGGTGATCGCCCCGAAGGACGCGCCGACCGCGACCATCGCGGCACCGATCGCCACGGCGTCGCGTCGCAGCGCACGGTCGTCTGTTCGCTGTAACGTACGCATGGTTCGAAATAGTGAACCACGTGGGAGCGTTCGTCAAACCGAACAACTCGATCGATGGAGCGAACATGCACGATTCGGCGCCTCCGCTTGCGACGATCGCCGCCGCCCTGCGCCGTGAGCGCGAGCGCGCCGGCATCTCGATCACCGAGCTGGCTCGCCGCGCGGGCCTCGCCAAGTCGACGTTGTCGCAGCTCGAGGCGGGCACCGGCAACCCCAGCATCGAGACATTGTGGTCGCTGGGCGTCGCGCTGGGCGTGCCGTTCAGCCGCCTCGTCGAGCCACCACCCACCCAGGTACGGGTGATCCGTGCCGGCGAGGGCCCCCGCGTCCAGTCCGACCGAGCCGACGTCGTCGCCACCCTGCTCGCCGCAGGCTCCGCGCACGCGCGCCGCGACCTGTACGTCATGGAGCTCGAGCCGGGCGAGCCCCGCGAGGCCGCCGCGCACCTCCCCGGCAGCGTCGAGCACATGGTCGTCGCCTCGGGGCGCATCCTGGTGGGCCCCGCCGGCGAGGCGGTGGAGGTGGGCCCGGGCGACTACGTGAGCTTCCCCGGCGACGTCCCGCACCGCTACGAGGCGCTGGAGCCCGCCTGGGCCGTGCTGGTCATGGAGCACCGCTGACCGCTCAGCGCGGCGCGGTGTAGAGCTTCGCGACCACGTCCTCGATGTCCGGTTCGACGACCGACAGGTCCCGTACGGCGGCCGCGCCCACCAGCCCGGCCACCGCGGCGCCCGCGGCGATGCCGTCGAGCGTGAACGTCACCCGGTGCCCGTCCGCCTCCGTGCCCGTCAGCGTGGCCCCGGGCAGCGTGAAGCCCGCCGGCAGCGGCGTGTCCAGGTCGACCACCAGGCGCCGCCGGGAGCCGTAGCGGGCGTGCAGCTCGTCGATCGTGCCGTCGTGCACCACGCGGCCGTGGTCGATCACCACCAGGCGGCGGCACAGCCGTTCGATGTCGGCCAGGTCGTGCGTGGTCAGCACCAGCGTCACGTCGCCGCCGCGGCCCAGCTCGGCGAGGAACGAGCGGACCGCCTGCTTGCTCACCACGTCGAGGCCGATCGTCGGCTCGTCGAGGAAGAGCACGCGGGGTCCGTGCAGCAGGGCGGCCGTCAGCTCGCCGCGCATCCGCTGGCCGAGCGAGAGCTGGCGTACGGGAGTGTGCAGGAACTCGTCCAGGCCGAGCAGCTCGCGGCACCGGACCAGCCGCCGCTCGTGGTCGTCGCGCGGCACCCGGTAGACGTGCCGGAGCAGCCGGAACGACTCGCCGAGCGGCAGGTCCCACCACAGCTGCGAGCGCTGCCCGAAGACCACGCCGATCTGCAGCGCGAGCCTCGTGCGCTGCCTAACGGGCTCCAGGCCGCACACGCGCACGTCCCCGCTGCTCGGGCTGAGCACGCCGGTGAGCATCTTGAGCGTGGTGGACTTGCCGGCGCCGTTCGGGCCGATGTAGCCGACCATCTCGCCCTGCTCGATCGCGAGGCTCACCCCGTCGACCGCGCTGACGGTGCGCTTCTCGCGTCTCAGGCGACCGGCCTTCACCCGTACCGTGAAGTCCTTGCGCAGGTCTTGCATCTCGATCATGAGCCAGTGCTCCGGTAGTGACGCACGCCGGCACGCCAGACGAGCCAGGCGACCGTCGCGGCGGCCGGTGCGACCAGCGGCGACATGTAGCCGGCCCAGGCGGGCAGACCGAGCGGATCGGGCCTGTCCAGGATCGCCAGGGCCGGCTGATAGGCGACAAAGGCAAATCCCAGGGTGTACGCGAAGACGGCGCGGAACCAGCCGCCGTAGACGGTGATCGGGTACGAGGCGAAATCACGCCCGCCGTACGTGAACGCGCTGCCCACCTCGCCGGACTCGACCCACCAGAACGCCAGGCTGGCGCTGATCACGAAGATCGCCCCGAAGAACACGGCCGCCGTCAGGGGCGAGATCACGAGCAGCAGCACCCGGGCCGGCGTCCAGTCGATGTCGTTCATGCCGACCGCGACCACGAGCACGCCGATGCCCACGATCAGGCGCAGCAGCTTGCGGACCGGCAGATCCATGCAGACCAGTTGGGGCAGGACGCCGAGCGGGCGCACCAGCACGGCGTCCAGCGTGCCCGTACGGACGTACCGCTTGAGATCGTCGATGTTGCCGACGGTCATGTCGGCCAGAACGAACCCCGCGCTGGTCAGGCCGGTCATCATGAGCGCCTCGGCGAGCGTGAACTCGCCGATCCGGGCGGCCGCCTGGAACAGCACGAAGACCGTGGCCACGTCGATCACCGTCCCGCCGGCGTTAGTGAGCAGCTCGACCGCGAACGACGTGCGGTAGCTGGCCATCGAGCGCAGCTTGCCGCCGAGCAGCGCCAGGTAGGGGTTCCTGAGCTCGGCGGTCTTGTCGGGCTCAGCCACCCTGGACCACCAGCTTGCGTTCGGCGCGCTTCTGTACGACCGCCGCGGCTTTGACCATGACGACGGCCCAGACTGCCTGCAGGGCGACCAGGCCCACCTGGATCGCCGGGCCGTCCCGCTCCACCAGCACGTCCAGCGGCGTCTGGAGCAGGCCGGGCAGCGGGGTGCCGACCCAGAGCGTGACGGCGAGCCAGTCCGGCAGCAGGCGCAGCGGGAAGTAGAGGCCGGCGAGCACGCCGCTCGCGAGCGTCCAGAAGACGAGCGGCCCCCGGGCGTCGTGCAGCCAGTAGGCGGTGGCGTTGATCAGATAGCGGCACCCGAAGCTGCCGATCACCGCGAGCGCCACCGACACCGCGAACAGGGGGATGGTCTGCCACCGGTCGGGCGTCTTGAACGGGAAGAAGAGGAGCCCGGCGACCACCGGAGGGACGAACCGGGTCAGCATGCCGTAGAGGCCGCGGCCCAGATCGGCGGCGAGATAGGCGGTCACCGGAGGGACGGGGCGTAACAAGTCGGCCGCGACATCACCCGAGCGGATCCGGTCGGAAAGGTCGGTCCATCCCCAGATGCCCACCACGACGAGTAACCCCTGACCCACCCAGACGTACGTGGCGAGCTGCTCCGGGTCGTATCCGCCCGGCCGGCCTCCCGGCGCGCCGGCCGCCACGGCCAGGAGCACGTAGCAGCGGAGAAAGCCAAAGACTATGTTGGTGAACGCTCCGGCGGCCGTGGCCTGACGATAGGTGGCGTAGCGCCGGAAACCCGACCACAGCAGAGCACAGAAAGTAGTGATGGAGGTCCGCGACCGTGTGCCTGGAGAGATCGTCAGCACCCTGGCGTCAGTCCCGCTCACGCCGTTAATCTCCTTCCCGAAACCCGCAGTGGAGCCGGGCGACTCTACCCGGGTCTCCGGACGGCCACCTCACAATTTCCGACCAGAAGTGGATGCAGCCGTGACGGAGCGTCGCCAATCGCCGGGCCTCACCGTGAGCGCCCGATGAACGGCTGGGGTTCCTCCGGAGCATCCACCGGCGGCGGCTGGGGCGCCTGGGCCGACGAGCCCGCCTGGGTCTACGAGATCACCTGGGAGTGGGAACCGTTGCCCGGCCAGCGCTACCCCGGCGACCCGGGCCGGCGCAAAGCGGTGCACACCCCCGTCTACGAGGCCTCCGGCGACCCCGCCACGCCCACGTCGCCCCCACCCCCGCCGTCGTGGTCCGCCCCCGGCGACCAGCCACCCGCGCGCTACACCCACAGGCCTGTGCAGAACGACGAACCGCGCCCCGACACCCGTCCCGCCCCGGCGCCGCCATACGGCTCCCCCGGCGACCCGCACGGTTCGCACGGCGGCCCTCCGCCGGCGTCGTCCGAGCGCACCCAGCCCCTGTGGAACCGTCCCGCCCAGAGCCACCCCATGCAGCCGGGCGGCGCCGAGGACCAGCGCGCCCGACCCGCGCCGGACCAGCGCCGTTCCTCGGCCCCGGTGTACGGGCGCGCCGCCTCCGCCCCGCAGTCTCCCGACATGCCGCAGCGCGGTGCCCCCTCCGGCGGTCAGGTCCCGCCGCGGGGCACTGCCTACGGCACTTCGCACCAGCACGACCCTGCGCAGAGTGATCTCGGCCGGCGTGACGCTCCGCAGGACCTGCCCCAGCGCAACGCTCAGCGTGATCGCCCCGAGGCCGATCTCCCCCGCCGCGGCGCACCCGCCGACCGTGCTCAGGCCGATTTCCCCCGCCGCGACACACCCGCCGACCGTGCTCAGGCCGATTTCCCCCGCCGCGACGCAGCCGCGGCTTATCCGCAGGCTGACTACCTTCGCCGCGACGCACCCGCCGCCCGCGACGTGCCCGCCGACCTGCCGCAGCGGCACGCCGAGCAGGAGCTGCCGCGCCGCGAGTCCCGCCGCGAGTTCCCCCAGCCCGAGGCCCCGCAGCGCGACCTGCCCCCACGCGACGCTTTCCGCGCCGCCGTCGCGCCCCAGCCGCCGTTCCCGCCGGGCGCTCAGCCCGGCCACCACCAGGCCACCCCGCCCGGCGTCTACGGCGCGGCACGCCCACCCGCGGAAACCGGCAGCTACTACGGCCGCCGCCACACCCCCGAAGACCAGGCTCCACGCCCCGTCTCCCCCTCCGGCGTCTACGGCAACGCCCGCCCAGCCCCCGCCGACGCCTTCCCGGCCCGCCCCGGCCAGCGCCCGGCCCCCGGCCAGCGCGACGGCCGCGACTCCGACGCTCCGTTCGACCTGCGCCCCGCGCCCCAGGACCGCGGCACCCCCGCCGAGGCCCGCCCGGCCCCCCAGCCGACCCGCGTCACACCCCAGCGGCCGGCCGACCCCCCGCCGCTGTACTACCCGGCCGCGCCGGGCTCGGCGGTTCCGACCCAGCCGGTCTCGTCTCCCGCCCAGCCGCCTGTGGCGCCCGCCCAGCCTTCCGCGGTTCCGGCCCAGCCTTCCGCGGTTCCGGCCCAGCCTTCCGCGGTCCCGGGCCAGCCGCCCGCGGTCCCGGTCCAGCCGCCGGTTGTTCCGCCTTACCCTGCCGTGGTCCCGGTCCAGCCCGCGGCCTCGGCGAGCCCCGCCGCCCCGCCGGCGCACACGGCGCCGGGCCGCCCCGTCTCGGCACCGGCCACTCCGGGCCACCCCGTGTCCGCGCCGGCGCAGGCTGCCCCGGGCCACCCCGTGTCCGCGCCGGCGCAGGCTG
>NZ_BOMI01000138.1 GCF_016862115.1 Paractinoplanes deccanensis
ACCCCGTCTCCGCGCCGGCACCGGCCACTTCGGGCCACCCCGTCTCCGCGCCGGCACCGGCCACTCCGGGCCACCCCGTCTCCGCGCCGGCTCACTCGGGCGGGTCCGCCTGGCCGGTCTCCGGCCCGGCCCAGCCACCCTTCGTC
Organism: Paractinoplanes deccanensis; assembly: GCF_016862115.1. GTDB lineage: Bacteria > Actinomycetota > Actinomycetes > Mycobacteriales > Micromonosporaceae > Actinoplanes > Actinoplanes deccanensis. Next base: position 147 of record NZ_BOMI01000138.1, read on the forward strand.
CCCGGTCAGGCCGGTCCCACCGGACCGGCTCGCCCGGTCAGCGCCCCGGTCCAGCCGGTTTCCGCTCAGGCCGATCCCGCCGCGCACGCGTGGCCTCCTTCGAGCGCGGGCCAGCCACCCACGGTCCCGGCCCAGCCGGCCGCCGGCCGCCCTGTCTCCGCACCGGTCGACCCCGGCGCATCCGCCTGGCCGCCGCCAGGCGCGGGACAGCCACCCACAAGCTCGGCGCGGCCCACCTCCGGCACAGCGCGGCCGCCGGCCCCGACGCACCCTGTCTCCGGGGTCGCGCAGCCTCCAGCGGGCCCCGCGCACCCCGTCTCCGGGATGGCGCAGCCCTCAGCGAACCCCGTCTCCGGGATGGCGCAGCCCGCTGCGGGCCCAGCCCACCCGGACTTTGGGATGGCCCAGCCCTCAGCGGTTCCGGAACACGCTGTCTCCGGAACGGCCCAGTCGCCGACCGGGCCGGCCCACCCGGTATCCGGTGTGGCGCAGCCCGGCGCAGGCCCGGCGCAGCCCATCTCCGCGACGGCGGCACCGACGCATCCGGTTTCCGGAGTCGCGCAGCCTCCAGCGGACCCCGCACACTCCGCCTACGGGATGGCGCCACCCGCTGCCGGCCCCGTCCACCCGACGTCCGGAATGGCTCAGCCGCCGACAGCGACACACCCGACGTCCGGAATGGTTCAGCCGCCGGCGGCCGCACGCCCGGTATCGGGCATGGCTCAGCCTCCGGTCGTGCTCGGGCAGCCTTCGGGCGGGCCGGCATGGGGTGGTTCCGCGGCTCCTCAGCAGGGCTTCGCCGGTCCGGCGGAGGTGCCGGCACGGCCGGTCTCCGCTCCCAGCGAGCAGGCCGCGGCCGCCGACTTCGGCCGGGCCGGGTACTACGAAGACCAACCGGCCTACGAGCCCCGCGGACGCCACACGGTCGCGCCAGAGCAGGAGCCCCACGAACCGGGACCGCTCCAGCCTGTGACCGCGCCGCCCTACCTGGTCTCCGACGAGGACCGCGAACCGGAGCAGCACTACGACCCGTCCGTGGGCCCCGTCTCGTCGGTGGGCCCCGTCTCGTCGCTGCCCGCCCAGCCCGTGCTCCCCAGCGGCCCCGTCGCCGGCTCCGGCATCGCGCCGATCACCGGCCTACCCGCCGCTGACGCACCGGCCGCCCACGACCCGGCGCACAATTGGGCCGTTTCGGCCGCGCCGGCTTCCGCCGTGCCCCACCAGGCCACCCCGGCATCCAGCCCGACCACTCCGGCATCCGCGGCCCCGAGCCCAGCCACGCCCACCTCCGCAACGGCCACCCCATCCGTGCCCGCCTCCACAGAGCCCGGCCCGACCACGCCCGCGTCCGCGATGCCCAGCCCCACCACACCCGCATCCGCGATGCCCGGCCCCACCACACCCGCGTCCGCGATGCCCGGCCCCACCACACCCGCGTCCGCGGTGCCGCACACCGCTGCGTCCACTTCTGCTACGCCCGCCCCGGGGACGCCGGCCGCGCCCGCGTCCGGTGTGCCGGCGGCTTCAGAGGCCGGCGACAGCGAGCAGCCGCGCGGACTCGGCTGGCTGCTCTCCCAGAGCGGCCTCGGCGCGATCACACCGCTGCCGCCGCCGGAGCCGCTCCTGGCGATGATCGAGGCAGAGGCGGAGGCGGAAGCAGAGCCCGAGCCCGAAGAGGTGCGCCCGGTAAGCGCCGCCCCCGAGAAGCAGAACTGGTTCGTTCCGCCCACCGACGAGGAACTCGCCGAGCAGCCCGCCACGCCGCCGGCCGGCGCCCCGGAAGCCGATCAGCACGAAGCCACCCACGAAACGGCGGCGGAACTCGGCGCACCCGACCCCGTCGCCGACCAGTCGACCGCGGAGACGACCGAGACCGAACAGGTCGCCCACGACCACGCCGAACCGCTTCCGACCGAGGCCGACGAGCTCACCCACCGGCACCAGGCGCCCGAGCCGGCCGAGACCGGCGAGGCCGACCCCCAGCCCTCGGCACCCGAGCCGACCGACGGCGACCAGCTTGCCCACGAGCGTTCGGCACTCGAGTGGACCGAGACCGAACACCCCACCCACCAGCACCCGGCGCCCGAGTGGACCGAGACCGAAGAGGCCGACCCCCAGCCCTCGGCAAGCCAGCCGACCGACGACGACCAGCTCACCCACCAGCACCGGGCACCCGAGCCGACCGACGACGACCAGCTCACCCACGGGCACCCGGCACCCGAGTCCGCCCAGACCGAAGAGGCCGACCCCCGGCCCTCGGCACCCGAGCCGGCCAACGACGACCAGCTCACCCACCAGCACCGGGCACCCGAGCCGACCGACAACGACCAGCCCACCCACCGGCACCCGGCACCCGAGTCCGCCCAGACCGAAGAGGCCGACTCCCAGCCCTCGGCGTCCGAGCAGGCGGAGGCTGAAGAGGTCGCCCACCAGCACCCGACACCCGAGTGGACCGAAAGCGACCAGCCCACCCACCGGCACCCGGCACCCAAGTCCGCCCAGACCGAAGGAACCGACCCCCAGCCCTCGGCTCCCGAGCAGGCAGAGGCTGAAGAGGTCGCCCACCAGCACCCGGCATCCCAGCGGACCGAGACCGAACAGCGCACTCACCAGCACCCGGAGTCAGAGTGGAGCCAGGCCGAAGAGGCCGTCCGACAGCACTCGGCGCCCGAGCCGGTGGAGGCCGAAGAGGTCGCCCACGAGTTGGTCGCGTCGGAGCCGGCGGCAACCGAGCAGGTCGCTCACCAGCACCCCGCCTCAGACCCACACGTGCTCGACGAGGAAGAAAGCGACCACCCCGCGCAGCGGGACCGGGCCGAACCGCACGATGTCGACCACGCCGAAGCCGAGCAGGCCGCGCACCAGCACGACGAGGTCGGGCACGACGAGGCCGGGCACGACGAAGCCGGGCACGACGAAGCCGAGCAAGCCGTGGTCGCGACCCCAGTGCCGGAACAGGCCGAGGTCGAGCACCCCAACCCGGAGCAGATCGGGGTGGAGCACGACCACCCCGAGCCCGCGCCGTTCGAGCCGGCCGCTTCGGAGCAAGGGCAGGCCGAGCCCGATGAGGTCGGCCGGCCCCAGGCCGAGCACGACTGGGCTCAGCAAGACCAGGCCGACCACGCCGAGGCCCAGCAGGATCACGCCGAGCCGGACGAGAACCGGCTCGACGTCGCCGACCACGAGGCCCAAGACGCCCTGGCAGGCCAGACCGACGACGATCACGAGCACGTCACGGCCGAGCAGCACGAAGACCAACTGGCCGCCGCCAAGGAAGACAAGGCCGAGAAAGACAAGGCCGACGAAGACGAGGTCGAAGAAGACGAGGCCGAGGAAGACCAGACCGAGAAGACCTCGCCCGACTTCGACCAGGACGACACCGAGCCGGCCCTCGCCGCGCAGGAGGACGCCCAGCCCCCCACAGCCCAGACCGACCACGACCCGGCTGAGCAAAACGACACCGAGCAGGACGAAACCGTCCACGGCACGACCGAACCGGACGAAACCGACGAAGACCTCACCCCCGCCGAGGACGACCTCCCCCCGACAGGCCAGCACATCGAGATCGAGCTCCCCCACAACGACTGGGCCCGCTTCGAGGAAGACCCGGACCCCGCCGACGCCCTGCTGGAGGTCGCCGAGTCCCCGTCGGCCGAGTTCGGCAACGCCGACACCGCGGGCAACGAGGACACCGTCGACGCCGAGCTGCTGGAGTCCGAGCCCCCCGCGAGCCCCGAGGACCCCGAGCACCCCGAGGACCCCGAGGACCCCGTCGAGGAGATCGTCGACGCCGAGCTGGTGACCGAGGAGACCCAGAAAGCCGTTCTCGCGGTCCCGCGCGTGCCCGCGGCCCCCATCCGGCAGCGCGGTGACAAGGTCGCCCCGCAGTCGCGGCGGGCGGATCCCGAGCAGGTGCTTTCGGCGTACCCCTGGGTCTTTGATCCGGCGACGCTGCGGGAGCGGATCGAGGAGAGTGACCCCATGGGGGTCGTCATCGACCGGCTCACCGACAAGCTCGAGTATGCCGAGCGCGACGCCGTGCGGGCCCGCCTGCTGAGCCTGCGGGCCGTGGCCGAGCGGCTGCTCGACGAGCTCGACGACGCGCTGGAGGATGCCGAGGAGGCCCTCGAGCATGCCAGGCGGGCCGCCGATCCGGTGCTCGAGGCGACCGTTCTGGGGCGGCTCGCGCATGTGCGGCAGTGGCGTGGCGAATACGCCGAGGCCGATCGGTTGTACGCCGCGGCCGCGTCGCCGGAGCTGCCGACGCGCCTGCAAGCCGAGATTCACGAGCTTGCCGGGCGGTCGGCGTTCGAGCAGGGGCGCTACCTGGAGGCCGTCAACCACTTCGAGACCGCGCTCGACCTGCGCAAGGGCACCGATCCGGACCTCATCGAGCGGATCGAGCTGGCCCTCGACACGATCACGGGACTGACCACCGAGGGATGGGGCCCCTATCCCCGTACCGAGGAAGAGATCTTGGGTCTGGAGAAGCCCGCCGAACCGAGACCGGACGGCTTCGAGGACGCCAAGCCGTTCCTGCACGGGCTCGCCCTGGTGAAGACCGCGGACGGCTGGGGCGCCGTCGACCGGGACGGCCAGGTCGTCGTCGCGCCGCGGTACGACGAGTTCGCCACCGTCCTCGCCACGGGCCAGCACATCGACGGCTTCACCTCCGACGGGCTCGCTGTCGTCCGCAGCGGCGAGCGGCAGGCCGTCATCGACCGCGACGGGCGGGTCGTGCTCGCGCCCGAGTACGCCGAGGTGCGGGTCCACCCCGCCGGATTCCTGGTCGGCGACAAGTTCGGGCTGTGGGGCGCGCTCGGCCGTGACGGCTCGCCGCTGGTCGAGCTGAAGTACAAGGACCGCACCGATGTGATCGAGGAGATCGAGCGTCGTCTGCCCGCCGCCCGGCCGGTTCTGTGAAAAGGCAATAGTGTCGGGGGCATGGAGTTTCGTCATCTGGGCCGTTCCGGCCTGCTCATCAGCGAGATCGCGTACGGCAACTGGATCACGCACGGTTCTCAGGTGGAGGAGGACGCCGCGGTCGCCTGTGTGCGCGCGGCGCTCGACGAGGGCATCACGACCTTCGACACCGCCGACGCGTACGCGGGCGGGCGCGCCGAGGAGGTGCTGGGCCGGGCGCTGAAGGGCGAGCGCCGCGCCGGTCTGGAGATCTTCACGAAGGTCTTCTGGCCGACCGGGCCTGGCCCCAACGACCGCAGCCTGTCCCGCAAGCACATCATGGAGTCGATCGACGCCTCGCTGCGCCGCCTGCAGACCGACTACGTCGACCTCTACCAGGCGCACCGCTACGACTACTCGACGCCGCTCGAGGAGACCATGCAGGCGTTCGCCGACGTGGTGCGCTCCGGCAAGGCGCTCTACATCGGCGTCTCGGAGTGGACCGCCTCGGAGATCCGGGCCGGCTGGGAGCTCGCGCAGGACCTGAAGATCCCGCTGGTGTCGAACCAGCCGCAGTACTCGGCGCTGTGGCGGGTCATCGAGGCCGAGGTGGTGCCCACCTCGATCGAGCTCGGCATCGGCCAGGTCGTGTTCTCGCCGATCGCGCAGGGCGTGCTGACCGGCAAGTACGAGGTCGGCAAGCAGCCGCCGCAGGGTTCGCGCGCCACCGACCAGCAGGGCGGCGCCGGGTTCATCGCCCGCTTCCTGCGCGACGACGTGCTCGGCGCGGTCGCCAAGCTGAAGCCGCTCGCCGAGCAGGCCGGCCTCTCGCCGGCCCAGCTCGCCGTCGCCTGGGTGCTGCAGAACTCGAACGTCTCGGCCGCCATCATCGGCGCGTCCCGCCCCGAGCAGGTGCGGGACAACGCCGCCGCCTCGGGCGTGAAGCTCGACGCGGACCTGATGAAGGCGATCGACGCGGCCCTGGACGAGGTCGTCGAACGCGACCCCGCCCAGACCAAGTCACCGGCTCGCCGGCCGTAGGGGCAAGGCGCTTCTGGTCCGGCTCAGCTGGACCAGAAGCGCATCAACTCCAGGCCGACCTGGATCAGCGCCTCGGACAGGCCGATCTTCTCGGCGATCCAGAAGACCACGTCGTAGAACCACTGCCCCACCTTGGTCTGCCAGAGCAGCAGGAAGAGCAGGATGAAGCCGTACGGCGCGAACAGGTTCCACGCGCGCTGGTAGGCCGGGCTCATCCACGGCGCGATGATGCCGCCGCCGTCGAGGCCCGGGATCGGCAGGAAGTTGAGCACGCTCGCGGTGATCTGGAGGAACGCCAGCGCCGCCAGCGCCGCCCAGAACTCCAGGTGCTCGGTGGAGCCGCTCAGCGCGTACCCCCCGACCGACGGCACCAGCGTGGGGCCGACGCCGGCCAGGAACGGGATCGCCACCAGCAGCGCGAGGATCACGTTGGTGAACGGGCCCGCGAAGCTGATCAGCGAGTCCTTCACCTTGCTGCGGATGTAGCGGTGGTCGACCCAGACCGCGCCGCCCGGCAGGCCGATGCCGCCGAGGATCACCACGACCACCGGCAGCACGATCGACAGCAGCGGGCTGGTGTACTTCAGCGGGTTGAGCCGCAGGTAGCCGCGCTCGGCCACGGTGTGGTCGCCGGAGAAGTAGCCGATCAGCGCGTGCGCGTACTCGTGCAGGCAGAGCGAGACCAGCCAGCCCGCGACGATGAAGAGGAAGACGTCGACCCGGACGTTGCCGAACCCCGTCCAGGTCATCCAGCCGCTGACCACGAAGACCGCGACGATGCCGACGAAGACGGGGCTCGGGATGAACGCGTTGCGCGGCGTGCGCGTGTAGACCGGTTCGTAAGTCACGTCATTCCGCCGGCAGCAGGCTCATCCGGTAGTCGACCCGGTCGTCCTCGACGAGCACCACGCTCGTCACGCCGGCCTCCGTCAGGCTGCGCCACTCCTGGCCGATCCACGACTCGGCGTCGGACTGGCTGCTGAACGTCTCCGGCGGCCCGGCCACCGGTTGCCCGTCGACGTTCTCGTACCGCCAACTCCACGGCATTCGCCGCCCCCTCACGTCCTCGGTCGGTGCGTCTCCACCCTACGGCGTCGCGCTGTGCGCCCCGGCCTTAAGGTACGGGGCATGTCCGATGATCGGTGGCACACCGTCCTGGTGCTCGGCGGCATCCGCTCCGGCAAGTCCGAGTTCGCGGAATCGCTCGTGGCGGACGCCCCCGCGGTCCGATATGTGGCCACGGCCGTGGGCGGCGAGGACGACCCGGAGTGGCTGGAGCGGATCGAGGCCCATCAGCGGCGCCGCCCGCAGGCCTGGTCGACCGAGGAGACGGGCGCCGACCCGGCCCGGCTCACCGAACTGCTCATCGAGGCCAAGCCGGACGACACGCTGCTGGTCGACGACCTGGGTGGCTGGGTGGCGGCGCTGCTCGACCCGGCCCGCCAGCCCAACGACGACCAGGCCGACGTGGACGCCCTGGCGGCCGCGGTGCGGGGCTGCGAGGCCCGGGTGGTGCTGGTCAGCCCCGAGGTGGGCCTCACGCTCGTGCCGACCACCCCGGTGGGGCGCGCCTTCGCCGACGCTCTCGGCACCACCAACCAGGCTCTGGCGCAGGCTTGCGACGGGGTCGCGCTGGTCGTCGCGGGCCAGGCCGTCTGGCTCAAGGACCCGTTTTCTGTACGGGATTCCGCACCGGCCCGACCGCAGGAACCGGGCCCGCGTGCTACCGGGCCGGCACCCGCGCCCGCGTCTCCCGTCGTCAGCCCCGTGCCGCCACCGGCCTCGCCGGTTGTCAGTCCCGCCCCGGTCGCCGAGACCGAGCCGACTCCGCTCGCCCGGGTTCTCGACGAGCCCACGATGAGCCTGCCGGCGATCGGCGCCCGCCCGGTCTTCGAACCCGGCATGGACCTGCCCCTGCCCGACACCGAGACCGGCCCCGAGGCCCGCGAGCGCCTCGCCACCGTCGACTTCCCCGGCTCCGGCCTGGGCCGGCTCACCGGCGCCGTCGAGTTCGCCGCCGCCACCCAGGGCACCGTCACCCCGCAGCCCTGGTCGTCCGTGCGGGTCCTGCTGCTCTCCGCCCGCCACTCCGGTGCCGCCGGCGCCGGTGACGACCTCGTCGACGTCGAGCGCCGGGTTGCCCAGGTCGAGAACGGCGAGGGCGTGTTCAGCCGCCTCGCCGGCGCCGCGGGCGCGGACATCGCCATCATGCGCACGGCCGAGTCCACCGCGATGGAGGACGGCCCGGTCCTCACCGCCGACGAGGTGGAACATCACCTGCAGACCGGCTGGCAGCTCGCCGAGGCCGCCGCCGACGCCGGCAAGGACCTGCTCGTGCTCGCCTCCATCGGCGTCGGCACCGACGCGGTCGCCGCCGCGGTCACCGCCGCCACCACCGGCGCCGAGGCCGTCGCGATCCTGCCCCGCGTGCTGCTGCCCGGCGGCACGTACGACGACGAGTCGTGGATGCGCCGCGCCTCCGCCGTCCGCGACGCCCTGCACCGCATCCGCCGCGAGCCCCGCGGCGCCAAGGACCTGCTCCGCGAGCTGGGCGGCGCCGACATGGCCGTCGCCGTCGGCGCGATGCTCGGCGCCACCTCCCGCAGGCTCCCGGTCCTCGTCGACGGCCCGCTCGGCATCGCCGCCGGCCTGATCGCCCGCGACCTGGGCAGCCAGGCCAAGCACTGGTGCCTGCTGGCCGACTCGGGCGGCCTGCAACTGGTCAAGGAGGGCGGCGACTTCCTCGGCCTCACCCCCGTGCTCGACCTGGGCCTGGGCCTCGGCGAGGGCGCCAACGCGCTCGCCACGCTTCCCCTGCTCCGCACCGCCGTCGGCCTCGCCGGCACCGTGGCCGTCCACCCCGCCATGCTCGCCGAGCTGGGCGACGGCGGCGCCACCGACCTGATCGTCCCCAACAACGACGACGTCGACTTCGCCG
>NZ_BOMI01000139.1 GCF_016862115.1 Paractinoplanes deccanensis
AGCCCACCCCCGACGGCCCCGGCCCCGCCACCACGACCGAGTGACCCTGCTGGACGGCCTCCGCCTGAGCGTCACCACCCTGACGGTCCTGCCCATCCGCGGCGGCCGCGTGGACCGCGCGACCGCCGCCGTGGCCATGAGCGCCGCCCCCTTGGTCGGCGCCCTGCTCGGCGCGATCCTGGCGGCCCTGCTGTGGCTGCTGCGCGAGGCACACACCCCCCACCTGGTAGCCGCAGCCGTCACCGTCACCGCCGCCGCGCTGCTGAGCCGCGGCATGCACCTCGACGGCCTCGCCGACACCATCGACGCCCTCGGCTCCTACCGCCGAGGCGATGCGGCCCTCGACATCATGAAAAAGTCGGACATCGGCCCCTTCGGCGTAGCGGCCATCGCCGCCACCATGCTGATCCAAACCGCCACGCTCACCACCCTGTCCCCCACAGCCGTGATCGTCGCCTACACAGCAGGCCGCCTGGCCATCCCCCTGGCCTGCCGCCGAGGCATCCCCGCAGCCCGCCCCGAGGGTCTGGGCGCCCTGGTAGCCGGCACAGTCCCGCCAGCCATTACCCTGGCCGCCACAGCCGCCGTGACCATCGCCGCCGCCCTGCTGGCCCACCCTTGGCAGGGCCCCCTGGCGGTGGCCCTCTCCGCCTCCGCAGTCCTCCTCCTGCTCCGCCAGGCCAGACACCGCTTCAACGGCATAACCGGCGACGTCCTGGGCGCCTCGGTAGAGATAGCCACAACCATCGCCCTGATAGCCCTCACCCCGACGCTCTGACACCCTCTCCGGGCCCCGGCCGAGTGCAGGCAAAAGAGTGCGCGACGGGATGCCCAGCCGCGCCGCCCCGTCCATCGACCCGCGCCTGAGATTGCCGATGGACCAACGACGTGTGCCTGCCCGCCTGACTGCTGCGAGTCAGCAACCACCAACCCGCGCAACCGGCCTGGAATTGCCGATGGACCAACAACGAAGCGTGCCTGCGTGACCGATCTGCCCTGCCCGCACCACAGCGCGGCAGCGAACAACGACCCCAACGGCCGCAAGGGGACCACCCACGCCGACCCCGTTGCCGGCGGCGAGGGACCACCGCCTGGCCGTCAGTGGACACCAGGCAAGGTGGAGGGTCGGGGGTGCGCACTCTCGACGTAAAAGTGCTCCTCAGTCGTGAGTGCGCACCCCCGGCCCTCCACCGTCAACCGCAAGCAAGTCCAACCCACCCACCCGCCACCGTCAGGCGGAACCATTCCCCTGTGGACAACGCCGAGCGCGCGGCGCCGGGCCTGTGTATAACTCGGCTGAGCCGCTTGACAGCACCTAACCTGGGCGGTGGCCCCCGGGTGGGTGGGCCTGGTGGGTGGGCCTGGTGGGTGGGCCTGGTGGGTGGGCCTGGTGGGTGGGCCTGCTACGGAGGGCTCAGCGCACCGACGGCTGCACGAACGGCGGCTTCACCACTCGCGCCTCGATCCGCTTGCCCCTGATGTCGATCTGGACCAGGTCGCCGTCCGCCACGTTCGCGGCCGTGTCGATCAGGGCCAGGGCGATTCCCACCTTCTTCGTAGGCGAGAACGTCCCGCTGGTCGTCTCGCCGATGGCCTGCTCCCCCGCGTACACCCGCATGTGGCCTCGCGGGATGCCCCGCCCCGTCAGCTCCAGTCCGCGCAGCGTGCGCCTCGGTCCCGCTTCCTTCTCGGCCAGCAGCGCCGACCGCCCCCAGAACGCCGGCTTCTTCCAGCCGACCGCCCAGCCGGAGCGGGCCTGCACCGGGCTGATCTCCAGCGACAGCTCCTGGCCGTGCAGGGGGTAGCCCATCTCCGTGCGCAGGGTGTCCCGCGCTCCGAGCCCGCACGGCCGTACCCCCGCCGCGATCAGCGCGTCCCAGACCGCCTCCGCGTCCTCCCAGGGCACGACCAGCTCGTAGCCGTGCTCGCCCGTGTAGCCCGTGCGGCAGACGATCAGGCCGGCGCCGTTCAGGGTGGTGGTGACGAACGACATGTAGCCGTGGTCCGCCGGCAGGCCGAGCTTGCCGAGCACTGCCGCCGACTGCGGGCCCTGGACCGCCAGCACCGCGTACGCCTGGTGTTCGTCGGTGACCTCCACGCCTTCGGGGGCCGCCGCCGCGAGACGGCGTACGACCTCTGCCGTGTTCGCCGCGTTCGGGATGAGGAAGACCTCGTCGTCCGAGATCAGGTAGGCGATCAGGTCGTCGACCACGCCGCCGTCCTCCGCGCAGCACAGCGTGTACTGCGCCTTGCCCGGCTCGATGCGTCCCAGGTCGTTCGTGAGGCAGGCGTTCACGAACTCCGCCGCCCCGGCGCCTCGGACTCGCGCCTTGCCCAGGTGGGAGACGTCGAACACGCCCACCGCCTCGCGCACCGCCGCGTGCTCCTTCAGGACGCCGCCGCCCGCGTACTCCAGCGGCATCTCCCAGCCGCCGAAGGCGGCGAGCTTGGCACCCAGCGCGACGTGGCGCTCGTGCAGCGGAGAGCGGAAAAGGGCATCGGTGACCTCGGCAGACATGAGAGTCAACTTACCCGTGACCTTGCATGTGGTTAGAGTCGCGGGGACACCCCACACAGAACCAGCCGGTTGCTGCCCATGAGGCGCCCGGCCCCGATAGTCCGCGGAGAGCCCGAGTGAGCCAGCCCAGCCTCAGCCTGGTCGACACCGACCCGGCCGAATTGGCCGTCGACGCCATCGTCATCGGTCTCCACAGCCAGCCCGACGAGGGCGGCGCCCTGCTTCCGGCCGCCGGCGCCGAGAGCATCGCCGCCGCGTTCGACGGCAAGCTCACCTCGACGCTCGCCCTGCTGGGCGCGAGTGGCGCCCCCGGCGAGGTGACCAAGCTCGCCACTCTCGGCACGATCAGCGCTCCGCTCGTCGTCGCCGTCGGCCTCGGTGACGAGCCCTCCGGTTCCGCGCCGAACCTCGAGACGTTGCGCCGTGGCACCGGCGCCGCCGTGCGCGCGCTCGCCGGCAGCGGCACTGTCGCGCTGGCCCTGCCGCTGCCCGACGACGCGGACGCGCCCACCGTGCTGCGCGCGATCCTCGAGGGCGCGCTCCTCGGGTCGTACAGGTTCGCCGGCTACAAGACCAAGCCGCAGCCGCGGCGCCGGGAGCCGGTCGCCGCGCTCCAGGTGCACGTGCCGGACGCGACCGACGCCGCCGCGTCCGCCGAGGTGACCCGCGCCGAGGCGGTGGCCCGCAGCGTGCGCCTGACCCGCGACTGGGTCAACATGCCGCCGAACGAGCTGCGCCCGCCGCAGTTCGCCGACGCCGTGGTCGCGGCGGCCAAGGGCACCGGGCTCGAGGTCGAGGTGCTCGACTTCGACGAGCTCAAGGCGGGCGGCTACGGCGGCATCGTGGCCGTGGGGCAGGGGTCCGAGGCGAAGCCGCGGCTGGTGAAGCTGACCTACGTGCCCGAGGGGGTCGCCGACCCGGCCCGGGTGGCGCTGGTCGGCAAGGGCATCACGTTCGACACGGGCGGCATCAGCATCAAGCCGGCCGCCGGCATGTGGGAGATGAAGTCGGACATGGCCGGCGCGGCCGCGGTCGGCGCCACCATGCTGGCGATCGCCGCGCTCAAGCCGCCGGTCGCGGTCAGCGGCTATCTGGCGATCGCCGAGAACATGCCGTCGGGTTCGGCGTACCGGCCGGGCGACGTGCTGACGATGTTCAACGGCAAGCGGGTCGAGATCTTCAACACCGACGCCGAGGGCCGGCTGGTGCTGGCCGACGCGATCGCGCGGGCCTGCGCGGACGGCACCGACTACGTGCTGGAGGCGTCCACGCTCACCGGCGGCCAGGTGATCTCGCTGGGCAAGCGGATCTCCGGCCTGATGGGCTCCGAGGGCGCGATCGAGCTGGTCAAGGCGGCGGGCGACGCGGTCGGCGAGCCGGTCTGGCCGATGCCGCTGCCGGAGGAGGTCCGCAAGGGCATGGAGTCGGACATCGCCGACATCTCGCAGACGAACACGAACCTCGACCGGGCCGGGCACATGCTCCAGGGCGGTGTGTTCCTGCGCGAGTTCGTGGCCGAGGGCGTCGAGTGGGCGCACATCGACATCGCCGGGCCGAGCTACCACACCGGCGAGGCCACGGGTTATTGGTCGAAGGGCGGCACGGGTGTCCCGGTGCGCACCTTCCTGGCCGCTATCGACAGCCTGAGCTGACGGTTCACCGGGGGGTTTCGGGACGGTACGCCCCGGAGCCCCCGGGGTCGCGGCCGAGCTTCTTCTGCCGCGCGTTGTAGTCGCGCATGCGCTGCGGATAGCCCATCAGCCGGATGTCGTAGATCGGGACGCTCAGCTGGTGGGCCCAGCGCCGGGCGATCTCGGGCGATTCGGTCCGTCGGCGGGTCCACTCGCCGTCGTGTGCGACAAGCAATACGGTGGTTTCGGTCACCGTGGTGCGGGGTTCGATGAAGGCCTCGACCCCGCGACGGCTGCGGACGAACTCCGCGAGATACTCAAGATCGGCACGGTCAACCGGCCGTCCGGCCGCCCGACGCGGTTCCCGGCTCCGCCGAAACCAGGCCACACCCGCTCCTCACGCTCATCGGTGACGCAAGAGTACGTCGAGCGGGCATGACTGTGGGGAACCTGGCTGCATCGATCGGTTCCACAAGTGACAAGATGGCCTGGACATACTGTGACCGTTTCCATTGTGTGACCCGCATGGCAACGACGCGAACACTGGAGTCAACGTGAGCCAGCCGAACGGCGGAAACTTCGACATCGTCATTCTCGGCGCCGGTAGCGGCGGGTATGCTGCCGCCCTGCGCGCGGCCGAGCTCGACCTTTCCGTCGCGTTGATCGACAAGGCCGAGCTGGGCGGCACCTGCCTGCACCGCGGCTGCATCCCGACCAAGGCGCTGCTGCACGCCGCCGAGATCGCCGACCAGACGCGCGAGAGCGAGCAGTTCGGTGTCAAGGCCGACCTCGTCGGCATCGACATGGCGGGCGTGAACGCGTACAAGGACGGTGTCGTCTCCCGCCTGTACAAGGGCCTGACCGGCCTGCTGAAGCAGGACAAGATCACGATCGTGGCCGGCGAGGGCAAGCTCGTCGGCAAGGACACCGTCGAGGTCAACGGCCGGCGTTACACCGGCCGCAACGTCATCCTGGCCACCGGCTCCTACTCGCGCACGATTCCCGGCCTCGAGATCGACGGCACGCGGGTCATCGCCAGCGAGCACGCCCTGAAGCTCGACCGCGTGCCTTCCTCCGCGATCGTGCTGGGCGGCGGCGTCATCGGCGTCGAGTTCGCCAGCGTGTGGAAGTCGTTCGGCGCCGACGTCACCATCATCGAGGCGCTCCCCCGGCTCGTCGCGGCCGAGGACGAGGAGATCTCCAAGGCGGTCGAGCGCGCGTTCCGCAAGCGTAAGATCAACTTCAAGGTCGGCAAGCCGTTCGAGAAGGTCGAGCACACCGAGAACGGCGTGCGCGCCACCATCGCCGGCGGCGAGACCGTCGAGGCCGAGGTGCTGCTGGTCGCGGTCGGCCGCGGCCCGACGACCGCCAACCTCGGCTACGAGGAGCAGGGCATCACGATCGACCGGGGCTTCGTCATCACCAACGAGCGCCTGCACACCGGCGTCGGCAACATCTACGCCGTCGGCGACATCGTGCCCGGTCTCCAGCTCGCGCACCGCGGTTTCCAGCAGGGCATCTTCGTCGCCGAGGAGATCGCCGGCCGCAACCCGGCCCCCATCGACGAGGCCGGCATCCCGCGCGTGACCTACTGCGACCCCGAGGTCGCCTCGATGGGCCTCACCGAGGCCAAGGCCAAGGAGAAGTACGGCGCTGACAAGATCACGTCGTACAACTACAACCTCGGCGGCAACGGCAAGAGCCAGATCCTCAAGACCGCGGGCTTCGTCAAGCTGGTACGCCTCAACGACGGCCCCGTGCTCGGCGTGCACATGGTCGGCGCCCGCATGGGCGAGCTGGTCGGCGAGGCCCAGCTGATCTACAACTGGGAGGCGTTCCCGGAGGAGGTCGCCCAGCTGGTCCACGCGCACCCCACGCAGAACGAGGCGCTGGGTGAGGCGTTCCTCGCGCTCGCCGGCAAGCCCCTGCACGCACACAGCTGATCGTCGTCAAAGAAGCGGTTAAGGAGTACTGAGACATGCCGGTATCGGTCACCATGCCGCGGCTGGGTGAGAGCGTCACCGAAGGCACCGTCACGCGCTGGCTGAAGCAGGAGGGCGAGCGCGTCGAGGCCGACGAGCCGCTCCTCGAGGTCTCGACCGACAAGGTCGACACCGAGATCCCCTCGCCGGCCGCCGGCGTCCTCACCCGGATCGTCGTGGGCGAGGACGAGACGGCCGACGTCGGCAGCGAGCTCGCGGTCATCGCCGGTGACGGCGAGGACGCCGGAGCCGCCGAGCCCGCACCCGCCGCCCCGGCGCAGCAGCAGCCGGAGCCCGAGCCCGCCGCGCCGACCACCCCGTCGACCGAGAAGCCGGTCGAGCAGGAGCAGCCCGCGCCGCAGACGGCCGCGTCCTCGTCCGACGGCGTCGCGGTCAAGATGCCCGCGCTGGGCGAGAGCGTCACCGAGGGCACCGTCACCCGCTGGCTCAAGCAGGTCGGCGAGACGGTCGAGGTGGACGAGCCGCTGCTCGAGGTCTCCACCGACAAGGTCGACACCGAGATCCCGTCGCCGGTCGCGGGCACCGTGCTCGAGATCAAGGTGCAGGAGGACGAGACCGCCGACGTCGGCGCCGACCTCGCGATCATCGGTTCGGCCGACGCGAAGCCGGCCGCTCCCGCCCCGGCCCCCGAGGCGCCCAAGCAGGAGGCCCCTAAGCAGGAGGCCCCCAAGCAGGAGGCTCCGGCCCCGCAGCAGCCGGCCGCGCCGCAGATAGAGTCGAAGCCGGCTCCGGACTTCGGCACCGGCGGCGAGTCGTACGCGGACCCGGCGCCCGAGGCCGAGGTGGCCAAGGACCCGTCGGCCGCCGAGCGCAACGCGGAGCCGGCAGCGCCGAGCCCGTCGCGCGAAGAGGTCCAGGGCAACGGTGCCGGCGACGCCGGTTACGTCACCCCGCTGGTGCGCAAGCTGGCCGCCGAGAAGGGCGTCGACCTGTCGAGCCTGACCGGCACCGGCGTGGGCGGCCGCATCCGCAAGCAGGACGTGCTCGACGCCGCCGAGAAGGCCGCCGCGGCCAAGGCGGCGCCGGCCCCCGCCGCCGCCCCGCAGAAGGCACCGGCCGCCAAGCCGGCCACCCCGGCGCCGAGCCCGCTGCGCGGCCGCACCGAGAAGCTGACCCGCACCCGCGCGACGATCGCCCGCCGCATGGTCGAGTCGCTGCAGATCTCGGCCCAGCTGACCACCGTCGTCGAGGTCGACGTCACCAAGATCGCCCAGCTGCGCAACAAGGCCAAGGCCGACTTCCTCGCCAAGAACGGCGTCAAGCTCAGCTTCCTGCCGTTCTTCGCGCTGGCCGCGGTCGAGGCGCTGCGCCAGCACCCGGTGGTCAACTCCTCGATCGACCTCGAGGCGGGCACCGTCACCTACCACGACACCGAGCACCTCGGCATCGCGGTCGACACCCCCAAGGGCCTGATCGTTCCGGTGATCAAGGACGCCGGCGACCTCAACCTGGCCGGCCTGGCCAAGCGGATCGCCGACGTCGCCGACCGCACCCGGAACAACAAGATCGGCCCGGACGAGATCTCGGGCGGCACGTTCACGCTGACCAACACGGGCAGCCGGGGCGCGCTCTTCGACACGCCGATCATCAACCAGCCGCAGGTCGGCATCCTCGGCACCGGCTCGGTGGTCAAGCGCGCCGTGGTCATCGACGACCCCGAGCTGGGCGAGATCATCGTCCCGCGCTCGATGGTCTACCTGGCCCTCAGCTACGACCACCGCATCGTGGACGGCGCGGACGCCGCCCGCTTCCTGGTCACGCTGAAGGAGCGCCTCGAGGGCGGCCACTTCGAGGGCGACCTCGGACTCGCCTGATCCTGTTCCACCGGACGGCCCGCTCGATCACGAGCGGGCCGTCCGCGTTTTGAACGGGTTCGAGGCGGGGCATGATGGAACGCATGCGGATCCTCATGGCCGGCGCGTCCGGCTATCTCGGCACGCCGCTCGCGCAGCGGCTGCGCGACGCCGGTCACGACGTCACCCGGCTGGTCCGCCGGCCGGCTGAGCGGCCCGGCGAGGCGACCTGGCAGCCGTCGCAGGGTCAGCTCGACCCCGCCGTGGTCGCGGGCCACGACGTGGTCGTCAACCTCGCCGGCGCCAACCTCGGCGACAAGCGCTGGACCGCCCGCTACAAGAGCGTGCTGCGCGCCAGCCGCGTCGACACCACCGGCACGATCGCCCGGGTGATCAGCGGCCTGCCCGAGGCCGACCGTCCGCGCACCCTGCTGCAGGTCTCCGGCGTCGGCTGGTACGGCGACACGGGCGACACCCCGGTCACCGAGGAGGCGCCCGCCGGCAACACGTTCATCGCCGACCTCAGCCGCGTCTGGGAGGCCGCCGCCCGGCCCGCGGAGGACGCCGGCACCCGCGTCGTGCTGCTGCGCACCGCGCCGACCCTGGGCAAGGACGGCAGCATCCTCAAACCGCTGCTGCCGCTGTTCAAGCTCGGCGCGGGGGCAAAGCTGGGCAGCGGCAAGCAGTGGATGCCGTGGGCGGCGCTGGCCGACTGGTTCGGCGCGGTCGAGTTCCTGATGGAGCGCGACGACATCGCCGGCCCGGTCAACGTGGTCGGCCCCGAGCTCGTCACGAACGCCGAGTTCACCCGTACGCTCGCCCGGATTCTCCATCGGCCGGCGCTGTTCTTCGTTCCCGGCCCGGCCATGGATCTCGCGCTGGGCGAGCTGGCCGCCGAGGCGCGGCGCAGTCAGCGGGTCGTTCCCGCAGTCCTGCAGAAAGCCGGATTCCAATGGACATATCCGACAGTCGCCTCGGCCCTGCATGCCGCCCTCGGCACCGAAGCGGCCGCATCGCACTGATCGACGGCCGGCCCTTGCTAACCTGCCGCTGATGTCCGTCGCCGCCCCCACCACCCCGTCCGCAGCAGATCGACCGGCAGCCCCCGACGCCCGCAAGGCGACGCGGCGGCGCCGTTCCCATCTGCTGGTCGCCCTTGTCTCCCTCGCCCTCGGCCTCTACGTCACCGCCGGCCTGTGGGAGAACCCGTTCCGGCACGGCGTCGCCGACAACCTCGGCGACCAGGCCTTCTTCGAGTGGGTGCTGGCGTACGGCGTGCACCTGCTCCAGCACGGCGGCGACCCCTTCTTCACCCACCTCATGAACGTGCCGGACGGCGTCAACCTCGCCGCCAACACCTCGATCACGGTGTACGCGATCCTGTTCGCCCCGCTCACCATGCTCGCCGGGCCGCAGATCTCGTTCGTCACGATCCTCACGCTCAACCTGGCCGGCTCCGCCTTCGCCTGGTACCTGTTCCTCGGCCGCTGGGTGACGCCCCACCGGGTCGCGGCGGCGGTCGGGGGGCTCTTCGCCGGTTTCGCGCCCGGCTTCATCGCGCACGCCAACGGGCACCTCAACTGGACGTCCGGCTGGATCGCGCCGCTGGTGCTCTGGCAGCTGCTGCGCATGCGCGACCAGCGACACTGGGTGCGCAACGGGCTGCTGCTCGGCGTCCTGCTGGCCCTGGGCTTCTCGATCGCCGCCGAAGGGCTGTTCTTCACCGCGCTGGCCGGTGGGCTCTTCGTGATCGTGTGGGGGCTCGGGAAGCCGAACCGGGCGGAGACGCGGGCGCTGCTGCCGAAGTTCCTCGGGTCGCTCGGGCTCACCGCGGTGGTGGCGGGCGCGCTGCTGGCGTACCCGCTCTACATGCACTTCGCCGGGCCGCAGACGTTCAAGGGGACCGGGTTCAACCAGCGGCACTACTCCGAGGACGTCGCGTCGTACTTCGCCTTCGCGGACCGGTCGGTCGCGGCGGGGCTGGGGCTCGGCAACGATCTCGCGCCCAACCCGACGGAGGAGACGTCCTTCTTCGGCGTACCGCTGATGCTCTTGATGATCGGCTCTCTGGTCATGCTGTGGCGGCGGGCCGGCGAGCGGCGGCGCGCGACTTTGCGGGCGCTGATCGTGGTGGCCGTGGTCTTCTTCGTCGTGTCGCTCGGGCCGCGGCTGCGGTGGTTCGGCCAGGAGGAGCCGATCCCGCTGCTCTACGCGCTGCTGCAGAAGCTGCCGCTGTTCGACTCGGCGCTGCCGCTGCGGTTCGCGCTGGTGCTGGTCGGCGTCTTCGCCGTCGTGCTGGCGCTGGTCGTCGACCGGCTGCTCGCGTCGTCGCGCAAGCCGTCGCAGAAGAGGGCGATGACCGCCGCGCTCGCGCTCGCCCTGGTGCCGATCTTCCCGCTGCCGCTGCTCTACCGGGAACGGGCGCCGGAGCCCACGTTCATCAGCAGCGGGGCGTGGAAGCAGTACGCGGCCGACGGCGGCACGATCAGCACGCTGCCCTTCGCGATCAACGTGGCCGCCGACGGGCAGCGCTGGCAGGCGTACACGATGGCCCGAGCCGGCGACGAGTTCCGCATCACCGGCGGCTACTTCCTCGGCCCCGACGTGCAGGGCGCGCAGGGGCCGGGGCGCATCGGCGCGCTGCCGCGCCAGACCGACTGGCTGTTCCTGCGGGCCGCCCTGTACGGCTACATCGCCGACCTGGACAACTGGGACCGCGCCGCGGCCCGGGCCGACTTCCAGCGCTGGGGCCTCACGGCGGTCTACCTGCCGGACGGCGAGATCACCGGCCCGGAGGGGCCGCTCTTCCGCCAGGCCGTCGAGATCACCGCGACCGACCTGCTCGGCCCGCCCGAGCACGTCGAGGACGCCCTGGTGTGGCGCATCAGGCCCGGAGTGGATCCCCTCGACCGGTAAGGGCAGCAGTACGGTGGAGCCGTGACAACACCTACGCTCACCGTGCTGCGGCCCGGGCTCGTCGACTACCGCGTGGCCTGGGACGAGCAGCGCCGCCTGCACGACGCCGTGGTGGAGGGCACCCAGCCCGACACCGTGCTGCTGCTGGAGCACCCCAGCGTCCTCACGGCCGGCAAGCGCACCGAGCCCGCCGACCTCCCGATCGACGGCACGCCCGTGGTCGAGGTCGACCGCGGCGGCAAGATCACGTGGCACGGTCCGGGCCAGCTCGTCGGCTACCCGATCCTCAAGCTGGCCGACCCGATCGACGTGGTGGCCTACGTACGCCGCACCGAGCAGATGCTGATCGACGTCTGCGCCGAGTTCGGCGTCGTCGCCGCGCGCTCCGCGATCCCCGGCCGCAGCGGCGCCTGGGTCCTCGCCGACGACCGCGGCCCCGACCGCAAGATCGCCGCGATCGGCATCCGGGTGGCGCGCGGCGTGACCCAGCACGGGTTCGCCATCAACTGCGACTGCGACCTCGCCAACTTCGACCGGTTCACCCCGTGCGGCATCCGCGACGCGGGCGTCACCTCGCTCAGCGCCGAGCTCGGCCGCGACGTGCCGGTGGCGGAGGTGCTGCCCGTGGTGGAGCGGCACCTGCGTACCCTGCTCTGATGCCTCTCTATCGAAACCCGCAGGACAAGCGGGTCTTCGTGCCCAAGAAGGGCGGCGGGGTGGTCCTGAACTTCGGCCACCCCATCGCCTGGACGATCCTCATTCTGATGACGATCGTCCCCTTCGTGATCGTCGCCGCGGTGACGATCGCCTACTTCGTCTAAGGCATGACCGGCGTCTAGGGCGTCACCCGGTGCAGGTCGCGCGGAAACGCGGTGACCTCGCGGACGTTCGCGGTCTCGGTCAGCCGGGCCACGAAGCGCTCCAGGCCGATCGCCCAGCCGCCGTGCGGCGGCATCCCGTAGCGGAAGCCGTCCAGGTATCCCTCGTACGGCTCGGCGCGCTCGCCCCGCAAGGCCAGCGCCGCCACGTAGTCCTCGTACCGGTGCAGCCGCTGCCCGCCGGTGACGATCTCGAGGCCGCGGAAGAGCAGGTCGAACCCGTTCGAGTACGTGGGGTCGGCCGGGTCCGGGTGGGTGTAGAACGGCCGCTTGCGCATCGGGTAGCCGGTCACGTACACGAACTCGGACCCGTGCTCGCGCAGCGCCCACTCCCCCAGCGCGCGCTCGTGCGCCGGCGCCAGGTCGGGCTCGTCAGCGGGCGCCCCGGCGATCTTCAGGGCCTCGCTGAAGTGCACCGCCGGGATCTCACCCGGCACGTCCGGCGTCGGCTCTCCGGTCCGGGCCGTGATGGTCTGCATCATCACCGCCAGCGTCCGCGTCAGGGCCGCCATCACGTCCCGATGGTCCTCGATGAAGCCCATCTCGGCGTCGAGCGACGTGTATTGCGACAGGTGGCGCGCCGTGTCGCTCGGCTCGGCCCGGAAGACCGGACCCACCTCGAAGACCCGCTCGAAGACGCCGACCATGAGCTGCTTGTAGAACTGCGGCGACTGCGCCAGATAGGCGGGCCGTCCGAAGTAGTCGAGCCGGAACACGTTCGCGCCGGACTCCGTCGCCGACGCCACGATCTTGGGCGTCTGGATCTCGACGAACCGCTGCTCGCTCAGGGCCGCGCGGAAACCCGCGGTCGCCGCGGCGGCGATCCTCAGCGCGGCCCGGCGGGCCGGATGCCGCAGCGCCAGCGCCGCGTGGTCGAGCTGGGTGGGCAGGCTCGCGCTCAGCTCGGGGCGGTGCAGTTCAAAGGGCAGTTGTACGGTCACCGCGCTCAGCACGCGGATCGCCGGCCCGGTCAGCTCGACGCCGCCGGGCGCCTGCTCGTTGGGCGTGACCGTGGCGACGACCTCGACCACGCTCTCCTCGGTGAGCTCCTCGAGCCGGGCGCGGGTCGCCGGGTCGGTCACGACGACCTGGCTGATGCCCTCGGCGTCCCGGACGATCAGGAAGGCCACCGACTTGAGCAGGCGGCGGCGGTGGATCCAGCCGGCGATCGTCACGGTCTCGTGGACGTGCGCGGCCAGGTGGGCGGAGAGGATGCGTTGCATGGCGGGTGCCTCCTCTGGTGTCTGCAACGCGGCCCCAGGGAGGTGTGGGCGAGCGGGATCCTCGCGGTGCCACCACACCTTCGCGCTCTTGCGAACGCCTCTTGTCCTGCAACGGCTCAGGAGTGTCTTCGCGCCCCGGCGATCGGGCCACCTTCACAGCTGCCGGTGGCTCTCTCGGCCGTCGGATCGGGGCGGTACTCGGTTCCGTCAGCGCCGTCCGCTGGACGTTAACACCAGGCGTCGAAGAGGCGAAAGCGCATTTACACGTTTCATGTGAGCGCAGTCACATCAGCCGCCACGTGAGCCTCGTCGCCCCTGTCTAGGCAGCGACCTATACAGGCGTAATCTCGGGGCTGTGACTATTGCTCCCGAGGGCCGCCGCATGCTGCGCATCGAAGCGCGCAACGCCGAAACTCCCATCGAGCGAAAGCCGCCGTGGATCAAGGTCAAGGCCAAGATGGGCCCGGAATACACGCAGATGCGCGGCCTGGTGCAAAAGGAAGGGCTGCACACGGTCTGCCAGGAGGCGGGCTGTCCCAACATCTACGAGTGCTGGGAAGATCGCGAGGCGACGTTCCTGATCGGCGGCGACCAGTGCACCCGCCGGTGCGACTTCTGCCAGATCGACACGGGCAAGCCGGCGGAGTTCGACGCCGACGAGCCGCGCCGGGTCGGCGAGTCCGTCGCCACCATGGGCCTGCGCTACGCCACGGTGACCGGTGTCGCCCGCGACGACCTGCCCGACGGCGGCGCCTGGCTCTACGCCGAGACCGTCCGCCAGATCCACAAGCTCCAGCCCGGCTGCGGCGTCGAGCTGCTCATCCCCGACTTCAACGCCGACCCGGCCCAGCTGGCCGAGGTCTTCGGCGCGACGCCCGAGGTGCTCGCCCACAACGTCGAGACGGTCCCGCGCATCTTCAAGCGCATCCGCCCCGGCTTCCGCTACGAGCGCTCCCTCGACGTCATCACCCAGGCCCGCGCGGCCGGCCTGGTGACCAAGAGCAACCTGATCCTCGGCATGGGCGAGGAGCGCTCCGAGATCTCCCAGGCCCTCCGCGACCTGCACGCGGCCGGCTGCGAGCTGATCACCATCACGCAGTACCTGCGCCCGACCCCGCGCCACCACCCCGTCGAGCGCTGGGTCAAGCCCGAGGAGTTCGTCGAGCTGCGCGAGGAGGCCGAGCAGATCGGTTTCTCCGGCGTGATGAGCGGCCCGCTGGTCCGCTCGTCCTACCGGGCCGGCCGCCTCTACCAGCAGGCCCTGGACGCCCGTAAGTAACTCGTTTCTCCGCGATGCCCCGGCCCCTCATCGGCCGGGGCATCGCCGTTCTTAGCCGAACGGCCTGTGGTGTTCCCCGCCGTCCGCAACTCTGTCCCGCGCGCCGCAAATCGCCCTAACCTGGTCTATCGGGGTGTTTCGCATCGCCCGAACTGGGGGGCTCGGCCGTGCTGCATGGGTTCATGGTTCTCTTCGCCGTGGCGGCCGGTTTCGCGCCCGCATCCTTCGCGGCCGCGCCCGCCCCTCTCGCGGCCGCGCCAGTTGTGGCCACCCCCGCGATAGTCGCGCCCTTGGCGGCCGTGCCCTTGGCCGCCGCGCCCGCGGTGACCGTGCCCTTGGCCGCCC
>NZ_BOMI01000140.1 GCF_016862115.1 Paractinoplanes deccanensis
GCACCCGCGGTGGCCGTGCCCGCGCATGCCGCCGCCGCTTGTGTGTCGGCCGCCGCCGCCACGTACAGCCACACCCTCGACGGGGAAGCGGGCACCGCGACCATCACCGCGACGACACCCCTCTGCTCCGGCCAGAGCCAGACCTTCGCCCTCGCGTCCTACACCGCCGGCGCCCCCACGTCGAACGCCCGCCCGTTCGTCTTCTCCACCGACCGAGGCTCGATCACCGCCGCGAAGCGCAGCCTGTCGCTCAAGGTCGCCGTCCCCGGCTGCTACACCCAGGTCGAGACGATCAAGGGCACCACCTTGGCGTACGAAGGCAGCAACGCCCCCGGCGACACGCTCGACTCGTACCGCGGCGGCAGTAAGGATTGTTCGCCGGCCCCCACCGTCACCTTCGACAACAGCTGCGACGGCTCCTTCACGGCAACCCTGGCCAACAGCGACCGCGCCGGCACCGACGCCGTCTTCCTCACCGGCGACCGGCTGCTGCGCCTGGCACCCGGCACCTCGAAGAAGGTCACCGCCCGTTCCCCGTCGACACTCACCGTCCGGACGAGCACCTTCACCACCTACACCGGCACGTGGCGCCAGCCGACCACCTGCGCGGCCGTCCCCGCCCCCACCACCTCGCCGGCCGCGCCCTCCGCGGCTTCCTCCCCCACCGGCGCGTCACCCGGCGGATCACCCAGCGGCGGCTCCGGCGCCGGCGGCCCCGCATCCACTCCTGCGGCTTCCACCACAGCCGACCTTTCCGACACGTCGGATTGGTACCCGGCAACCCCGGCCCCCACCGCCACCGACACCACCGCCATGTCCGACTCCGGCCTGAGCACGGGAAGCATCCTGGCCATCGCCTTCGGCCTCCTGCTGATGGTCGGCGGCGGCTTCCTACTGGTACGCGTCCTCCGAACCCTCCGCGACGAACCCTGACCCCCTTAGCCCCGCCCACCCACCGCTACGCGGCCGCCGGGCCGTCACGCGCGACCAGACCGTCACCCGAGCCCAGCCGTCGCGCGCGGACCGCGCCCGGCCGTCATACGGGGCCCAGCGCCCGGCCGTCACGCGCGGCCCGACACCCGGCCGTCACGCGCGGCCCCACACCCGGCCGTCACGCGCGGCCCCACACCCGGCCGTCACGCGCGGCCCCACACCCGGCCGTCACGCGGAGCCCCGCCGGCACGCGGCGTCCCGCCGTCACGCAGCGCCCGGCAAATCGCGCAACGCCCAGCAATCGCGCGGCGCCCAGCGGTCACGCATAGCCAGGCCGTTACGTGGCGCCGGGCCGTTACGCGGCGCCGGGCCGTTACGCGGCACCGGGCCGTTACGCGGCACCGGCGACAAATCGCCGCACCCTGCCCACAGACGCCGGGGGCCTACAGGTCGCCGCGCCGTCCCCAGCGCACCCGCCTACATACCGCCGCGCCCGTCCAAATCTTCGCTCCCGCCCGGAAATCCCCGCGCCCCGCCTACGGTTCGTGGTGACCTGTCCTACAGGTAGTTGCCGGCCCCGCGCCGGTGTTGCCATGCTTGTCGCCGATGCCGCTTTCGCGGACATCCCGGACGAGTGTGTGTCGTACCCGGCCTGACAAGACGACCACCGAAGAGGGTGCTCGCCATGGCCTGGCTCGTTCTCGTCATCTCCGGCATGCTCGAAGCCGTCTGGGCCATCGCCCTCGACCGCAGCGCCGGCTTCAGCCGTCCCATCCCCAGCGTCGTCTTCGGCGTCGGCCTCGCCCTCAGCATGGCCGGCCTGGGCTACGCCCTCCGCACCATCCCGGTGGGCACCGGCTACGCCGTCTGGGTAGGAATCGGCGCCGTGCTCACCGCGCTGGTCGGCATCTTCGCCCTGGGCGAGAGCGCCGGCCTCCCCCGCCTGATCTCGCTCCTCCTGGTGATCGCCGGCATCATCGGCCTCAAGGTCTTCCACTGACCCACGACAGGCGCCCGAAGGTGCTCACGCTCTCGGACTTGCTCACGCCGTGGGCGGGCGGTGGGTCTAGCCGTCGAGGAGGCCCAGGCGGTGGGCCACGGCCGCGGCCTCGACTCTGTTTGTCACCTCCAGCTTGGCGATGATGCGGGACACGTGGACGCTCGCTGTCTTGGGCGAGATGTAGAGGGTCGTGGCTATCCGGCTGTTGCTGTGGCCCTCGGCCACGAGGCGCAGCACCTCGCGCTCGCGGGCGGTCAGGAGCTCGGTGCCCGGGGTGGCGGGAGTGGCGGCGGCGCGGAGGCCGAGGCGGCGGGCCAAGGTGTCGGCTGCCTCGATCAGCGGGGTGGCGCCCAGGGACTCGGCGATCGCGATCGCTTCGGCAAGCGTCGAGGCGATGGCGGCGCGATCGACGCCGGCGTGGGCGGTGGCGGCGTGGGCGGTGGCGGCGGTGGCGGCGTGGGCGTGGGCGGCGTGGGCGGTGGCGGCCTGGGCGTGAGCGAGGCGCGCATCGGCAACACGGGCATCGGTGTGGGCGTGGGCGGCGTGGGCGTGGGCGGCGTGGGCGTGGGCGGTGTGGGCGTGGGCGGCGGCCTGGGACTCGGCCAGGGACAGGAGGGCTGTGGCCAGCTCGTACTGGTGGCCGTCGGTGCGCCAGGCGTCGACGGCGGCCTGCCAGGCGGGCTCGCCGCCCTCGAGGTGGGCCTCTGTCTGGGCCGCGTGGGCTCGTTCGGCGGGGAAGCGCCGGGGCAGCGCGGCCGCCCTGGCGCGGATGGCCTGGGCCAGGGCCTTGTCGTCGGCCTGGTGGGCGGCTCGGGCGGCCAGGGACAGGATGGGCCAGGTGTAGCGCGGGGTGGCCTTGGTGGCCGGCTCGGCCAGGGAGGAGCGGGCGGCTTCGGCGGCGGCCTCGGGGTCGCCGGAGGCCAGGGCGGCCGCGAGGCGCAGCTCGTGGACGGCGAGGCGGACCTCGTTGAGCAGGAAGGGCCGGGTCAGGAAGCTCAGCACCCGGGTGACCAGGGCCTCGGCGTCGTCGCGGCCGCGGGCCAGTCGGATGTGGGCGCGCAGGCGCATCCAGTGGAGCGCCAGGGCGTTGGGCGGGCACAGGCGGGCGGCCTCGGCGAGGCGGGCGTCGGCCTCGTCCCAGCGGCCCAGGGCGATCAGGGCCTCGGCGTAGTTGGCGCGCAGGAAGGTGCCGTTGGTGCGGCTCACCCCGGCGCGGTCGGCGTCCTGGAGGCCCTCGGCGGCGGCCGCGACCGACTCTTCGTAGGCGCCCGTCTCGTACAGCTGGTCGGAGAGGTTGACCAGGCCGCGGGTGAGGCTCGGCAGGTCGCCGGCCTCGCGAGCGCGCTCGACGGCGGCGCGGATCGTGGGCAGGGCCTCGTCGGGCGGGATGCGGCCGGCGCAGGCCAAGCCGTACGCCATCTCGGCCATGACCACGGCACGGAGGTCACCGAGCTCGGCCGCGTCGGCCATCGCGGCGTCGGCCACCTCGGCGGCGCGGTCGCGGTCGATGCCGGCGAGCACGTGGGCGAGGTCGGCCAGCAGCCGCACCCGGTCGGTGCCGCGCGGGGCGCCGAGCAGCAGCCGGAAGGCCTCCTCGCACTCGGCCCGCCCGTCGGCCTTGCCGGCGGAGCGCAGCAGCTTGGCGCGGCGGACCAGCAGGCGGCCGGCGCGCAGCGGCTCGGCCTCGGCGTCGAGGTCGCCGAGCGCGGCGCGGGTGAGGCTGAGGGCGCGCATGTGGTCGCCCGCGTCGAGGGCCACCAGCGCCGCCTCCTCGAGCAGGTCGAGGTGGTCGATGCCGAGCTGGGCCGCGGCGTCGGGCACGTCCTCCCAGAGCTCGAGGACGCGGTCGAGCAGGCGCGCCTGCTCGCCCCACGCGTAACGGCGCCCCGCCTCGTCGGCCGCGACCTTGGCGGTGACCAGGGCGCGCGGATGGTCGCGGGCCGCGTGCCAGTGGTGGGCGATCTCGGCGGCGGCCCGGCCGATGCCGACCAGGTGGGGCTCGGCCTCGACGGCCCGGGCGTATCGCGCGTGCAGCCGGCCGTGCTCGCCCGGCAGCAGGTCGTCGTGGACGGCCTCGCGCACCAGGGCGTGGCGGAACTCGTAGCCGCCGTCGTCGAGCACGACCACCAGCTGGGCGGCCACCGCCGCGCGCAGGGCCGCCTCGAGGTCGGCCTCCTCCATGCCGGCGACGCGGGTCAGCAGCTCGTGACCGAACTGGGTGCCGCCCACGGCGGCCACGCGCAGCACCCGCTGTGCGGGCTCGGGCAGCTGGTCGACGCGGGAAAGCAGCAGGTCGCGCAGGGTCGCCGGAATGTCGCCGCACGCCGGGTCGGCCGAGCCGGCGAACTGCTCGATGAAGAACGGGATGCCCTGGGCGCGGTCGTTGACCGTGTCGACGACCGCCGGGTCGGGCTCGGCGCCGAGCAGGTGGGCCAGCATCTCGGCGGTGCCGTCGCGGTCGAGCCGGTCGAGCTCGTGGCGCTGGACGCCGCGGACCCGGTCGAGCTCGCCGAGGAACGGCCGCAGCGGGTGGCCGCGGTGCAGCTCGTCGGTGCGGTAGGTGGCGATGAGCAGCAGCTGCGGCAGCCGGGCCGCGCGCACGAGGAAGCCGATCAGGTCGCGGGTGGAGCGGTCGGCCCAGTGCAGGTCCTCGATGATCAGCACGAGTGGCTGCTCGGCGCTGAGCCGGCCGAGCAGCGCGGCGACGGCCTCGAAGAGCAGGCCGCGCTGCTGCTGCGGCGGCGGGCCCAGCTCGGGCAGCAGCAGGGCGAGCTCGCGCTGCTGCCCGTCGAGCACCCCCGTGCCCTCGGCGCGCAGCAGGTCGCGGACCGCGCCGGCGAACGGCGCGAACGGCAGGCCCTCCTCACCCAGCTCGAGGCACTGCCCGGTGAGGACCCGCACCGGCTCGCCGGCGAGGCCGCGACGGAACTCCTCGACCAGGCGGGTCTTGCCCACCCCGGCCTCGCCGCCGACCAGCACGGTCGACGGCTCGGCGGAGCGGGTGCGCTTGAGCGCGTCGCGCAGCGCGGCCAGGTCGGACTCGCGCCCGACCAGGACCTCGCTGTGTGCCTGCGCTGTCATGAGGTCGAGCATGCCACGGGGGTACGACAACTTCCGCCCCCGAGATCAGGCCACGGCCGCGGCCCGGCGGCGGAGCCGGGGCCACCGCCCCGAGCGCTCACGGGGCGGGGACGCCGAGTGGGCGAGGCGCCGGGCCGACGCCCGGTCGATCAGCTCGGCGACGCGCTGGTGGTGCAGATCGAGCTGGATGTGCGGGTCGGAGTAGGGGAACATCGGTGCCTCCGGTCGTCCGGGAGAAGCTGACACCGAGAACTCTTCGCCCGAAGGCACCCCCGGGGCATGGGGCGCGAGCCTTATTTACACCCCTCGACCGGGGCCGGGGAGAGGTAAGACCGCCCTCCCCACGTAAGACGTACGCATCCCACTACACTTCCGGGTTATGGCAAAACCCCAGGAGAAGGTGTCGTTCGGCGAGCGCCTGAAGCAGATCGGCCAGGTGTTCTCGTTCACGGCGAAGCAGGACCGGTGGTTCGTCCCGCTGCTCGTCGCGGCCGTGGCCATCCCGGTCGCGCTGACGGTGCTGCTCGTGCTCCTGGGCGCGGGGTGGATCTATATCCCGATCGGCATCATGGTGACCCTGCTGGCCGCCGTGATCGTGCTCAACCTGCGCTCCAACGCCGCGATGATGAACGCGGCCGAGGGCCAGCCCGGCGCCGCCGCCTCCCTGGTCGAGAACATGCGCGGCGACTGGCGGGTGCGCCCCGCCGCCTCGTCGACGACCCAGTTCGACATGGTGCACATCGTGATCGGCAAGCCGGGCGTGATCCTGCTGGCCGAGGGTCAGCCCCAGCGCGTGCGCGGCCTGCTCGGCCAGGAGAAGAAGCGCCTCTCCAAGGTCATCGGCAACGCCCCGCTGTACGACTACGTCATCGGCAACGGCGAGGGCGAGCTCCCGATCAAGAAGCTGCGCACCACGCTGATGCGCATGCCGCGAAATCTGACCGGTAAGGACGTCAACTCGCTCGACAAGCGACTCGGCGCGCTGATGGCCCGCCCGCAGATGCCCAAGGGCGCCATCCCCAAGAACATGCGGCCCAGCAAGGGCGCGTTCCGCCAGCAGCGCCCCCGCTGACGGCGATCCACAGCGGACGGCGGCTCAGGGCCGCCGCAGCACCACGGACTTGGCGGCGCGGTCGTGCAGGCCCCGGCCGTCGCCGTCGTTGATCAGCGCGGGGATGAAGAGGCCGAGCAGCACGCCGCGGATCAGGCCCCGGAGCAGCCCGATCGCCCCGCCGTCCGCGACCGAGACGATGCGGATCTTGGCCAGCGTCATGCCGAGCGTCTGTCCGAAGAGGCCGACGAAGAACGCGTGCACCAGGACGAAGACGCCGAGCTGCGGCCACGGGTTGGCGCGCAGGTCGTCGACGAGCAGGCTCGCGACCAGGCCGGCCAGCGCCCAGTCGATCACCAGGGCGACCACCCGGCGGCCGAACGTCGCCATCTGCGCCTTGTCGAGATCGATCGCGTCGGCGTTCATGCGCTCAGCGTACGCGGGAAGGTTTCGGTGACCCGGCACACGCCTCGGCCGTCACGCGATAGCCTCGCCTTGATCGCGGTTCGCGCACAGCCTTCGTAACACGGCAGAAACATTTGGGATACGCCTGGGCAACTCCCACCCCATAGCGTCGCGACCACACTAGCCATGCGGCGGACCACGCCGCCCCGGTATCGAAATTTCGCGCCAGGAGGACGTGTTGTTCGCCAATCCCGAGGAACTCCTGCGATACCTCAAGGACGAGGACGTCAAATTCGTCGACGTACGGTTCTGTGACCTGCCCGGCGTGATGCAGCACTTCAACATGCCGGTCGAGTCGTTCGACGACAGCGTCGTGACCGACGGCCTCGCCTTCGACGGATCCTCGATCCGCGGGTTCCAGGCCATCCACGAGTCCGACATGATGCTGCTGCCGGACGTCACCACGGCCTTCATCGACCCGTTCCGCATCCAGAAGACGCTGGCGCTGAACTTCTTCATCCACGACCCGTTCACCCGCGAGCCCTACTCGCGTGACCCGCGCAACGTGGCGAAGAAGGCCGAGACCTACCTGGCCTCCAGCGGCATCGCCGACACCGCGTACTTCGGCGCCGAGGCGGAGTTCTACATCTTCGACTCGATCCGCCACTCCACCGCCGCCAACGAGGCGTTCTACTACATCGACTCGATCGAGGGCGCCTGGAACTCCGGCAAGGAGGAGGAGGGCGGCAACCGCGGCTACAAGACCGCGTACAAGGGCGGCTACTTCCCCGTGGCCCCGGTCGACCACTACTCCGACCTGCGCGACGCCATGGTCCGCCGCCTGATCGACGTCGGCTTCACCGTCGAGCGCTCGCACCACGAGGTCGGCACCGCCGGCCAGGCCGAGATCAACTACAAGTTCTCGACCCTGCTGCACGCCGGCGACCAGATGCAGATGTTCAAGTACATCATCAAGAACACCGCCTGGGAGCACGGCAAGACCGCGACGTTCATGCCGAAGCCGCTCTTCGGCGACAACGGCTCGGGCATGCACACCCACCAGAGCCTGTGGCTGAACGGCGAGCCGCTGTTCTACGACGAGACCGGCTACGCGGGCCTGTCCGACACGGCCCGCTGGTACATCGGCGGCCTGCTGCACCACGCGCCGTCGCTGCTCGCGTTCACCAACCCGACCGTCAACTCGTACCGGCGCCTCGTGCCCGGCTTCGAGGCCCCGGTCAACCTGGTCTACTCGCAGCGCAACCGCTCCGCCTGCACCCGCATCCCGGTGACCGGAAGCAACCCGAAGGCGAAGCGCGTCGAGTTCCGCGTGCCGGACCCGTCGTCCAACCCGTACCTGTCGTTCTCGGCCCAGATGATGGCCGGCCTCGACGGCATCAAGAACAAGATCGAGCCCCCGGCCCCGATCGACAAGGACCTGTACGACCTGCCGCCGGAGGAGTGGGGCACCGTCAAGCAGGTCCCGGGCTCCCTCGACGCGGTGCTCAACAGCCTCGAGAACGACCACGAGTTCCTCACGGCCGGCGGCGTCTTCACCGACGACCTGATCTCCACCTGGATCGACTGGAAGCGCACCAACGAGATCGACCCGGTGCGCCTCCGCCCGACCCCCCACGAGTTCGAGATGTACTACAACGTCTGACCTGCTCTACCGAACGGCGGTCACGATCGGCTCTCGGCCGGCGTGGCCGCCGTTTCGCGTACGCCTGCGTCTAGATTGCGTGGGTGGAGCTTGCACATCTCGGCGCGCCGGTCGGGCCGATGGTTCGTGTGCCTGGTGGGTTTGCCAATCGGATGTATCGGCTTGACACCGCACGCGGGTCGTTCGCGGTCAAGGAGCTGAACCTTCTCGATCGCCGGCGGCCGTACCGGGCCGAGGATGTGTTTCGGTTCGAGCGGGCGGCCTTCGCGGCGGGGATTCCGATGCCGGAGCCGATCTCGGTGGACCGGGGCACGGTCGTACACCGGTGGGTGGAGGGCGCCCGGGTGCCCGAGGCTGCCGTGCCGGCGGCGTACGCGTACGAGATCGGGGAGATTCTTGCCCGCCTCCACGCGCTCGACGTCGTGTGGGGCGGCGGGCCGGACGAGGAGCCGGTGGCGCGGGACTGGGCCGAGCTCGCCGAGCGTGCGCGTGCCACCGGGCAGCCGTGGGCCGGTGAGCTCACCTCCCAGGTCGGGACGTTCCTGGCCATCGCCGACTTCGTCGCCGCCTGTGAGCGGCCGGGGCCCGTCGTGCTGACCCACCGGGACGTTCAGCCGTGGAACCTGCTCGCTCGGGACGGGCGGCCGGTGCTGCTCGACTGGGAGCTGTCGGGGCTGCTCGACCTGTCCGGTGAGCTGGGCTCGACCGCGCTGAGCCTCGCCAAGGGGCCCGGGTTCGACGACATCGAGCCGGTCGTCTTCCGTTCGCTGCTCAACGGCTACGTCGCGGGAGGCGGTGTGCTGCCGCCGCCGGGGCCGAGCTGGTTCGCGTACATGATCGGTGGCTGGCTGGGGCACACGAGGTGGAACCTTCTCCGCTGCCTGGCCGGGACGGAAGCCGGCAGCGGGCCTGAGCTGGCGCTGTCGCACGAGGCCGTGCGCAACGGGGTGCGCGGCCTGCCCGACATGGTCGGCCGGCTTCCGCAGCTCGAGGCGCTGCTCAGGTGAGCGGCGAGCGCAACCATCGCCGGCAGGCGGTGCCGAACGGCTCGGCGCCACTGGTCAGCGCGGCGGTGAGGCGCTGCACGGCGCTTCGGGCGCCGGCCACGACGTCGGCGGGGTAGCCGTACGCCGTTCTGTTCGTCTCGAACTCGTCCTCGTCGAGGAGGTCCGCGCGGCCGCCGTCGCGGGTCCGCTGGAGGTCGAGGTCCAGGTCGACCATGGTGACCACGTCCGGGGCCGGCCAGCGCGCCGGTGTGGTGATGTCGCAGTAGACGTCCCAGGTGTTCGGCTCGGCGAAGAAGATGGCGGTCCACCACTGGTCGATGGGCACGAGCCGTACGGTGGCGCAGGCGGTGGCGAAGTGTCGCCCGGCGCCCGAGTGCACCATCGTGCCGGCTGGGGCGCCGAGCCACGTGCCGTGCTCGTCCTCGCCGAGACGCCGCATCGTGATGCGCCGGTGGAGGGTGCCGCCGTACTTGTTCAACACCACATCGACGTTCATGGCGACACGGTAGCCACCGATGAGTTCGGCCGGCACGCCGAGTCGATTCGGACATGACCGAGTTGAACGCGGACCAGGCGCGACAAGCGATCCTTGACCACACCGAACGACTGGCGGAGTCGGCCGCGGCAGCGGGGGCGGCAGCGGCCGTGCCGACGGCTCCTGAGTGGACCGTTGCCGACCTGGTGGCGCATGTGGGGCAGACACAGCACTGGGTAGCGGAGATCGTCGAGCGGCGGATCACCGACCCGGCGCGGCTGCCCACCGAGATGGCCGTCGTCCCCGGCGATCCCCGCGAGTGGCAGGCATGGCTGGCCGGCGCCGCGCGGCGGGTCGTGGAAGCGTTCTCCGATGACGCGCTCGACGCGCCGGTGTTCAACGCCGCGGGGGACGAACGGCCGGGGGCGCGGTTCTGGATGTCCAGCATGCTCAACGAGGCCGTCGTGCACGGCGCGGACGCGGCCGGCGCGGCGGGCCGGCCCGTTGACGTCGAACCGGGCGTCGCCGCCGCGCTGATCAGTAATCACTTCGCGATGCTCACCTCGCCCACGTGGGCGATGCGGCGGCCCGGGTCCGCTCGTGCCGTCCGGGGCACCGGGCAGACCCTGCAATGGCTGGCCACCGACACCGAGGACGCCTGGCTCGTCGAGCGCCGGGCCGGCGGGGCGACGTGGCAGCCCGGAACCCGGCGGGCCGATGTCACCGTGACCGGCCCGGCATCGGCGCTGCTGCTGGCCTTGACCCGGCGGCTTCCGCTCACGGACCGCGCCATCAGCGTCGACGGCGACGCCGGCCTCGCCCAGCACTGGCTCGGCAACACCGCGCACGTCGCCGACTGACGGCCGCTACCCGGCGCGGATCTCCTCGGCCTGGTCGAAGGTGAGGTAGTTGCCGACGGTGTATCGCAGCTCGGTCAGATACGCCATCGGAGGCCCGTCCGGCTGAGCCCTGTCGTAGAGCGGCAGGCGATAGATGAACGCCTTGCCGTTGGGATCCTCCACGGGTGGGATCGACTCGATCGCGTCGTTCATGAGCAGCACCGGCTCGCGGTTGAACAGCGTCACGCCGGTGTCCGGCGCCTCGAACGTCACCGACGTCGCGATGCGGCACTTGGAGGCTTCCTCGGGCGTTCCCGCGGCGAAGGTCTGGCCCGCCGAGACGACGTCGGAATTGATCCGTACGTTGATCGGGCCGAGGGTGTCGTCGTGCCCCTTGAGGCGCAGGTCCGTGAGGTTGACGTACACGTCCGCGGTGGCCCATTCCCGAGTCGTCGGGTTGTCGCGCGCGACTTGGAAGTAGCCGTCGAAATCCACCTGGAACTCCCCGCGATCCGGCATCCAGAAGACGTCGTGCGAACTGAGCGCGAGATTGTCGATGCCGCCCGGCGGCGCGGTGAACCGGCGCACCTCCTGGGGCGCGTAGAGCGACGGCAGCTTGCTGACGTCGATGCGCCGGCCCCACCCCGACGATCCGGGGCCACCCGGGCCCGGGGCGGCTTGGCTGAGAACGCCGCGCAGAAAATCGCCGAGCTGTTTACCCATATCGTACGGCTGGGTCACGATTGCCTCCCCGTTCGACCTGCCCGCATTGGGAGCATTGACGCTACTCACCGGGCCGGTGCCGGGACTTCTCGCCGCTTGCTCGGTCAGGGCCGCAACGCGCCGCGCAGGAAGAAGTCGACGACCGGCTCGGCCGGCAACGGCCGCACCCGGGTGCACACCTGCGACACGTTGAGGAAGATCTCCGCGAGGTCGTCGGCGGGCAGGCACAGGTGTTGCGAGTCCGGGCGCAGCAGGCGGGCGACGGCTTCCTTGGTCTCGGCCTGGCTGCCGATGGGGCCGTCCCACGATGTGCCGGGGGTGCCGCCGCGCGGGAAGGATGCGAGGTCGGCGCGGACGCGCTCGTGGTAGGTGCCGAGGATGCCGATCGCCTGGAGGAGGCGGGACGCGAGCGGCTGGTCGACGGGGATCGCGCGCAGCCGGCGTACCTCCTCGGTGGGGTCCATCGTGGCGCTGAGGTGGGCCGTCGCCATGGTCACCCAGGTCTCGAAGACCGCCTCCTTGTCGGGGAAGACCGTCAGCAGCTCGGCCTCGCTGAGGCCCGCGGCCTGGGCGATCCGCTCCATCGTCAGGGTCTCGTACTCGCCGATGAGGGGCGTGAGCGCCCGGACGACGGCATCCTTCTCGATCACGTCAGACCTCCAGGCCGGATGCTTCGCCGGCGGTTGCCGCTGTCACGTCGGCGGCTCGGTGGTACGCCTCGTCGAAGCCCTCGTCGCCCAGGGCGGCCCGGGCCTCGGCCGTGATCCGGTCGACGTCGGGGACCGCGCGGTCGCGGGAGCCTCGTACGGCATCGGCCGCTCCCAGCAGGAAGGCCGCTCTCTCGTACGCGCCCTCGCGCAGCGCCAGGTCGGCGACGCCCACCAGGACGACGGCGATCACCGGGGAGTCGTGGGAGTCCACGGCGGACCGCAGCGCCTCGCGGTGTCCGTGCCTCGCCGCGGCCAGGTCGCCGGAGGCCGCGTCGATCAGGGCCTGGGTGCTCAGGGTGATCGCCCGGAACTGGGGCACGGCGGCCGGGTGCTGCATCATCCGGACGGCGTCCCGCATGCTGCGGCGGGCCTCCTCCAGGTCGCCTTCCATGCGGGCGAACGTGGCGCTGCCGTACGCGACCGACGCCTTCACCTCGGGCAGGTTCATGTCGGCCGCGCTCGCCCGCGCCTTCTTGAGGGTCGTGCGGGCCTCGTCGGTCTCGCCGGCCAGCCACAGCTGATGGGCCAGCTTGACCTCCATCTGGGGCAGATCCTCGCGTACGCCGACCTCGCGCACCAGGGCGATCGCCTCCCGCTGCCAGCGCACCGCCTGAGCGAAGTCGCCGCGCGACGCGACCATGTCGCCCAGGGTGCTCAGCGAGAAGCCGATGCCCCAGCGCTCGCCGATGGCGCGGAACCCGGCCAGGGCCTCGCGCATCTCGGCCTCGGCGACCTCGGCGCTCTGCCCGAAGTTGAGCCGCAGCTGCGACACCATCATCTTGGCGACCGCGCGCAGCCACGGGTCGGGGTCGTCGAAGAGGGCCTCGGTCAGCTCGAAGCCGCGGGCCGGGTTGGTGCGGTCGTCGAACATCGCGCTCATCGGGCCGAGCAGGCGCAGCGCGGGGTGCGGCGCGCGGCTGGCCGCGCCGGTGTCGCGGGCCAGGCGGAACTCCTCGTTGACCCGGTCGACCGGCAGCGCGCCCTCCAGGCCGTTGATGGCCGCGTACGTGTGGACCAGCGCGAGATCGTCGAGGTCCGCGCCGCCAGGCGGCATCGCCGAGACGTCGGCGGCGAGCACCGCGCCCTCCATCCGGTGGCCGCTCAGCCACCAGTACCAGCCGAGCCGGGCGACGAGCGTGGCCGCTGTCGGCGTGTCGCCGGCGTCGATCGCCGTGCGGACGGCGGCGTGCAGGTTGTCGTGCTCGACGGCGAGCCGGCGCAGCCACCTGAGCTGGTCGGCCGTGCGCAGCCCCGGGTCGGCCTCGCCGGCGAGCTCGATCAGCCAGCCGGCGACGGCCAGCCGCTGCGACTCGGACTCGCCCGCCTCGGCCAGCCGCTCCAGGCCGTACTCCCGGATCGTCTCCAGCATGCGGTAGCGGCCGTCCGCGCCCAGCACGAGCAGGGACTTGTCGGCGAGCGCGCCCAGCACGTCCAGGCCGGCGCCGCAGACCCGCTCGGCGGCGGTCGCGTCGGCGCCACCGGCGAACAGCGCGAACCGTCGCCACAGCCGCCGCTCCGGCTCGCCGAGCAGGTCCCAGCTCCAGTCGACCACGGCGCGCAGCGTCTGGTGGCGGGGCAGCGCGGTGCGGCTGCCGCCGGTGAGCAGGCGGAACCGGTCGGCGAGGCGGTCGGCGAGCACGGCGGCGGGCAGGCTGCGCAGGCGCGCGGCGCCCAGCTCGATCGCGAGCGGCATGCCGTCGAGCGCGCGGCAGATCCGTACGACCGCCTCGACGTTCTCCTCGGTGAGCGCGAAACCCGCGGCGCGGTCGAGCAGCAGGCGTACGGAAGGGAACGTGGAGGCGGTGGCAGCGTCCGCACCCACCGGCGGGAGAGCCAGCGGCTCGACCGGGCAGAGCCGCTCGCCGGGAATGCCGAGCGGCTCGCGGCTCGTGGTGAGCAGCCGGACGCCGGGCGCGGCCCGCAGCAGCGCGTCGGCCACCTGCGCCGCGGCGGCGATCAGATGCTCGCAGTTGTCCAGGATGATCAGCAGGTCGCGGCCGGCCACCGCGGCCAGCAGCCGG
Source organism: Paractinoplanes deccanensis (assembly GCF_016862115.1). Lineage (GTDB taxonomy): Bacteria > Actinomycetota > Actinomycetes > Mycobacteriales > Micromonosporaceae > Actinoplanes > Actinoplanes deccanensis. The sequence continues at coordinate 13,909 of NZ_BOMI01000140.1, forward strand.
TCGAGCGTCTCGCCGAGCGGCACCCGTCCCGGCACGTCGATCACCGCCTGACCGCGCCGGGTCAGCGTGTTGAGCACCGCCTGCGGCACCTCGGCGGGGTCGGTGACCGGCGCCAGCTCCACCCGCCACACCTCGCCCGGCAGCCCGGCGCCCACCTCGACCGACAGCCGCGTCTTGCCGCTGCCACCCGGCCCGAGCAGCGTGACCAGCCGGTGCGCCGAGATCAGCTCGCGGATCGCGCGGGTCTCGGCGGTACGCCCGACGAAGCTGCTCAGCTCGGCGGGCAGGTTGCCGCGCGCGGGCGCCGGCTCGTCGCGGAGCAGCTCGAGGTGCAGCCCGGCCAGCTCGGCGGACGGATCGGCCCCGAGCGTGCCGGCGAGCGCGCGGCGGGTGTGCTCGAAGACCTCCAGCGCCCGCCCCGGGTTGCCGTCCGCGCGCAGCGCCCGCATGAGCAGCCCGGCGAGCCGCTCGTCCAGCGGGTGCGCCGCCACCAGGGCCTCCAGCTCGGGCACGACGTCGCCTCGGCCGATCCCGGCTTCGAGCCGCCGCACGGTCGCGGCTTTGCGCAGTTCGGCGAGTCGTACGGCCTCCGGCCGCGCCACGTCGGGGAAGTCGAGCTCGCCGCGCCACAACCGCAGAGCGGCCTCGGGGTCGACGGGCGCGAGCCGGGTGAACCGGTGGGCGTCCACCGCGTCCGGGTCGAGGGCCAGCCGATAGCCGCCCGGCACCGCCTCGACGGTGAGACCGGCCCGGCGCAGCCGCGACACGAGGGCCTGCAGCGCGTTGCCCGCCGCGGCCGGCGGATCGTCGGCCCAGATGCCGTCGACGAGCCGGTCGGCGGACACCACCCGGCCGGCGTCGAGGGCGAGCAGCAGGAGAAGGGCGCGCAGCCGGGCGCCCGCGACCGGCACGATGTGGCCGCCGCCGGTGCGCAGCTCCAGCGGGCCGAGCAGCGCGATCTCCACCCGTACGATTGTGCCCGCTGTGGCAAACGGGGTATCAGGCGGCGCTGGTCACCGGGGGCTCGCTCGACCACGGGAAGTTGATCCACTTGTCGGTGCGGGACCAGACGTACTCGCACTGGACGATCGAGTGCGGCTTCTCGTAGATGACGGCGGTGCGCACCTCGGCGGCGTGCCCGGCGCAGAAGTCCCGTACCAGCTTGATGGTCTCGCCCGTGTCGGCGACGTCGTCGACGACGAGGATGCCGGCGCCGCTCATGTCCGCGACGCTCGGCTCCGGTCCCAGCATGACCGGCGTGGCGAGGCGCTCGTCGACGCCGGTGTAGAACTCGACGTTGACCACGTGCAGGTTCTTCACCTCCAGCGCGTAGCTGATCGAGCCGGCCGCGAACAGGCCGCCCCGCGCCACCCCGAGGATGAGGTCGGGACGCCAGCCGTCGTCGGCGATCCGCTGGGCGAGGGCGCGCCCCGCCCGCCCGAAGTCGTCCCAGGTCAAGGTCTCGCGCTCAGTCACCGGATCAACCTACCGGCCACACATAAGGAAGATCATCCGGGACGTCCGGGCCGAAGATCGGCCGGTAGAAGGCGGGATCCTTGCGCAGCAGCGCGGACTGGTGGCTGCGGTGCACGGCCAGGTCGCCGAGCCACGGCGGCAGTCCCCCCGACGCTTCGAGCTCCTTCTGCGTACGGATGGGATGCTCGACCGCCGAGTCGGCGACCAGGGTGGCCGCGCACGTGTCGGCGCGTCCCGTGGCGATCCAGACGGCGCACATGTCGAGGCCGTAGCGCACCAGCCCCTCCTCGTAGCCGCGCCACATCTTGACCGCGGGGTGGTGCCGCCACCCGTACCCCTCGACGATCAGGCCCCGCAGCACCTGGATGGCCTCGACCCGCTGCTTGCCCAGCCTCTTCTGATCGAGCACCTGGGCGGAGGCGACGAAGTCCGGGTACGGCAGGAATGTCTGCATCCCCCGATTCTTCCCGCCGGGGTGGCGCAACCAACCGATCAACCAAGACAATCCTCCGGTGATCCGCGACCTGGTGCCTCACCGGTGAGGCACGTAGCCCTGGACCCCGACGGCTTGGCCGGCCTCTGCGTCGTCGTGCCGGCCCCCACCGGCGTCACCTACCACCACCAGTACGGCGGCACGGCGTGCCGTCAGGGCCGCCAGGAGGGCTATCTCGTGCCCCTGGCCGCCTTCGCCGCCCTCGACCAGCTCCGCGAGATCTTCGAGGTCCACCTCGACAGCGTCGGCACCTGGAACTACCGCTGGCCCGACGACGAGCTCGACCACCTCCGCCGCGTGATCACCGAGATCTCCTACTGGACCTCCGACGACGGCCGCAGCGAGGAGCCCAAGCCCCTGACCCTCGACGAGTCCCGCCTGGCGGAGGTCGACGAGGCGTGGATCCCGGTGCAGACCCCGGACGGCCCGGCCATCCTGATCTGGCCCAACTCCGACTGAGCGGCCGCAGAGACGGACGGCGGCCACGCGGGCGTGGCCGCCGTTCGCGTCGGCGAGGCTCAGAAGAGGCGGCCGAGCCGGAGGAAGACCGTCTCGCCGGTGGCGTCGTCGAGGGCGTCGTTGTCGGTGACGGCGTAGGCCTGGCCGTCGCCGGCGATGGCGAGGCCCTCGACCTTGTCCTGCACCCAGCCGTTGCCGGCCCTCAGGGCCGGCAGCAGGTCCTTGACGAGCTTCTTGCGCACCGTCGGGACGCCGGTCCACGTGGCGGGGACGTCGAACGTGGAGACCTTCTTGATCGAGGCCTGGGGGCCGCGCTGGTTGTCGCGCTCGATCACGGCGAACGTGTTGCCGTCGACGGCGACGAGCTCGGAGAGGCCGGTCCAGCCCACGGGGGCGGCGTCGAGCGGGTAGGCGAGCCACGACCAGGTGCCCTTGGCGAGGTCGTAGCGGCCGATCCGGGCGACGTTCGCGGGGTCGGTCTTGAGCGGGCGCTGGACGGCCACCCAGACCGCTCCGCCGGACTCGGCGACGCCCTCGAAGCCGTTCGTGGTCACCGCGGCGGCGATGTCGGCGGGCAGCGGGATCTCCTGCTGGACGGCGCCCCTCGCGTCCAGGCGCACCAGCAGGTTCGGCGTGGACGCGGAGCCCTCGACGCCCAGCCAGTAGCCGCCGGTCCGGCGCGCGACGATGCCCTCGGCGTCGTACCCGATCGGCTTGCCGTCCTTGGTCACCGTGAGCTGACGGGTGATGGTGGCCGGCCGCTCGCCGGTGTCCACGGTCAGGATCCGGGTCGGGGTGTACGCGGAATCGGTCACCGACACGAGCTTGTCACGCGTGCCGGGCACCCCGGACAGACCCGACAGCGTGCCGAACGGGATCTCGTCCTCGCTGACGATCGACGGGAACCCGCCCGTGCCGAGGCCGAAGATGGTCACCGAGCCGCGGATGTTCGCGTCCGGGATCTCCTCCTCGCTGGAGACGATCACCAGGCCGCGCGACGGCACCGCCACGACGCCCTCGGGGCCGTTCGTGGTCGGCAGCAGCTGCTGGAACCTCGGGCGGCGCGGGTTCGACACGTCGTACACGGCGGTGAAGTTGCCACGTTCGGCATTCACGAAGACGTACGGCGTACCGCCGATCCTCGCGAAAGCGACGTTCTCGGGCTCGATGCCCTTGGCGTCGGAGCGCTTGTCCGGGTAGAGGCCGTGCTCGACGGCGATGTGCTCGAGCGAGTTGCCGGCGTCCCAGACGACCCTGCCGTCCCGCGAGAAGATCGTCCAGCCGCGGCTGCCGCCCTCGTAGTCGCCCTCGTTCGCCGAGGCGAAGTAGTCGTCGGAGATCCAGGCGACACCGTCGGGCTCGCGCTTCGCGGTGATCGTGCCGTCGAGCGTGATGTCGTCGTCGTCCTTCGTGTCCACCCCGGTGACGGTGACCTGACCGGCGCCGAACTGGCGGACGACCCGCTTCGAGGCGAGCGAGACGATCGCGATCTGGTTGTTCTCCTGGAGCGAGAGCACGGCCTCGTCGCGGGAGTTGATGCTGACGTACTCGGGCTCGGGGTCGATCCCGGCGAGATCGACCCGGCCGGCCTTCCACGTCCTGGTGTCGATCACCGACAGGTAACCGGCCGGCAGCTGCGGGAGCCGGCCGTCGTTGACGTCCTCGTCCCGCTCGTTCTCGATCGCGACGGCGACGTAGCGGCCGCTCGGCGCCACGGCGACCGAGTCGGGCTGGCCGCCGAGGTCGATCTCGCGTACCACCTTGCGGGTCCGGTCGTCGATCACGACGAGCTTGCCGGACGGGTCGGTGAAGCTCTGCCGCGTGTTCACGGCGGCCAGCAGCAGGTGGCCGAGGTGCGCCACCGAGGTGGGCTCACCGCCGACCGCGAGGGTGCCCTTCGGCTTCGGGCTGCGCGGGTCCGTGATGTCGACGAAGCCGAGGCGCTTGCCCGGGCTGTCGGTGTAGACGACCGTACGGCCGTCCTGCGTCACCGTGGAGATCTCGGCGGCGGCCGTGTCGTCGATCGACGAGTTCAGGTATGCCGGGAAGGTGGCGAGGCGCTGGAACTCCGGGTCTTCGTGGTGCGCGCTGGCCGGCGTGGCGATGCCGGCTCCGACGAGAGCCGCGAGGGCGATCGCCGAGGTGGTACGGCGTTTGGACATGCGCTCTGACTACGTGACGATCTTGTCTTCCTCGTACACGGGAGACGAACGGCGGGTGCCGATGGGTGTCCAGATCAGCAGGGCCAGGCTGAACCAGACATAGAAGTTGCCGCCGATGAGCTCGAGCGGCGGCCGCGGCCGCTTCTCCCACAGCCAGGTGATCCGCGAGGTCATCACGAGGTACGCGGCGCCGCCCAGCCACAGCGGCCGCCGGTCCGGACCGGACAGGCCCACGTCGACGCAGCGGACGATCGCCGGCAGCAGCCACACGCAGTGGTGGATCCAGGTCACCGGGCTGATCAGGCAGCCGAGCACGCCGGTCAGGGCCAGCCCGCCCATGATGTCGTCCGGCTCGCTGCGGACCCGGTAGGCCCAGAAGACCAGGGTCGCCAGGACGCAGACGAGCCAGACCTTCGACTCCACCTGGTCGATGGGGAGCCGGGCCAGGAAGCCGCGCTCGGACTGGTTGGACAGGAACGACAGCACGCCGACCCGGTTGGTGTCCCACAGCGCGGAGGTCCAGAACTCCCGCGACTCGTCCGGGAAGACCAGGCCCGCGACCAGCGTGACTCCCGCCGCGGTGCCGGAGGCGGTGATCGCGGCCCGCCAGCGCCGGGTGATCAGCAGGTAGAGGATGAAGACGCCCGGCGTCAGCTTGATCGCGGTGGCGAGGCCGATGCCGGCGCCGGCCCACTTGCGCCCGCGCCGGAGCCCGAGCAGCAGGTCGCCGGCGACGAGGGTGAGCAGCAGCGTGTTCACCTGGCCGAAGGTGATCGTCTCGCGGACCGGCTCGAACGCGATCGCCAGGCAGACGGCGATCGCGAACGCGAACCAGACGGTCCAGCCCTTGCGCTTGATCAGCGGGCCGGCGAACCACCAGGTGAGCAGCGCGGTGGTCAGCACCGTCGCGACCACGGCGATCACCACCACGGCGCCGAACGGCAGGAACGCCATGGGCGCCATCACCAGCCCGGCGAAAGGCGGATAGGTGAAGCCGTACGGGGTGCCGGGGCGCAGCCAGTCGTAGACCATGCCGCCGTCGCCGCGGAACCAGTACTGGATCGCCCCGTAGTAGACCTTCGAGTCGAAGTACTCGTTACGCGTCTCGGCCAGGTAGACGATGAACAGCGTGATCAGCGCCAGCGCGGTTACGAGTCCGATTTTTCGCTTCATGCAGTGCTTTCCACGCTAAATAGATTACGAAGGCCGTCATGAGGATCGCGCCCTGGGACTTCACGGCGAGCGCCAGGTTGTAGCCGTCGGGCAGGCAGAGGGCGGCGGCGACGGCGCAGGGGGCCACCAGCCACCTCAGGTGCCGGTGCAGGGTGGCGGCGAGGATCGGGAGCGCCCAGGTGGCGTACCAGGGATGGAAGACCGGGGAAAGAAGGACGGTCGCGGCGAGGGCGTAGCCGGTGAAGAGCAGGGGGTCGCGGGTGCGGGCCCGGAGCCAGAGGAAGACGAGGACGAACGCCAGGGCGACGATGCCGAGGACGCGGGTGACGGGGACGGCGTCGGGGCCGAAGAGGCCGACGGTCATGCCGATCGCGGTGGGCGGGGAGGTCCACTGGACGGAGACGCCGCTGCCGGTCAGGCCGGTGATCCAGCCGAAGCCTCGGCCGGACAGGAGGGAGGCTGCTGCCAGGGCCGCGAGGACCCCGGCGGCCAACTCGATGGCGACGCGCAAAGAGCGCGCACCCGAAGAGCCCTCACGCACAGAGCCCCCATGCACAGAGCCCGCCCTCCCTGGGGGGCCCCCACCTGCTCCAGTCTGACAGGAAACCGCGTCCCCGCGCCGACCCCCTGTGGACAACCAACGCCCTGTGGACAACCCGCCCGGCGACCGAAGCGCCACCCAAAAAGCGAACGGCACCACCACCACGGCAGTAGCCTTCACCCCGATCGCCAGCCCGAGCAGAACCCCCGCCGCCCAGACATACCGGCGGCTCAGCGCAAGCCCCACCCCCGCCACCACGAACCCGGCCATCACGGCATCGTTGTGCGCCCCCGAGACCAGATGAATCGGAATCAACGGGCACGCCAGCGCCACCCAGACCGCCCGCCCCACCGGCACTCCCGACCGCCGGGCCAGCGCCGGCAGGCAGACCGCGATCAGCCCCACACCGAGCACCGCGATGACCCGCAACGCCGCCAGCACCCCGGTCAGCGAGCCGCCCACCTTGGCCGCCAGCGCCGCGAGGAGCAGAAAGACCGGCCCGTACGGCGCCGGCGACGACAACCACGTCGGCGCCACGGCCTCCGCCCAGGGGCAGCCGAGCTCCGCCACCCCGCCCGAGTACGGATCCAGCCCCGCGGCCTGCTGCCAGCCCTGGCAGGCGTACGAATAAGCGTCGTAGCTGCCCAGCGGAAGGAACGGCAGCAGCGGGACCACCCACAGACCCGCGGTGACGTACGCCCACCGGGCCGTCGGCGGGGCGCGCATCCCGGCCAGCCACGCGCCGATGAGCAGGAGCGTGCCGAGCAGCCAGGCGAGCGGCAGCACGACGCCGTTCTCGCCGGCGAAGATCGTGCGCGGCGTCACTGTGGGCTCCCACGGGCTGCTCGCGCCGCCGAGCCAGGCGGCCACCGCGAGCAGCAGACTTCCTGCCAGGCCCACATATCGGACGACTCTGGGGCGGGGCATGGCGAGCACCCTACCGTGACACGCTGCAACCTCGGGGCTTCGGCTCGACGGGTAGGGTCGCTCCCGTGTGGGCTCGGCACCGGCTGGAGTGGGTCACCGCCGTTGTCGCGGCGGTGCTCGGCGTGGTCTATCTGCTGCTGCCGCCCATGGGTTCCGACCTGGCCGCCCAGGTGGCGCGCGCCGAGTTCTTCGCCGCGCACGGCTACACCCCGATGGACCTTCGCTGGTACGCGGGTGTGAACCAACTCGGCTACAGCCTGGTCTCGCAGCCTGTGATGGCCCTCCTCGGCGTCCGGGTCACCGGTGTCTTGTCTCTCGTCGGCGCCGCAGTGCTGTTCGCCGTGCTGCTGCGCGCCACCGCCGCCCCGCGACCGTGGCTGGGCGCCCTGGTCGGCGTCGCCTGCATCGCCGGCAATCTGGTCAGCGGCCGCGTCACGTACGGATTAGGGGTATTTTTCGGACTCGCCGCCTTGGTTCTCGTCATGCGGCGACGGCGTTCGTGGCTCGCCGTGGTGCCCGCCCTGCTGGCCGGCGCGACCAGCCCCGTGGCGGGCCTGTTCCTGGGCCTCGCCGGAGTGGCGCTGGCGGCAGCCGGCCTCCTCGGGACCCACGGCCGGGCGAGAACCGGCGGCCCACGGCGAACCGACGAGG
>NZ_BOMI01000141.1 GCF_016862115.1 Paractinoplanes deccanensis
CCGACGGCCGCGACCGGATCCGGCAGGGGCTGCTGGTGGCCGTCCCGGCGGCGATCCCCCTGGCCGTCCTGTCCCTCTTCTTCGGCGACGGCGGCTGGATGAACATCAGCCGCACCGACACCGTCCGGGCCGTCGTGGCGAGCCTGGCGGTCGCGCTCCTCGTCCCCCGCCGCCCGGTGCGGGTGGCGGGCGTCCTCTCCGCGGCCGGCGTGCTGGCCGCCGCCCTCGTCCACACCCCGGTGGGCCTCAACGCCACCCGCCTGGCGGTCATGTTCACCCTGCCGGTGCTGGCCGCCTACGCCGCACCGCCCCTGCTCCGAAACCGGACCGCCTGGTGGGTCACCGCCGGCCTGCTCGTGGTGGCCTGCTGGTGGCAGCCTCCCGTCGTGACCGGCGACCTCCGCGACATCGGCAACCCGACCGCCGAACGCGGCTACTTCACTCCCCTCCTCGACCGGCTGGCTCGGGAGCGGCTCACCGGCCGTGTGGAGATCCCGTCGACCCGGGACTACTGGGAAGCGGCCCACATGGCCGACGTCCCGCTGGCCCGCGGCTGGCTGCGGCAGGCGGACATCGAGCGCAACCCGCTGTTCTTCACCGAGATCCCCGGCACCTCGGGCACCGGCGTCCCGCTCACCGCGGACACCTACCGGGCGTGGCTCGACGAGCTGGCCGTGCAGTTCGTCGCCGTGCCCGACGCCGAGCTGACCTGGTCGGGCCGCCCCGAGGCCGCGTTGATCGCCGGCGGTCTCCCCTACCTGACCCGGGTGTGGAGCGACGAGCATTGGCAGTTGTACGCCGTGACGGCGCCCCATCCGATCGTCGCCGCACCCGCCACCCTCGCCTCGCAGACCGCGACCACGGTGTCCTTCGACGCCCCGGCCGCCGGCGAGGTCCCGGTCCGGGTCCGCTTCTCCCGCCGGCTCACCGCGTCGCACGGCGCCGAGGTCGTCCGCGACGGCGACTGGACCCGGGTGCGCGTGCCCGCCGCCGGCCGATACACGCTGACCAGCTGACGCTCGTAATTCGGATGCCCCGGCCACCGGCGATGGCTACGCTGGCCGCCATGCACACAGGCATCGCCTTCATGAGGCTCCGCACCCGCCGCTGACGGCGGCGGATCCTCTTCTCCTCTGCCCGCCGTCTCGGTGTCCTGCCCTTCCGAGCCGCGGAGCTTCCCTGTGTCCTTGCCATCTCTGTCCCGCAGCGCCCACCTGCGCGCCGAAAACATCACCGTCGTCCTGGGCGCCCGCCGCGTCCTCGACGCCGTCTCCGTCACCGTGTCCGCCGGCTCCCGGCTGGCCATCGTCGGCGAGAACGGCCGCGGCAAGACGACGCTGCTGCGCGTCCTCGCCGGCCTGCTCTCACCCGACACCGGTGAGGTCCACCGCGCGGGCACCATCGCCCTCGCCGACCAGGCCCTCCCGGCCGGCCCGGGCCTGACCGTGGGCACCCTCACCGCCGAGGCCCTGCGCGAGCCCCACGCCGCCCTCGCCGCCCTCGACAGAGCCGCCACCGCCATGGCCACCGTCCTACCGCCACAAACACAAGACAGAACGTTCGTTCTACCCAACCCAGCCGCCAGGGAAGCCAGCCACGCCGCCAGGGAAGCCGGCCACGCCGCCGGGAAAGCCGGCCACGCC
>NZ_BOMI01000142.1 GCF_016862115.1 Paractinoplanes deccanensis
ACCGGGAAAGCCGCCCACGCCACCGGGAAAGCCGCCCACGCCACCGCGGAAGACGACTACGCCGCCGCCCTGGAGCTGGCCACCCGCCTCGACGCGTGGGACGCCGACCGGCGCGTGGACCTCGCCCTCGAAGCCCTGGGCGCCTGCACCGACCGCACCCGCGAGTTGCGCACGCTCTCCGTCGGGCAGCGCTACCGCGTACGGCTGGCCTGTCTCCTCGGCGCCCGCCAGGACCTGCTGCTTCTCGACGAGCCGACCAACCACCTCGACGCCGGCGGGCTCGCCTTCCTCACCGAGCGGCTGCGCGACCACCCCGGCGGTTTCGCCCTGGTCAGCCATGACCGGGCCCTGCTGCGCGACGTGGCCGGCGAGTTCCTCGACCTCGATCCGACCCGGGACGGCCGGCCCCGCCTCTACGCCGGCGGCTACGACGGCTGGCGGGAGGGCCGCCTGCGCGAGCGCCGCCGCTGGGAGCAGGACTTCGACGAGCAGCGGGCCGAGCATCAGCGCCTCACCGAGGCGGTCGACCGGGCGCGTGACCGGCTCAGCACGGGCTGGCGCCCGCCGAAGGGCACCGGCAAGCACCGCCGCCAGACCCGTGCCCCGGGGATCGTGCAGGCGCTCAACCGCGAGCAGGAGCGCCTGGCGGCGCACCGCGTCACCGCTCCCGTGCCGCCCCCGGCGCTTCGGTGGCCCGTGCTCGACGTGCGCAAGGGTGTGCCGCTGGTGCGTGCTCACGGCGTACGGCTCGAAGGCCGCCTGGACCACCCCCTCACCGTGCGGGTCGACGGGGGTGACCGGCTGCTGGTCACCGGGCCGAACGGGGCCGGCAAGTCGACGCTGCTGGCGCTGCTCGCCGGCGAGCTCGAGCCGACGTCCGGAACGGTGCAGCGGTACGGCCGGGTCGCCCTCGTCGGCCAGGAGGTGCCCGACGGGCTGCGGCCGCCAGGCGAGCACTTCGGGCTGCTCGACGCGGAGGCCCTGCGCACCCCGGTCGATCGTCTGTCCCTGGGGCAGCAGCGGCGCCTGCACCTGGCCGTGCGCCTCGCCGCCCGGCCGGACCTGCTGATCTTCGACGAGCCGACGAACCACCTGTCGGCCGCGCTGGTCGACGAGCTGACCGGGGCGTTGCGGGCCACGCCGGCCGCGGTGATCGTGGCGACGCACGACCGGCAGTTGCTCGCCGACCTGGCCGACTGGCCCCGAGTGACGCTATAGCGGCTCGATCACCCGGTTGCGGGTGTGCTGGTAGATCACCGAGCTGCGGAAGCCGACGATCTCGCGCCGCTGGCTGAACCGGTCCATGAGGAAGGAGTGGAGGGCGTCGACGCTCGGCACCGCCACGTGCACGAGGAAGTCGTCGCCGCCCGCCACCACGAAGACGGCCAGGACCTCCGGCAGCCCGGCCACGTAGCCCTTGAAGCCCTCGATGACGTCGCGGCTCATCGGCCGCACCTGCACGTGCAGGAAGGCCTGGACGTGCCGGTTGAGCGCGCCCAGGTCGACCTCCGCGTGATAGCCGATCAGCACGCCGCGGTCGCGCAGCAGCCGCACCCGTTCGAGGCAGGTCGACGGCGCGACGCCGACCGCGTGGGCCAGGTCGCGGTTGGTCAGCCGGGCATTGCGCTGCAATTCCCGCACGATCGCCGAATCAATGTCGTCCACCGTCCCCCACTTCCCGGCTTCCGCCGAACATCGTTCGGCAAGTCTGCGTCCGGTCCGGCCAGGCGTCTAGCTTTCGCTCAGATCATCGATCAAGCCGTACGGAGGAAAGCCATGTTCCCGCATGACCGTGTGATCGTGCGCCGGGGTCCCGAGTCGGGAGTGCCCATCATCGTCGCCGTGCACTCGACGGCTCTCGGGCCGGCGCTGGGCGGATGCCGCATGAAGGCGTACCCGGACTGGCGGGACGGCCTGGAGGACGCGCTGCGCCTCTCGGCCGCGATGTCGGAGAAGTGCGCGCTGGCCGGCCTGCCGCACGGCGGCGGCAAGACCGTGGTGGTCGCGACCGGCGCGTTCGACCGAGATGCCGCGCTGCGCGACGTGGGTACGGTGATCGAGGAGCTGGGCGGTGCCTACTGGACCGGCCCGGACGTCGGCACCGGGCCCGCCGACATGCTCACGATCGGCGAGCGGACCCGGCACGTGTTCTGCCGCCCGGTCGCGGCGGGCGGCAGCGGCGACTCCTCCCCCGCGACCGCGGCGGGCACGGTGGCCGCGCTGCGGGCGGTGTGCGGCGATCTGCCCGGCCGCAGCTTCGCCGTGCTCGGGCTGGGCCACGTGGGCGCGCGGGTGGCCCGCCTGCTCGCCGAGGCCGGGGCGAAGCTCGTGCTCAGCGACGTCGACCCGGCCCGCCGCGAGGTGGCCGGGGAGCTGGGCGCCGACTGGGTCACCCCGGACGAGTGCCTGACCGCCCCGGTCGACGTGCTGGTGCCGGCCGCACTGGGCGGGGTGCTGACCGCGGAGGTCGTTCCCCGGCTGCGCTGCGCGGCCGTGGCGGGGCCCGCCAACAACCAGCTGGCCGGCCCCGCCGTCGCGGACCTGCTGCACGAGCGCGGGATCCTGTGGGCGCCCGACTCCGTGGTCAGCGCCGGCGGGGTGATCGGCGCGACGGGGGCCGAGCTGCGCCACGAGTCGCCGGCCGAGGTGACCGCCCGCCTGGACGGCATAGCGGCCACCCTGACCGGCATCTTCGCGACCGCGGAGCGCGAGGGGGTCACGCCCGCGGCAGCGGCGGCGGCCGAAGCACGCCGCCGCATGGCCGCGGCCCGGTCTTGAAGATCACCAGGCGAAGCGGCGGCGCTTCTTCTGCGGCTGGCGGCCGAAGCCGGCGAGCACGTCGGCGCCCTGGCGCATCCACCGGGTGGTGCGGGTCGGGCCGCGGCGGGCCTCCAGCCGCTCGCTCAGCTTGCGGAAGCCGGCGGCGGCCAGCGGAACGGCGACGGCCATGATGACGAAACGGCGAACCATGCTGAAAATCATCGTCTGCTCCTCGATGTCGTTCGCCCGGTACATACCCCTAGGAACCGGGACGGACACTCTCCGCGAGCATCCGAATGGCCAGCCCGGCGTTGCGGCCCGCGAGCTCCGGACACGGCCGGCCGGGCCCGTGTGCCGCCGAGATACGGCCCGTGGATCACACCGTCGCCGGCGGCCGGCCAGTGCACGACCTCCAGGCCGGTGGCCGAGAGCCGCACGCAGACCGGGACCTCCGGGCCGCCGCGGATCCGGTTCCAGCGGGGCTTCGAGCGCTCCGCGCGCGTCCCGGAAGCGGGAGACGCCCGGTGCCACCGGGAGCCGGGGCACGAGCGAGCGGGTCACGAGTCGAGGACCCGTTCCATCGCGGCGCGGGAGCGGCGGGTCAGGCGCAGGTAGCGGTCGACGAACTCGCCCGGGTCGCCGCCGCCGAGGAGTTGCACGGCGCCGGCCAGCTCGACGCCGTGGCGGGGCAGCTGGTCGGTGGGCCGGCCGCGCACCAGGGTCAGCGCGTTGCGGACCTGGGCGGCCAGCGTCCAGCCGGCGGTCATCGCGGCCGCGTCGACCTTGTCGATCAGCTTGGCCTGCACGGCCGCGTCCATGGCCTCGAGCGTGCGGGTCTTGCGCAGGCCCGCCACCGCGTACGCGTGGCGCAACTGGAGCAGCTGCACCGCCCACTCCACGTCGGAGAGCCCGCCCCGGCCCAGCTTGGTGTGGGTGTGCGGGTCGGCGTTGCGGGGCAGCCGCTCCACCTCGACCCGGGCCTTGATGCGGCGGATCTCGACCACCTGGTCGCGGGTCAGGCCGCCGTCCGGGTAGCGGATCGTGTCGGCGAGCCGCTCGAACTCGCGGCCCAGCGACTCGTCGCCGCAGACGAAGCGGGCGCGCAGCAGCGCCTGCGCCTCCCAGACGCGCGACCAGCGGGCATAGTACTGCTGGTAGGCCGCGAGGCTGCGGACCAGCGGGCCCTGCCGGCCCTCGGGCCGCAGGTCGGCGTCGATGCCCAGCTCGGGGTCGGGCGCGGGGGCGGTCAGCGACCGGCGCAGCTCCTCGGCGATCGCCAGCGCCCCGGCGCCGTTGTCGGCGCCGTCGTAGACGAAGAGCACGTCGGCGTCGGAGGGGTAGCTCATCTCGTAGCCGCCGAGCCGGCCCATCCCGATGATCGCGAAGCGCATGCCGGCCGGGCCGGGCTTGGCGCGGCGGGCCACGGCGAGCGCCGCGTTCAGCGTCGCGTCGGTGACGTCGGACAGCGCGATGCCGAGGGCGTCGACGTCGATCGGCTGCGCCGGCGCCAGGTCGCCGGCGCGGCTCAGGATGTCGGCGCAGGCCAGCCGGAACAGCTCGCGCCGGCGCAGCGCCCGGATCGCGGCGATCGCCTTGGCCGCGTCGTTCCCGTGCCGCTCGGCCGCCGCGGCGAAGCCGTCCATCAGCGACTGGCGCTGCCTCGGCTGGAGCTCGGCGTCGTCGGCGAGCAGCCGCAGCGCCTCCGGGTCGCGGGTGAGCAGGTCGGTCGCGTACCGGGAAAGGCTGATCACCCGGGCGAGCCGCCGGGCCACCGGGCCGCCGTCGCGCAGCAGGCGCAGGTACCACGGCGTGCTGCCCAGCTTGTCCGAGACGTGCCGGTAGTTGAGCAGGCCGCGGTCGGGCTCGGGCGCGTCCGCGAAGTCCTGGAGCAGCATCGGCAGCAGGTGGCGCTGGATCGCCGAGGTGCGCGTGACGCCGCCGGTGAGCGCCTGGAGGTGGCGCAGCGCCCCGGCCGGGTCGGCGAAGCCCAGGGTCTTGAGCCGGCGGCCGGCCGACTCGGGGGTCATCCGCAGCGCCTCGGCGGGCACCCGGGCGACCGCCTCGAGCAGCGGCTGGTAGAGCAGCTTGACGTGCAGGCGGCGCACCTGGGCGGCGTGGCCCACCCAGTCGGAGCGGAACGCCTCGACGGCGTCGCGGCCGGGCATCGCCGTGTAGCCGAGCGCGGCGGCCAGCCAGCGCAGGCCCTGCGGATCGTCGGGCACGGTGTGCGTACGCCGGAGCTGTTGCAGTTGCAGGCGGTGCTCGACGCCGCGCAGGAACCGGTAGCCGCGCAGCAGGGTCTCGCCGTCCTCGCGGCCCACGTAGCCGCCGGCGACCAGCGCGCGCAAGGCCGGCAGGGTGCCACCGGAGCGCAGCGTCTCGTCGACGCGCCCGTGCACGAGCTGGAGCAGCTGCACGGCGAACTCGATGTCGCGCAGGCCGCCGGGGCCGCGCTTGATCTCGCGGTCGACCTCGTTCGGCGGGACGTTCTCGATGATCTTGCGACGCATGTCGCGGACGTCGGCGACCGCCTCGGGCCGCTCGGCCGCCTGCCAGACCAGCGGGGCCAGGTCGTCGATCCACTGCTGCCCGAGCGCCAGGTCGCCGGCGGCGGGACGGGCCTTGAGCAGCGCCTGGAACTCCCACGTGCGCGCCCAGCGCCGGTAGTAGGCCTGGTGGCTGGCGAGGGTGCGCACCAGCGGGCCGCGGCTGCCCTCGGGGCGCAGCGCCGCGTCGACCGGCCAGGCCACCTGACCGCAGATCTCGATCAGCCGGGCCGCGATCGTGGTGGCCGCGCCCAGGTCCTCGTCGGTGTCGGCGACGAAGATGACGTCCACATCGGAAACGTAGTTGAGCTCGTTGCCGCCGCACTTGCCCATCGCGACGACGGCGAGGCGCGGCTCCTTCGGCACGGCGGCGACGGCGACGGCGTACGCGGCGCCGAGCGTCTCGTCCGCCAGCCGCGACAGCGCCGCCATCGTCGGCTCCAGCCCCCGGCCGCCGGTCAGGTCGGCCGCGGCGATCCGCAGCAGCGCCACCCGGTAGGCCCGGCGCAGCTCGGGGATGCCGGGCACGCCGTCGATCTCGAGCCCGCCCTCGGCGTTCGGCGGCAGGCCGGTCTTGCCGGTGGCCAGCACCCGCCAGTCGTCCGGGTTGGCGACCAGGTGATCGCCGAGCGCCGACGACGCGCCGAGCACCGCGACGAGCCGGCGGCGCAGCCCGGCGTCCTGGGCCAGCGCCTCGAGGATCGCCTCGGTCGCCCCGTTCACGGTGATCTCGCCGCCGGGGCCGGTGACCCGGCTGCCGTTGCTGCGCGCCTCGGCCCGGCCGGCCGCGTCGACCAGCCGGTGCAGCTGGCGCAGCGCGAGGGTGGGGTCGGCGGCCCGGGACAGCGCGGTGAGCAGCTCGGCCGCCTCGCCGCCGGTGGGCGCCTGCGCCTCGGCGTCCCAGAGCCGCAGCCCGGAGGGGCCGAGCAGGTCGGCGGCGCGGACACCGTCGTCGGCGAAGCCGTACCGGGCGAGCCGGCTGGGCCTGGTCACGGTGCTACTGCCCCAGCAGCGGGAGGGTGCGGCCCGTGCCGGGTGCGGGTATGTCGGCGTCGGGCAGCGTGCCCAGGGCGAGCGCGGCGAACCGGGCGGCGAACGGCTGCCACACCTCCTCGACGTCGGGCAGCACCTCGGCGCTCGCGTAGACGACCGCGTCGGGGTCGAAGCCCAGCTCGTCGACGGTGGCCCGGTCGGCCGCCACCCACTGTTCGATCATCGCTGCGTCGCACTCGATGTGGAACTGGAGGCCCCACGCCCGGTCGCCGAGCCGGAACGCCTGATGCGGGTAGCGGCCGGAGGCGGCGAGCAGCACGGCCTTGAGCGGCAGCTCGGTGATCTCGTCGCGGTGCCACTGGATCACGTCGGGCAGCAGCGGCACCCACTTGAACAGCGGGTCGGTGTCGGCCGCGTCGCGCTTGCCGACCAGGCCCGGGCCGATCTCGGGACCGGACGTGCTGCGCTCGACCAGGCCGCCGTGCGCGGTGGCGAGCAGCTGACCGCCGAGACACACCCCGAGCGTCGGCACGCGGTGGCGCACCGCCTTGCGCAGCAGCCCCTCCAGCGCGGGGAACCAGGGCGCCGCCGGCTCACCGGCCGCGCCCGGGTAGGCGCTCTGGTCGCCGCCGAGCACGACCAGCGCCAGGTAGCCGTCGAGCTCGGCCGGCAGCTCGTCGCCGAGGTGCGGGCGCAGCACGGTCAGGCTCAGGCCGGCCTCGGTCAGCCACTCCCCCAGCCGGCGCAGGTCGGCGGTCGGGTCGTTCTCGATGACAAGTGCGGTCGCCACGCTCACGAGGCTATCCCTTCCCCGGGCCGGGCCATCCACGCACGGCCGATAACCCCTCGGCGCGTCACCGCTGCGCTCGGTACGGTGCACGCGGGAACGCCGGACCTGGGGGGACAGAGATGACGGACGCGCCGCCGCAGCGCATACGGGTGTCGACTTTGGAGCTTTTCTTCGACCTCGTCTTCGTCTTCACGATCACACAGCTGGCCGACACGCTCGCCGAGGACTTCGGCTGGGAGACGTTCGGCAACGTCATGCTCATCCTGTTCGTGGTCTGGTGGATGTACTCGGGCTACGCCTGGCTCACCAACGCGGTCGCGCCGACCAGCACCACGCGCCGGACCCTGCTGCTCGCGGGCATGGCGGGCTTCCTGGTGATGGCGCTGGCCATCCCGGAGGCGTTCGGCGAGTACGGCTGGCTGTTCGGCGCCAGCTACCTGGTCGTGAACGTGGTGCACTCGGTGCTGTTCCGCACCGCGGGCCCGGCGGCGGCGCAGGCAATGCGGCTGCTGGCCCCGCTCAACATCGTCGCCGCGGTGCTCGTGCTGACCGGCGGCCTGGTTCCCGAGCCCTGGCGGCACATCCTGTGGATCGCCGCGCCGCTGCTCCAGGTCGCCACCGGCTACCTGCACGACATCGAGATGCACTCGATCTCGGCCGGTCACTTCGTCGAGCGGCACGGGCTGGTCGTCATCGTGGCGATCGGTGAGTCGATCATCGCGATCGGCCTGGGCTTCCGAGACGTGCACCTGGGCCTGCCCGAGGTGCTGGTGGCCGTGCTCGGGCTCTGCGTCGCGTACTACTTCTGGTGGTTCTACTTCGCCGTCGACGAGTCGCGCGCCGAGCGGGTCCTCGCCGGCACCGGCAGCCCGCTGCGGCGGGCGCGGCTCGCCCTGAACGGGTGGGGCTACGCCCACTACCCGATGCTGCTCGGCATCCTGATCGCCTCGGTCGGCATCAAGAAGACGGTCGGCCACGCCATGGAGCCGCTGAAGTGGGGCTCGGCGCTGGCCCTCGGCGGCGGCGTGGCGCTCTACCTGATCGGGCACGCCACCTTCCTCCGGCTGCTGCGGCTGCGCGGCACCCTCCACCGGCTCGCCGGGGCGGCGGTCGTGCTCGCCACCATCCCGCTCGGCCACGTGACCGCGATCGGCCAGCTGGCCGCGATCGTGGTCATCATGGCGGGTACGGCCATCATCGAGGACCTTCCCGAGGTGCGCCGGTCCGGCTCCACCGCCATCGGCGACTTCGGCCGCACCCCGCACGAGGGCTGAGCGCTACGGCGTCCAGCGGGCCACGAGCTCGGTGTCCTCGGTCTCACCGGTCTCGTGGAAGCCGAGCGTGCGGTAGAGGTGCCGGGCGGCGGTGTTGTCGGCGGCGTAGCTGAGCGCCACGTTCGGGGTGCCGGGCTCGGCGATCAGCCGCTCGCGCAGCTTGCGCACCGCCGCGTGCCCGATGCCCTGCCGCTGCCGGCGCGCGTCGACGACGAGCCCGCCGATCCAGGCGCTGCGGTCGTCGTCGACCGCCCACATCGCGAAGCCGGCCACCTCGCCGCCGACCGTGACGGCGACCGGGTTCCACAGCCCGCCGTAGGTGCACAGGCAGAGGTAGTAGGTCACGGCGTTGACGAACCGCTGCTGATCGGGGTGGACGGTCAGGGCGGCGCAGTCCCGCCAGTTGTCCGCCGTGACCGGCACCAGCTCGACTTCAAGATCAATGGGCATCGGGCCATTGTGCCCGCGGTGGCCGTCCGGCGTGTGCCCCCGCCGGACGGCCGCCCCCCTCCTGCGGATCAGAGCCGGTCGGCGTCCATCACGGCGCGGGCGAACTCCCGTGGCGCCTCCTGCGGGACGTTGTGGCCCACGTCGAAGGTGCGGTGCTGGTACTTGCCGATGAAGTGCTTGCGGTACGAGCTGCCGTTGCCGTCCGGCGTGAACGGGTCGTACTTGCCGTCGATCGTGATCGTCGGCACCGCGATCGGCGGCGCGGCCTGGAGCTTCTTCTCGATCTCCGCGTACTCGGCCTCGGCGGGCGCCAGGCTGAGCCGCCACCGGTAGTTGCCGATCACGATGGGCACGTAGTCGGGGTTCTTGAACGCGGCGGCCGTGCGGTCGTAGACGGCCTGCGAGAAGTTCCACGTCGGCGAGTTGAACTTCCAGATGAACTGGCCGAGCTCCGACGTGTACTCGGTGAGGCCCTTCACACCCCGCTCGGTGGTGAAGTAGTACTGGTACCACCAGGCGTTCTCGGCCGCGGGCGGCAGCGGCGTCAGGTTCGTGGCCAGGTTGGTGATCAGGTATCCGGTGACCGAGACGAGCGCCTTGACCCGCTCCGGCCACAGCGCGGCGATGATGTCCGCGGTGCGCGAGCCCCAGTCGTAACCGGCCAGCACCGCGCGCCGGATCTTCAGCCGGTCCATCAGGGCGAGGATGTCCAGCGCGAACGCGGCCTGGTCGACGTTGCGCGGCGTCGACGCCGACCGGAACAGGGTGGTGCCGTGCCCCCGGAAGTACGGCACGACGACGCGGTAGCCGCGAGCGGCGAGGAGCGGCGCCACGTCGACGTAGCTGTGGATGTCGTACGGGAAGCCGTGCATCAGGATGACCGGGGTGCCCTTGGCCGGGCCGAGCTCGACGTATCCCACGTTGAGCACGCCGGCGTCGATCTGCCGGAGCGGCCCGAACGGCCCGGCCTTCGCGCCGGCGCCGGTGACCGGTGCCGCGGCCTCGGCGGTGCCGCGCATGATGAGGGGTGCCACCCCGGCGGCCAGCGCGGCCGAGCCGGCGGCCTGGAGGAACTGACGGCGAGGATTGTTGGTGACCATGAGGAGCCTCTCTGACCTCGACAGTGGACGCCCATTCACGCTCACATGCGGCCCACCTCGCGGAACCCAGGGAGAGACCCTGGTCCGACCCCGCCTAGGGTGCCCAGGTGATCGAGCACACCGTTGGCGAGGTCTCAGGCCCGGCCGAGGAGCGCCCGCGCGAAACCGGCCTCCAGCCGCGCGGCGCCCCGGGTCACGGCGGGCAGGGTGAGCGCGAGGATCACGGCGGCGACGAGATAGAAGCCCACCGCGGTGCCGTACGAGTCACCGAGGCCCAGCAGCTCCGGCAGGTCGTCGTCGCCGTTGCCACCGGGCAGCGCCCAGCCCCACAGGCCCCAGGTCAGCCCGCCGAGGATGCCGGCGTACCAGCTCACCACGAACGAGAAGGCGACGGTGCTCGGGATGAACCGCAGGATCGCGTGCGCGAGGTCCCGCCAGGCCCGCGGATCGGCCAGCGGGGCGATCATGCGGCGCACGCCTGTCCCCGTACGGTAAACCGGATTCGCCAGCCCCAACCGGGCGCGCTCCACGGCGGCGAAACCGCGCGCCCACATCAGGGTCGCGGCGAGGATCGGCACGCCGGCCCACACCACGGCGAGGCCGAGACCGAGCGAGAAGCCGGTCACGCAGAGCGTGAGGGCGGCCAGCGCGACCGGAAATCCGGTGAGCACATAACGGGTGTCGGCGCCGAGCCGCGCGAACGGGCGGACGGCCATGACCGGGGCTTCGAGCTGTGTCGTCGTCATGCCCCGACGCTATGCACCCGGCGGCCGCCATCCGATCCGGTGAGCACGCCGATCGATGGTAGGGCCAGCCCTACCGCCCGCGCGCGTGCACCGCGACGGGCTGCCCCAGCCCCGGCACCACGGTGTCGAACTCGTGCACCAGCCCCAGCTTCGCCATGACCCGCGCCGACCGGACATTGTCGACATGCCGGATGCTGACCACCCGCTCCAGCCCGCACTCCTCGAACCCGAACCGCAGCGCCTCCCGGGCCGCCTCCGTCGCGTACCCCCGCCCCCAGAACTCACGCGCGAACCGCCAGCCCACCTCGACCGCGGGCAGCACCTCCGGCAGGAACTCGGGAATCGCCAGACCGGCCCACCCCAGCAGAACGCCCTCGGCACGCCCCTCGACCGCGAACAGCCCGAACCCATGCTGTTCCCACACCGCCCGCATCCGCCGAAGCCGCTCCGCACTCTGCGCCCGATCGAGCACGGACCCGTCCATGATGTAGCGCATGACCTCGGGATCCGCGTTCATCGCCGCGAGCCCGTCGAGATCGTCGTCCCGCCACTCCCGCAGAACCAACCGCTGCGTCTCGATCATCCCCAGAGCTTAGAGACCCAGGTGCCCGCCGGGGCGGCGCAGATCTCGGCAGTTCACCTGCGGGACCGCGTGGCCCAGGCGTTCAGCCCCGCCGCCGAGTCCAGGTCGTAGGGAGACGTGTAGGTGAAGTCGCCCGGGTCCTCCCAGGCCCAGGCCCGGGCTCGCATCGGCGAGCCGGGCCTGGTGCCGCCGTTCAGAAGGTGTGCTCGGCCGCCGGGAACTCGCCGCCGCGGACGTCGGCGGCGAACTGGCGGGTGGCCTCGGACAGGACGCCGGACAGGTCGGCGTACTTCTTGACGAAGCGCGGGGCCTTGCCGGTGCGCAGGCCGGCCATGTCCTGCCAGACGAGGACCTGGGCGTCGGTGTCGGGGCCGGCGCCGATGCCGACCGTCGGGATGTCGAGCTCCTTGGTGATGGTCTTGGCGACCTCGCCGGGGACCATCTCGAGGACGACGGCGAAGGCGCCCGCGTCGGCGACCGCGCGGGCGTCGGCGACCACCTGGGCGGCCGACTCGTCGCGGCCCTGCACGCGGTAGCCGCCGAGGGTGTGCTCGCTCTGCGGGGTGAAGCCGACGTGACCCATCACGGGGATGCCGGCGCCGGTCAGGGCCTCGATCTGGGCGGCGACGCGGCGGCCGCCCTCCAGCTTCACCGCGTGGGCGCCGCCCTCCTTCATGAAGCGGACGGCGGTGCGCAGGGCCTGGGTGGGGCCCTCCTCGTAGCTGCCGAACGGCAGGTCGGCGACGATCAGCGCGGTCTTCGTGGCCCGCACGACCGCGCGGACCAGCGGCAGCAACTCGTCGACGGTGACCGGCAGGGTGGTCTCGTAGCCGTACACGTTGTTGGCCGCGGAGTCACCGACGAGCAGCACGGGTACGCCGTTCTGGTCGAAGATCGAGGCCGTGTACTGGTCGTACGAGGTGAGCATCGGCCAGCGGTCGCCGCGGGCCTTGGCGGCCTGGAGGTCGCGGGTGCGCACTCGGCGAGTGGGCGGACCACCGTACAAGGTGGGAATTTCCGACATGTCAATCTCCTTCCCTCGAGGCCGCGCAAAAGCGGTCCCCGGGTTTCGAAGAAATCGTCGCACCGGAGGCGGCCCGTGGGTCAGGGGTCAGTGGACCTTTTCACAACCCATCGGATCACCCGCCGCCACCCTTAACCGGATCAGGCGCTTTTCCCCTCGCGGAACCTGTTGGTGATCGGCAGCCGGCGATCGCGGCCGAACGCCTTGCCGGAGATCTTGGTGCCCGGAGCGGACTGGCGGCGCTTGTACTCGGCGATGTCGACCATGCGCAGCACCCGGTCGACCAGGGCCTGGTCGTGGCCGGCCGCGATGAGGTCGTCGCGGCCCAGGTCGTGGTCGACGTAGCCGGCCAGGATCGGGTCGAGCAGCTCGTAGTCGGGCAGCGAGTCGGAGTCCTTCTGGCCGGGCCGCAGCTCCGCGCTGGGCGCCTTGGTGATCGAGTTTTCCGGGATGGGGGCGTCGGCCAGCGTGTTGCGCCAGCGGGCCAGATTCCAGACCATCGTCTTGGGCACGTCCTTGAGCGGGTTGAAGCCGCCCACCGAGTCGCCGTAGAGCGTGCTGTAGCCCACCGCGAGCTCGCTCTTGTTGCCCGTGGTGAGCACGAGGTGGCCGTCCTGGTTCGACAGCGCCATGAGGATGACGCCGCGCACGCGCGCCTGGAGGTTCTCCACCGCGAGGCCGGAGAGCGACATATTGGCGAGGAACGCGTCGACCATCGGCTGGATCGGCTCGACGCGGTAGTCGGCGCCGGTGCGCTTGGCCAGGTCGGCCGCGTCGTCCTTGGAGTGCTCCGAGGAGTAGCCGCTGGGCATCGAGACGCCGGTGACCCGCGAGGCGCCCAGCGCGTCGACGGCGATCGCGGCGACCACCGCGGAGTCGATGCCGCCGGAGAGGCCGAGCACCACCGAGCGGAAGCCGTTCTTGTTCACGTAGTCGCGCAGGCCCAGCACCAGGGCCGACCAGATCTCCTGCTCGTCGGCGACCCGCTCGGCGATGCCGCCGTCGCGTTTGTCGCCCGCGTGCGGCCGCAGGTCGGACATGGCCGCGATGCGCGCGATCGCCATGTCGTCGTCGATGCGCTGCTCGACCCGCGGAGCGGGCGTTTCATCCGTTTTGCCGGAAACATTGGGGGTGGAGTCGGCGGCCGGCAGCGACAGGTCGTGCACCAGCAACTGCTCGGTGAACTGCCCGGCCCGCGCGAGCAGCTCGCCCTCGGCGGTCACGATCAGCGAGTCGCCGTCGAAGACCAGCTCGTCCTGGCCGCCGACCATGTTCACGTACGCCACGGTGGCGCCGGCCTCGGCCGCGCGGCGCTTGACGAGCGGGAGGCGCACGTCGTCCTTGTTCAGCTCGTACGGCGATGCGTTGATGTTGACGACCAGGCCCACGCCGGCCTCGCGCGCCGCCGTGAACGGCCCACCGGCCTGCCAGATGTCCTCGCAGACCGTGAGGGCCACGTCGACGCCGCCGAGGCGCACCACGGTGAGGGTCGTGCCCGGCTCGAAGTAGCGGTCCTCGTCGAAGACGCCGTAGTTGGGCAGGTGGTGCTTGTAGTACCGGGCCACCACCTCGCCGCCGAGCAGCAGCGCCGAGGCGTCGCGGCGGCCGCGCCCGGGTGTGGCGTCGGCGCTCGTGTGCGGAGGGCCATCGGCGTCCACGTAGCCGACCACGACCGCCAGGTCGCCGAGGCCGTCGGACGCCAGGTCGGCCGCCAGGCGTGCCAGCGCATCGCGCGAAGCGGAGACGAAGGAGTTGCGGAAGACGAGGTCCTCGATCGGATAGCCGGTCAGCATCATCTCGGGGAAGGCGACCAGCTGGGCGCCCGCGTCCGCCGCCTCCCGCGACCACCGCCGGACGGCGGCCGCGTTTCCGGCGATGTCGCCGACCGTCGAGTTGACCTGGGCCAGGGCGATCCGCAGCGTGGGCATGACCCTTATTCTTCCCCAAGGGATCGCGCTTGCATCGCCACCCGGGACATCGCCACAGTGCCCGGCCAGCGTAATGTCGGCGTAACCGGACGAGGGAAGACTGGCCTGCTAGGCCATCACTTATAGGGGTGAACGGTGGACCGACAGCAGGAGTTCGTGCTTCGCACTCTCGAGGAGCGCGACATCCGTTTTGTCCGGCTCTGGTTCACCGACGTGCTGGGCACGCTCAAGAGCGTGTCCGTCGCCCCGGCCGAGCTCGAGTCCGCCTTCGAGGAGGGCATGGGCATCGACGGCTCGGCCATCGAGGGCTTCGCCCGGGTCTACGAGAGCGACATGGTCGCCATGCCCGACCCGACGACCTTCCAGGTCTTCCCGTTCGAGGGCGGCGCCAGCGGCGAGAGCGCCCGCATGTTCTGCGACATCCTGCTGCCCGACGGCAGCGCCGCCTGGGCCGACCCGCGCCACGTGCTGCGCCGCGGCCTGGCCAAGGCCGCCGAGAAGGGCTTCACCTTCTACACCCACCCCGAGGTCGAGTTCTTCCTGGTGCAGGACGGGCCGCTCGACGGCTCGGTGCCGATCCCGGTCGACAGTGGTGGCTACTTCGACCACACCACCCACGCGATCGCCCGCGACTTCCGCCGTCAGGCCGTGCTCGCGCTCGAGCGCATCGGCATCTCGGTCGAGTTCAGCCACCACGAGGTCGCCCCCGGCCAGCAGGAGATCGACCTGCGGTACGCGGACGCGCTGACCACCGCCGACAACATCATGACGTTCCGGCACGTGGTCAAGGAGGTGGCGCTCTCCCAGGGCGTGCGGGCGACCTTCATGCCCAAGCCCTACACGGACCAGCCCGGCAGCGGCATGCACACCCACCTGTCGCTGATGGAGGGCGAGCGCAACGCCTTCTACGACGCCGACGACCCGATGAAGCTGTCCAAGACGGCCCGCTCGTTCATCGCCGGCCTGCTGGTGCACGCCCGCGAATACACCGCCGTCACCAACCAGTGGGTCAACTCGTACAAGCGGCTCTTCCCGCTCCAGCTGCCCAACGCGATCACCGAGTCGCCGGCCTTCGTCAGCTGGGGCCACCTCAACCGCTCCGCGCTGGTGCGCGTGCCCGCGTTCGGCAAGCCCAGCTCGGCCCGCGTCGAGGTCCGCTCGATCGACTCGGCCACCAACCCCTACCTGGCCTTCGCCGTCATGCTCGGCGCCGGCCTCAAGGGCATCGAGGAGGGCTACGAGCTGCCGCCGGGCGCCGAGGACGACGTCTGGTCGCTCTCGCCCGCCGAGCGCAAGGCCGCCGGCTACGAGGCCCTGCCGGAAAACCTGTCCGAGGCCATCGACGTGATGGAGAAGTCCGAGCTGGTCGCCGAGGTCCTCGGCGAGCACGTCTTCGACTTCTTCCTGCGCAACAAGCGCGCCGAGTGGGAGCAGTACCGTCGCGAGGTCACGCCCTACGAGCGCCAGCGTTACCTGGGCGCGCTGTAGTTATGTAGACGCCTTCTTGTACGGTCTCTCCTGACGTCGCCAGCAAGATCCGACCAGGGAGAGGCCGTGCTCGAAGATCTGCTCGAAGGTGCTGGTCGCAGCATCGTTTTCGGTATCGTCGGCATCGGCCTGATGGCCGTCGGCTACCTCCTGATCGACCTGCTCACCCCCGGCAAGCTGCGCGACCTCATCTTCGTGGAGCGCAACCCGAACGCCTCGCTGCTGCTCGCCGCCAACCAGCTGGGCATCGCGGCCATCGTCTTCACCGCGATCTTCACCAGCTACTCCGACTTCGGCCAGGGCCTCGCCTCGACAGTCATCTTCGGCCTCATCGGCATCGTCATCATGGGCCTGGCGTTCCTGGTCCTCGACTGGATGACCCCGGGCAAGCTGGGCGAGGTCATCTGCACCCCCGAGCGCCACGGCGGCGCCCTCGTCAGCGCCGCGTCCCACTTCGGCGCCGCGCTCATCGTCTGCGCCTGCATTTCCTGAAAGAAGAAGAGGTACGGGGATTCGCAAGCTCGCGCATCCCCGAGCCCGGCTCCGTGCCGTCCCGGCCTCCCTGCCGCGGCCGCCGGGTTGTCCTGCAACGTCAGACCCGGCGGACCCGCCGGTTTTGTCCGCAACGTCAGACCTCGCCGGGTTTGTCTCGCCGCGTCAGACCCCCGCGGCGGCCGAGCGCAGCAGCAGGCCGCCGCCGTAGGCCAGGGCCGCGATCGTGCCCACCAGGAAGACGAACGCCCAGATCGCGCTCGGGATCAGCGTCAGCGACTGCAGCGACACCGCGTCGTTGGACTCGTCGTCGTACTGACGGGCCAGCACGAACAGCAGCATGCGCTGCACGGCGCCGATCAGCAGGAACCACACCCACATGTGCGTGTAGAGGGCCTGCACCGGCCCGTCGGCCCTGGTGGCCACCATCCAGATGACGACGATCAGGGCCGGCACGAGCAGCCACCCCATCAGCCCGCGCACCGCGATCAGCATGACCACCAGGAACGCCAGGCTCGCCCACAGCACCTGCTGCACGTGCCCGTGAATGAGCATCCAGGCTCCCATCAGCCCGAACGCCGACGGCCCGAGATATCCGGCGAGCAGGATGACGATGGTGAACAGCCACGGGACGTCGCCCGCCGGCTTCACGGCCCCGCTACCGTCCCGCTGAAACCGGATGGACTCGATCGACCGGAAGAGCAGCTTCGCCAGCAGCGCGTGCCCGCCTTCGTGAGCGATCACCAGAGCGAACTTGCTCACGTACCACAGCGGCACTGCCAGCACCCACGACAGCAAGGCCGCGGTCCACGCGACATTCGACCCCCCGGCCATACCGGCAAGCTAACGACCACCCCGCGCCATTCACCACGGCCGATCGGCCGACCGGTTCTGGCCCCGCACCGTCTGCCCGGCAGGATGAGGGGATGGACGAGGTGTGGACGGTGGTGCCGCGCAGGGGCGGCGTCGAGGTGACTCTGACGGCCGGGCCGCCCCACCCGCTGGTCGCGCGGCTCACGGCGGCCGAGCTGTCGGCGGCCGAGCAGGCCATGGCCGGTGTCGCCGAGTCGGTGCGGCGCGGCGAGTTCAGCCGGCCGCGCCTCGGCCAGGCGTTCCGGGACGCGATCGGGCGCGACCCGTTCCGCCGGCGGAAGACCGTCGAGCCCGGCCCGCTGTGGCCCGGCCTGGCCGGCACCGTCGTCGGCTTCTCGTTCGCCTCCCACCATTCGGAGGTCCTGTGGCTGCGGCTTGCCGGCTACGGCGTGGGCCTCGCCGCGCTCGGCGACCTCGCCGCCCAGGTGTGGCGCAGGATCGCCCGGCGCCGCGACGGCGCGCGGGAGTCGTAGTCAGCCGACGCTGCGCACCGGCGGCGGCAGCCACTCGCCGGTGAAGACCTGCTTCCTCGGCAGGTAGAGGCGCATCGTGACGCCGAGCGGGCCGGGCGGGGCCGGTAGCCAGTTCGCGACCCGGTCCGGGCCGGGATTGTCGTGCTGGATGGCGATGTCGAGAGAGCCGTCGGGGTTGAAGCGCAACGGGTCGCGGTCGCCGATGGCGAAGCGGTCGATCTCGTTGGCGGCGTGGAAGCCCTCCGCGTCGTACATCGTGATGGACCAGAACGCGTCGACCGGCGGCAGCTCGCCGGCGCCGAAGTGGAGGAGGTAGCGGTTGGAGCCGTCCAGCGGCTTGCCGTCCGCATCCGCCTGAAGCACGGGATAGACGGCGTCCTCGGGATGGTTGGCACCCAGCCCGACGGTGGCGACGACGGCCCGCTTGGCGTAGTGGTCGCCGTAGACGCCCATGGTGTCGATGTTGTGCAGCCAGCCGTTGACCACCGGGGCGGTCCGCGGCAGCGTGCGCAACAGCTCGGCCTGAGCCGCGCGGGGCACCTCTGCCAGCGCCTCCCGCACGAGCTCGGGTTGCTGCCGCAGGTCGAACGGCTGCCCGGCGACCAGGCCGATGCGGCGCAGCCGTGCCAGCTGGCTCCAGTCGGTCAGGTGCGGCGGATGCACGGCGGCGAGCTCCGCGGCGAGCGCGAAGTAGTCCGCCGCCGGCATCCGGTTGACCTGGCGCAGCGGCTCGGTGTCCGGGTCCACCGACGGATCGTCGACCGGTTGCGGCTCGGGCGGGGCGCCGCCCCATGACGACAGCGGGCCGGCCGTCAGCCGGTCCTGGAACGCGCGGACGGCCGGATAGTCGGCCGGGCCGTTGGCCTGGACCCGCCCGATGATCCAGACGGTCGGCGTGGGCGCCGGGATGTGCTCGACGCCGTCGGGCAGGGAGCCGTGCCATCCCGGAGCGCTCAACGCGAACGAGAACGGCTCCGGGCCGCTGGTGCGGGTGCCCGGCGCCGCGAACACGTCGGTCCACATGTCGTAGCAGGGCAGCATGAAGAACCGGTCGCCGGCGGCCGGCGCCGAGACGATCATCGGCTCGGCCGAGAGGTCCAGCCAGGCGAGCGAGTAGAGCGTGTCGAAGTTGGGCCGCACGACGTCCCGGAAGTCCGCCGCCGGGTACGCCCGGATGTGATGGAAGGCGTTCATCGGCCCGCGGCCCGCCCGGACGCCCGTGCGCCCCGCGCTCGCCTGCCGCCGCGTGATCTCCATCGTCACGAGGGGATAGAAGTACACGTACGCCTCGATGCCGATCTGCACTGTCTCGTCGCGCGTGAGCCTCGTGTTCGTCGCCATGCCCGGCAGTCTCCGCGCGGGCCGGGCGCCGGGCGTCATCCGTACCGAATGACCGGGTCAGGTCACTTGAACTCGATCTTGCCGGGGCCGTCGGCGGGGACCGGCCAGGCGGCGTGGTCGAGGCCGAGCGAGAAGCGCAGGTAGGCGGTGGTGACGCGCTGGATCAGCGCGACGCGCTCCGGGCTCTCGTCGGTGGTCTCGGCGGCGTTGTAGCCGGTGATGCCGCCGAGGGAGTGCTCGCCGCCGAAGACGGTGAGCAGGGCCTTGGGGGCCGGGCTCTCGAAGTAGGCGTCGGTGAACCAGTCGGGGCCGCGGGTGGACAGGGCCGACTGGTCGTTGTCGCCGGCGACCACGAGGGCGGGCGTGGTCATGGTGGTGAAGTCGGGGTTCATGAAGGGGAAGTGCTCCGCGGCGAACGGGGTCAGGCCGCCGTTGCCCGCGGCCGCGAGCAGGACGCCCGCCTTGACCCGGTCGTCTGCCATGTCCGAGTTGTCGTTCATGACGCCGGCGCCGAGGAGCATGCCGACCGTCTGGGCGCCCCAGGAGTGCCCGGCGACGGCGACCTTGTCGCGGTCGATCGTGGTGCCGGCGGCCTCCTCGACAACATCGAGCGCGTCGAGGACGTGGCGCACGTCGTCGACGCGGAGGCGCCAGATCAGCGGCGTGCGGGGGTCCTCCGGCGGCAGGGCCAGGGTGCGCGAGTCGAGGTGGGTGGGCTGGACGACGAGGAAGCCGTTCGCCGCCCAGTGGTCGGCCAGCGGGGCGTAGCCGTCGAGCGACTGCCCGAAGCCGTGCGAGAAGACGATCACCGGCAGGTCCCGGCCGCCGGCCGGCGCGGTGATCCGCACCAGCAGGTCGTCGCCACGACCGGGCGCGGGCAGCACGACGGGCTTCACCGAGGCGATGGTTTTCATGGATGCTCCCGTTCTGACATCATGGAACAAGCGGAACCTCGTTCCGCTAGCCACGATACGGAACAATGTTCCGTTTGCCAAGGGGAGACGTATGCCGAAGCGCGCCGACGCCCAGCGCAACGAGAAGGCCCTGCTCGACGCGGCCGCCGCCGCGTTCGTGGAGTCGGGGGTGGACGCGCCCGTGCGCGACATCGCGGCGCGGGCCGGTGTGGGCGTCGGCACGATCTACCGGCACTTCCCCACCCGCTCCGACCTGATCGCCGCCGTCTTCCGGCACCAGGTGGAGGCCTGCGCCGAGGCCGGTCCCGCGCTGCTGAAGAGCAACGACTCCCCGCACGCCGCGCTGGCCGCGTGGATCGACCTCTTCGTCGACTTCCTGGTCACCAAGCACGGCCTGCCGGAGGCGCTGCACGAGCAGGGCCTGCACGCCTACTTCGTGGAACGCCTCGTCCCGGTCTGCGGGCAACTCCTCGGCGCCGCCTGGAACGCCGGCGAGATCACGGCGACGGTCGAGCCGATCGGCCTGCTGCGCGGCGTCGGCAACCTCTGCATCGGCGCGGGCCGCGACGACGGCTACGACGCGCGCCAGATGGTCGGCTTCCTGATCGAGGGCCTCCGGGCACCCGCCGGGTCACGCTAGCTCGAACTGGACCTTGCGAGTCGCCGGGTCGGCCACGGTCAGGCGGGCCCGGATGCGGGCACCGAGCGGGAGGGCGCCCTTGCAGCGCGCCCGCACGGCGGGGTCGTCGACGGCGATGGTCCCGTCGTCGTCGAGCACGGCGGCCGGGAAGACCTCGCCCACCCGGTCGTGCAGCAGCACGGCCTCGGTCAGGTCGATCGCGCCACGGTCGGCCGCGCCGGCCAGCCGGTCGGTCTCGGCCATCGTCTTCGGCAGCCTCGGCAGGGCCTCCCGCGCCCAGGCCGGCACCGGCGTCCCGGCGGCGAGGGCCAGGCACACCTCGGTCGCGTACCGGTCGGCCAGACGTCGCAGCGGGGCCGTGACGTGCGCGTACGGGGAACCGACCCCGCCGTGCCCGGTGATCTCGGGGAGCGGGCCGTCGAAGGCCGTGTACGCCGCGCCGCGCAACAGCTCGGCCGCCTGGTCGAGGAAGGCCGCGCCGCGCGGGGAGGCCGGGTCGACGGTGGCCACCACCTCGCCGACCGGGGCGCCGGCCGGCCAGAGCACGCCGAGCGACTTCGCCGCGGCCTGGAGCTTCGCGACGGCCTCGGGCTTCGGCGGCGGCATCGTGCGCAGCAGCCCCACGCCGCCGCGCAGCATCAGGCCGGCCGCCGCCATGCCGGTGAGCAGCGAGATCTGCGCGTTGTGCTCCTCGACCGGCAGCGGGGCCCGCAGCACCAGCCGCCAGCCGCCGCCGTCGCGCTCCACCTCCTGCTCGGGCAGGGGCAGGTTGACCGCGCCGCGCTCGGTGGCCCGCTTCGCGAGCAGGGCACCCAGTTCGGGCAGCAGCTGGTACGGCTCGCCGGCCGTCCCGGCGTCGACCTCGCGCTGCACGGTGACGTAGTCGAGCTTGGCCCGGCTGCGCACGCGGGCCCGCTCCAGCGAGACGGCCGTCGTGGCGCCCTCGGCGTCCAGGTCGATGGTCCACACCACGGCGAGCCGGTCCACGTCCGGAAAGAGGCTCACCGCCCCCTCGCTGAGCACCGGCGGGTGCAGCGGGATCCGGCCGTCCGGCAGGTAGATCGTCTGCCCGCGCACCCAGGTCTCGGCCTCGAGCGGGCCACCCGGCCGCACGTACGAGGCCACGTCGGCGATCGCGTAGCGCACCCGGTAGCCGCCGTCGCGCCGGCTCAGATGCATGGCCTGGTCGAGGTCGCGCGACGAGGCCGGGTCGATCGTCACGAACGGCACGCCGGTCAGGTCGGCGGCCTCGGTGACGGCCCGGCCCGCGGCGGCCTCGGCCTCGGCGAGCGCGCCGGCCGGGAACTCGCCCGGCAGCCTCAGCTCCCGCCGCAGCCCGGCGAAGTCGATGTCCGGGGCCCACACGCGTCTGATCGGCACGGCTCATTCCTATCAGCCCGGACACGCCGGGAGGGCCGCGCCATCCGGCACGGCCCTCCCTTTTGTTCGCTTCAGACGCTCATCGGGCGCGCTTGGCGGTGGCCTTACGGCTCGATGTCGTACGCGCGTCCATCATGTCCGCGGCCGGCGTGTTCCCCGCCGCGGCCCGGCGCGCGGCCGCACCCGTGGTGGCCTTCGCGACCCGGGAGGCGTTGGTCGACGAGTTCTTCGCGGTCGGGCCGGCCTGCCGCGTGTTCGTCGCCTTCGCGGCCCGGCTGCGCCCCGCGGTCGTCTCGTTGGCCGCCGACCGTTTGGCGGACAGCCCGGCGGCCGGACGGTTGCCACCCTTGGCGACCACCGGGCTGAGACCGGCCACCTTGGCCACGGCCGAACGCGGCGCCCCCGCCGCGGCCGCCTTCTTGTTGGCGGTCGCGACCGCCGCGGTGGCCTTGGCCGGCGCCGCCTTCTTCGCGGGCGCCTTCTTGGCCGGGGCCTTCTTGGCGATGGCCTTCTTCGCCGCGGTGGTCGCCTTGCTCACCGCGGAGCGGGTGGCGGCCTTGCCGGTGGTCGTGGCCTTGGTGGCCGCCTTCTTGACGGCGCCGGTGGCCTTGGCGGCGGCAGCCTTGGCCGGGGCCGCCTTCGTGGCCGCGGTTTTCCTGACCGCCGCCTTCTTGGCCGGGGCCTTCTTGGCCGGGGCCTTCGTAGCCGAGGCCTTCGTAGCCGAGGCCTTCGTAGCCGAGGCCTTCGTAGCCGGAGCGGCCTTCGTGGCCGTGGCGGCCGTCCTGGCCGCACCGGCCGTGGCCTTGCGGGCCGAGGCGGTGCCGCTGCGCGCGCTCTTCGCCGCGGCGGTGTTGGCGGCCGCGGTCTCCTGCATCGAGGTGGACCGCCCGGCGACCTTGCTCGCCGACGCGGCCCGGCGCGACGCCGCGCTCTTGGCGGCCGCGGTGTTCGCGATCGCCGTCTCGTCCATGGCGCCCGCCCGGCTCGCGACCTTGCGGGCCGACCGCGCGGCCGCGCTCTTCGCCGCCGCGGCGTTGGCGGTCGCGGTCCGCGCCGTCTCGGCCGCCCGGCCGGCGGTCTTCTTCGCCGCGGTGGCGCTCCTCGCCGCCGCGCTCTTCGCCGCGCCCGCGTTCGCCGTGGCCGTCCGGGACACCTCGGCCGAACGCCCGGCGACCTTGCGGGTCGACTCCGCCGCCCTCTTGGCCGCGCTCTTGGCCGCCGCGGCGTTCGCCGCCGCGGTGCGCGCGGTCTCGGACGAACGGCCGGCCGCCTTCTTCGCTGCGGTTGCCGTCGCCTTGGCCGGGGCCGCCTTCGCGGCCATCTTCTTCGCGGCCATGCCGGTGGCCTTGGTCGCGGTCCTTCCGGTGCCGGTGCCGGTGCCGGTGCCGGTGCCGGTGGCCCTGGTCGCGGTCCTGGTTCCGGTGGCGGTTGCCTTAGTGCCGGTGCCGGTGCCGGTGCCGGTGCCGGTGCCGGCCTTGGTCGCGGTGGTCTTGGTACCGGTGGCCTTGGTGGCCGCCTTTGTCGCGGTCTTCGTCGCCGTGGCCTTGGTCGCCTTGGTGGCGGCCGTAGCTCTGGTGGCGGCGGTGGCTTTGGTGGCGGCCGTGGCTTTGGTGGTGGCCATGGCTTTGGTAGCGGCCGTGGCTTTGGTGGCGGCCGTAGCTTTGGTGGCCGTGGCCTTGGCGGCGGTGGCCTTGGCGGTCGTGGCCTTGGTGGCCGCTGTGGCCTTGGTGGCTGCCTTCGTGGCCGCCTTGGTCGCTGCCTTCGCGGCCGTCGCCTTGCTCGCGGCCGCCTTGGTCGCTGTCGCCTTGGTGGCGGTGGACTTGGTGGCGGTGGACTTGGTGGCCGTCTTCTTCGCGGGCGCCGTGCCGCCGGCGGCCTTGCGGGCGCTCGGCCGAGCCACCCCGGCCGGAGCCGCGCCCTGGCCGCGCACGCGCGCCGCCTTGGGGGTGCCCCGCTTGGCGGTCCTCGCACCCGCCGCGGTGGCCGTCTCCAGGTCGGGAGCCGCCACGAGGTCGTTCTCCATGTCCGCCGCCGGAGCCGAGCCGACCCCGTCGTCGATGGTCGCGGTGGTCATGTTCGGGGTGGTCCCCATCGCCGCCGCTGTGCGCCGCGGCGTCACCGGCCGCCGCCCGCCCCGGGCCCCGGCCGTCCGCGCCGGCCGCACAGCCTCGCCGGCCGCGGCACCGCGCACAGCCCCGGTGAGGCCCGTCCTGCCGGACGCCTTGACCGGCGCCTTGGTTCCGGCCTGCTTGGGCGCGATCGCCTTGCCGACCACGCTCTTCAGCGTCGTGGCCTTGCCGGTCCTCGCCGCGGCGGCCGCCTTGGCACCGGTGGCCGCCTTGGTTCCGCTCGTCAGAGCCGCCTTCGCGCCAGCCCCGACCTTCGCGGCGGCCCCGACCTTCGCGCCGGCCCCGACCTTCGAAACCGCCTTCGCACCGGCCCCAGCCTTCGCGCCCGCGGCGGGCTTCGGCGCGCCGGGCTTGGGCGGCGCCGGCTTCGGCGCGGCCGGCTTCGCGGCGGTGGCCCGCGCCGGCTTCGCGGCAGTGGCCCGCGCCGGCTTGGCGTTCCCGGCCGCGACCTTGGCGGTCGTCACCTTCGGCCCCATGCTCTTGGCCGCCACCGACCGGGCGGCCACCGGCTTGCCCACCTTCGCCGCACTCCGCGGCTGGGGCGCCACAGCCTTGCCGGCGCCCGCCCTCGAGGCCGCGGCGCCCCCGGCCGCGGACTTGGGCGCCGTCTTGACCGCCGCCTGCTTCGACGCCACGGACTTGACCGCGCCAGCCTTCGAAGCCGACGCCTTCGCGACCGCAGTCGTCCCGGCC
>NZ_BOMI01000143.1 GCF_016862115.1 Paractinoplanes deccanensis
GCCTTCGCGACCACAGTCGCCCCGGCCGCCGCCGCCTGCTTCGACGCCACGGGCTTGACCGCGCCGGCCTTCACGGCCGGCTTGGCCGCAGCGGTCGCCGCGGACGACTTCGCGGTCGCCGGCTTGGCAGTGCCGGCGGAGCGCGTCGCGGTGGACGACTTCGAGGCCGTTAACTGGGTCGATTTAGTGTTTTTGCCCGCTCTTGTGGCGAGATTGGTCGGGGCCTTTTTGGCAGCGGCCATCAGGGTGTTCCTCCTTGCGAATGACTGCGGGCTCGTCTCCGCCTGGAGACTGCGAAGATCCGGCTTGGACTCGGGGGCGTCGGCCGGCGTTTAGCTGACCTCCCCGGTCCAGCGGGCGTCCTCGGCATCCCACTCGGCATTGCGCTTCTCGACCGTCTCGAGAGCCCGCGTCGCTTCGTCAGCCGTGGCGTAGGGGCCGAGCCGATACTGGGCGGGACACACGTCCTCGCCGGTCTCGACCCGACTGTCGCGAAGGCACCAGAAGTAGCCGCCTCCGCCGGGCCCACTGTCGTTCATGCAATCACTCTGCACCTCAAACCGACCATCCGCCACCGATTCGGGCAAAAAGTCCTAGATTTCCACAATGGAGGATGAGGCATGCGCAACAAAAACCGCCCCGGCCGTAACCCGGCCGGGGCGGTCTCGAAGGAGCCGGAGATCAGAGCTCGGCGGCGACCAGCTCGGCCACCTGGACCGCGTTGAGCGCGGCGCCCTTGCGCAGGTTGTCGTTCGAGATGAAGAGCGCGAGACCGTTCTCCACCGTCTCGTCGGCGCGGATGCGGCCCACGTACGACGGGTCGCGGCCGGCCGCCTCGAGCGGGGTCGGCACGTCGGAGAGCTCCACGCCGGGCGCGGCCGCGAGCAGCTCGCGGGCGCGGCCGGGGCTGATCGGGCGCTCGAAGCGGGCGTTGATCTGGAGCGAGTGGCCGGTGAAGACCGGGACGCGGACGCAGGTGCCCGAGACCAGCAGCGACGGGATGCCGAGGATCTTGCGGCTCTCGTTGCGGAGCTTCTGCTCCTCGTCGGTCTCGCCGCGGCCGTCGTCGACGATCGAGCCGGCGAGCGGCAGCACGTTGAAGGCGATCGGCTTGGCGAACGAGCGCGGCTGGGGGAACTCCACGGCGGACCCGTCGAAGGTGAGCTCGGTGGCCCGGTCGGCGACCTTCTTGATCTGCTCGTCGAGCTCGGACACGCCGGCCAGACCGGCGCCGCCGACGGCCTGGTAGGTCGTGGCGACCAGCGCCACCAGCCCGGCCTCGTCGTGCAGCGGGCGCAGCACCGGCATCGCAGCCATGGTGGTGCAGTTGGGGTTGGCGATGATGCCCTTGGGACGGTGGCGCGCCGCTTCGGGGTTGACCTCGGAGACCACGAGCGGGACGTCGGGGTCCATCCGCCAGGCCGAGGAGTTGTCGACGACCACGGCGCCCGCCTCGGCGACGCGCGGAGCGTACTCCTTGGAACTGCCCTTGCCCGCGGAGAACAGGACGATGTCGAGACCGCTGTAGTCGGCGGTCGCCGCGTCCTCGACGGTCACCTCGCCGTCGCCCCACGCAAGCGTGCGGCCCGCGCTGCGTGCGGAGGCGAAAAGGCGGAGCTCTTCAACGGGGAAGGCACGCTCGGCCAGGATGCGCCGCATGACGCCGCCCACCTGTCCCGTCGCGCCCACAATGCCGATCCTCATGGCCACAAAAGTACGGCCTGACGTGCGTACGGAGAAATCAGTTACCCGTCACTGTTTCATTATGCGGGATTTTTGTCTCACATTGGGGGACGGCGGGCTTACCGTCGAAGGCATGGCGACGTACACCCACGGTCATCACGAATCGGTCTTGCGCTCACACCGCTGGCGCACCGCAGAGAATTCGGCGGCGTACCTGCTGCCGCACGTTTCCTCCGGCGCGACGGTCCTGGACATCGGCTGCGGCCCCGGCACCATCACCGCCGACCTGGCGGCGCTCGTCACACCGGGCCGGGTGACCGCCCTGGAGGTCAAGGAGGAGGCGCTCGAGCTGGCCCGCGCCGAGATCACCCGGCGCGGCCTCACGAACGTCGACTTCGCGGCCGGCGACGTCCACGCCCTCGACATCCCCGACGGCACGTACGACGTTGTGCACGCCCACCAGGTGCTCCAGCACGTGGGCGACCCGGTGGCCGCGCTGCGCGAGATGGCCCGCGTCACCAAGCCCGGCGGTGTCGTCGCCGTACGGGACAGTGACTACAAGGCCTTCGCCTGGTTCCCGGAGCTGCCCGAGCTCGACGAGTGGATGGATCTCTACCAGCGCGTGGCCCGCGGCAACGGGGGCGAGCCCGACGCCGGCCGCCGCCTGCTCGCCTGGGCGCACGCCGCCGGCCTCACCGACGTCACGGCGACCTCGAGCACGTGGTGCTTCGCCACCCAGCCCGACCGCGACTGGTGGGGCGGCATGTGGGCCGACCGCGTCCTGCAGTCGGAGATGGCCGCGACCGCCCTGGCCACCGGCGCGGCGACCGAGGCCGGCCTCGGCCGCATCTCAGCGGCGTGGCGCACGTGGGCGGCCGCACCGGACGGCTGGATGTCCCTGCTGCACGGCGAGCTGATCGTCAGGGTCTAAGCGGTCTTGGGCTTGTAGGCCCAGTGCCACGGCTCGCGGGGCACGTTCTCGACGAAGCCGTACCGGTCGGCGTTCTTGCGCATCCACGCCTGCGCCTTGGCGTCCAGGTCGAGGTCGGTGGCCATGCCCCAGCCGTGTTCGCTGGTGCCGGGCTTGGCCGCCAGGCCGCCCTGTGAGTAGAGGCCCTTGCGGCGGGCGAGGTCGACCTGCTCCTCGTACGGGCGGTAGGAGTCCGTGATGCCGATGGTCACGCCGTCGCGCTTGGCGTCGGCGATCATGCGGTTCAGGTCCTGGGCGGCCGGCGCCCACAGTTTGTGGCGGGTGTTGCCGACCTGTTCGAGCGCGTTCGCCGGGATCTTGCCGTTGCCGTAGGCGGCCAGCTCGGTCGGGATGCCCTTGCTGTTGAGGGTGTACGAGCGCCCGGCCGCGCCGGTGGTGCCGGACATCGCCTCCTGGAGC
Organism: Paractinoplanes deccanensis; assembly: GCF_016862115.1. Classification (GTDB taxonomy): domain Bacteria; phylum Actinomycetota; class Actinomycetes; order Mycobacteriales; family Micromonosporaceae; genus Actinoplanes; species Actinoplanes deccanensis. Next base: position 3,074 of record NZ_BOMI01000143.1, read on the forward strand.
TTGGCCGCGAAGTCGTCGCCGGCCGCGCCGGGCTGGGCCGTCGCCGGCTGGGCCTGCGCGGTCTTGGCGGCCTGCTGCGTCTGGAGCGCGATCATCCGGCTCTGGATGTCCGCGATGCGCGAGTTCACTCTCTCGATCCCCACGCACTCCTGTTCGGCACCGGGCCGGAAACCTGAGCGCCCTCCCTAAAGTCGGATGGTGTGGCGGGTGTGGTCGATCTTGGCCTGGAGGTAGCGCAGGTTGGCGGGCGTCGCGTGCACCCCAGTCGGGAGCACCCGGCGCACGGCGATGTCGTGATCGCGCAGTTGGCGGGCCTTGTCGGGGTTGTTGGTCACCAGGTCGATCTCGGCGGCGCCCAGGTCGGCGAGCATCTGGGCGGCGGCGGTGTAGTCGCGTTCGTCGTCGCCGTGCCCGAGTGCGCGGTTGGCGGCGTACGTGTCGAGGCCCTGATCCTGCAGCGCGTAGGCGTCGAGCTTGGCGTAGAGGCCGATGCCGCGACCCTCCTGGCGCAGGTAGAGCAGGTAGCCGCCGGACTCGGCGATCCGCTCGACGGCCTCGCGCAGCTGGGGACCGCAGTCGCAGCGCTCGGAGCCGAAGACGTCGCCGGTGAGGCATTCCGAGTGCAGGCGCACCAGCGGCACCTCGGACGGCCCGTCGAAGAAGAGCGCGAGGTGCTCCTTGCCGTCGGCGAGCCCGGTGAAGGTGATCACCTCGGCGGTGGCGGCGAAGCCGTCGGGGAAGCGGAGCGGGACGCGGACCCTGGTGCGTACGGACATGCCGCGTTCGATCGGACGCGGCGGCGGCCGGTTTAGATGTTGACGGGCTCCCGGCGCTCGGAGCCCTCGAGGCGCTCCACCAGCTCCAGTTCGACCTCGGAGGTGCTGTTCTTCCGGTTCGGCAGCATGTTGGTGATCAGCACGATCAGCGCGCCGATGCCGGCGTAGAGGCCGAGCACGATCAGGTGCTGCCGGATCTCGGCGCCGGGGAAGTACAGGTTGTCGCGTACGGCCTGCACGCCCGCGCCGGTGGGCAGGTTCTCGCCGAGGACCCGGCCGAACGCGGGCAGGAACTCGGGCAGGATGCTGGCGCCGGAGATGACCGTGCCGAGCGTGAAGTACATGGCGCCGATGAGCGCGCCGGGCGGCCCGAGCAGGGCGACCGCGCCGGCGGTGGAGGCCGTGATCGCCAGGGAGATCAGCGAGAAGATCGCGAGCATCTCGCCGCGGTCCGCGGTGGTGCCGACGCCGAACCAGGTCATCGACCAGAGGATCACGGCGGCGGAGGCGATGGCGTAGACGGCGAGGATGCTGACGTGGGCGATGCCCCGGCGCCACGATCTCTTCGTGCGGGGGATGAGCCGGCCCAGGCCCATCGACGCGACAGTGCCGCCGAGCGCGAGCGCCTGGGTGAGGTAGCCCAGCGAGACGCCGTTGACGTCGTCGTCGGGCAGCGGCACCACGTCGGTGACCGGCGGCGGCGAGTTGAGCTCCTGCGCCTGCGAGACCGGCATCGTCTCGCCGTCCTCGGCGAGCTCGGCCAGGGCGGCGGCCGTCCGCTGCTGCACGACCGTGGTGAAGGTCGTCTTGAGCAGCGTGGAGGCGGAGACGCCGGCGGCGCTGGCGACGTAGAGGTGCGGCTCGGTGCCGGTGATGTCGACGCCGCCGTACACGTCCCGGCGCTTGATCGCGATCTCCAGGTCGTCGGCGGTCGCGTAGTCGGTCACCTTGAAGTAGTTGTTCTCGGTCAGCAGGCTGACCACCGAGGCACGCTGACTCGCGGGCGCGACGAGGCCGACGGGGACGTGGTGCGGCTGGGCCTTGTGGCCCATGCCGAGGTAGTACGCCGTGAGCCCGAGCTGCACGAGAACGCCGATGACGCAGACGGCCAGCGCGAACCGCCGGAACTGCAGCACCGACTCGGCCTGTGGTTCTTCCGCCATATGCGTAGCTTTACGGACGAAACGCCTTCGTGGGACCGTTTCGGTCGATCAGGGTGAGCAGGGCTCGCGTTGCCGCGCTGGGCCGGCGCAGCGCGGGTGTCGCGATGCCGAGCGGCCAGACCAGGTCGGCGCCGCGCACCCGCTTGATGATCAGGCCGCTCTTGTCGAGCACGGCGAACTGCGGGACGATCGCCACGCCCAGCCCCTCGCGCACGAAGTCGGCCGCGCTGCTGATGTCGGTGACCTCGATGGCGACCTGGCGCTGCACCCCGGCGGCCGCGAACGCCCGGTCGACCACGATGCGGTTGCCGTAACCGGCCGGGAAGTCGACGAAGGCCTCCCCCGCCAGGTCCGCGATGCGCACCTCGCCCGCGGTGGCCAGCCGGTGCTCGATCGGCAGCACCAGGTCGAGCGGGCGGTCGTCGACCTGGTGCAGCCGTACGCCGGCCGGCGGGCGCCCGGGCCACGAGACGAAGGCGAGGTCGAGCCCGCCGTCGGCGAGCTGCTCGACGAGGCCGACCGAGCCGCGCGGCGAGACGCTGAGCCGCAAGGTGACCCCCGGGTGCCGGCGGTGGAACTCGCCGAGCAGGCCGGCCATGTCGATCAGCGGGATGGACGTGAGGGTGCCCACCCGGATCGTGCCGCGCAGCCCGCCGCGCACCTCGTCGACGGCGTCGCGGGCGGCCTGCGCGGCCTCCAGCGCGGCCCGGGCGCGCGGCAGCAGCGCCTGTCCCGCATCGGTCAGCTCGACCCGCTTCGACGTGCGTTCCAGCAGCTTGGCGCCGAGCTCGTGCTCCAGGGCCTTGATCACCGCCGAGACGCCGGACTGCACCACGTGCAGCCGGGCGGCGGCCCGGGTGAAGTTGCGCTCCTCGGCGACGGCGACGAAGTACTCGAAGTGCCGCAGTTCCATCACGGATCCTGATGGTACTCAGCAGGGATCATCGTTGGACTTGATGCTTGGCCCGGCGCACTCTCGGCTCATGACCGTGATGACCAAGCCCGCCCCCACCGGTGCTCCCACCGGGTCGGCCCGCCACGGCGCCGCCTTCTGGCTGGTCGCCGTCGTGTATCTCGTGGCGCTCGCGTTCTCGACGATCCCCGCGCCGCTCTATCCGCTCTACCAGGCCGCCGACGGCTTCTCCTCGTTCACCGTCACGGTCGTCTTCGCCGTCTACGCGGTCGGCGTGATCGTCGCGCTGCTGCTCGCCGGCCACATCTCCGACTGGGTCGGCCGGCGGCGCGTGCTGCTGCCCGCCCTGGCGCTGGAGATCGCCGCCGGGGTGCTCTTCCTCGCCTGGCCGTCGCTGACCGGGCTTCTCCTCGCCCGCTTCCTGACCGGCCTCGGCGTCGGCATGCTCACCGCGACCGCCACCGCGTACCTGCTCGAACTGCACACCGCACACCGGCCGCGGGCGGCCGGCACGCGCTTCGAGGTCGTCTCGGCGGCGGCCAACCTGGGCGGGCTCGGCGCGGGCACGCTGGTCGCGGGCTTCCTCGCGCAGTTCGTCACGGCGCCTTTGCGTACGCCGTACGTCGTCTTCCTGGTCCTGCTGGCCCTCAGCGTCGTCGCCGTGCTGAGCGTGCCCGAGACGGTGACCGCGCCGGCCGTGCGCCCGAAGTACCGGCCGCAGCGGGTGCGCCTCAGCGGTGCGTCCCTGGTCGCGGCGGCGGGCGCGTTCACGGCGTTCGCGGTCTTCGGGCTCTTCACCTCGCTGGCGCCGGGCTTCGTGGCCGCCGGGCTGCACCACCCGAGCCGGCTGCTCGCCGGGTTCACCGCCTTCCTGGTCTTCGGCGCGGGCGCGGCGGCCCAGTCGGCGGCGGGCCTGCTGCCGGCCGCCAAGCGCTTCTCGATCGGCCTGGCGGCGCAGGCGAGCGGCCTGGTCGTGCTGGCCGCGGGCATGGTGGCCACCTCGCTGTGGATCTTCCTCGCCGGCGGCGCGATCGCCGGAGCGGGCGCCGGGATCCTCTTCAAGTCGGCGGTCGGCAGGATCGCCGCGGCCGCCCCGGCGGCGGAGCGGGGCGCGGCCCTGGCGGGGTTGTTCCTGGTCGGGTACGCGGGACTGACCGTGCCGGTGCTGGGCCTCGGGGTGGCCACGCTCTTCGTCGCCTCGACCACGGCGATGCTCTGGTTCAGCGTTCTGCTGCTGGCCGGCCTGGGCGCGATCGCCGCGGCTTCCCGGCGCTGACGAAGCCGTACGACGCTTGGGGTGGCAATGGTTTGCGCCCCAAGCGTTAGGCTTGACGGGTGTCCGACGACCCTTTGGAACTCGAGCGCCAGGTCTGCTTCGCGCTCGCGGTCGCCTCGCGCAGCGTCATCGGCCTCTACCGGCCGCTGCTCGAGCCGATGAACCTCACCCATCCGCAATATCTGGTGATGCTCGCGCTGTGGCAGCACGCGCCGCTGTCGGTGCGCGACATCAGCCGCCTGCTCCAGCTCGACCCGGGCACACTCTCGCCGCTGCTGAAGCGGCTCGAGGCGGTCGGGTACATCACCCGCCGGCGCGACCCGGCCGACGAGCGCAGCCTCGCCGTCGAACTGACCGAGAAAGGCCGCGCCCTGCGGGCCGAGGCGGAAAAGATCCCACCCGCGATCGTCGCCCGGCTGGGCATGCCGATCGAGGAGCTGGAGTCGTTGCACACGGCACTCACGCGGGTGATTGCGGCCACTCGCTGATCGAAGGCGGAATACCGTAGGGACGCGGTCCCGGTTGAAATTCTCGGAACCGTTTTCCACGCGTTCTCCGGGTGGCCGATGGCCGAATTGCGCATCGTTCATCCGGAAGGCGCACCGAGCATCGCGAAGACCATTAGGAGGTTCGCAGCGCGATGGCCCTCCCCCACCAGGTCTTATGTGGATCAACTACACCGTGTGACGCATCGTCCGTTGACGTGCAAGTTGCACGACTTTTAGTGTCGAGGGCGTGACTGCGGGTGCAAACCGGGTATCCACCGGCGTTCGCAGGGCACGCCACAGCTAGATCAGAGCGGCCGAGGAGCCTTCGATGACTGTCACGATCGGCATCAATGGATTCGGTCGGATCGGCCGCAGCATCACCCGCATAGTCGCCGCATCACCCGATCCGGGAATATCAATTGCGGCGGTAAATGACCTTGCCTCCACCGAGAAAATGGCCTACGGGCTGCGCCGGGACAGCATTCGTGGCGCATTTCCGGGCACCGTCACGGCCCGCGCCGATCACCTCGTCGTCAATGACCACGCGATCCGCGCGTTCCATCATGAACGGCCCGAGCGCATTCCGTGGGCGGACGCCGGAGTCGACGTCGTCATCGAGGCGACCGGCCGCTTCCGGGCCGGCAGCACGGCACGCACCCACATCACCCACGGCGGCGCCCGCAAGGTCGTGATCAGCGCCTCGGCGGACAGCCCCGACGCCTTCCTGATGGTCGGCGCCAACCAGGACTCGTACGACCCGGACCAGCACGACGTGGTCTCCCCCGGCTCGTGCGGCGTGAACGCTCTCACGGTGATGGCGAAGGTGCTGCTCGACCGCTTCGGGCTGCGCGCGGTCAACTCGACAGTGGTGCTCGCCACCCAGGGCTGGCAGAAGCCGCAGGACACCTTCATCGGCACGTCGCGCGACGACCCGCGCCTCGGCCGGGCCACCGGCGACAGCATCATCCCGCACAACTACGTGGTCGGTGACCTCGTGCGGGTGGCGCTGCCGGAGATCGGCGAGATGCGGTACAGCTACTACGTCGTGCCCACCCCGATCGGGTCGCTCGCCGAGCTGTCCGGGCAGACCAGCGGGCCGGTCACCATCGAGGAGGTCAACCGGGCGATGGCCGAGGCCGCCGCCGGGCCGCTGCGCGGCGTGCTGGCGTACGACCCCGACCCGACCGTCTCGATCGACGTGAAGAACAACCCGGCGTCGTGCCTGTTCGACCCGTCCGGCACCCAGACGACAGCGGACGGCGGGGTGAAGGTGCGCGGCTGGTTCGACAACGAGTGGGGCTTCTCCAACCGCCTGCTCGACATAGCGCGCCTCGTGGGTGAACGCTCACCCGTCGCTTCCCGGCGGGTCAGCTGGAGCATCGCCTAGGCTCAGAGCGATGATCAACGTTCATGACGTACGGGCGGCGGCGTCGCTGATCGGCGCGCGCGTGCGGCGTACCCCCGTCCTGCGGGTCTCGCCGTCGATGTGGCTCAAGCTCGAGCACACCCAGCACGCCGGCTCGTTCAAGACCCGCGGCATGGTCAACCGGATCCTCGCCGCGGGCACCGTGCCCGGCGCGGGCATCATCGCCGCCTCCGGTGGCAACGCGGGCCTGGCCGCCGCCCACGCCGCGCGCGAGCTGGGCATCGCGGCCACGGTCTTCGTCCCGTTGACCGCCCCGGCGGTGAAGGTCGCGAAGCTCGGCAAGCTGGGCGCCCGCGTGACCCAGGTCGGCAACGAGTACGCGGAGGCCTACGCCGCCGCCGTCACCGAGGCCGAGGCGTCCGGCGCGCTGTTCTGCCACGCCTACGACGACCCGAACATGGTCGCGGGCAACGGCACGATCGGCCTGGAGCTGCTCGACCAGATCCCCGGCGGCTTCGACACGGTGCTCGTGGCCGTCGGCGGCGGTGGGCTGCTCGGCGGCATGATCGCGGCGCTGTCCCCGGCGGTGAAGATCGTCGCGGTGGAGCCGGTGACTTCGTCGGCCCTGCACGCGGCCCTGGAAGCCGGGGAGCCGGTGGACGTCCCGGTGTCGGGCGTGGCGGCGGACTCGCTGGGCGCACGCCGGGTGGGGCAGATCGGGTTCGAGCTGGCCCGCGCGGCGGGCGTGCCGTCGGTGCTCGTGGACGACCAGGCGATCATCGAAGCCCGACGGGGGCTGTGGGACGACTACCGGCTGGCGGTGGAGCACGGGACCGCGGCGGCCTTTGCGGCGCTGACCTCGGGGGCTTACACGCCGGCGGACGGCGAGCGCGTCGTGGTGCTGGTGTGCGGCGCCAACACCAACCCGGCCGACCTGGCCTGACCGCTCGCCCGCCTCAGGTGGCCGCGCGGCCGTCCCCGCGCAGCAGGGCCAGCAGCCCGGGAAAGCGCCGCTCCACATCGTCGTAGCGAAGCATGACCAGCCGGCGGACGCCGTCGACGCGGGTACGGATCAGGCCGGCATCGCGCAGCACCTTGATGTGGTGCGACAGCGTCGACTTGCCGATGGTGACGCCGGTGCTCCTGACCACATCGCTGCCGCAGGCCCAGTCGCCGGCGGCGTCGAACGCGCGCACGAGCGTGAGCCGCACCGGGTCGGCGAGCGCGCTGAGCACGACGTCGATCGTCACGGTCTCGATGGCGGGTTCGATCACCTCGGTCACGGGACGAAGCCTAGTCCGATCTTGCCGAAAGTTCGATTCTCGTCGTACTGTTCGACGCGGATCGAACAGTACGACGCGGATCGACCCTAGGACGGATCATGAAGGCGATCATCTTTCGCGACCACGGCGGCCCCGAAGTCCTCCAGCTCGTCGAGCGCGACCGGCCGGGCCCCGGGCCCGGCGAGGTCCGCGTGCGGGTTGCCGTGTCGGGGGTCAACCCGGCCGACGGGCAGGCCCGCTCCGGCATCGGCCACCGCCGGCCGTTCCCCGAGATCACCCCGCACCTCGACGGCGCCGGCGTGGTGGACGCCGTCGGCGACGGTGTCGACCCGAGCCGGATCGGCCGGCGGGTGTGGCTGTACATGGCCGCCGCCGGGCGGCCCACCGGCACCGCCGCCGAGTTCACCGTCGTGCCCGCCGACCAGGCCGTCCCGCTGCCCGACGAGGCCGGCTTCGATGTCGGAGCGTCGCTCGGCGTCCCCGCGCTCACCGCGCACCGCGCGCTCACCGTCGCCGAGGACGGGCCACGCCGCCTGCACCCCGGCGCCCTCGACGGCCGGGTGGTGCTCGCGGCCGGCGGGGCCGGCGCGGTCGGGCACGCGGTCATCCAGCTCGCCCGATGGGCCGGAGCCACCGTGATCGCCACGGTCAGCGGCCCGGAGAAGGCAGAGCTGGCCGCGGCGGCCGGAGCCCACCACACGATCAACTATCGCGAGGGCGACCCGGCCGCCGCCATCCGGGCGATCGCCCCCGACGGCGCCGACATCGTCGCCGAGGTGGCGCTGGGGGCGAACCTGGCTCTGGACCTGGCCGTGCTGCGCACACGCGGCACGATCGCGACGTACGCCAACGAGGGCGGACGCGCGGTCGAGCTGAACGTAGGGCAGACCATGGTCCGCAACGCGCGCCTGCAATTCCTCGTGCTCTACACGGCCGGCCCCCGGGCCCGCGCCGCGGCCGTCCGCGACGGCGCCCTGCCCGTCGGCGAGGAGCACGGCCTGCCGCTGCTGCGCTTCCCGCTGCACCGCACCGCCGACGCACACCGAGCGATGGAGGCCGGCGCGGTCGGCAAGGTTCTCGTGGACGTCGCACCCTGAGACCAAAACCCGACATTTACCCTTTGCCGGTTTTGCCGAGAAACCGCCGATACTGACTCGATGACCGTTGCCGCGCACCCGCTCGACCGGACCAGCTGGACCGAGGCCGACTACCACCGCATGGGCTGGCACGACAGCCGCGTCCACGCGCTCAGCCTCACCGGCGAACCGCGGATCCGGCTGCTGCTCGACCTCGACTACGTGATGCGGCACGACAACGGAACCTTCTGGGTCGCCCCCGCCACCCTGGTCTTCGAGCGGCCGTGGGGCATCGCCGGCGGTTTCGGCCCCCTGTCCGAGCCGCTCGACATCGCCGACATCCACCGGCTGCCGTCGCCCGACGGTCATCCCGAGCCGGTGTGGCACGTCGAGGGGCACAACTTCGCCTTCGAGCTGCGGGCGGCCGGATATCGCCAGCACCTGCGGCGCCCTCCCGCCCCCGTACCGTCGCCGGCCCTGACCTGGGAGGAGCGCGGCGGCGTCGGCTTCTGAGCAGCGTAGATTCACCGCATCATGGATGTCGCGCATATCTTCCTGCTGATCGCCGCCGGGGTGGCCGCCGGCGGGGTCAACGCGATCGCCGGCGGCGGCTCGCTCATCACGTTCCCGAGCCTGATAGCCGTCGGCCTGCCCCCGGTCCCCGCCAACGTCACCAACTCGATATCGGTCTTCCCCGGATACGTGTCGAGCGTCGCCGCCAGCCGCGCCGACCTGTCCGGCCAGGGCCACCGCCTGCGGGTCATCGTCCCGGCGACGGTCCTCGGGTCGATCGGCGGATGCGCGCTGCTCCTGCTCACACCCGAGCGGGCGTTCGAGCTGGTCGTGCCGTTCCTGGTCCTGGGCGCCGCCGCCGTGCTCGCCTTCCAGCAGCGCCTGCGCGGCCTGGTCGGCCACCCGCGGCACCTCTCCCCGCGGCGCGCCGCCGTCACGCTCCAGCTGGTCGCCTTCGCCGGCGCGGTCTACGGCGGCTACTTCGGCGCCGCCCTCGGCGTCATGTACGTGGCCGCGCTCGCCCTGATCCTCGACGAGCCGCTCAACCGGATCAACGCCCTCAAGAACGTCCTCTCCGCCGTCGTGGGCCTGGTCACGCTGCTGGTCTTCGCCGTCTTCGGCCCCGTCAACTGGACCGCCGTGCTCGTGCTGGCCCCCGCCACCGTGGTCGGCGGCTACTTCGGCGCCAAGCTCGCCCAGCGCCTCCCGGCCCCCGTCCTCCGGGCTCTGATCGTCACCTTCGGTACGGTGATCGGCCTGATCCTCCTATACCGAGCGCTGGTATGACCGTCCCGTACGATGGTCCCTGCGACGGACGAGTCGGCTGGGCGGCCGCGTCGGCGCCCTTCGAGGCGTCGCCGAGGAACGTCCGGACTCCGCAGAGCAGGGTGGTTGTTAACGGCAACCCGGGGCGACCCGCGGGACAGTGCCACAGAGAACAGACCGCCGGCCCTCCCGGGCCGGTAAGGGTGAAACGGTGAGGTAAGAGCTCACCAGCACCCCGGGTGACCGGGGTGGCTAGGTAAACCCCACCCGGAGCAAGGCCAAGCAAGGCCGAAGCCGCGAGGCCGAGGCCGGCGCAGGCGTTCGAGGGCTGCTCGCCCGAGCCTGCGGGTAGGCCGCAAGAGCCTGCCGGCAACGGCAGGCCGAGATGGATGGCCGCCACCGGCGACGCAAGTCACCGGCCACAGAATCCGGCGTACAGGCCGACTCGTCCGTCGCTTATGCCTCCCGCAGGGGACGGAAGGCCTCGCGCAGCTCGGCCGCGAAGAGGTCCGGCTCCTCCCAGGCCGCGAAATGGCCGCCCCGCTCCGCCTCGTGGAAGTAGGTCAGGGTCGGATAGACGGCCTCGACCCAGCTGCGCGGAGCGGCCCACAACTCGCCCGGGAACGTGGTGAAGGCGACCGGGATCGAGATCGGCGGGGGTGGGCCGGCCGCGGCCCGGGTGGCGCGGCCGAACTCCCAGTACCAGCGGGCGGCTGAGGCGCCCGTACCGGTGAGCCAATAGAGGGTGATGTTGTCGAGGATGGTGTCCCGGGTGAGGCCGCCGACGGGCTGCTTGTCGGTGAAGGCCTGCGCGATCTTGTAGTAGCTGTCGGTGTCGTGGTCGAGCATCCAGGCGGCCAGGGCGACCGGCGAGTCCAGCAGGGCGTAGCCGATGGTCTGCGGGCGGGTGGACTGCTCCAGGAAATACGCGAACCCGTCCGTGGCGAAGGCGGTGACGGCGTCGCGGGCCGCGCGTTCCTGCTCGGTCTCGGCCGGCAGCTGGTCCTTCAGGTCGAGGGCGGGGGCGAGCAGACTCAGGTGTACGCCGAGCAGGCCCGCCGGCGCCTGCCGGGCCATCGCGTCGGTGACCGCGGCCCCCACGTCGCCGCCCTGTGCCACGTAGCGCTGGTAGCCGAGGCGGTCCATCAGCGTCGCCCACGCGCGGGCGATGCGGCCGTTCTCCCAGCCCAGCTCGGCCGGCTCGCCGGAGAAGCCGTAGCCGGGCAGCGACGGCAGCACGAGATGGAAGGCGTCGGCGGCCGACGGCGGGTCGGTGAGCGGGCCGGCGGCGCCCAGCAGTTCGACGATCGAGCCCGGCCAGCCGTGGGTCATCAGGAGCGGCAGGGCGTTCTCGTGCCGGGAGCGCACGTGCACGAAGTGGATCCGGACGCCGTCGATCTCGGTGGTGTACTGCGGCAGCGCGTTCAGCCTCGCCTCGAAGGCACGCCAGTCGTGGTCCGTCGTCCAGTAGCGGGCCAGCTGGGCATGTTCGCCACCTGCCGGGGTCGGAGAGGTCGGTCGCGCCCATCGTCGCGCGTGGCCCCGTCCGTACCTCATCCCTCACGGATGAAAGCACTTGTCACCCGTCAAGCAGTTCGCCTCTAGGCTTGGCGGTCATGATCGACCGCCTGACTCACCGCTGGCAGCGAGAGATCGCCGACCAGCAGGCCGCCGTGGCCGCCGGCACCCTCTCCCCCGACGAGGCGTACGCCGCCCAGATCTACCCGCCGGAGTTCATCGCCGCCGTCGACGCCGCGATGGCCCGCTACGAGGCCGCCGTCACGGTCCCGGCCCCGAGCGACGAGGCCATCTGGTCCGCGATCGAGGAGCTGACCGAGGCCGTGAACGAGGCCGACGAGGAGACCGGCACCATCGACACCATCATCCGCGAGGACCTGAGCCAATACCTCGACGACGTCCTCACCGCCGCCGGCGTCGACGTGGAGGCCCTGGCCACCCGCCGGGGCACCGACCCCGCCGACCTGGCCGGCGAATGGCGCGAGTGGTAGAGCCGCCCGTCCGACGGCTCACGAACCACCGGCAGAGGCCGGCGACCCGGTGGGCTCATCCGGTGCGGGCCTGGAGGATCGCGAGGTCGCGCTCGGCGTAGCGGCGGTGCTCCCATTCCTCGTTGAGGACCGTCAACAGGCATTCTCGTACGGGGAAAGCCTCACCCGCGGGCGGCCAGCCCGGACCGTCGACGGGTGTGGTGTCGGCCTTCAGCTGGTCGTCGGTGAGTTGCTCGATGACGCGGCGGACCGTGGCCATGCGGTCGTGGCGGAAGGCGAGCACCTCGTCGAGGGAGGGGCGGGCCTGCCGGTCGCGCGGGACGCCGGGGGTGTCGGGCATGCCGTCCCAGGGCAGCGACAGCGGATGCCACGGGGACGGGTCGCCGAGGATGGCGCGGTGCACCCACGATTCCGAGGCGAAGGCCAGGTGCCGCAGCGTCTCGATGAACGACCACTCGTTGTCGACCGATTCGTGCAGTTGCACGGCGGGCAGGCGGCGCGCCCGTTCGACGGTCTCCGCCCAGCGGGTCTCGACGAGATCCCACGCCTCGCGAAAACCGGCCGGGTCACTGGGCCGCATCTTGACCCGCTCCGGGTCGAGGCGGTCCCTCTCGGCCACCACGTACGGCGCCACGTCCACCCCGTTGATGACCAGGCTCTCGATCTCACCGTTGATGTCGACCTTGCCGAAGTAGACGCCACGCATGACGACGTCGTAAAAGTTGGTGTCCCGGAACCGCGCCCCGGCGAAGTCGACGTCCCACACGTCCGCACCGGCGAGATTCACGTGCTTGAAGCGGGATCCGCGGAGGTCGGCCCCTTCGAAGTCAGCCATGGTGGCACGCTAATCCCGATTCCGGACGAAAGGCTTCCGCCAGCGGTGAATCCGGGAGTTGATCGACGATGGATACTGATGCGCATGACCCAGGGAAACGACGACGTCAGCGCCGCCGAGGTCTATCGCGTCGCTCGGGAGCGGTACCAGAAGTACGCGAGGACGGCCCGCCGGTCGTACCAGGTGTCGGAAACGCTCCTGATTGTCATCGCGGCCTCGATCCCGGCGAGCGTGGCCTTCACCGATGACGCTCGCGTGCCGGCCGTCCTCGGTGGGCTCGTCGTGGTGCTCACCGGGCTGCGGACGCTTTTCCGGTGGCACGACAACTGGATCCGGTACATCGAGACGCTGGTCCAGCTCGAGGCGGAGTGGGCGCGTTTCCGGCACCAGCTCGGCGATTACGCCGGCGCCGGCCGGGAGGCCGCTTTCGTTCAGGCGGTGAAGCAGATCGAGCTGTCCGAGACGCAGGGCTGGGTGGGGCTGCGGCGCACCGCGCAGGAGGCTCGCGAGATCACCGCCGCGCAGCAGTGAGCTTCCGGCGCAACATCGTCGAGAACTGGGGCGAGGACGGGCGTCGGTGGCTCGACGGCCTGCCCCGGCTGGTCGAGGAGATCGCCGCCGAGTGGGACCTCGTCGTCGACGAGCCGCATGCGATGACCTTTCACTGGGTGGCATCGGTGAAGCCGGCAGCCGTCCTCAAGCTCGGCGTCCCCGACGGGCACCTCGGCGCCGAGGCGGAGGCGCTGCGGATCTTCGACGGGGACGGCGCGGTGCGGCTGCTCGCCGAGGACCAGAGCCGTGGCGCCTTGTTGATCGAGAGGGCCTTTCCCGGTACGCCGGTCGCCCAGCTCGACGACGACGCGGCCGGTACCGCGGTGCTCGCCGATGCGTTTGCGAGGCTGCACCGCGTACCGCCGGAAAAATGCACCCTGCCGCACCTGCGCACGTTGCGTGGGGGATTCGGGCGTTATCTGAGGCGATATCCCGGGGACGGGCCGATCCCGCGGCGCATGGTGGAGCGGGCGGCCGAGCTCTTCGACGACCTGTGCGCGGACGCGCCGCGCGAGACGGTGCTGCACGGCGACCTGCACCACGGCAACGTGCTGCGCGCCGAGCGGGAACCCTGGCTGGCGATCGACCCGTCGCCGCTGGTCGGCGACCCGGGCTACGACTGCGGCGCGATGCTCTACAACCCCGATCCGGAGCGGCGCGATCCGGCGCTGCTGGACCTGGTCGCGGCGCGGGTGGAGCGGCTGTCCGAGATCGAGCCCCTCGACCGCGTGGTGGCCTGGGGCTTCGTGATGGGCGTGCTGTCCGAGGTGTGGACGGTCGAGGCGTCCGGCCGGGTGCGCAGCCGGGCGCTCGACGTGGCCGCCCTACTGGAGCCGCGCCTCCGCTGACCGGACCCGCAGGACCTGCGCGCCCAGGGTCATGATGATCATGAGCCCGACGATGACGGCGAACGAGACCGTCAGCGACGACAGGTGCGCGATGCCGCCGATGATGCCGGGGGCGATCAGGCCGCTTCCGTACGCGACGCCGGCCACCCCGGCGATGCCCTTGCCGGGGCTGCTTTCCGTGCGGGCGGCAGCCGCGAACACGAGCGGCACCACCACCGCGATGCCGATGCCGAGCAGGCCGAAGCCGGCGATCACCAGCGCGATCGGCTCGGCGAGCACGACGGTCAGGGCGCCCACTGTCGCGCACACCCCCGAGATCCGTACGGTGGTCACCGGCCCGAGCCGGCGCACGACCCAGTCCCCGCCGAAACGGGCCGCGGCCATGCACACCGAGAAGATCGACACGGTGGCGGCGGCCGTGGCCGCGGGATGGTCGAGCAGGTCGCGCACGTAGACGGCCGCCCAGTCGAGGCTGGCGCCCTCGGCGAAGACCGCGCAGAGCCCGATCAGGCCGATCGGCAGCACCTGGCCGGTGGGCAGCGCGAACGCGGGCGGCTCCGCGAGGCCCGGCTCCGGCCGGTGCGGGATCAGCCACATCGACGCGGCGAGCACGACGGCCACCAGGGCGACCACGGTGACCAGGAAGTGCACGGGCGCGGACACCCCCGCGCGGGCGGCGAACGCGGCCACCGCCGAGCCGGCGAGACCGCCGACGCTCCACCAGCCGTGGAAGCCGGACATCACCGAGCGGCCGTAGCGCTCCTCGACCAGGACGGCGTGCGCGTTCATGGCCACGTCGGCGACGCCGGCCGCCGCCCCGTACGCGATGAGGCAGAGGCAGAGCAGCCACAACGAGGTGGGCAGGGCCGGCAGCAGGAGGGCCGCACACCAGCAGAGCATCAGCACGCGTACGAGGGACCGAAGGTCGAACCGATGCACGAGCCGCCCCGACAGCGGCATCGCGAGCAGCGCACCCACCCCCGGCATGAGCAGCGCCAGCCCGAGCCCGCCCGGCCCGACCCCCACATGATCGGCCACCCAGGGCACCCGCGCCGCGAACGTCCCGGTGACCGCCCCATGCGCCGCAAAGATCGCCGACGTCGCGACCCGTGCCCTTCTCTCGATCATGTGGTGACCCTAGCGAGGGACTGCATAATGCATTCGAGGCCGGGCGGCGAATTGATGACCATCACAGCGGAACCGGTCGCGCCGCCAGCCGTTTCTCCGATTGAATATTGGGACGGATCGCATAAACAGACAGGAGTCGGTTGTGCCGCTCAGGAGCCGGAAGCACTGGTGGGGTGTCACCCTGGACGCGCCGGACGGCATCGAGCTGGGACGCTTCTACTCGCGGCTGCTCGGCTGGAAGTTCTTCCCCGCGGACAACGGTCTCGGCGGGGCGGTCGCGCCGTCCGAGGACGCCGGCTACAACCTCGGCTTCCAGACCGAGAAGCACTACGTGCGCCCGGTGTGGCCCGCCGAGCCGGGCAAGCCGCAGATGTCGATGCACCTGGAGATCGAGGTCGACGATCTCGAGGAGGCGGTGGCCCACGCGGTGTCGGTGGGCGCGCAGGAGGCGGCCTACCAGCCCCAGGCGACGGTACGGGTGATGCTCGACCCGGCCGGGCACCCGTTCTGCCTCTACACCGACGACTAAGCGCCTGGTCAGAAGTTCTGTACGTAACTCACTCGGAATGAGGGACGTAGCAACACACCGAACTGGTTACCGCCCTGCGCGGCCCTGGCGCACCGAACAAGCCCGCTGGTCCCGACCCCGCCTGATCGCCAAAAGCGACCCCGACCACGACCAGATCTGCGCCGGCATCCGCGACCAGATCACCGCCCTACCAGCCGGATCAGTCGTGCTCGCCGAAGACGAAACCCATCTCGACCTACTCGCCCGCGTCCGCTCCTGCTGGATGCCGCACGGGATCCGCCACCAGATCATGACGCCCGGCACAAACGTTCGCCGCACCATCCACGGCGCGATCAACCTGACCACCGGCCGAACCCACCACATCTCGGTAAAGAACGTTTCCGTGGTGTTCTGCTACTTCCTGCAACAGCTGCTCGACGCCTACCCGAACACCCCAACGGTCGCGGTGATCTGCGACAACGGCATCACCCAGCAATGGCTCGACGAACATCCCCGGCTGCCGCTGATCCGCGGCGCCCGCTACAGCCCCCAGGACAACCCCGTCGAACGGATCTGGGCCGCGCTCAAACACCACATCGCAAACACCGCCCCGGCGACCATGGCCGACCGAGGTCCGCCAAACCCACACCTTCTTCCAACACCGCACCAACACTCAAAACCTCACCACCGCCGCGCCCTGAACCTCACCCCGGCTCCCACCGGGATACTGACAAAACTTCTGGCCAGGCGCTTAGGGCGCAAATCGAAAGAGGCGCGTGCCCGGGACCGGCGTCGACGGCTCCACCACCAGCCGATGCGTGCCCACCCGAAACTTGGCGTCGTCCGGAGCCGTGAACTCCACCTCAGCGAACCCCGATCCCGCGAAGCACTCCCGCACGAACGCCGCCCCCGCCGAGCCCGCCCGGGTCCACACCACCTGTCCTCCGGCGGCCAGCAGGCTGGGCAGCGCCGCCACGGTCCGGCGGATGTCGTCGTCCGATATGTTCCCGAAGACGCCGCACGCGAGCACGATGTCGGCGGGGACGCCGGACAGGTACGCGTCGATCATGCCCGCGTCCTCACGGCGGACGACGACGTCGGCGAGACCTGACCGCTCGGCCCGCGCCGCCAGCGCCGGATCCAGCTCGACCAGGACGGCGCGGGCGCCGGCGGGCAGCAGCGGCAGCACGTCGCGGCCGTCGCCCGCGCACATGCTGATCAGGCGGACGGGATGGGGCGCCGCCGCCAGAGCTCTGGCGATGTGGTCCCGCACCACCGTCAGGCGGCGGGCCAGCGACGACCCCGGGATGTCGTAGTCCTCGTGCCAGGCGATCCAGTCCTTCGTCATGTGGGCACTATGGACGAAAGCGCCGCGCCCCTGGGGG
>NZ_BOMI01000144.1 GCF_016862115.1 Paractinoplanes deccanensis
AACGGGTAACCGACGAGCACGCGCGTGCGGAGGACCTGAAGATCGAAGAGTCCGCTCGGCGGATCAAGCGGCCAGCACCTGCACCGAGGGCAGGTCGCGGTGGGCGGCGTGGACCAGCGCGATCTCGGCCAGAGCGTCGCGGCCCAGCGCACGATAGGCGCCGACGAGCAGGTCGAGACCGGCGTCGCGATGCGCGTCGTCGTCGAGCCAGTGCAGTTCGCTGCCGACGGCCAGGGCGAGTGCGGGCTGCCCGGCGGCGAGTTGGTGGCGGGCCTCGGCGATCCACGCCGCGGCTTGGACCGGGTCGTCTTGGAAGGCGGCCAGCCGGGAGCCGGAGGCGGCCACCTGGGGGTCGCCGCTGCCCGGCGGCAGCAACGGCATCGGTGACATGGCGAGGTAGGACCGCGGCATCGACGCCGCGCCGGGTGGTCCGTCCTGCCGCAGCGCCGCCTCGTCGGCGGCCTGGTACCAGTCGAGGGCCTCGATCAGTGGGGCGACCCGGCCGGCTTCCTCCTCCTCGTCGCCGTAGTCGGCGAGGAACCCGTTCACCCTTTCGCGCACGACGCGCAGCAGGGTCGGCTCGGTGGACGTCCAGGTCTCGGCCGAGTCGCGGGCATAGTTGTGGGCGATGGCCGTCGGCAGCTCGGCGGGATCGTCGTACCAGAGCCCGAAGTGCAGGCCGTCCGTATTGCCTCGCATGACCGTCAGGAATTCCGCCGGATCGTGGCGGAAGCGTGCGTGCAGCCGCTGGTCGAGGCCGTCGCGGCCGCGCCGGTCGAGGCCGCCGTCGCGGAAGTAGTCGGTGACGCCCCAGGGCGAGAGGCCGATCTCGCCGAGGGCCGCGCCGTCGCTGGCCGCGAGGGCCGCGAACACTGCGACATGGTGGGGCAGCCGCAGTCCCCACACCTGACGGACGTGCGCCGCAACCGGCGAGAACCGTTGCGTCATGGTGGTGAGGGCGTCGTCTCGCGAAGTCATGACGGGATCGTAGGACCCGGCTACGACAAAAGACGGCTCGAGCCGCCCAGTGACGCAGCGAGCTGGTCGGCCCAGCCGTGACCCGGATCAGAAGGGCGGAGAGGCGAAAGAGAAGCGGTCAGGGCAGCAGGGCGTCCAGGTCCGGCGGGGTGGTGAGGAGGCCGTCGGTCTGGGCCAGGCCGGCCAGGGTCTCGACGGAGGCCCGGTTCACGTCGGCCGGCCAGCGGGGCAGGATGAGGGCGCTGCGGGTCTCGGGTGGGATCTTGGTGTAGGTGGCGAGCGCGTCGCGGACCTCGTCGGGGTGGGCGTCGGCGTAGGCGAGGGATTCCTTCATCGCCTCGGTGAAGCGGTTGACCAGGTCGGGGTCGCGGCCGAGGAGGGCCTGCGAGGTGAAGTACATGGCCACGGTCAGGTCCGGGGCGACGTCGACGTAGCTGGAGGCGATCTTGCGGGCGCCCGCGGCCAGGGCTGCCTGTTGGAACGGCTCGACGACGAAGATGGCGTCGACGCGGCCGGACTGCAGGGCCGGCACCTGTTCGGGGAAGGCCAGCTCGGTGAACTTGACCTTGGTGGGGTCGCCGCCGGCCTTGCGGACCGAGGCGCGGACGCTGGTCTCGGTGATGTTCTTCAGGGTGTTGGCGGAGACCGTGCGGCCGGCCAGGTCCTTCGGCGTGCGGATCGGGCTGTCGGCCCGGACGAAGAGGCCGGCGAAGTCCTTGCCGTCGACGCCGGTGCTGTTGTTGCCGTTCGAGATCGCCTTGATCGGCACGTCGCGGCTCTGCGCGAGCAGCAGCGAGATGGTGTTGCTGAACCCGAACTGGAACTCGCCGCTGAGCACGGCCGGCACGATGGCCGAGCCGCCCTGGGCGGTGGTCAGGGTGAGGTCGATGTCGCGTTCGCTGAAGAAGCCCTTGGCCTTGCCCAGGTAGATCGGGGCGACGTCGACGATCGCGATGACACCGACGTTGACCTTGTCGGGGCCGGCGGCCTCGTCCGGCTCGTCACCGGAGCCGCCACAGGCCGCGACGGCCAGGACCGCCGTGGTGAGGGCGGCGAGAAAGGCCGCGAGGGAAGGGGATCGCCGCATCGGGGCTCCGTCCGGCAGGAGCTGGCACAGGTCCCTGGCAACTTAGATCGACCAATGCCGATCGGTCAATGCCCGTCCGTCAGACCCTGGTGTGGACACCGACCGAGCGGGAGACGACGTACGGATCGTCACCGCGATCGACATCTCGTGGGCCTGCGAGCACTGCGGCGCCGACCAGCGGTCCGCGTGGCCGCTCGTCCTCGAGCTGCGCCCCGGCCTCACCTGGGACGGCCTCCATCCGGCGGTCACCCTGGACTGCGCGGAATGCGGCGAGGGCGCGATCCCCGGCCTGCCGTTCGTCATCCTGCCGCTGACGGCCGACGGCGTGCCGGCCGCCTTCGCCGTCGTGCCGCCGGTGCCGGGCGGCCCCGACCCGGAGGGGGCGCTCGATGAGCTGCGGCACTACCTGCCGCCCGAGGCCGTGAACGGGACCATTCCCGTGCTCTGGCCGAGCGGGGAGGGCGCGTTCCGGCGACCGGTCGCGGAGTCGCTGCTCGAACGCGACCACGTCGCGGAACGGCTGGGCTACGCGGCCGAGCAGCGGCCCGTGACCGAGGCGGTGATCGACCTGCTGCTCGTGTCCTCGATCGACGAGGCCCGCGCCGCGGTCGCGAGGCAGCCGGCGTTGCTGAGCGCCCGCGCCCCCGACGTCGTGGCCGAGTTCGTGAGCCGGCTGCCGGTGCCGGACGCCAGCGGCCCCCTGGCGGAGGCGCTGGTGCGCTTCCTGGAAGCGCTGCGCGGCGACCCGGACGACGCGGCCCTCGGGGAGGCCGTCGAGGCGTTCACCCTGCGGCGCGAGGAGGCCGTACGGACGTTGGCGGCGGAGGGCCGCCGCCGTGTCGAGTGGCTGGACGCCCACCCCGACGCCGGCGACGAGGATTGGGACCGCGCCGTGGCCGAGGCCGACGCGTTACTCGGCATGGCCGGTGCCGTCAGGGACCGGACGACGCTGCTGTTCGGCGCCGGAACGGCCCTGCTGTCACGGCAGCGCCGCAGCACCGAGGAGATCGAACGCGCCATCGCCTTCCTGGAGGAGAGCCGCACCCTCGCGCTGGCCTTCGACGACGAGGAGGGCGCCGTCCGGGCCGCGACCCATCTGGCGATCGGGCTGACGTTGCGCACCGGCCGGGACGACGAGGGCGCCGGACTGCGCCGGGCCGAGCAGCTGCACGGCGAGGCGATGGAGTTCCATCGCGCCCGGGGCAACGGCCCGGAACTGGCCCGGTCCGCCACCAACCGGGCACAGGCCCTGCTCCAGCTGGCCGAGACGGAGACCGGGGACGCCCGGACCGGCGCCCTGGAACGCGCCGCGGCGCTGTGCCGCGAGGCCCTGCCGCTGCGCCCGCGCGAGGCGAACCCGGTGGACTGGGCCTACACCGCGATGAACCTGGCGATCATCATGATCCGCCTGGCCGAGGGCAGCCTGGCCGATCACCGGCGGGCGGTAGAGGAGTCGGCCGGCCTGCTGCGCTCTGCGTACGACCTGTTCTCGGCCGCCGAGGACCACGAGGCCGCGCTGCGCGGCTCCCTGGAGCTGGCCATGGCGCTGTCCGGCCTCGCGGACCGGCTGCACCGCGAGGCCCGGAGGGAGGCCGTGCTCGCCGCGGCGGAGTCGATCGGCTTCGCCCTGCCCGAGGACGACGCCGACCCGGTCGCGTTCTGCCGGACTCTGGTGGTCAATCCGATGATGTACGGGCTCCGGTCGGCGCCACCGGAGATCCGCGACGCGGTCGAGGCCGTGCCGAGTGGCGCCGCCGCCGGCCTGCTCGCCGAGGCCGCGTCGGTCGCGCGGCGCGGCACGCGGGAAGCCGCGGAGGCGGGCAACCTGCTGTTGCGCAGCCGGTTCGCGCGCGTCTGCGCCGAGGTCGCCGACCTGCGGTACCGCAGCTCCGACGCGCTGATCGAGGCGCTGGAGGCGGCCCGGCCGCTGATCGACCCGGGTTTCGCTCCCGCCGACGCGCGCGAGACGGCCTGCCGCCTCGCCGACCTGCTGAGCGAGCGGGAGCAGTGGCCGCGGGCCTGGCGGGCGTACACCGACTGCCTCGCGCTCCAGGAGGCCGAGCTGCGCGACGCCGAGAGCCCGGAGGAGCGGTTGCGGGTCCTCGAGCAGCATCCGCTGGTGGCCCGCGCCGCCGCCTACGCCGGCGTGCGCTGCGGGGACCTCGCCGGCGCGGTGCGGGTGCTCGAGCGGACCCGGTTGCGCACCTTCGACGTCACGGTCGGCGAGAGCCGGCCGGGGCGGGCCGGCCTGCTGCGGTGGGAAGCGCCGACGCTGGAGGACATCGGGCGGGCCGCGACGCCGCAGCGCCCGGTCCTCTACGCCTGGAACGTCCCCTCCGGGGGCGCGCTCGTGCTGGTGGGCCGCGACGGCGCCGGGCGGGTGACCCTGCGGTCGTTCCCGGCGCCGCAGTCGTCCGGTGACTTCATCGCCCTGCTGCTCCGCGTCGACGACCAGGCCCAGGGCCTGGTGACCGCGCAGGCCGCCGACGCCGACCTGGCCCCGCCCATCGCGCGCATGGCCGAGGCGCTGGGTGAGCTGGTGCAGCCCGTCGTCGACGCGCTGCTGGCCGACGGGCTCACCCAGGTGGCGATCGTGCCGTGCGGCCCACTGGCCCTGGTGCCGTGGGCGGCCGCGCTGGTCACCGACCCCGCGACCGGCCGCCGGACACCGGTGGCGGAACTGGTGACCATCAGCACCGCGCCGTCGGCCGCCGCGCTCGCGCTGACCCGCCGCCGCGCCGGGCACGCCGGCCGCAACGGCCCGGTCGTGGTGCTCGCCGACCCGGAGAAGCCGGACCTGCCGCCGCTGCCCGGCGCGCGGCGCGAGGCTCGGGCGATCGAGGAGGCGCTGCCCGGTCAGGTGACCGTGCTGAGCGGCCGCGACGCGACGGTGACCGCGCTCGCCGCCCGGGCCCGCGGCTGCCGGATCCTGCATCTGGCCTGCCACGGCTTCAACAACCCGGCCGAGTCGCAGCTCATGCGCGTGTCGCTGAGCGACGGCGACCTGACGCTCGACGGCATCCGCGACCTGGCGCCGCTCGGCTCGCGGCTGGTCTTCCTCAGCGCCTGCCAGACCGGTCACGTCGACCTCGCCCGGCTGCCGGACAGCATGATCGGCCTGCCGCTGGCCTTTCTCACGGCCGGGTCGGCCGCCGTGCTCTGCTCGCTGTGGCCGGTGAGCGACGAGGCCACCGCGCTGCTCGTGGGACGGTTCTACCGGGAGCTCACCCGGATGGCCCGCGACGGCGAGGACGACGACGTCGCGCTCGCCCTGCGACGCGCGCAGCGGTGGCTGCGGACGCTGACGGACGCGCGGCCGTGGCGTCTCACCCGCGACGCGGTGCCGGCCGGCGAGGACGCGGACGACGGGCGGCGCCCGTACTCGGACCCCTATTTCTGGGCCGGGTTCGCCGTCGTCGGCTCGTGACGGCCGTCCGTGGTGGCGTCGTGGGCGTAGACCCAGTCGAGCGCGTTGAACGACCAGGCCCGCGAGCCGGCCGCCATGTGGCTGTCGCGTTCCCGCTGGGCCGGGCCGTCCGGCAGGTGGAAGCGGGTCTTGTTGCCGGCGGACATCTCCTGGAGGCGGGCCGTGCGGGGCAGACGCGCCTTCTCGTACGCGGTGAGCGCACCGGCCACGTCCGCGCCCCGCCGGAGCGGGCCGAGCAGGGCGGCCAGCGTGGCACCGTCCTCGATGGCCTGTGCCGCGCCCTGCGCCATGAACGGCAGCATCGCGTGGGCCGCGTCGCCGAGCAGGGTGACCGGGCCGTCCGACCAGCGTGGCATCGGCGGGCGGTCGAACAGCGCCCACACGTACATCTCGCCCGCCGCGCCGATCAGCTCGCCGACCTGGGGATGCCATCCGGCGTACGCGCTGAGCACGTCAGCCTTGTCCGCCCGGTCGGTCCACGACTCGCGGGTCCAGTGGTCGCGCTCCACCACCGCCACGAAGTTGACCGACCGCCGGGCGCTGATGAAGTAGTGCACGAAATGCCGGCCCGGTCCCATCCAGATCTGGGCGGTCACCTCCAGGTCCAGATGCCGTACGCGTTCCGCGGGCACCACGGCGCGGTAGGCGGCACAGCCGGTGAACCGGGGATCGCCGGGGCCGAACAGCAGCCGGCGGACCGTCGAGTGGATGCCGTCCGCGCCCACCAGCACGTCGAACCGGGCTGTCCCGCCGTTGGCGAAGCGCACCTCGGCGCCGTCGCCGTGGGAGGAGAAGCCGGTGAGCCGGTGGCCCAGATGGACGCGCTCGGCCGGCAGGGCGGCGGCCAGCGCGCCCAGCAGGTCGGCCCGGTGCATCTGGTAGTGCGGGAAGCCGTAGAGCGACTCGGCGAGCGGCGCGCGCAGCAGGGTGCGGCCGTCGTCCCAGCGGCGCTGGTGGAAGGCGAGCGGCCGGACGCCGGTCGCGGCGAGCTCGTCCGCGAGCCCGAGGCCGTGCAGGACGCGCGACGCGTTCGGGCTGACCTGCACGCCGGCGCCCACCTCGGACAGTCGCGGCGCCTGCTCGTACACGTGGACGTCGAGGCCCGCCCGCAGCAGGCTCAGAGCCGCGGACAGGCCGCCGATCCCCCCGCCGATGACGCCGGCCGACAACGGTTCCGTCATCCCTGCGATGGTTCGCCGCGGTCGGTGGCGTCGCTGCCGGATACCTGACAGCGCAAGCATTTGTGCAGGGCAGGCCGCCCGTCCTGTCCCGATTCCCCCGTACGCCTGCGCGCCGTCGGGCCGGGGCGGCCTGTTCCCTGCAACGCGAGCAATGGTCGTCTTCGCACCTTGTATGAAGCGTGCAAGACTTGTCCCGGTCCTTGTGGAGATCTTGAATCCCCAGGTGAGGGACCTGCCCGGGAGCGAGCGTGCGGAGGTCAGGTGACGGCGGAGTTCGGGGTGCTCGGCGCGGTGGAGGCCCGGATCGACGGCCGGCCCGTCGACCTCGGCCATGCCCGGCAGCGCAGCGTGCTCGCCGTGCTGCTCGTCGAGGCGGGGCGCCCGGTCACCGTCGACCAGCTGGTCGACCGGGTCTGGGGTGAGGACGCTCCGCAGCGGGCCACCGGCGCGCTCTACAGCTATCTGTCGCGGCTGCGGCGGGCCGTCGCGGACGCCGGCGACAAGGTGGCCATCGAGCGCCGCCCCGCCGGGTACGTGCTGACCGCCGACCCGCAGTCGGTCGATCTGCACCGGTTCCGCCGGCTCGCCGCCCGGGCCCGGGACGCGGAGTCCGACCGCTCCGCCGCGGAGCTGATCACGGAGGCGCTCGGGCTGTGGCGGGGCGAGCCGTTCGCCGGCCTGGACACCCCGTGGCTCGCCGCGACGCGGGAGCTGCTGCTCACCGAGC
Organism: Paractinoplanes deccanensis; assembly: GCF_016862115.1. Lineage (GTDB taxonomy): Bacteria > Actinomycetota > Actinomycetes > Mycobacteriales > Micromonosporaceae > Actinoplanes > Actinoplanes deccanensis. The sequence goes on from NZ_BOMI01000144.1 coordinate 7,401, forward strand.
GGTTCGCCGCCGAGCTCGACCACCACGACGTGCTGCTGCGGCTGGGCCGGCACGGCGAGCTGCTGCCGTCGCTCTCCGCCGCCGTGGCCGAGCACCCGCTGGACGAGCGGCTGGCCGAGCAGTTCATGCTCGCCCTCTACCGCTGCGGCCGCCAGGCGGACGCCGACGAGCAGTACCGGCGGATCCGCCGCGGCCTCGCCGACGAGCTGGGCAGCGATCCGGGCGCCGGGCTTCGCCGCCTGCACGAGCGCATCCTCGCCGCCGACCCGACGCTCGCCCTGCCGGCCGGCGCCCCCGCGCGCGCCGCCGCTGCCCCGACGGTGCCGGCGCAGCTGCCGGCCGATGTGCGCGCCTTCACCGGGCGCGGCGCCGAGCTCGCCGCCCTGGACCGCTCGCTGGCACCGCCCGAGGGCGACGAGCCGCCGCTGACCGTCGTGCTCCTCTCCGGCACGGCCGGGGTGGGCAAGTCCGCGCTCGCCGTCCGCTGGGCCCACCGTGTCCGCGAGGCTTTTCCCGACGGCCAGCTCTACGTGAACCTGCGCGGCTACGACTGCGAGCAGCCCGTGGCGGTCGGCGACGCGCTGGCCGGCTTTCTGACCGCCCTCGGCGTGCGGGGCCCGGAGATCCCGCCCGGCGTCGAGGAGCGCGCCGGCCGCTACCGCTCCGAGCTGACCGGCCGCCGCGTGCTGGTCCTGCTCGACAACGCGTCCTCGGTGGAGCAGGTGCGGCCGCTGCTGCCCGGCACCGGGTCGTGCCTGGTGCTGGTGACCAGCCGCGACGCGCTGCCCGGCATGGTGGCGCTGCACGGCGCCGAGCGGGTCAACCTCGACCTGCTGCCGGTGGCGGACGCGGTCGGGCTGCTGCGCCGCCTGATCGGCGACCGGGTCGACCGGGAGCCGTCCGTCGCCGAGGACCTGGCCGCCGCCTGCGCCCGGCTGCCCCTGGCGCTGCGGATCGCCGCCGAGCTGGCCGCGGCGCGCGCCGACGTCTCGCTGGCGGAGCTGGTCGGCGAGCTGAGTGACCACCGGGTGCGGCTCGACCTGCTCGACGCGGGCGATCCCCGGGCCGAGGTGCGCGCCGTCTTCTCGTGGTCCTACCAGAACCTGCCCGACGGCGCGGCCCGCGTGTTCCGGCTGCTCGGCCTGCACCCGGGCGACACCGTGCACGCCGAGGCGGTGGCGGCGCTGACCGGCACGGCGGCCGGCGAGGCGCGGCGGCTGCTCGGCGTGCTGGTGCGGGCCAGCCTGGTGCAGGCCGGGCGCGGCGGCCGGTACGGCATGCACGACCTGCTGCGGGCGTACGCCGCCGAGCTGGCGGCCGCGCACGACCCCGAGCCGGAGCGCAGGGCCGCGCTGACCCGGCTCCTCGATCACTACCTGGCCGGTTCCGCGGCGGCGATGGCGAGCCTCTATCCCGAGCCGGGCGCGCCCGGCGGGGACCCGGAGGCGGCCCGGGACTGGATCGAGGCGGAACGGCCCACCCTGGCCGCCGTCTGCACGTACGCCGCCGCGCACGGCTGGCACCGGCACGCGATCGCGCTCGCCGGCACGCTGTTCCGCTATCTCGACGCGGGCGGGCCGGTCGCCGAGGCCGTCACGGTCACCGCCTCGGCCGTGTCGGCCGCGCTGGCGGTCGGCGACCGGCAGGCGCAGGCGCGGGCGCTGTCCGACCTGGGCCGCCTGCACCGCCGGCAGGGGCGTCTCGGCGAGGCGGCCGAGACGTACCGGCAGGCCCTGTCCCTCTACACGGACCTCGGCGACCGTGCGGCCGAGGCGGCGGCGCTGCGCAACCTGGGCAGCGTGCACTGGCGGCTGGGCGACTACCGGCGGGCGGCCGACCACTTCGAGCGGGCCCGGTCACTGCACGCGGAGCTGGGCGACGACGCCGGGCTGGCGGACGCCACGGTGCGGCTCGGCCTGGTCGACGCACGGCTCGGCGACGACGAGCGGGCCACCGGGCGCTTCCGGTCGGCCCTCGGCATCCACACGCGCCTCGGCGACCGGTTCTCCGAGGCGTACGTGCTCTCCCTGATCGCCCGCATCTCGCGCGAGCCGGCCGATCTGGAGCGGGCCACCGGCGCCCTGGAGCTGAGCCTCGCCGCGGCGCGGCGGGCCGGTGACCGCACGGCCGAGGCGTACGTGCTGACCGATCTGGCCGCGGTGCTCGCCCGCGACGGCCGGCCCGCCGAGGCGGCGGACCACCTGCGCCGTGTCGTGCTGCTGCACCGGCGGATCGGCGACCGGGCCAGCGAGGCGGAGGCCCTCAACGACCTGGGCCAGGCGCTGGGCGAGCTGGACGCCGCGGAGGACGCCCGCGCCCAGCACGAGCAGGCGCTGACCCTGGCCCGCGAGATCGGCGACCGGTACGAGGAGCAGCGCGCCCGCGCCGGCCTGCTCAGGGCCGGTGCACGCCGTCGACCCACAGCACCGTGACCTGGCGCCCGCGGGCCCGGGCGTAGGCGACGACGTCGCCGGTGCCGCCCACGCCGCGCGCCGGCCGGCCGTCCCACACGGCGAAGAGGTGGTCGCAGCGATCGACCAGGGCCCGGCCGGCGGCGAGGAACGCCTGCTCGCTGGGCTCCGGGTAGGGCATCGTGGTCACGCTCGCCGCCGCGCGCCGCAGGTCCTCGAACCGCGCCCGGCTGTCGTCGCCGAGCAGCGAGCCGGCGAATCCCTCGCACGGCAGCAGCACCTCGAGGACGCCGCCGGACGCCAGGATGTGGGTGGCGAAGAGCTGGTCGGCGCCGTCGGCGAGGCTCGACACCCCGCACAGGTCGGCGCCGGGCGGCAGCACCCGGCTCCAGTGGCGCACCGCGCAGTCGACGATGCTGGGCGGGAGGATCCGATGGCCTGTCACGCCGAACCGCACATCGACCTCCGCACCCCGGGCTCGTCACGCTGGTGAGGCAGTATGCCCCCACGATCTCCCGCCTTTGCTCACGGGGGCGGTGCCAGGCACAATCTGTCGCCGCACCACGTTCCGACCGCGGGGGACCCAGCATGACCTTCGATGGCTTCATCTCGTACAGCCATTCCGCCGACGGGCGCCTCGCGCCCGCCGTGCAGCGTGGTCTGCACCGTCTCGCCAAGCCGTGGCACCGCCGGCGCGCCCTGTGGATCTTCCGCGACCAGACCGGCCTGTCGGTGACTCCGGGCCTGTGGTCGTCCATCCAGACCGCCCTCGACGGCTCGCAGTACTTCGTGCTGCTCGCCTCGCCCGAGGCGGCGCGCTCGCCGTGGGTCAACAAGGAGATCGAGCACTGGATCGCCACGAAGCCGTCGGACCGCATCCTGCCGGTGGTCACCGACGGCGAGTGGGCGTGGGACGAGGCCCGCGGCGACTTCACCGAGGACTCGACGGCGGTGCCGCCCGCGCTGCGGGACGTGTTCACCGAGGAGCCGTTCTTCCTCGACCTGCGCTGGGCCCGCCGCAGCGAGCACCTGAGCCTGCAACACTCCCGCTTCCGCGACGCGATCGCGCAGCTCGCGGCCCCGATGCACGGGGTGAGCAAGGACGAGCTCGAGGGCGAGGACGTGCGCCTGCACCGGCGGGCGCGGCGGCTGCGCTCGAGCGCCGCGGTGACCGTGGCCGTGCTCGCGGTGCTGGCGGTGGTGACCGGGGTGTCGGCGGTCCGCAACGCCGACCGGGCCCGCAACGCGGCGGCGGAGGCGCTCCGCCAGCAGCAGGTGGCGGACAGCCAGCGCGACAACGCCGAGCGCGCCGCCGAGGAGGCGCGGCGCCAGCAGTCCCTGGCCCAGCAGCAACAGACCCGCGCGGCGCGCGCGACGGCCGAGGCGGAACGCTCCGAGCGGCTGGCCCGCGAGCAGCAGGCGCTCGCCGACCAGGCGACCGCGGTGGCCCAGCGCCAGCGCGAGCTCGCCGCGCAGGCGGCACAGCGCACCCGCGAGCAGGAGCGGCTGGCCGCGCAGGCGGCCGAGCTGGCACAGGGGCTCCGGCAGGAGGCGCTGCGGCTCAAGGACGAGGCGCAGCGGCAGGCGGGCATCGCGGCCGAGCAGCAGCGGCTGGCCCGGGAGGCGGCCGCGCAGGCCAAGGCCCAGCAGGCCAAGGCGCAGGAGCAGCAGCGCATCGCGATCAGCCGGCGGCTGATGAACCAGGCCACGGCGTCGCTCACCGACGACCCGCGGACCGCCCTGATGCTCGGCGCGGCGGCCCAGGCGCTCAACCCCGACGCGGCGACGCGCCGCCAGCTCACCGGCATCGTCACGGCCACGAACTACGCCGGCACGCTCGGCGGCGTGACCACGGCGGCGTACGCGCCGGACGGTGTCGTGGCGGCCATCGGCAACGACGGCCGGGTCGCGCTGTGGAAGGTGACCGACCCGCGCAAGCCCACGCGGATCGCCACGCTGCCCGGCGCGGCCACCCAGCGCCTTCTGGCCTTCACCCCGGACGGGCGCACGCTGGCGGTCGTGGGCTCGGGCGGCGACACCGTCCTGTGGGATGTCGCCGACCGGTCGCGCCCGGCCAAGCGCGCGACGCTGCCGGACGACGGCGACGTCACCGCCTTCGCGTTCGGCGCCGGCGGCGGCACCCTCGTCACCGGCACCTCGGCGGGCGTCGTCAGCGTGTGGGACACAGCCGGCCGGGCCCGGCCCACGCTGCTGGCCAGGATGACCGAGCAGCGCGGCTACCCGGTGGCGCGGCTGGCGCTCAGCCCGGACGGGCGCCTGCTGATCGTCGACAAGGGACGGTTCGTGCCCGTCTACGACCTCAGCGAGCCGGCCGACCCGGTGTCGCTCGACGGCATCCTCGACTTCGGCGCGTCGCCGATGGCGTTCAGCCCCGACGGGTCGACGCTCGCGGTCGGCGGCAGCGACGGCCGGGTGGCGCTCTACGACATGACGAGCCACGACATGACGAGCAAGGTCTCGTCGAAGGCGCAGGACGACCTTCCCCAGCCGCCGCCGGAGATGCCGGAGATGCCGGACGAGTCGCGCGAGCCCTTCGACTCGCTGGACGGGCTGACCGGGCAGATCACCTCGGTGGCGTTCAGCCCGGACGGCAGCGTGCTGGCCGCCGGCGACCAGAGCGGCACGGCGAAGCTGTGGGACCGCTCGGCGGCGGCGAGCCCGGGTGCCTTCGCCGGCGTGCGGGCGCGCGGCCCGATCACCGGGCTCACCTTCGGCCCGGGCGCGAAGACGCTGGCCACCACCGACGGGTCCGGGACGGGCACGCTGTGGAACGTGGCGGCGCCCGGCGCGCCGGCCTCGCTCGCCACGCTCGCCGTCCCGGGCGGGGCCACCCGGTCCACGGTCTTCGGCCCGGACGGGCGCCTGCTGGTGGCCGCCGGCGCGGACGGCACCGCGAGCACGTGGAACGTCGCTGACCCCGCTCATCCCGTACGAGGGGCCGATCTGTCCCTCGGCGGCGAGGATGCGCGTGCGGTGGCGTTCGGCCCGGACCGGCGCACGGCAGCGACCGTCGGCGCGGACAGCGGGACCCTGAGGGTGGGCGGCACGACGCTCGCCACCCTGCCGGGCGAGGTGCGTGGCACGAACGCGATGGCGTTCAGCCCGGACGGCAAGACCCTGGCCGTCGTCGCCGACGCCACCACGCTGATGCTGTGGGATCTGGCCGGCCGGCGCCCCACCCTGCGAGTCCGGCTGACCGGCAGCTTCGGCACGGCGGTGGCCTTCAGCCCGGACGGGCGCACCCTGGCCGCCGCGGGCGGCGCCGACCCCACCATCACGCTGTGGAACCTCGCGAACCGCGCCGCGCCCGTCCGGTTCGCGACGCTGAGCGGCCACAGCGACACCGTGGACGCGCTGGCGTTCAGCCCGAACGGGCGCCACCTGGCCAGCGGCGGCTACGACGACACGGCGGTGCTGTGGGACGTCGCCGACCGGTCGCGGCCGCTGCGGCTCGCCACCCTGACCGGCCACGCCAGGTGGGTGCGCTCGGTGGCCTTCAGCGCCGACGGCCGCACCCTGGCCACCGGCGGCTCCGACTACACCGTGATCCTGTGGGACACGGCGAGCCCGGCGGAGCCGATCCGGCTCGCCGCGGTGCGGACGGCCGACGGCGGTCAGGCGCTCGACCTGGCGTTCAAGCCCGACGGGCGCACGCTCGCCGTCACCGGCCAGCCCGCCAAGGATCCGGCGACCGTCACGCTCTGGAGCTATCAGAAGCTGAACGGCCTGCGCACCGACCCGGCCGCACGCGCCTGCGCGGTCGCCGGGCGCGGCCTCACCGCCGCCGAATGGGCCCGCTACGTGCCGGAGCTGCGCTATCGCCGCACCTGCGCCGGCTGACGCACCGGCGGTACCTGCTGGCGGGTACCGCCTTTTGCAGGCTGGCCGTGATGTCCGCCCGGCCCGGGCGGACGACCGTGGGCGGTGAGAGAGCCTTCCCGAAGGGAGCCGGTCCCATGACCGACCATGTCATGCCCGCCAGGCCGCACGTGGCCTGGCACGACGTCTCCATCGCTCAGCGAACGCTCGCCGTGGTCACCGCGGCCCTGCTCGGCATCGACGCCTACGTGCACCTGCACGATGCCGCCCAGTACGACCAGTTCCACTCGTCCGTGATGAGCGAGGGCACGCTCTTCCGGATCCAGGGCATCGTCGCGATCGTGGTGGCGCTCGCGCTGCTGATCTGGCCGCGCGTGCTCACCTGGGTGCTCGCGCTGCTGGTCGCGGGCAGCGCGGCCGTCGCGGTGGTGCTCTACACGTACGTCGACGTGGGCCGGCTCGGCCCGCTGCCCAACCTCTACGAGAACACGTGGCACGAGCCCGGCAAGGTCTTCTCGGCGGTGGCCGAGACGGTCGCGGCCCTGCTCGCCATCGCCGGGCTGGCCCTCGCCGTCCGGGCGCGCCGGGCCTCGGCCCGGCACGCCGTCTGACGGCTCGCCCCTGCCGACCCCGGGTCAGTCCGGCGCCGCGCTTCACGCGACGCCGGTGGCCCGGGTCAGGCCGGCAGGGTGACCTGGGCCGGCGCGGGGCGTGACGTCGTGGTGCCGTCGCCCAGCTGAGCGCTGGCGTTGTTGCCCCAGCACCACAGACTCGCGTCCGCCCGCTCGGCGCAGACGTGATAGCCGGCGGCGGCGTCGCTCGTCCAGCCGGTGGTGGTGCCGATCCGGACCGGGGCGTACCGGTGGGTCGTGGTGCCGTCGGCCAGCTGCCCGGAGGCGTTGTTGCCCCAGCACCACAGGCTGCCGTCGGCCCGGACGGCGCAGGCCGTGTCGAAGCCCGCGGTGACCCCGGTCCAGGACGAGACGTCGCCGACCCGCACCGGCGCGGCCTGGTAGGTGCCGCTGACGCCGAGCTGCCCGTATCCGTTCTCGCCCCAGCACCACAGCGAGCCGCCCGTGCGCGTGGCGCAGGTGAACAGGTGACCGGCGCTCACCGCCGCCCAGTCGGTGCCGGTGCCGACCTGCCCCGGGGTGGTGCGGTAGCTGAGGATGCCGAGGCCGAGCTGACCGGTCGAGCTGTCGCCCCAGCACCAGAGGGTGCCGTCGGTGCGCGTGGCGCAGGTGTGCGCGAACCCGGCCGTGACGCCGGCCCAGGTGGTGGCGGTGCCGACCTGGAGCGGGCTGGTCGCGTTGTAGACGGCGGCGCCGTCGCCCAGCTGGCCGAACCGATTGAAGCCCCAGCACCAGAGCGTCCCGTCGGAGCGCACCGCGCAGACGTGGCTGTCGCCGGCGCTGACGGTGGTATAGGTGGCGGTGCCGACCTGCACCGGGGCGGTCCGCCGCGTGGTGGTGCCGTCGCCGAGCTGGCCGCGCGTGTTGCTGCCCCAGCACCACAGCGTCCCGTCGACGCGGATCGCGCAGGTGAAGCTGGTGCCGGCGTCGATCGCGGCCCAGGCTGCGTCGCCCACGCGCACCGGGGTGGTCCGCGCGGTGAGGGTGCCGTCGCCGAGCTGGCCGGTGCCGTTGCCGCCCCAGCACCACAGGTCGCCGCCGGCGCGGATCGCGCACGTGTGCGCGTAGCCGCCGGCCACTGTGGAGTTGACGGGCGCGGCCGCGGACGCCGGCTGAGCCAGGCCGGCGACGCCGGCCGCGAAGAGCACCACGGCGATGACATGGATTACGAGACGTCTGCTCACGTCACGGAACGTTACGGGAGCGCTCCCAAACATTCAAGATGACTTTGACGTACGTGGATGCGTAACGACTTTTTGCCGCCCCTTTCTCGCACCATTCTCCGAACGACCCGGGGGTGCATAGTCCCATTGACGGTGAAGAATGCGGTTGTGAACGTTCTCACTCGCCGCCATCTCCTCCAAGCCACCGGCGCCGCCGCACTGGCCACCGCCGCCGGCACCCTCCTCCCCCGGCCCGCCGCGGCCGCGATCGTGCCCCCGGCCCGGTCCGACATCGGCGCCGCCGCGTTCCCCTTCGAGCTCGGCCAGGTGCGGCTGACCGCCGGGCGGTTCCTGGACAACCAGGCACGCACGCTCAGCTACCTGAGGTTCGTGGACGTCGACCGGCTGCTCTACGTCTTCCGGGCCAACCACCGGCTCTCCACCAACGGGGCGGCGGCCAACGGCGGCTGGGACGCCCCGTCGTTCCCGTTCCGCTCCCACATGCAGGGGCACTTCCTGACCGCGTGGGCGCAGGCCGCCGCGGTGCTCGGCGACACGGTCTGCCGGGACAAGGCCGCCTACATGGTCGCGGAGCTGGCCAAGTGCCAGGCCAACAACGCGGCCGCCGGGTTCGCCCCGGGCTACCTGTCGGGCTTCCCGGAGTCCGACTTCACCGCGCTGGAGGCCCGGACGCTGTCCAACGGCAACGTGCCGTACTACTGCGTCCACAAGACGATGGCCGGGCTGCTCGACGTGTGGCGGCACACCGGCAACGACCAGGCGCGCACCGTGCTGCTCGCGCTGGCCGGCTGGGCGGACACGCGTACCGCACGGTTGAGCGCGAGTCAGATGCAGGCCATGCTGGGCACCGAGTTCGGCGGCATGAACGAGGTCTTCGCCGACCTCTACCAGCAGACCGGCGACGCGCGCTGGCTCGCCGCGGCGCAGCGTTTCGACCACGCCGCCGTGTTCACGCCGCTGGCCGCCAACACCGACCAGCTCAACGGGCTGCACGCGAACACCCAGGTGCCCAAGTGGGTCGGCGCGGCCCGCGAATACAAGGCCACCGGCGTCACCCGCTACCGCGACATCGCCGCGAACGCCTGGAGCATCACGACGCGCGCGCACACGTACGCGATCGGCGGCAACAGCCAGGCCGAGCATTTCCGGGCGCCGAACGCCATCGCCGGCTACCTGACGAACGACACCTGCGAACACTGCAACTCGTACAACATGCTGAAACTGACCCGGGAGCTCTGGCTGCTCGATCCCGGCAACGCCGGCTATTTCGACTTCTACGAGCGGACGCTGCTCAACCACCTGATCGGCGCGCAGAACCCGGCCGACGGGCACGGCGGCGTCACCTATTTCACGCCGCTGCGGCCCGGCGGGCGCCGAGGCGTCGGCCCGGCCTGGGGCGGCGGCACCTACTCGACGGATTACAGCTCGTTCTGGTGCTGCCAGGGCACCGGCATCGAGACCAACACGAAGCTGATGGACTCCATCTACTTCCACGCCGGCACGACGCTGACCGTGAACCTGTTCGTACCGTCCACACTGACCTGGTCGCAGCGCGGCATCACGGTCACGCAGACCACCACGTACCCGGTGAGCGACACCACCACGCTGACCCTCTCGGGATCCATGAGCGGCTCGTGGAGCATCCGGGTCCGGATCCCGGCGTGGACCCAGAACCCGGTGCTCGCCGTCAACGGCGTCACCCAGGCGGTGACCGCGACGCCGGGCACCTACGCGACCGTCACCCGCACGTGGGCGGCCGGCGACACCCTGACGGTCAAGCTGCCGATGCGCGTCGTCATGCAGCCGGCCAACGACAACCCGAACGTCCAGGCGATCACCTACGGGCCGGCGGTGCTGTGCGGCAACTACGGCAGCACCGCGCTGACCGCGCCGCCGTCGCTCACCGTCTCGTCGATCACGAGGACGAGCAGCACAGCCCTGACGTTCAGCGCGACGGCCGACGGAGCGCCGGTGGCCATCGGGCCGTTCCACGACGCGCACGGGTTCAACTACACCGTCTACTGGAACACCGGCGGCGCCGGCACGACGTACAAGCTCGTGAACGTCGCCACCGGCCTGGTGCTCGGCGTGCGGGACATGTCGACCGCCGACGGGGGTCTCGCCGTGGTCTGGGGCGACACCGGAACGGCGGACCACCGCTGGGAACGGGTGGCCGACGGCAGCGCGGTCCGGTTCCGCAACGTCCACAGCGGCAAGGTCCTGGGCGTCGAGAACATGTCGACCGCCGACAACGCCCGCGTCCTGCAGTGGAGCGACAACGGCACCGCCGACCACCGCTGGACCCTGACCGACCTGGGCAACGGCACCTACAAGATCCGCAACGTGAACAGCGGCAAGCTGCTGGCCGTCCTCAACGGCGCGAGCGCCTGGGGCACCCAGGTCGTGCAGGACCCCGACAACGGCACTGCCGACAACATCTGGCGGCTCGCCTTGCCCTGATTCAGCCCGCGGCGGGCCGCCCCTCCACGACGACGTGGCCGGGGCGGCCCGTCGCGGCCCGGCTGACCACGCTGCGCGCGGCCGGCGCCCGGAGGAGGGCGTCGACGTCGACCAGGGCGCCGCTCCCGCCGCCCTGCGGCCGACACGAAAGGGAGATCGGCCGGAGTCGATGGTGTTTTACTCGGTGCATGTTGCCTTGGAGTCATGAGCTGTCCGGCCGGCTGCATCAGGAGACGATCGACTCGGCGCTGCTGCGCGGCAATCCGCTGGGTGACCCGCACGAGCGGCCGCTGTGGGTCTACACGCCGCCCGGCTACGAGTCGGGCTCGGCGCGCTATCCCGTCATCTACGTGATCCAGGGCTACACCGGGCACGTCGGCATGTGGGCCAACCGCACGGCGTTCCGCCAGCCCTTCATCGAGACCGCCGACCAGGTGTTCGCCGGCGGCGAGGCGCCCGGCTGCATCCTGGTGTACGTGGACGCCTGGACGGCGTACGGCGGCTCCCAGTTCGTCGACTCGGCCGGCACGGGGCCCTACCACTCGTACCTCTGCGACGAGGTCGTCCCCTGGGTGGACGCCCGCTATCGCACCCTCGCCGCGCCCGAGTCCCGCGCGATCAGCGGCAAGTCGTCCGGCGGCTTCGGCGCCATGATCACCCCGATGTTGCGGCCGGACCTCTTCGGCGCCCTCGCCACGCACGCCGGCGACGCGCTCTACGAATACTGCTACCTCAACGAATTCGCCAAGGCCACCCGCGCCCTGCGCGACCACGACCACGACATCCAGAAGTGGTGGTCGGACTTCCGGGGCCGTACGGCGTTCACCGGCGAACACGACAGCACCCTCCTCATCGTCCTCGGCTGCGCCGCCGCCTTCTCCCCCGCCGCCGACGGCACCCCGCAGCTGCCGTTCGACCCCCGGTACGGCCGGCTGATCCCCGAGCTGTGGGACAGGTGGCTCGCCTGGGACCCGATCCGCATGATCGACCGGTACGCCGGCGCCCTCCGCTCCCAGCGCGCCATCTGGATCGACGCCGGCACCCGCGACGAATGGTTCCTCGACCTCGGCGCCGAGGCTTTTCGCGCCGGCCTGGACCGCATCGGCGTCCCCGCCGAGCGCGTCCAGTTCGAGCTGTTCCCGGCCGGCCACGGCGGCATCGACTACCGCTACCCGCGGGCCGTCGCCTGGCTCGCGAACCGCCTGGCGCGATAGGGCGGTCTCCACGAACGTCTGCCGGTGGCCCGGCATTCGTTGTGAATACACACCCTCGGCGTAGGACCGGGACGCCGGTGGTGGGCACGCCGCCCGGGGTGCGGGTGGTAATGGAGGACCGCGGCGGGATCGCGCTGCCCGGCGAACCGACGGCGGCAGGACATGTCCCTGCCCCGCGGTTTGCTGATCTTCTTGCGGCAGGTGGGGCACGCCGGCGAGGTGCCGCGTTCGTCAGCGCGCCACCGATGCGCGACGGCTCAGCCGATCATGGTCTGTGCTGCCTCGTGCAGCGCGTGCCAGACCCCGGCGACGGCGCCGACCCTCGATCAGACACGGCGCGGCGGACCACCACTAGCGCCGCGCCATCTTGACATGGTACATATGCACCAGTGACTAGCCGTCATGCGCAACCAGCGAACGCTCGCGGTCACCGGTCCGCTCGGCTCCCGCGTCCGAGCGGCACGATTGAGCAGGTCAGCGGGCGGCGCGGATGCGGTCGGCGTAGGCGTCGAGGCTCAGCGGCCCCTGCCAGAGCTGCTCGTCATGTGCGAAGTTGAAGACGTCGAAGCCGCAGCGCACGGCCTGGCGCAGGGCCGCCGCCAGCATGCCGTGGCCGGAGGTGTCGGCGTAGTACGCGCCCTTCGCGGGGCCGTCGCCGTAGCCCGGGTTCTCGCCGCCGGTGCGGAAGCCGTACTCGGCGGCGAGGCGGGTCTGCCAGCGGGTCGCGGACCAGGAGTTCGCCGCGGGGCTGGTCACCGCGACCTGGCGGTCGGCGGCGGTGCACGTGTCGTCGCCGCCCGAGCCGTCCGCGACCGAGGAGATGTAGGTCATCAGGCTCGGCGTGCCCGCCAGCGCGGCGTAGTACTGCTGCCATGCTCCGCCGATGCCCAGCAGGCCGTCGGGCAGGAAGCGGGCGACCGCGTCGGCGTACGCGTCCGGCCGCACGCCCGAGCCGGGGGTGATCGCCTGGTACGTCCCGGTGTAGCCCAGGGCGCCGAAGCGGGACATCTGCCACCTGGTCACGTCGGCCAGGGCGCCCACGTACCAGTCCGCCCAGGCGCGGACCTGGGCGCGGGTGGCCCGCCGGTCCCCGGGACGCCAGCCGGGCATGGGGTTGGCGGCCATCCCCGCCGCCATCGCCGGGCCGTTCTGGGCGGCGCCGCTGAAGGCCGCGTACGACCCTCGGGTGTTGTAGAGCATCTCGGCGTTGCCGCCCGCGGTGAGGCGGATGTACGCGAAGTTGCGCACGCCCAGGTCGGCGTCGACGCGGGCGAAGTAGGCCGCGGCGGCGTCGCGCACCGGCTGGCTGAACACCATGTCGATGCCGGGCAGCCGGGCGCCGTGCTGGTCGACCGCCACGGCGTCCGGCAGCCGGCGCACCCAGTCGGGGCTGTAGTGCAGGCCGAGCGCGAGGGTCAGCTGCTGCCCGGCCGCTTGGAACGTCCGCATCCTTTCCTTGACGGTGGCCGTGTAGGCGGCGGAGAACTCGCCGCGCACCGGTTCGTAGGCGCTCCAGTCGAGTTCGAGGGTGGCGCCGCGCACGCCCGCGGCGTTCTCGGCGGCGGCGGCCGGGGCGTGCGAGCCCAGGGTGCCGAAGACGATGCCGGGCGGCGGCGTGCGGCCGCCGCCGCCGCACGCCGCCACGGCCATCAGCGCGGCCAGGGCGGTGGTCACAGGTCGGGTCACCGATCTTCAACCCGCAGGGCCGCGTACGGGTTGTCCGCGCCACCCGATCCGGTCACCGCGGCCGCGAGGTGGGCGAGCGAGGCCCGCTGCTCGCCGCCCAGGCCGGGTGCCGAGGCCAGCACCTCGTCCAGCGGTTCACGATCGAGGACGCGCACCACGGCGGCGAGCAGCCCGACCGGCCCGTCGCCGGTGCGGTCGTGCAGCAGCACCAGGGTGGCCGCCGAGTCGCCGCCGGCGCGGGTGTCGCGCAGCAGCCGCGCCACCGACGCCACCTGCTCCGCGGAGAGGGCGTCGCCGTCGCCGATCCGCAGCCCCACGAAGCGGATGCCCACGCTCTCGGCGGCGGCCCGTTCCTCGTCGCCGGAGAGGGTGGAGTCGTCCCGCCCGTTGATCGCGATCATGCCGCGGACCCCGTAGTCGTCGTGCAGCCGGACGAGGTCCGCCTCGTCGGGCTGGCCGGCGCGGACAACGCCCGGGGCGACCGGTGCGGCGTGCGGGAGCGCCGGCAGCGTGGCCGGCTCCTCGTGCAGGACCACCCGCGCCGTGAGCGCCGCCGCCAGCAGGGCGGCGAGCGCGCCGACCCGGGTCAGCACCGCCCGCCGGGAAACGGGGGTCAGCTCCCGCAGCCCGGGGTCGGGCGCCGGCGGTGGTGGCGGCGGCGAGCGATCGGGTCGCCGCCGCACCACGAGCACGGCGACGACGAGGTAGAGCGCCACGACGCCGGCGAGCGTCCAGGCGAACGGCCGCACGCTGGTCGGCTGGGGCGACTCCGTCTCGGCCGGCAGCGGGGGCGGTGCGTCCGGCTGCCGGGCCGGCGCCGGCGGGTCCACCAGGCCGGCGTCGAGCACGGGGCGGCCGATCGGGGCCAGGCGCACCTGGGCCGAGTCGGTGGCGCGCTCCAGCACGCCGCCGGCGAAGGCCTGCCGCACATGCCCGTCCGGCATCGCCGTGGCCGGTCCGATCGCCGGGCCGAGCAGCCGATCCATCCCGCCGCGGTAGGCCTTAGCGATCGCCGGATCGGTCAGCGCGGGGTCCGGGGCGAGCGGGGGAAGCTGCGTGGCCGGGTAGCGCCGGGCGAGCTCCGCCACCACGGGCAGCGCCGTGACCGGCCCGCCGCGACCGGTGGTCAGAACGGCGCCGGCGAACACCTGCCGGCCCTCGCCCGATCGCCAGCCGCCGGTCAGCGGGGGCCCGGCGACCGCCTTGCCGCCCAGCGCCTCCCAGCCGGTGGCGAAGGCGCCGTCGGGCCCGTCCACCACCCGGTGCCCGCCGCACCGCGATCCCTCGGTGACGACGAAGTCGCCGGCCGCCGTCCGCTCGACCCCGGCCGTCGCGTCGTAGGGGTCGGCGGCCACCCGCCACAGTTCCAGGCCGCGATACGTGGCGCTGGGATACGCCGCGAGCCGGGTCCCGTGGTCGCGCACCCACGAGGCCAGCTGCGGGCTGGAGTTGCCGAACCGCATGCCGGCGTCCTTGTCGCTGAGCACGAACAGGCTCACGCCGTGGCTCAGCGCCCCGGGGCCGGTGGCATAGGAGGTGATCGGCCGTGACGGGAACAGCTGCACGAAACGCTCGGTGTCGCCGGTGGCGTTCAGCGCGGCGCAGGCCGGCACGTTCGCCGCGACGTAGCGGGTCAGCCGGGCGAGGCCGTCGTTGCGGGTGGCCGAGAAGCGCGCCCAGCTGCCGGTCGAGAGCACCAGGACGGCGGCGAGCAGTGCCCAGGCGACGCCGGCACGCCATCGCGGAGCGGCCAGGACGGAGCCGGCCATCAGCACCGTGCCGACCAGCGACGCCGGCACGACGTACACGAAGAACTGCTCGTTGAGGGTCCCCAGCAGCACCGTCCAGGCACCGAAGGCGTAGCTGGTGATCAGCCAGGCGAGCAGCCACCGGGCGGAGCCGCCACCGCGCCGCACCAGGAGCCAGACGGCCGCCACCGCGCCGAGCGCCAGCACCACGTACGACGTCACGTATTGACCGAGTTGCTCGGACAGCCCGCTGAGCAGCGAGACACCCGGCCGGTTCCAGCCGGTGGTCTGCACGATGCCGAGCAGCCGCTGCAACGTGACGGTCTTGACCTCGACGAAGCTGGTGAGCAGACCCAGCTGGACCGCCCAGAGCACGAAGATCGACCACAGGGCGAGCGCGGCGGCCAGCGCGGCGAGGCACTGCCGCACCAGCCGGCGGTCGCGGCTCAGCAGCGCGTACACCACCGGGGTGAGCACCATGAAGATGCCCACCTCGTTGGTGAGCAGCGTCAGGCCGCCGGCCAGTCCGACGACCGGGACGAACCAGCGCGACCGGCGGCCGTGCAGCCAGATCGCCAGGTGCAGCGTCACCAGGCAGGCCAGGAGGGCGAAGGGCTCTATCATGGCCATCCGGCCGAACCGGAGCAGCACCGGGTCGGTCGCGGCGAGCACCGCGGTCACCAGGGTCAGGACCACCCGGCCGCGGCCCGCGAGGCGATAGGTCATCAGCGCGATGAGCACCACGTTGACCACGCTCACCAGCGCCGCGAGCAGGCGGGTGTCGGTGATGACGTCGACGAGCGGCTGATCGTGCGCCCCGAGAACGCGCAACCAGGCCGCCTGGGCCAGGAAGGAGAGCGGCGGGTGCACGAAGAGCGGCCGGTTCGTCCAGGTCAGCGACCAGTCCTGGGCGACGGCCTGGTCGGCACGGCTGTAGACGACCTCGTCGTACTGGGTGTCGGGGCTGCGGCCGAGGTTCCAGAGCAGGAAGACGGCAGCGACGCTCGCGCAGGCCGTCAGGAGCGCGACCAGCCGGCGGGCGGTCACGCCGGCACCCGCCCGCGCCGGGGCCACATCCGCCGCAGGGCGGTCAGCGCGCGTTCGACGTCCCGCTCGCGCACCAACCGCAGGCGGATCGCGGCGGCCGCGTAGATCACCAGGGCCGCCGCCACCACGGCGAGCGCGGGCAGCGCCGGCAAGCGGGCCGCCAGCGCCGACAGGGCGGCGAGCGGCGACAGAGCCGCCAGGTAGCGCGCCACGGCGCCGCGCGGGAACCATCGTGGACGGTGGGCGCGCCGGTACGTCCGGGCGAGGGCGATCGCGCCGGCCCACGTGCCGATGCCGAAGGCCGTCGCCGCACCGGCGATGCCCCACGTCGGCACCAGGACGGCGAGCGCCGCCGCCTCCACCACCAGCGCGACCGGCACCCAGGTGGCCACGGCCGGCAGCTCCCGCGCGTTCAGCGTCTTGAGCAGGACGTCCATGGCGATCAGGCCCGCGGTGCCGACGGCCAGGAGGCGCAGGACGCCGGCCGCCTGCGCGTAGTGCGGGGGGAACAGCACGCGGAGCACCGGTCCGGGCGCCACGACCAGCACCAGCAGGAGCGGGACCAGCGCCAGGGGGATCCAGCGGAAAGCCGCGCGGAACCACGCGTCGACCTCCTGGGCCGTGCGGGCCGCCGCGATGAACGGGAAGACGGCGTTGCTGAGCGCGTCGCCGACGAAGAAGGGCGCCCGGGCGAGCACCGTGGCCGCCTGGTAGAGGGCCAGGTCGGCCGCGGTGACGCCGCGGTCCTGGCCGATCACGCTGAGCGCGAGGACGTCGACGGTGAGGATGCCGGCGAACGCCGAGCTGGCGAGGCCGATGGAGACGGCGCGCCCGCTCGTGCGCCGCCAGGCGACCGGCCCGCTCCGGGGCAGCCGGTCGCGCAGCGCCCACACACCGATCGCCGCGGAGAGCACGGCGCCGATCAGGAAGCTGATCGCCACCCCCGCGACACCCAGCCCGAGCACGCCGACGACCAGGACGGACACGGCGACCTTGATCGCGATCTCGGAGATCTGCATGACGCCGTAGCCGTCGAACCGCCGCTCGCCCTGGAGACCACCGCCGAGCGCGCTGGTCAGCGAGAGCACCGCGATCATGGCGCCGACGCAGATCACCGTGACCCCGGACGCGCCCGGCACCACCGTGCGGGTGAGCTGGGCGGTGACGAAGACGGCCAGCAGCACCGCGCCCAGGGCGGCGTTGCCCAGGAACGCGGCACGATAGGTCGCCGCCACGGCGCCCGCGCCGGGGTCCTTCGCGATCGTCGCGGCCAGCACCCAGGGGAAACCGGCCGACAGGATCATGGCGCAGAGGAACTGAACGTTCTGCAGCACGCTGACCGAGC
The DNA here is from genome assembly GCF_016862115.1 of Paractinoplanes deccanensis. Classification (GTDB taxonomy): domain Bacteria; phylum Actinomycetota; class Actinomycetes; order Mycobacteriales; family Micromonosporaceae; genus Actinoplanes; species Actinoplanes deccanensis. Next base: position 24,968 of record NZ_BOMI01000144.1, read on the forward strand.
CGAACTCCGCCGGGGTCAGCAGCCAGGCGAGGGCCACGCCGAAGCCGTAGTTGAGCACGGCGCCCAGCCCGAACCGCACGATCAGCACGACGCCGCCGCCGGCGGCACTGCGCCGGCCGGTGAGATTCATCATGCCCGGATATCCGTCAACGTCATCGGTCGCCTCCGTGTCCAGTGTTCGGGTGCAGTGCCGGTACACAGGAGACAGCCGCGCAGTGACTGGGAATCCCACCGGCTCACTGGTAGGAAGGCGGGACGATCCATTCCGCAGTCGTACGTTCACGGTACCGCTCGAGGAGCTGATCGGACATGGCCCCATCCACCCCGGCGCCTGACCGGACGGACCATCTCGCCCTGGACGGGCGGGTCCTGTCCGACGAGTACCACGGCATCGGCCGCCTCGCCGAGATGCTGCTCCACCGGCTGGCGGGCTCCGCGGAGTTCGAGGTCACGGTGTTCGTCCGGCCGGGACAACGGTCGCGGCGCTTCGACATCGACGGCCTGATCGAGGGTCTCGGCTACCGGCGGGCACACTTCGATCTGCCGCTGACCTCGCCGATGCAGTGGATCCGCTGGCCGGCCGCGCTGCGCCGGGTGGGCGCCACGGTCACGATCTCGCCGTACAGCCTGGGTGGCCCGGTGGTCGGGGGCGGGCGGCGCGGCACCTTCGTGCACGACTGCATCATGGAGACCGACGCCCGGTTCGCTCCCGACCGCCGCACCCGGGCGCTGTACATGATGCACACCGCGATGATGGCGCGGCGCAATCGGGTCCTCACCCGCAGTTCCGCGTCGGCGCGCGACATCGAGCGCTTCTACCGGGTGCCGGTGCGGGACTGGCAGGTCATCCCCGGCGGGGTGGACGAGACCTTCGCCCGCGGCGCCCGGCCGGCCACCAGCATCGACGGGCAGGACCTGCCCGCGACCTACGTGCTCCAGGTCGGGGCGCGGCGGCCGCACAAGAACGTGGCGGGGCTCGTCCGGGTCCTGCCCCTGCTCCCCGAGCACTACCACCTCGTCCTGATCGGCACGATCGACGCGCGCTTCCCCGATCCGGTGCCCGCGCTGGCCGGCGAGCTCGGCGTGGCCCACCGGATCCGTCATCTGCCCCGGGTGAGCGAGGCGGAACTGCACAGCGTGTACGCCGGCGCGGAGGCCTTCGTCTATCCCTCACTGATCGAGGGCCTCGGCCTGCCGCTGCTGGAGGCGATGGCGGCCGGGCTGCCCGTCGTGGCCAGCGACATCCCGGTGTTCCGCGAGATCGCCGAGGACGCCGCGCTCCTGGTGCCGCCGGACGACCCGCGGGCCTGGGCCGAGGCGATCCTGCGGCTGCGGGCGCCGGCCGAGCGGGCGGCCCTGGTGGCCGCCGGCCACGAGAAAGTGACGAAGAACACATGGGACGTCACGGCGGCGAAAATGCTCGACGCGATCCGCAGGATGTGAAGGTGATCAATTGCGGGCGCGTATCCCGCTGGTGACCGCAAATTGACGCGAAACAGCGCCGCCACGGCCTGTTAGGAAAGCGTTCACGTTCGTTGCACAGTGGAAATCAAAGCGGCAGCGTTCCGGCATGACCGTCCACTGAGAACGGACACGGGCTGAGAAACCGGGCGAAACCATAAAGTAAAAGCAGCATGTCGGGCATGGTCACTCGGAAAGGGTCGTCCGAGCGCGCGCTTCCGATCACCGCGTCGAACCCCTAGCATCGGTTCCGGCGACAGCGCGCAGTCCATTTTGGCCATCGCCCGGCGGCCCGATCCGTCGCCGGCAGGCGCCGTTCTTCACTCTCCTTACGATTCTTTTGACAGTCACGTCCGTCAATGCAACATCCATAAGATCCGTTGCCGACGTGAGGAATTTTTCGTGTCTCAGACCGCGCAGAGACCCGTGCCCGGAAGCCGAGAGGATCCGGTCGGCACGCCGGCCGGTTCCGGGCGGATCGCCGTCATCGTGCCCACCCGCCACGAGGCGGACAGCGTGGGACCGCTGTACCACCGGCTCCGCGCCGCGCTGAACGGGCGGAACTGGGAGATCGTCTTCGTCGACGACTCCGACGACGAGACGCCCGCACGGCTGGCCGATCTGGCCGGCCACGATCCGCGGGTCGCCGTCGTCCACCGCGCGCCGGACCGGCGCCCGGGCGGGCTGGGCGGTGCCGTGCTGGCCGGCTTCGCCGCCACCGAGGCCGGGGTGCTCGCCGTGATGGACGCCGACATGCAGCACCCTCCCGAGGCCCTGCCCCGTCTCGTGGACGCGCTCGCCTCCGGGCCGGCCGACCTTGTGGTCGGCACGAGATACCGGGGCCGCGGCTCGGCCGAGGGGCTCAACGGCTCCTTCCGGCACCAGGCGTCGCGCGCGTGCCGCCGGCTTGTGCACGCCGTACTGCCGCGGACCCGGGTCTCCACCGATCCGCTGGGCGGCTTCTTCGCGCTGCGGCGCGAGGTCGTCGACGGCGTGCCGCTCCGGCCGATCGGCTACAAGATCCTGCTGGAGATCCTCGTCCGCGGCCGATGGAACGCCGTCGACGAGGTGGAGTACACGTTCCGGCGCCGGTTCGAGGGCGCGTCCAAGTCGGGGCTCGGCGAGGCGCGGCGCTTCCTGCGCCACGTCGTCGCGCTGCGCCGGGCCGCGCCGGCCACGCCCGCCCGGCCGGCCGGTTCGCACCGCCCGCTGCGCGTGCTCATCTTCACCTCGGAGGTCGCCCCCGTCGTCAGCGGCATCGCCACGTCGATGGGCAATCTCAGCCGCAGCCTCACCGCCGCCGGCCACCAGGTCGACGTGGTCAGCCGGGCCGACTTCCCGCGCCTGGTCCACCGCGAGGTCCGGCTCTCCGGCTTCGCCCGGTCCTGGCCGCGCTTCCGCCGGCGGCTGAGCGCGTACGACGTGGTGAACGTGCACGGCCCGGTGCCCACCATGAGCGACGCGTTCCTGCTGCTCGCCGCGACGATGCGCCGGCGCCGGCGCCCGGCGGTCGTCTACACGCACCACAGCGACCTCGCGATCCCGGGGCTGCGCGGCCTCTGCGCGCTCTACAACCGGATGCATCGCCGGGTGGCCCAGCTCGCCGACGTCATCCTGGTCAGCTCGGCGGAGTACCGCGACCGGATGCACATGCCGTCCGGCCCGCACGTCGAGATCATCCCGTGGGGCGTGGACACCCGGCGGGTGCTGCCCCGGCCGCCCCGGCCGCCCGGCGCGGCGCTGCGCGTGCTCTTCGTCGGCCAGCTGCGCCCGTACAAGGGGGCCCACATCCTGCTCGACGCGGCCGGCGACCTGCCGGGCGTGACCGTGACGCTGATCGGTGACGGCCCGGAGCGCCCGCGGCTGGAGGCCCGCGCGGCCGGCCTGCCCGCGGTCACCTTCCGCGGCCGGGTCAGCGACGCCGACCTGTGGCACGCCTACAGCACCCACGACGTGATCGTGCTGCCCAGCCTCACCACCGCGGAGGCGTACGGCCTCGTGCTCGGCGAGGGCATGGCGTCCGGCTGCGTCCCGGTCGCCAGCGACCTGCCGGGCGTGCGGGAGGTGGCCGGGCCGAGCGGCCTGCTCGTCGCACCCGGCGACGCGGAGGCGCTGCGCGACGCGCTGAAACGGCTCTCCACCGACGATGCCCTGCTGGACCGTCTCGCCCGCGCCAGCCTCGAGCGCGGCCTCGCGATGTCGGTCGAGGCGGCCACAACCCGGCACGACCAGGTCTTCCGCCACGTGCTCGACCACACCGGCGCGCGGCGCACGGCCACGCCCGCCCCTCGCACCACACACCCCTAGGGAGTCACGTGCCCAGTCTCATCATGAACGACCCGCGGACCGAGCCCCGGTCCGCACCCGACCACACGGCGATCCGTGGCGACACCCGGGCGCTGCGGCTGCGGGCGAAGGCCCCGCTGCGGGTGAGCTTCGCCGGTGGCGGCACCGACGTCGCTCCCTTCCCCGAGACCGAGGGCGGCGCGGTGCTCTCCGCGACGATCGCCCGCTACGCGTACGGCAGCCTGACGCCGCGCCCGGACGGCGCGATCCGCATCTCGTCCGAGGACCTCGGCGTCTCCCTCGAGTTCGGCGTCGACGAGCGCCTCACCCTCGACGGGGAGCTCGACCTCGCCAAGGCCGCGGCCTGCCACCTCGGCGACCTGGCCGGCGGCGAGCGCGACGGCTACGAGCTGCGCATCCACAGCTCCGCACCGCCCGGCTCCGGCCTGGGGTCGTCCTCGGCGGTGATGGTGACCCTGGTCGGCCTGCTGCGCGACCGGTACGGCCTGCAGATGGACGCCTATCAGGTCGCGCACACCGCGCACCGGCTCGAGCGCCACGACCTCGGCATCCGCGGCGGCCAGCAGGACCACTACGCGGCGGCGTTCGGCGGCTTCAACTACATCGAGTTCCTCGGCGGCGACCAGGTTGTCGTCAATCCGCTGCGCGTCCGCGACGACACGCTCGCCGAACTGGAACACAACCTGCTGCTCTGCTTCACCGGCCGCACCCGGGCGTCGGACAACATCATCGCCGACCAGTCGGCCCGCCTGGCCGGCGCCGAGCTGGACACGGTCGAGGGGCTGCGGGCCCAGAAGGAGCTCGCCACCGCGATGAAGCACGCGCTGCTGCGCAACCGGCTGCGCGACTTCGGCGCGCTGCTCGACGAGGCCTGGGAGCAGAAGAAGCGGATCAGCCCGAGGATCAGCACCGCGTACATCGACGAGGCGTACGCGGCGGCGCGCGCGGCGGGCGCCCTCGGCGGCAAGATCACCGGGGCCGGCGGGGGCGGCTTCATGCTCATCTACTGCGACTTCGACCGCAGGCGGCAGGTGGCCGCCGCACTGACCGACCTGGACATGACGGTGGAGGAGATCACCTTCGCTCCCACCGGCCTGAGCACCTGGAGCCCACGATGACCTACACGACCGTGCTGCGCGACCGCATCGGCGAGAGCGCCGAGACCAAGACCCGGCTCACCCGCGACGACGAGCTGATGGACGTGCTGGACGGCATCACCGCGACGGTCGTCGAGTGCGTGGCGAGCGGCCGTACCGTGTTCTTCTGCGGCAACGGCGGCTCGTCGACCGACGCCGAGCACCTCTCGGCCGAGCTGCTCGGCCGTTTCCGGTACGACCGGCCGTCCATGTCGTCCTACTGCCTGGCGAGCAACACGGCCGCCATGACGGCGATCGGCAACGACTACAGCTACGACCTGACCTTCGCCCGCCAGCTCGCCGGCCTGGGCCGCAAGGGCGACGTCCTGATCGGCCTGTCCACCAGTGGCAACTCGGCCAACGTCGTGCAGGCCGTGATCCAGGCCGCCGACATGGAGATCACCACCGTGGCGTTCACCGGCGCCGACGGCGGCAAGCTCGCCGGCCTCGCCGACCACACCTTCCGGGCGCCGTCCTCCGAGACCGCCCGGGTGCAGGAGTGCCACATGGCGGTGGGGCACACGATCTGCGAGATCGTCGAGGCCGCCGTCCACCCGCGGCCGTGAGGCGCTGGTCCGCCGTCCTGCTCGACCGGGACGGCACGGTCAACGTCAAGGCCCCGGAGGGCGAGTACGTGTCCGGTCCCGCGCAGCTGACCCTGCTGCCCGGGACCGGCCGGGCCGTGCGCCGGCTGCGCGAGGCCGGCATCCCGGTGTACGTGGTGACCAATCAGCGCGGCGTCGCCCGGGGCAAGCTCACGATGCGCGACCTGGACGCGGTGCACGAACGGCTCGTGGCCCTGCTGCGCGCGGAGGGAGCCGAGCTCGACGGCATCTACGCCTGCGTGCACGAGGCCGGCCGGTGCGACTGCCGCAAGCCGCTGCCGGGCCTGTTGCGGCAGGTGGCCCGTGATCATCCCGGCGTCGACCTGACCCGCAGCGCGATGGTCGGCGACGCCGCCTCCGACGTGGCGGCGGGGGCGGCGGCCGGCTGCACCACGGTGCGGCTCGCCGCGACACCCGACGCCGCGGCCACCGTCACGGTTCGCGCCCTGCCCGACGCCGTGGGCTGGTTGCTGCGGTGACGGGCGCCGGGCGGTCAGCCGGCCGCGGCAGCCTCCGCCCGCAGCACCGAGCCGGGCGGCACCTGCGCGCCGTCGCCGAGCAGCACGCCTTCGACGACAGCGCCGTCGCCGACGGTGGCGCCGCGGCCCACCGCCGTGCCGGTCAGCCGCGCGCCGGCGCCGATCCGGGCGTCGTCGAAGAGCACGCTGCCGGTCAGGCGGGCCCCGGCGCCGACCTCGGCACGCCGGCCCACCACCGTTCCGGCGCTGAGGGTCGCCCCGCCGTTGACCCGGGCCCCGGTCATGACGAGGGTCTCCCCCGGCGTGCCGTGCAGGGCGGCGGACGGCGCCCGGCCCAGCACCAGATCGCAGTTGCCCCGCACGTACGCCGCCGGCGTGCCGATGTCCAGCCAGTACGCGTCGTCGCGGAGGCTCCGCACGCGCCGCCCCTCGGCGATCAGCGCCGGGAAGGTCTCCCGTTCCAGGCTCACCACCCGGCCGGCGGGGATCGAGAAGAGGGCCGGACGCGAGAAGACGTACGTCCCGGCGTTGACCTGGTCGGTGGCGGGCCGGTCGGTCTTCTCCGCAAAGGCCAGCACCCGCCCGTCCGGGCCGGTGGACACCACGCCGTAGGCGGCGGGATCGGGCACCCGGCGCAGGTGCAACGTGAGGTCGGCGTCCTGCCGGCGGTGGCTGCGCACCATCGCGGTCAGGTCGAGCCCGCCCAGCACGTCGCCGTTGAGGACGACCACCGGGCCGTCGCCGCGCAGGTGCTCCGCGGCGTTGCGCACCGCGCCGCCCGTGCCCAGCGGCTCGTCCTCGACCGCGTAGGTCAGGGTGATGCCGAGGTCGCGGCCGCCGCCGAAGTGCTCGCGGAACATCTCCGCCTTGTACGAGGTGGCGAGCACGACGTGCTCGGCGCCCGCCTGCCGGGCACGCAGGATCTGATGCGTGATGAACGGTATTCCGGCGAGTGGCAGCATCGGTTTCGGAGTGGTTTCGGTAAGCGGCCGCAGTCGCGTTCCCTGACCACCCACCAACAAGACAGCCTCCATATTGAACATCATTATCCATCAATGTTTCGAGCGGAAGTCCGGCCGGGTGAACATGAGGACATCGGTGAATATCATGGATCTTCTGCCCGCCGGTGAGCCGGTTTTGTTCGTCTCGCCGCACCTGGACGACGCGGTGCTGTCCTGCGGCGCGCTGATGGCCGCCGTCGCGGACCGGTGCCCCACGGTCGTCGCCACGGTCTTCACCGCCGCCGGCAGCCCGCCACACACCTACGCTGCCCGGCGCTTCCTGCGCGACGGGGGCGGCGGCAGCGCGCAAACCCTCTACCAAACCCGCCGGCACGAAGACACCGAAGTGCTCTCCCAACTGGACGCCGAGCCACTCCACCTGGGATTTCCCGACGCTCTTTTTCGCCGGCGCCGCTTCCCGGCCGGCGCCGCGCTGGTGCTGCCCGAGCTCGCGCACCGCTATCCGACCTATCGCTACGACATCGCCCGCGGCCGCGTGGCGCGCGGCGACCGTCCGATGATCGCCGACATCGTGACGGCGATGTCCGCCGCGGCGGCCCGCGCCCGCGTGATCTTCTGCCCGCTCGGTGTCGGCCGGCACGTCGACCATCTCATCACCCGCGAGGTGGGAACGCGATTCCCCGAGCGGGTCGTCTACTATTCCGACTTTCCCTACGACCAGACGTCCGCTCCCGATCGCGGCTTTGTCGCCCGGCACAGGCTGACGTCGTGGAAATGGGACGTGGGCATCGCGGAGAAAGCGCGCCTCATCCGCGGCTATCGAAGTCAGGCGGACGGGCTCTTTCCCGGCGGCGTCATTCCCGCCGCGCCGGAGGTGTATTGGTCCGCGGGCCGATGAGCTCGTCGATCAGGGCACGGTAGCGCTCACCGATCACCTCCCAGTCGTGGTTCCTGCTGAAGTCGTAGCCCCGCCTGCCCAGCTCCGCCCGGCGCCGCGGATCGGCGACGAGGTCGCGGAGCGCCCGGCCCAGCGCGGGCACGTCGAACGGCGGGACCCGCACCACGCAGTCGTCGCCCATCCAGCGCAGCTGGGGCAGGTCGAAGCAGACCACCGGCTTGCCGTGCGCCATCGCCTCCAGCGCGGCGAGGCTGAACGTCTCGAACCGGGACGGCACCACCATCGCGGCGCACGAGCGGATCAGCTTCTCCTTCTCCGCCCCGGTCACCCGCCCGGCCATCGTCACGTCGGCGCCGGCGGCCTCGACCAGCCGGCGCAGCCTGCGCTCCTCGGCGGGCACGCCGGAGCCCGCGATCACCAGCGGCATCCCCGCCGGGACGCGGCGCAGCGCCTCGAGCAGCAGGTCGAGCCCCTTCTGCTGCACGTCCACGCGGCCGAGGAAGAGCAGGTGGCCGCCGGCGCCGAACTCGTCCTCGGCCACCACGGGCCGATGGACCCCGTTGGGCACGAGATGGCAGCCGGCCGGGCGCGCGTACCGGACGATCGCCTGCCGGTCGACCTCGTTGAGCGTGACGAAGTGCCGGTACAGCCGCAGGGCCCGGCGCTCCACCAGGTGGAACGGCAGCCGGTACTTGCGGGCCATGTCGGCGCCGCTGAGCATCTGCACCAGCGCGACGACCCGGCGCCGGTACACCACCGGCAGAGGGCTGGCGGAGAACGGCGGGGACAGCGTCTCGATCCACACCGCCGGCCGGCGCAGCAACGCCACGAACGGCAGAAGCAGCTGAAAGAGGATCTGCCCTCCGCGCGGCCCCGCCCAGCCCACGGGGAGGTGCACATAGCGGACGCCGTCACGGGTCCCCGACCGGCTGCCCCGGTAGGACCCCGTGTAGACCACGACGTCGAAGGCCCGGGCCAGCCGGACGGCGACCTCGTGCACGACCACGGGACCACCTCCGCTGTAGTACGGGTTTCCCGTGCTGTCGAAGATGGACATGGCAACCGAACGCACGCCGGATCGCATAGTGATCGACACGCTACCGCCGGCCACCATGCTCCGGCATCGGCGAAGTGGCCGCTCGGGGGGCCCGATCATCCCTCCGCACTCGCCGGGCGGGCGCCATTCTCCGATTTCTCCACCGGACGGGCTCGGGACAGCGATGCCTGGTGCGGGCCGCGCCGATGACGGCCGCCAGGGTCGGCTTCGCCACGTGCGCACCTCGCCAAATGTCCACCTTGCCCTCGGCTGCGCCGGATACCCTTTCGCTTCGCGGCATTCGTCCCGCGGGGAGCCGGCGGCCCGCGGCGACTCCGCGGGTGGGTGACGGCGCTCACCCAGGGTCGGAACCAGGGGCGTACACGGGCTCGCCGGGCCCGATGGCCTGGGCATGCTTCGTGCCGACAAGGATCACGAAGGGAAACTCCGATGCCCTCACCCGCCATCCCCACCCGGCGCTCCGTCCTGCAGGGCGGCCTCGCGGCCGGCGTCGCCGTGGCCGCCACCGCCTCCGGTGTGCTCGGCTCCAGCCCGGCGAACGCGGCCGCCGCCACGCCCTCCTCCGCCGCCGACAAGATTCGCCCGTTCCGGGCCTCGATCGCGGGCACCCGGCTCACCGAGCTGCGCCACCGCGTCGGCTCGACCCGCTGGCCCAGCCGCGAGCTGGTCGCCGACCGCGAGCAGGGCGTGCAGCTGGCGGCGTCCCAGGCCCTCGCCAAGTACTGGAAGACCCGCTACGACTGGCGCCGGTTCGAGGCGAAGCTCAACAAGCTTCCGCAGTACACCACCGAGATCGACGGCGTCGAGATCCACTTCATCCACGTGCGGTCGCCGCACAAGGACGCGCTGCCGCTGCTGGCCACGCACGGCTGGCCGGGCTCGATCGTCGAGTTCGTCGATGCGGCCGGCCCGCTCACCAACCCGACCGCGCACGGCGGCAAGGCCTCCGACGCCTTCCACCTGGTCGTGCCGTCGATCCCCGGGTACGGCTTCTCGGGCCAGCCGACCGAGCGCGGCTGGGACGCGACCCGCGTGGCGAACGCCTGGGTCGAGCTGATGCGGCGCCTCGGCTACCCGAAGTGGGTGGCGCAGGGCGGCGACGTCGGCGCGGTCGTCACCGACACGCTGGGCCGCCTGTCGCCCGCGGGCCTGGCCGGCATCCACATGAACCTGCTGGTCACCGCGCTCGGCGGGGCCCCGGTGCCGACCGTCACCGCCGAGGAGCAGGCCGCCAAGGCCGCGCTCACCGCGTTCCAGACGACCGGCAGCGCCTACCTCACCGAGCAGTCCTTCCGGCCGCAGACGATCGGCTACGCGCTGTCCGACTCGCCGGTCGCGCTCGCCGCGTGGATGCTCGACCACGACACCGACAGCTACACCAAGATCGCTCGTACGTTCCTCGGCGGCTCGCCGTCGGGCAACCTCACCCGGGACCACGTGCTGGACAACATCTCGCTCTACTGGCTGACCAACTCCGGGGTCTCGGCCGCCCGCATCTACTGGGAGAGCGCCCACCCGCAGGCGGCCGGCGGTGCCACCCCGCCCGCGATCAAGGTGCCGGTCGGCTTCAGCGCCTTCCCCGGCGAGCTCTTCCAGGCCCCGCGCAGCTGGGTGGAGAGCGGCTACCCGACGCTCAGCTACTACAACAAGCCGGCCCGGGGCGGGCACTTCGCCGCCTGGGAGGAGCCGGAGCTGTTCACCGCCGAGGTCCGGGCGGCGTTCCGCGCCCTCCGCTGATCACCCGCGGTACACCCGGAGCCCCGGGCCGGCGATCGACTGCCGGCCCGGGGCCGCGTCACACCTGGGCGGGCTCGCGCAGCAGCTCCTCGATGTCGGCGCGGGCGCGGGCGGTCCACGGCGCCGGCTGCTTCGTCCGCGGGTCGATCTTGATGGAGACCCGGTGGCCGTGCGCGTACTCCTCGGCGCCGTCGCCGGAGAGCAGCCGGAAGCCGAGCACCATGCTGGTGGTGCCGGCCTTCTCGGCCCAGAGGTGCATGACGACAGTGCCGAAGTCGGTGATCGGCCGGTCGAACGTGATGGCGACCTCGCGCAGCAGCTGGTAGCCGTCCTCGTCCAGCCGCCGGCCGGAGAGCCGGTAGCCCTTCGACGCCCAGTGCGCGGTCACGGCCCGGTCGAGCAGGGCGACGAAGCGCGGGTGGTAGAGCGTGCCCATGAGATCGAGGTCGTCCCAGTAGACCTCGACGGGCACGAGCGCGCCGTAGGAGACGGTGAACTGTTCGGTCATATCCCCTACGACGCGCCCGTCCGCCGGGCGTTCAGCCGATCAGAAGGTGCCCTTGGCCACGTCGGCCAGGGTCACGCGGGTGACCGTGTAGTCGTCGATGGGTTCTTCGGCAGGTACGCGAGGGCCGTCCGCTTGTAAGCCTCCTTCAGGTCACCGGTCGCGGCATACTTCGCGGCGGCGACCGCCTTGAGCCGGCCGGCCTGATTTGGACCAGGCCGTCCAGCGAGGGACCATGGGAGGGTGACCAGAACTTTGACGGCGAAGGGCGCCGCCACCCGGCAGCGGATCGTCGACGCCGCCGCTCAGCTCATCCGTACGGCCGGGGCCGCCGGCACCAGCCTCGACGACGTGCGCGCCGCCACGGCGACCAGCAAGAGCCAGCTGTTCCACTACTTCCCCGACGGCCGCGCCGACCTGCTGCTCGCCGTCGCGGAGCACGAGGCCGCCCAGGTCCTCGCCGTGCAGCGTCCCTGGCTGGACGACCTGACCACCCGCGAGTCGTGGCGGCAGTGGCGCGACGCGGTGCTGCGGCACTATGTCGAGCTGGGCGACCGCTGCCCGCTCGGGGTGCTCACCGCCGAGCTGGGCAAGTCGTCGCCGGAGACGCGTGCCGTGGTCGGCGAGCTCTACGACACGTGGGAGGCCGAGCTCGCCCGGGGCACCCAGGCCATGGGCGTCGAACGGCCGCTCGAGGTCGCGCGCGCGATCCTGGTCGCCATCCAGGGCGGCGTGGTCATGCTGCGCGCCACCGGCCGGGTGTCCTACCTCGAGACCGGCCTGGACGCCGGCCTCGCGCCGCTGCTGCGGTGACCGCCCGACGGCCTCACAGCCAGCCGGCGCGGCGCAGCAGGCGGTAGAGGACGCCGGCGCCGAGCAGCATGAAGAGCATCACGCTCGGGTAGCCGTAGCGCCAGTCCAGCTCGGGCATGCGCGCGAAGTTCATGCCGTAGATGCCGGCGATCGCGGTCGGCAGCGCGGCGATGGCCGCCCACGAGGCGATCTTGCGCATGTCGTTGTTCTGGTCGACGGTCAGCTGCGCGAGGCGCGCCTGGAGCAGGGCGTTGAGCACGTCGTCGAACGCGATCACCCGCTCGGCGGCGGCGGCGTGGTGGTCGGCGACGTCGCTGAAGTAGCGGCGGATCTCCTTGGGCAGGTCGGCGAACTGCTTGCCGGCCAGGGCGGCCAGCGGCCGCTGGAGCGGCAGCACGGCCGACTTGAACCTCATCAGCTGGCGCTTGAGCTGGTAGATCTGCTCGACGGTGACGGGCGACCCGGGCGCGAAGACGGCCTCCTCGGTCAGGTCGAGGTCGGTCTGCATCGCGGCCGCGATGTCGACATAGCCATCGACGAGCCGGTCGAGGATCGCGTGCACCACCGACCACGGGTCCCGCACGGGCAGCGAGGGGTCGGCGCGCAGCGAGCTGAGCTCCATGACGGTGCCCTGCCGCACGGTGATGAGGAAGTGCGGCCCGACGAAGATCCGGACGAAGCCGGTGCTGACGATCTCGCTGGTCGCGGTGACGCGCTCGTGCTCCACGTATCGGGCGGCGCGGACGACCAGGAAGACGACGTCGTCGTACCGCTCGATCTTGACCCGTTGCTCGCGGTGCAGGACGTCCTCGACCGCCAGCGGGTGCAGCCCGAAGACGTCGGCGACGCGGGTGAGCGCGGCCTCGGTGGGCTCGTGCAGGCCGAGCCAGACGAAGCCGTCCTCGTGCTCGCGGGCCTTCGCGTAGAGCCGCGGCAGGTCGGCGGCGGAGCCGGGGCGCTCGACGGCCACCCCGTCGACATAGAGGTCACAGCCCACGATCGCGGTGTGGTCGGCGCGCCGCGGCACAGCGGGCCGCGGCGGCTGCCACGTGCGGCGAACGTCCACGTGCGCGAGCCTACTGGGGACGGCGCTCCAGGGACGTGACGACGATCTCGCGGGCCGCGCGCGATGCCCTCGCGGACCACCTTCTCCAGGGCGGCGATGGCGGCCACCCGCTCCAGCATCGGCCGGCTCGCCCGCTCGGCCAGCGCCCCCAGTGCTCGGCGCGCACGTGCGCGTGGACGGTGGCCCGGTCGCCGTCGACCTCGATGACGTGCCCGGTGATGACGTGGTGGTCGCCACGTAGGGCGCGAACGCGGCCCGCAGCACCTCGGTGTAGTCGCGCAGCGGCATCGTCATCGGCGGGATCCCGGCCACCGACTCGAAGTCGAGCGCCACCAAGTTGTCGCGATACGCCACCGCCGATGCGGGATGCATCGATGGTCCTTCGAGCGCGTGATAAACGCCGTAGCGGTTGACCGGAAGGGCAAAGCCTCCCAAAACTGGCTGTTCGAGCAATCCCGTCCCGGGAAGGTCATCGTGAAGGCGAACAGAGCCGGCACCCCCACCGGCAGCAGGGAACGCCCCGGCAATCTCACGATCAGCCACGCCGCCGACAACGCGGTCGTCGAGCTGGCCGTCCACGGGCAGTGGACCCGGCACACCGCTGTCGACGTGTACGACGCGCTGCGGAAGGCGCTCGCGGAGCAGCCGTCCGCGATCATCATCGATCTTCAGGAGATGAGCGATCTCGACGGCCTGAGCGTGCCCACGTGGATCGCCGCGAGCCGGGCCGCCATGTCGCTCCAGCCGCCGCCCGTGGTGGCGCTCTGCGCCCCGCCCACCCGGCGGCTGGTCACCCGGCTCCGCCAGCTCGGCTGCGCCCGCTTCCTGACCCTGTTCGTCACCGTCGGCCAGGCGCGCGCCGCCGTGGCGAACGCCCTGCCGCTCACCGACCGGCTCCAGCTGCGCTGGCTGCCGCCGCACCCCGACTCGCTCACCGCCGTGCACGACGCGATCCGCTCGGCCGACCGGGCCTGGACGGTTCCCGCGCTGGTCGGCGCGGCGCAGGACGTGGCGCGCGATCTGGTCACCGACTCGCTGGAGCACGCGGGAACCGCCATGCTCTTCACCATCTGCCGGCGCCGCGGCAGCCTCTATCTCGCGCTTCGCGACCACGAGCCCACCCTGCCGCCGCTGCGGCGCCCGGGCGCCGGCGGCGGGACGCCGGCCCGGTTGCCCGTCGTCAACGGCCGCAGCTGTGTCTGGGGCGCCTCGACCGTCCACGACGGCAAGCTGGTCTGGGCCGTCGTCCGCTCCCGGCCTGCTCCGGCCCTGTCAGGCGCTGCGTAACGTCCGGTGCGGGTGGGTGCCGTACCGGGTGCGGTAGGACGTCGCGAAGCGGCCCAGGTGGGCGAAGCCCCAGCGGCGGGCCACGTCGGCGACCGTGGTGAGCCCGGGATCCGAGGCGCGCAGCTCCTCGTGCGCGCAGGCCAGCCGCACGTCGCGGAGGTAGCCCATCGGGGTGCAGCCGAGGTAGCGGCGGAAGCACGCCTGCAGCGTCCGGCCGGTGACCCCGGACAGGGCGGCCAGCTCGGCCAGGGTGAAGGGGCGCCGCGGGTCGGCCTGGATCGCGTCGACGGCACGGCGCACCGGCTGGGGACGGAAGGCGAGCGGCTGCCGGGTCAGCAGGTCGTGGTCGGCGTGGTCGACGGCCAGCAGCAGGCCGATGGTGAGGCTGTCCTGAAGCTGCTGCACGATCAGCGGCTCGCGCAGCAGGCCGGTGTCGTTGCCGAACTCCGCGGCCACCAGGCGGATCATCGCCGCCCAGCTGCGGCCGAGGCCAGCCGTGATGTCGAGCTGGGCGGGGAGCCGGATCGGGCCGCCGCGGTCCGCGCCGGTCAGCGTGCGCAGCTGCCGTTCCAGGGCGCCCCGGGCGATCTTGACGCCGAGCTGGCGGCAGTCGGCGCCCCACCGGTCGATGACCACCTCCTCGCCCACCCCGAAGAGGGAGGCGTGGCCGCCCGCCCCGACGACGGCGCGGCCGCCCTGCCGGGCCTCCAGCCGGCCCGCCAGCGGCACCCCGACCTGGTAGGCGTCCGGGTTCTCGTACCCGAGCGTGACCTCGGCGCCGTACCGGCAGTCGCCGATGGTCAGCGGCCCCAGCCGCAGCAGGTCGAAGCGGGCGTCCAGGCGCCCGTGCCGCCCCAGCGGGTGGAAGAACTTGCGCGGGTAGTAGTGCCGGCCGCCGAACGACCGGATCTCGTCCACGTCGGCCGAGCGCATCGACAGACGCTCGGCCCCGGTGAGTGAGGTGGTGGTCACCGTTCGATATTAGGGAGACGCGAGCAGCCGCTCGCGCACCTCCCGGCGCAGGACCTTGCCGATCTGGCTGCGCGGCAGCTCGTCGACGAGCTCCAGGCGGCGCGGCGCCTTGTAGCCGGAGAGCCGCTCGCGCGCCCACCGCAGCGTCGCCTCC
Source organism: Paractinoplanes deccanensis (assembly GCF_016862115.1). GTDB lineage: Bacteria > Actinomycetota > Actinomycetes > Mycobacteriales > Micromonosporaceae > Actinoplanes > Actinoplanes deccanensis. Next base: position 40,407 of record NZ_BOMI01000144.1, read on the forward strand.
GCGTCCACCGAGGCGCCCTCGGCCGCGACGACAACGGCGACGACCTCTTCGCCGGTACGCTCCGACGGCAGCCCCACGACAGCGGCGTCCGCCACGTGCGGGTGCTCCCGGAGCACGTCCTCCACCTCGGACGGATAGACGTTGAAGCCGCCCGTGATGATCAGCTCCTTGACCCGGTCCACGATCGACAGGAAGCCGTCCTCGCTCATCACGGCGACGTCGCCCGTGCGGATCCAGCCGCCCGGCAGCAGCACCCGCTCGGTCTCCTCCGGCATGTTCCAGTAGCCGGAGAACACCTGCGGCCCCTGGATCAGCAGCTCACCCGGCTCGCCCGGCGGCATGTCGCGCGCGGGGTCGTCGCGGTCGGCGATGCGCACCCGGGTGGACGGGTACGGGACGCCGATCGAGCCGATCCGCCGGCGCTGCGACATCGGGTTGCCGACCGTGATCGGCGACGTCTCCGTCATGCCGTACCCCTCGATGAGCAGCCCTCCGGTGAGCGCCTCCCACGTCTCGACGGTCTTCGGCGGCAACGGCATCGCGCCGCTGAACGAGTAGCGGATCGAGGTCAGATCGGTGCCGCGCTCGCGGGCGGCCGCGGCCAGCCGGTCGTACATCGGCGGCACACCCGGGAAGAACGTCGGCGGCCGCCGCTTCGCCGCGTCGAGCACCATGCCGGCGTCGAACCGCGGCAGCAGCACGATGGTCGCGGCGATCTGCACGGCCGTGGTGAGACACAGGGTCAGGCCGTACGCGTGAAAGAGCGGCAGCACGGCGTAGAAGGTCTCGCCGCCGTCGCGCAGGCCGGGCACCCATACGCGGCTCTGCTCGGCGTTGGCCGCCAGATTGCGGTGGGTGAGGATCGCACCCTTCGGCGTGCCGCTGGTGCCGCCCGTGTACTGGAGCAGCGCGGTGTCCCCGGCGCCCGGCCCCTCGACGGAGGCGGCGATCGGCGGCGCGCCGGCGACCAGCGCCTCCCAGCTGAGCGCGCCGCCCGGCAGCGTCCCGCTCATCTCCGCCCGCGTCTGGCGGGCCCGCGCCACCGGCAGCCGGAGGGCGAGCCGCTTGAGCAGCGGAAGGGCGGCGGTCAGGTCGACGCCGACGATGGTGACGACCTCGGTGCGCTCCGCGGTGGCGGCCACCGTCGCGGCCACCTTGTCCCAGCAGATCGCGACCCGCGCGCCGTGGTCGGCGAGCTGATGGGCGAGCTCGTCGGCGGTGTAGAGCGGGTTGTGCTCGACGGCGATCGCGCCGAGCCGCAGCACCGCGTAGAACGCGACCACGTGCTGCGGGCAGTTGGGCAGGATCAGCGCCACCCGGTCGCCGGGGCCGACGCCGAGCGCCCGCAGCGCCTCCGCCGCCCGGGCGACCTGGTCGCCGAGCTGGGCGTACGTGGTGGCGGCGCCGAGGAAGTCGAGCGCCACCCGGTCGGGAAACCGCGCGACCGCCCCGTCCAAGTTGGCGGTCAGCGCCCGCGCCGGCTCGGCGATGTCCGCCGGGACGCCCTCCGGATAGGCCGCCAGCCAGGGCCGCTCGTCGGTCATGAGGCCTCCCGAACCTACGGTTGCGTAACTTCGTCGAGGCTACCCGCCGTCCCTGAAGTTGATCATCCGGGCAAGCGGAGCTTGACACCCGTCGATGCGAGGCATGAGATGTTACCGGGAGGTAACGCCATGCTCCGGAGCCGCGCCGCCGTCGTCGCCCTCACCGCCCTGCTGATCCCGCTCGCCGCGCCAACGCCCGTCCGGGCCGCGCCGCCCGTCTGCGACGCTCCGGTCCCGAGCACCACCCAGCCCGGCTACCTGGTCGCCGATCCGGACTGCGATCTCGACGGCACGCCGTTCACCCCGCTCCCCGGCGCGCGCGTGCACACCGGCATCACCGCCGGCGCCGCGTACCGCATCGAGGTCCCCGGCAAGTGGAACGGCGGCCTGGTCGTCTTCGCGCACGGCTATCGCGGCCGCGGCACCACGGTCTACGTCGACGATCCGGGCCTGCGCGAGCACTACGTGGCGCGCGGCTACGCGTGGGCCGCCTCCAGCTACGCCACCAACGGCTACGACGTCGGCCAGGGCGTGCGCGACTCGGTGGCCCTGATCGACGTGTTCCGGCGGGTCACCGGCGCCCGCGCCAAGTCCGTGATCATGTCGGGCGCCTCGATGGGCGGGCACGTCACCGCCGTGGCGATCGAGGAGCACCCGCGCGCGTTCGCCGGCGCGATGCCCTACTGCGGGGTGCTCGGCGACACCGCGCTCTACGACTACTTCCTCGACGCGAACGTCACGGCCGCCGCGCTCACCGGCGTGCGGATCGAGTTCCCGCTCCAGCCGGGCGAGGACTACCAGGCACGCTGGCGCTCCCAGGTGGGCCGCATCGTGCCCCAGCTCGGTTTGCCGTCGGGCAGCACACCCGCGGGCCGCACGTGGTCGGCCGTCCTGGAGCGCCGCAGCGGCGGCGAGCGGCCCGGCTTCGACAGCGCGTTCACGTACTGGAACTCGCTGCCCTCCCTGCCGCCGCTGGCCGACCTGCCGTTCCTCTTCGGCCTCTATCCCGGCCTGCAGGGCGGCACCGCCGGCATCGCCCCCGGCAACATCGCCGACAACCGGCACACCGTCTATCGCAGCACCGACCGGCTCTGGCCCACCGCGCAGGAGTGGCGCCTCAACCGCGACGTGCTGCGCGTGCGCCGCACCGCCGGGGCCGGCCCCGGGCTGTCCGGCGTCCCCCGCGTCGACGGCCGGCCATCCGTCCCGGTGCTCTCGCTGCACGACATCGGCGACCTCTTCGTGCCCTTCTCGATGGAGCAGGTGTACGCGGCCCGCGCGGCCCGCAACGGCCGGTCCGGCCTGTTCGTGTCCCGGGCGATCCGGGGCGCCGGCCACTGCGACTTCACCCAGGCCGAGCTGCGCCAGGGCTTCGACGACCTGACCGCCTGGGTGCGCGGCGGCCACCGCCCCGGCGGCGACGCGATCCTGGACCGCCGCGCCGTGGCGGACCCGGCGTTCGGCTGCCGCTGGACGCGCGGCACCCACCAGGGCTTCGTGGCGCCGGCCTGCCCCTGAGCCGATCGCTACGCTGCTGGCTGAACCGGGGTGCGCCGGGTATCCGCGCCGGCCCGCGCTCACTACGGTCGAGCCATGGCGGACAACACCCGGCGGTCCCGGCCCCTGCTGCGCACCCTCGTCGGCGAGGTGCTCCGGCGCCACCGGCTCGAGCAGGGCCGCACCCTGGCCGAGGTGGCCCGGGAGGCCTGCGTCTCGGTGCAATACCTCTCCGAGGTCGAGCGCGGCCGCAAGGAGCCGAGCTCCGAGATCCTCGCCGCCGTCTGCGACGCGCTGCGCATCGAGCTGGCCGACCTGCTCGCCGAGGTGGGGCGCGATCTGGTGGTCGACCGCGCCCCGGTCATCCGGCTCGAGGCCGCCCGCCTGCGCCGGGCCCAGCGCCCGCAGCGCGGCGGCGACGTGTTGTTGATGGCCGCGTGAGAGTCAGGCGGCGCCGAGCCGATAGGCGGGTGTCTCCCGCCGGGTGATGACCCGGTCGGCGAGGCCGTAGGCGACGGCGTCCGCCGCCGACAGCGTCATGCTCCGGTCGGTGTCCGCCCTGATCTTCGCGACCGAGTGGCCGGTGTGGTCGGCGAGGATCCGGTCCATCTCGGCGCGCACCTTGGCCACCTCCTTCGCCTCCACGGCCAGGTCGGGAAGCGTGCCCCGGGCCTGGCTGGACGGCTGGTGCAGGGTCACCTTGGCGTGCCGCAGCACCGAGCGCCGGCCGGGCGTGCCGGCCGCGAGGAGCGCCGCCGCCGCGGACGACGCCTGGCCGACGCAGATCGTGGCGATGTCACACCGTACGAAATGCATGGTGTCGTAGATGGCGGTCAGGGCGCTGAACGAGCCACCGGGCGAGTTGATGTAAAGACCGATCTCCTGCTCGCCGGCCGACTCCAGGTGGATGAGCTGGGCGATCACCACGTTGGCGACGCCGTCGTCGATCTCGGTGCCGAGGAAGATGATCCGGTCGGAGAGCAGCCGCGAGTAGATGTCGAAGGCCCGCTCGCCGTTGGGCGTCTTCTCCACCACCGTCGGGATCGTGTACTGGCTCATGCGCTCAGCCCCATCGGCTGCCGTGTCATCTCCGGGCGCACGTCGTCGACGCTGTCCAGGATGTGGTCGATCAGCCCGTACGACAGCGCCTCGTCCGCGGTGAACCAGCGGTCGCGCCGGCTGTCCCGCTCGACCGTCTCGATCGACTGCCCGGTGTGCTCGGCGGTCAGCCGCAGCAGCGTCTGGCCGACCCGCTCCAGCTGGTTGGCGTAGATCTCCACGTCGGCGGCGGTGCCGCCGAAGCCGGCCGAGCCCTGGTGCATCAGGATCTGCGCGTGCGGCAGCGCGAACCGCTTGCCGGGTGTGCCGGCGGTGAGCAGGAACTGCCCCATGCTGCCGGCCAGGCCGAGCGCCAGCGTGCTGACGTCGTTCGGGATGAGCCGCATGGTGTCGTAGATGGCCAGCCCGGCGGTGACCGAGCCGCCCGGCGAGTTGACGTACAGGCTGATCACGCCGCGCGGATCCTCGGCGGACAGCAGCAGCAGCTGTCCGCAGATCCGGTTGGCGATCTGGTCGTCGACCTCGGCGCCGAGCACGATGATGCGCTGGTGCAGCAGCCGCGCGGCTACCTGGTCGTCGATGGACCCCACACTCCAGGGGGCCGCCGCTGTGGCAACGGGCATGGTCTTCTCCTCGGGCTCTGCCGGACGTTCCGGCTTCCACCCTCGGGCGGCGCGGCGCGGCTCGCCAAGCCGATCTGCTGTCAGCAGACGACCGGCAGCCGCACCCGGACCACGGTGCCGGACGGGTGGTTCGCGGCCAGCTCGATCGTCCCGCCGTGCAACCGGACGATGGTGCGTGCCAGGCTGAGCCCGAGCCCGCTGCCGGTCATGCCCTGGTGGCGCACGTTGCTGCCGCGGAAGAACCGGTCGAAGACGCGGTCGCGCTCCTCCTCCGGGGTGCCGATGCCGGTGTCGGCGATGCGCAGCTCGGCCGTGCCCCCGTCCGCGTGCAGCTCGATGTGCACCTGCCCGCCGAGCGGGCTGTACCGGATCGCGTTGGACAGCAGGTCGTCGACGACCTGCCGGAGCCGCCCCGCGTCGCCGTCGACGACGAGCCGGGGCGGCAGCTCGGTGTGCAGCAGCACGCCGATGTCGGCGGCGTGGTGCCGGGCCGCCGAGACGGCGCCGGTGACGATCGCCGTCAGGTCGATCCGCTCGCGGTTGAGCCTCAGATAGCCGGAGTCGAGGCCGGCGAGGTCGAGCAACCGGTCCGCGATCTCCTGGAGGCTGGTGGTGTTGCGGGCGACCGAGCGCAGCATCTGCCGCTGGTCGTCGTCCAGGTCGGCGGCCTCGTCGGCGAGCATGGCGACGTTCGCGGCGATCGCGGTGAGCGGGGTGCGCATCTCGTGCCCGACCAGCGCGATGAAGTCGTCCTGCGCCCGGGTGAGCTGCCGGGTGAGCTGCTCGGCCCGGCGCAGCGCGACGTAGACGCCGATCTGCGCGGCGACGCCGTCCAGCAGCACGGTGAGCAGCTCCTCGTGGACCTCCTCGGTGCCCGCGTAACAGGTGAGGACACCGAGCAGGGTGCCGCCGTCGCGGACCGGAACGGCCAGGACGGCGCGGATGCCGCGGCGCAGCCACGTCTGCACCTCCGCCCGCTCCTCCGGGGTGTCGAGCTCGGGGCTGTCGGCGACGTCACCCACCCACATCGCGTGCCCGCTCTGCCAGACCCGCCCGGTGACGCAGATGCCTCGTCGCGGGTTGCGCCCGAAGAGCCCGTCCCGGTCGTGGTCGTCGGCGTCCCAGTGCCCCACCGAGCGCAGCTGGCCGGAGGTCTCGTCGATGAGGAAGAGCTCCGCGCAGGGCCAGCGCAGGGTGGTGGCGACCGCCCGCAGGACCGGCCCGCACGCCTCGGCCACGGTCTTCGCCTGCCGCAGCGCCTCCTGGACCGCGAGGTGGCAGGCGCGGAACCGCTCGGCGCGGCGGATCGCGGTCAGCTCGTGCGCCACGGCCACCGCGCCCAGCACCCGGCCGTCGTCGGCGCATATCGGCCGGGCCGTGGTGGCGAAGGTGCGCACCGGCTCGCCGGGCGCCGTGGTCAGCACGTCCACCGCGTCGACGGCCTCGCCGCGGAAGGCGCGCATCAGCGGCGTCCGCTCCCACGGCATCGGCCGCATGTCGGCGTCGTGCAGCACCCCGTCGACCGTCGCCGGATAGTCCGCCGGCAGCGGCTCGGTGAGCGCGAGCCCCTGGATCTCGCGCAGCACCCGGTTCATCACCACCACGCGGCCGGTGTCGTCGCAGGCCATGACCCCCACGGTCAGGCTGTCCAGCAAGGCGTTCAGGAAGCTGCCGTTGCGGTCGGCCAGGTCCTCGGCGGCCGCCTGCCGGGACAGGTCGGTCAGGAAGACGCAGGCCAGCGCGCCGGCCGCGCCGCGCACCACGGACAGCGACGCCTGCACCGTCAGCCGGTGCCCGTCGCGGCGCAGCACGCTGACCTCGCGCAGCACCGGCCGGGTGGGCCCGGCGGCGAAGAGCCGGTCGAGCGCCGCGCCGATCGGCTGCCCGCCGTAGTCCGGCAGCAGGCTCTCGTCGAGGTGGCGGCCGCAGACGTCCGAGGCGGTGAACCCGAGCAGTTCCTGGGCCGCGCGGTTGAAGCCGACGATCACCCCGTCCGGGTCCACCGCCAGGAACGCCTCCTGCACACTGTCCAGCAGGGCCGCGCTGTCCAGCGTCGCGACCCGGGTGGCGGCCTCGACCGGGGCGGGCGGGCGCAGCACCCCGGCGACCTCCAGCAGGGCCGCCACGTCGTCGTCGGTCCATCGCCGGGGCGCGGTGTCGAGCACGGTCACCGAGCCCAGCAGCCGGTCGGTCTCGTCCCGCATCGGCACGCCGAGGAACGCGTGCACGCCGTGCTCGGTCACGAGCGGATGCTCGCGAAGCTCGTGCGGCAGGTCCCCGCGCAGCACCGGGCTGTCGTGGATGACCGCGTGCTTGCCGACCGAGACGGCGATCGGCGCCCGCCCCCGCGCGCTCAGCGACGGCGGCAGGCCGTACGTGCCGACGTGGAACTCCTCCTCGTCGCCCACCAGGGTCACCGTCGCCATCGGCGCCTTCAGCAGGCGAGCCGCCAGCCGCGCCATGGCGTCCAGGGGCAGCGGCTGCGCCGGCAGGGCCCGGCGCGCCCGGTCCACCGCCGCCAGGCGTGCGGGATCGTCCAGAACCGTTTCGTCGAGCACCACGCTGTCCCACAGATCCGGCCATCCGGTGAGCGGCATACCCACCGGACTGCCCGTATTACCCGAATTGCTCGCTTTAAACGACCGACCGGGATTTATTCTCGCCCGCCCTCGCCGCTCCTGTTCCGCGGCGCTCCCGTCTGCTATCCACAAAGGATGGAACTGGGAATCGCACTACCCACGTCCGGGGCGCTGGCGTCCGTGTCGAACATCGCGCGCGTCGCGCGAGAGGCCGAGCGCCTCGAATACGCGGCGGTGTGGACCTACGAGCGGCTGCTCCGCCCGCTCGCCAAGATCATGCCGGGGCCGGACGGCAGCCCGCAGCGCATCCCCGAGGACTACCGCGAGACGTACGAGCCGCTCGAGACCCTCAGCTACGTCGCCGGCCTGACCGAGCGGATCAAGCTCGGCACCAGCATCATCGACGCCCTGCTGCACGTGCCGGTCGTGCTGGCCCGGCGGTTCGCGACCCTCGACCAGCTCAGCGGCGGCCGGGTCGTCGCCGGCATCGGGCAGGGCTGGATGCCCCAGGAGTTCGCCACCGCCAACGTGCCGCTCAAGCGCCGCGGCGCGGGCCTCGACGAGGTGGTCGCCGCGATGCGCGCCTGCTGGGGCCCCGACCCGGTCGAATACCAGGGCCGGTTCTACGCGATCGAGGCCTCCGAGGTGAACCCCAAGCCGGTCCAGCCGCACGTGCCGATCATCGTGGGCGCGAACACCGAGGCCGGCCTGCGGCGGGCGGCGCGCATCGCCGACGGCGTCAACCCCAACGCCTTCTCGTACGACCAGACGGTGGCGGCCGCGGCGACGTTCCGCTCGGCGGCCGCCGAGCTGGGCCGGGACGCGGACGCCCTCACCGTGACCGCCCGCGCGAACGTGCCGATCACCACCGACCCGCTGGGCGACGGGCGCCCGTTCCTGGGCGGCTCCCCCACCGAGATCGCCGGCGACCTGAAGCGGCTCGACGAGGCCGGCGTCGACCACGTGCTCTTCTACAACCTGGCGGCCGACGACCTCGACACCCACCTGCGCCTCATGGACGAGCTGCGGACCAGGGCATGACCCGCCGGCTGATCCGCCCGCGCCGCTGGACCCCGCCGGCGCGGGCGGATCACGGCCCCACCGCTCCCCTGACCGTGGGGCGGCTGCTGCCGGCCGGCGGCCACGGCCCCGAGGACGTCATCTTCGACCACGAGGGCCACATCCTCACCGGCACGGCAGGCGGCAAGGTGCTGCGCATCGACCCCGCCACCGGCGACCACACGCTGCTGGCCGAGACCGGCGGCCGCCCCCTGGGCCTGCACCCGCGCGCCGACGGCTCGGTGCTGGTCTGCGACCACGACCGGGGCCTGCTGGCAGTACGACGTGACGGCACCGTCGAGGCCCTGGTCACCGACGACGTCGCCTTCGCCAGCAACGTCGTCGAGACGCGCGACGGCACCATCTACTTCACCACATCGAGCACCCGCTGGAACCTCGACGACCACCTCGGCGACGTCTTCGAGCACTCCTGCACCGGCCGCCTGCTGCGCCGCTCCCCCGACGGCACCGTCACCACCCTGCTCGGCCACCTCAAGTTCGCGAACGGCCTGGTCCTCGCCCCCGACGAGTCCCACCTGCTGCTCGCCGAGACGGCCGGCTACCGCATCCGGCGCTACTGGCTGACCGGCCCGCGCCCCGGCCACGCCGAGATCCTCGTCGACAACCTGCCCGGCTTCCCCGACAACATGTCGCTCGGCAGCGACGGCCTGCTCTGGGTGGCGATCGTCGCGCCCCGCAACGCGCTGCTCGACCGCCTGCTGCCGCTGCCCGGCCTGCTGCGCCTGCTCGTGTGGAACCTTCCCGACGCGGTGCGCCCGAAGGCCGCCCCGATCGCCTGGGCGATGGCCTTCACGCTGGACGGCCGCCCGGTCCACGACCTGCGCACCACCGACGACGGGTACGGCTTCGTCACCTCGGTCGCCGAACGCGACGGCACCGTGGTGCTCGGCAGCCTCACCCACGACACCGTGGCGCTCCTGAGCATCGACTAGCGTGCGTCCATGTCCACCACGCCTGGCGCCGGGCTGAGCCGGCTCAACACCATCTATCGCGCCGGAGTGCTCGGCCGACGGCCCCGGGTGCCGGCCGACTTCGCCGAGCTCGAACGGCGGGCGCGCCGCGCCAGCAGCCCGGTGGCCTGGGCTTATGTGGCCGGTGGCGCCGGTGAGGGCCGGACGATGCGGCGCAACCGGGCGGCGTTCGACCGCTGGGCGATCGTGCCCCGGATGGCCTCCGGCGCCGTCGAGCGCGACCTCTCCGTCGAGCTGCTCGGCCGCCGCCACCCCACGCCGGTGCTGCTCGCCCCGGTCGGCGCGGGCGCGCTGATGGGCGCCGACAGCGACCTGAAGACCGCCCGGGCCGCGGCGGCGACCGGCACCACGTACATCCTCTCCAACCAGGGCTGCAACCCGATGGAGGACTGCGCGGCCGCGATGGGCGACGCGTCGCGCTGGTTCCAGCTCTACTGGAGCAAGGACGAGGACATGGTCGACAGCCTGATCGCCCGCGCCGAGGCGGCCGGCGCGGGAGCGCTGGTCGTCACCCTCGACACCACCGTGCTGGGCTGGCGGCCACAGGACCTCAACCTCGGGTCGCTGCCGTTCAGCCGCGGCCAGGGCATCGCGCAGTACACGTCCGACCCGCGCTTCCGCCGGATCGTCGCCGAGCGGCTCGGCCGCCCGTCGGCCCGGCCTCAGGTGACGCTCGGCGCGATCCGGACGCTGCTGGCGATGGCACGCAACCACCCCGGCGGGTTCCTGGCCAACCTGCGCTCCCGCGTGCCGCGCGCGTCGGTCGAGACGTTCCTCGACATCTACTCCAACGCCGGGCTGAGCTGGGACCACCTGGCCACGCTGCGCGGCCGTACGAGGCTGCCCGTCGTCCTCAAAGGCATCCTGCACCCCGACGACGCGCGCCGCGCCCTCGACCTGGGCGCCGACGCGATAGTGGTCTCCAACCACGGCGGCCGCCAGGTCGACAACGCCGTGGCCTCCCTGGACGCCCTGATCACCATCCGCGACGCGGTCGGCCCCGCACCCACCCTCCTGCTGGACAGCGGCATCCGCACCGGCGCCGACGTGTTCACCGCCCTGGCCCTCGGCGCCGACGCCGTCCTGCTGGGCCGCCCCTACATGTACGGCCTGGCCCTGGCCGGCCGCCCCGGCGTCGAGGACGTCATCCGCAACATCATCGCCGAGCTGGACCTGACGATGGCCCTGACCGGCACCCCGGCCATCCCCGCGATCACCCGGGACCTGCTGCGCCCGGATACGGCGACGTGAGCGTGAACGGCGTCCGGGCCAGCTCCAGCACCGGCGCCGGAAATCGCGGCCCCTCGACGTAGTAGCGGGCCCGGGTGCGCCCCACCGGCGCGAGCAGCCCGGCGGTGGCGAGATCCCGAAGGTCCCGCTGGGCCTGGTGGAGCGTGAGCCCTTCGGCCTGCTCGTACCGCGTGCGCCGGACCCGCCCGCCGACAGCCACGTCATGCAGCGCCGACACGACCCGCCCGTCCAGGCCGTTGGCGCCCGCGAACGCGGCGAGCTCCTCCCATACGGCGAACGACTGATCGATCCGGTGCTGCACGGTCTGCGCCTGCTGGTGATATGCCGTCAGGTTGAACCGCACCCACCCGGACACGTCCTGGTCGGGGCGGTAGGTGGCGCCGCGCCGCTGGAGTTCCCGGTAGTACTCCCACGTGTTGCCGGGCCTGCCGAGCCACGCCTCGATCGACGAGAACTCCGGGGCCAGCACCCCCTCACGAGCGATCAGGAGCGTCTGGAGCGACCGTGACATGCGGCCGTTGCCGTCCGCCCAGGGGTGGATCGAGACCAGGTGCAGGTGGGCCATGGCCGCCCGGATCAGCGGGTGCGAACCGTCGTCCGCGTTGAGCCAGGCGACCAGCTCGGCCATCAGCTCGGGCACCTCGTCCGCCGCGGGGGCGGTGTAGGCCGCGACCCGCGGGTCCCGGGGATCGGTGACGTAGACCGGTCCGGGCCGCCAGCGCCCGGCCGGCTTGCCCCGGGCGTTGCGGTGCCCCTGGAGCATCCAGTGCAGGGCGTTCAGGAAACCCTTGCTGTAGGCGAAGTCGGCGACGTCGTGCAGCGCCTGCACGTAGGTCATCATCCGCTGGTAGGCAAGGGTTTCCTCGCGGTCCTCGTCCGAGACGTCGACGTCGCGCTCGCCGTCCATCAGGTCCTGGACGTCCTGCGTGCTGACCCGGAAGCCCTCGATGGAGTTCGACGCCGCGACGGCGTCGGCCGTCAGGAACCTGCGGAGTCCGGTGACCCACGTGGCGGGGCGGGTCCGGGTCTGCGCGCGGATCCTGGCGCGCATCTCGTCGATGGCGGTTAGGACGGGGCGGTCGGCCGGAGTGAGGGCCGGGGTGGGAAACAGCACGGCGACCACGATGCCGTGGGTGTCCGGTGGGTCACAACGGCTCACCGGGCGGGGCTCGGCTGTCGACGAAACCGGCATGAGCGCCCCGGGAGTCCGCTGGTTTATGGTCGCCGCCGTGGCCGCGGTCGCGGGTGCGGTGGTCACGTACGGCTCGGATGTCGGGAACGTCGTCTATGTGGCGATCTACCTGGTGCTCTGCGCGCTGAGCTGGCGGGCGGCGCGGCGGGCGGACGGCGACTCGCGGGCGCCGTGGACGCTGATCGCCGTGGCGATGAGCCTGTGGTTCGCCGGGGACGTCGTCGAGATCGTGCAGTACTACGTGTCCTCGGTGCCGACCGTCGGGGTCACGGATCTCTTCTGGCTCGGTGGCTACCCGCTCTTCGCCGTGGCGCTGACCATGATGGCGCGGCGGCGGGCGCCGGGGCGGATGCGGGCGGCCGTGCTCGACAGTCTCACGCTGACCGTCGCGGCCGGCGCGGCGAGCTGGCAGTTCCTGGTCGAGCCGGTGCTGCGGGCCGGGTACGGCCTGGCCGACTCGATCGTCCCGGCGCTCTACCCGGTCGCCGACGTGGTGCTGCTCGCCGGGATGCTCATCGTCGCGCTCTCGCCGGGGACGCGGACCGCGCCGACCCGCCTGCTGCTCGGCGCGATCGGCGTCTACCTGGGCGTGGATCTCGGGTACAACCTTCTGCCGTACGTCCTGGACGCCGCCCTCGTGGAGCGCCTCGGTGCCCTCATCATGCTCGGCAACGCGCTCGCCGTGGCCGCCGGCCTGCACCCGGGCCGGGGCGAGCTGACGCGTCCCGGCGAGCGGGTGTCGCTGCTGCACCCGGCGCGCGTGCTCTTCCTCGGGCTGGCGCTGATGACCACGCCCCTGCTGGCGATGCTCCAGTCGGGCTTCGACCACCGCGAGATCATCCTGGTGGTCGCCACCACCGCGTGCGCCGCCTTCGTCCTGGCCCGGTTCACCACGGCGGTGCGCGAGCAGGAACGCGCGCAGGCCGAGCTGGCGTACCAGGCCCAGCACGACCCGCTCACCGGCCTGGCCAACCGTGCGGTGCTCACCGAGCGCCTCGGGCGCCTGCTGCCCACCGGCGATACGGCGGTCAGCGTGCTCTACCTGGACCTGGACGGGTTCAAGGAGATCAACGACCGGCACGGGCACGACGCCGGCGACGCCGTACTCCAGGCGGTGTCACGGCGGCTGTCGGCGGCCGTACGGGAAACCGATCTCGTCGCGCGCCTGGGTGGTGACGAGTTCGTCCTGTTGTGCCCGGCCACGCCCCGGGTCGACGCGATCCGGCTGGCGGAACGGGTGCTGCACGACGTGGCGCAGCCCATCGCCTGGCACGGGCTCGCCCTGCGGGTCGGCACGAGCATCGGCATCGCCGACCGGCCGCACGGCGCCGAGGCCGGGCCGGCGGCCGTGCTGCGGTCCGCGGACATCGCCATGTACCACGCGAAACGGCAGGGCCGGGGCCGCTGGGCTGTCGCATCCTCCGGCGACGCGCAGCTCGCACCGGAGACAATCGCACCGTAGGAAGGAGCGCTCATGTCCGCCCAGCAGCCCGTCGTCCTCGTCGTCGACGACGATCCGGACATTCTGGAAACCATGTCACTCATGCTGCGCAAGCGCGGCCTCCGGGTGCTGACCGCCGCGGGCCCGGACGAGGCCATGGCCGTGTGCCGGGAGCGGGGCGCGGAGATCAACGTCCTGGTCGCCGACCTGTCGCTGCCCGGCGACCTCAACGGTGATCTCGCCCGTCGCGTCGTCGCCGAGCAGCCGCACGTCAAGGTCGTCTTCGCCACGGGAGTGCCGCGGAACATCGCCCTCGCGACCGGCCTGGTCGACCCGTCGGCGCCCTACCTGCTGAAGCCGGTGGACGCCGACACGCTGGCCTCCGTGGTGCACGGCCTCGTCCCCGCGCGGACGGGCTCCGGCCGTCAGCTCTGATAGACGTCGGGGATCTCGTCGCGGTCCCGGTCGACCTGCTCGGCCTCGTACAGCCGCCGGTAGACGCCGTTGCGCAGGCGCAGGATCACCGTCCCGATCAGGGCCGCGGCGAGCGAGCCGGTCAGCACGGCGACCTTGACGTGGGCGTCGGAGACGGTGCCCGCGCCGAACGCCAGCTCGCCGACGAGCAGCGACACCGTGAAGCCGATGCCGCCCAGCACGGCCAGGCCGGCCACGTCGATCCAGGCCAGGCCCTCGTCGAGGCGCGCCCGGGTGAAGCGCGCGGTCAGCCAGGTGGCGCCGACGATGCCGATCGGCTTGCCGAGCACCAGGCCGGCCATGACGCCGATCGCGACCGGCTCGGTCAGCGCCGAGGTGAGCCCGTCGAGGCCGCCGACCGTCACGCCCGCCGACATCAGCGCGAAGACGGGCACGGCCACGCCGGCGGAGAGCGGCCGGAACCGGTGCTCGAAGTGCTCCGCGAGCCCCGGACCGTCGGCACCGTCGCGGCGCAGCACCGGCACGGCGAAGCCGAGCAGCACCCCGGCGACGGTGGCGTGCACCCCGGAGGCGTGCATGAGCGCCCACGTCGCGAAGGCCAGCGGCAGCAGCAGCCACCACGCCCGCACCCGGCGCTGCACCAGCACGGCGAACAGGGCCAGCGGCGCGAGCATGCCCAGCAGCGGCCACACCGACAGGTGGTCGGTGTAGAAGATCGCGATGATCACGATGGCCAGCAGGTCGTCGACCACGGCGAGCGTGAGCAGGAACGTCCGCAGGGCCGACGGCAGGCAGCGGCCCACGACGGCGAGCACCGCCAGCGCGAAGGCGATGTCGGTGGCGGTCGGGATCGCCCACCCGTCGGTGGCGCCGCCCGCGTTGAACACCAGGTAGATCAGGGCGGGCACGACGACGCCGCCGAACGCCGCGGCGACCGGCACGGCGGCCCGCCGCGGATCGCGCAGGTCGCCCGCGACGAACTCGCGCTTGAGCTCCAGACCGGCCACGAAGAAGAAGATCGCCAGCAGCCCGTCCGCCGCCCACGTGCCGAGCGACAGGTGAAGGTGCAGCGCCTCGGGCCCGATCGCGAAGTCACGCAGCGACTCGTAGCCGCCCGACCACGGCGAATTGGCCCAGACCAGCGCGATCACCGCTCCGGCGAGGAGCAGGGCACCGCCGATGGTCTCCTTGCGCAGCACGTCGGCGATCCGCCGTGCCTCGGGCCAGGAACCTCGGCCGAGGATGGTCGGGACGCGCTTGGGCTGCTGTGTCACGGAAAGTCCTTTCTCAGGGGTCGGTCCATGCATCGCCGACCAGACTTCCCGGCACACCGCCCCCCACCCTACCGGCCGCTCCGGGCATCGACCCGGCCGATGGGGGGTACCCACGCCGGGTGAGCAGGGACAAGACCTACCGGCCGCGCGCGCTCAGCGCCTGGACCCGCACCCATCTGGTGGAGCCGCCGGGAGGCAGCGGCAGCGCGCGGCGGGCGCGCTTCTCCGCGAGGACGGATCGAGGACAGTTACCGCCGATCATGCGGTGCCGGGGCTAGGATTCGGCCCGTCGAAGGGCCCTCCGGCATGTTCGGAACCAGTCCAGAAGACGAACGGGGGTACCACATGAAACGCTCCCTCCGCCGCACCCTCACCACGCTGGCCGTGGCCGGGGCGCTGGCGGCGACCGGCGGAGGTCTCGGCGCCGCGGCGTTGCACGCCAAGCCGCTCCGCGCCGAGGTCGCCCCTGACGCGGGTGCCGGCCACGTGCTGGCCAAGCCGCTGCGGGCCGAGTGACCGCCGGCTGATCTCCGCGAGACGGCGCTTCCCGGCGCTCGGACAGGCCGGGGAGCGTCACCCCGGCACGCGTAGGCACGGCCGATCCGGGGAATGCCTACGATGACGGGAACCACGGAGGATCAGACATGGACGCGCCCCCCTATGTGCACGCGACGCTGACCAAGGCAGAGAAGGACGGCGCGCACCCGGCCGAGCTCGCCGCCCTGCGCCGGCGCCTCGACCAGCTCGACGAGCCCCGTGCCGGCCTGCTTCCCGGCGACGACCTCGAACCGCTGCGCGACGTGGCCGGGCTGGAGGAGCTGCCCGAGCCCTCAGCCGAGCGGGCCCGCGAGATCCTCGACGGCCTCGCCGTGCTCAAGCTGAACGGCGGGCTCGGCACGAGCATGGGCCTGACCGGGCCGAAATCGCTGCTCGAGGTCAAGCCCGGGATGAGCTTCCTCGACGTCCTCGCCACCCAGATCCTGGCCGTACGCGAACGCTACGGCGCCCGTCTCCCGCTGCTGCTGATGAACTCGGCCGCCACCCGGGGGCCTTCGCTCGCCGCCCTCGACCGCTACGACGGCCTGCGCGACCAGCGCGTCCCGCGCGACTTCCTGCAGGGCCGCGAACCCAAGCTGCGCGCCGACGACCGTTTCCCGGTGGAGTGGCCGGCCGACCCCGAGCTGGAATGGTGCCCGCCCGGCCACGGCGACCTCTACACCGCGCTGGCGGCGTCGGGCACGCTCGACCGGTTGCTCGACGCGGGCCTGCGCTGGTGCTTCGTGTCCAACTCGGACAACCTGGGCGCGACCGTCGACGTCCGGCTCGCCGCCTGGGTCGCGGCCGAGGAGATTCCGTTCGCGATGGAGGTCGTGCGCGGCACTCCCGCCGACCGCAAGGGCGGGCACCTCGCCCTGCACCGCGGCCGGGTGGTGCTCCGCGAGACCGCGCAGGTGCCCGACGGCGACAGCTCGTTCACCGACGTCGAGCGCTGGCGGTTCTACAACACCAACAACCTCTGGATCGACCTGCGCGCGCTGCGCCGGCTCCAGCAGGAGGACCCGGCGGCCCCGGCGCTTCCGCTCATCGTCAACCACAAGACCGTCGACCCCAAGGACCCCTCCAGTACGCCGGTGATCCAGCTCGAGACGGCGATGGGCGCGGCGATCGGCTCCATCGCCGGCGCCCGGCCGGTGCTCGTGCCCCGCACCCGGTTCGCGCCGGTCAAGACCACCGACGACCTGCTGGTGGTCCGGTCGGACGCCTACGAGCTGACCGCGGACGGCCGCATGCTCCCCACGTACGACGGCCCTGGTCCGGTCGTGACCCTGGACCGCGAGCGCTTCCGCCTCGTGCCCGGCTTCGAGCGGGCCTTCCCGGCCGGACCGCCGTCGCTGCGCCGCGGCACCCGCCTGCGCGTCGACGGCGACGTGACCTTCGGGGCGAACGTCGTCGTCGAGGGCGACGTCCACCTGACCGGCCCGCGCCACGTCCCGGACGGTGCGGTGCTGCGCGGCTGATGCCGCCCGCCCGGTGACGCTGACGCCGCTCAACAACCGTTGCGGGCACCGCTGACGGCGACGTCGTCGTACCACAGCGTGTCCGCGCCGTCGCCGTAGCTCTCCCACCCGAGGCGCAGGTCGGTGAGCGCCGGCCGCCAGGCGCGGTTGAGCCACTGCCCGTCGATGTCGTGGGTGGGCGTGCCGTCCGCCAGCAGGCCGGGCACCGACGTGCCGTTCAGCCAGGTCTCGATCGTCCCGGCCGAGCCGTCCACCTTGAACTCGACGCAGTTCCACGTGTTGACCGGCAGCGGGGCGGACAGCGCGACCCCGGCGGGGCTCTGCTCGGGCAGGGTCGCGTCGTCGGAGGCACGGTTGAACTGGAGCGCGCCGTTCTGTCCACCGAAGCGCAGGTCGCGGTCGCCGTCCGCGGAGTCGCGCATCGCCACGGCGGTGACGTGCGCGGCGGGCAGCGCGGTGGTGTGCCGCACCCAGAAGCGGACATACCAGACCGTGCCGGCGGTGCCGAGAATCCGGGTGTTGCGGACGAAGACGTGGTTGCAGTACCCGGCCGCCCCGTCGACCCGCAGCGACACCGAGCCGCTGTGCGCGGTCGCCCGGTCGATGACGGCGCGGCCGGCGCCGGAGCAGTCGGGATAGGTCACGGCCCAGTCACCGGCCGGGACGCCGCCCGCCTGCGTCTCGAAGCCGTCGCAGATCGCGGTGGGCACGCACCCCTCCTGCGGACCGGGCGGCGGCGACGTGGTGGACGGCTCCGGGCTCGGGGTGCCACCGCCACCGTCGCAGGCGACACCGTTGAAGCTGAAGGCGGTGGGCGCGGTGTTGCTGCCCGAGTACGTCGCCTGGAAGCCGAACCGCGCCGACGCGCCGGTGGCGAGCGTGCCGTTCCATCCGGCACTCGCCGCCGTCACGACGGCGCCGGCCTGGGTGACGGTGGCGTTCCAGCCGCTCGTGACCCGCTGATCCCCGGCGAACGCCCAGGACAGCGTCCACGACGTGACCGGCGCGCCGCCGTTGGTGACCTGCACGTCCGCGGTGAGTCCGGTGGCCCACTGGTTGGCCGTCCACTGCACCGTGCACACCGGCCCAGCCGACGCCACCGGCGCCCGCACCACGACGAAACTCGCCACTACCAGCGCCGCCGCCACCGCGAGGACCAGGACTTCTTTGATTCGGGAGCGCTCCCACATATCGATGAATATAACTGGGATGGCTCGGCGGCGATAGGTGGGCGCGCACGCGGCCCCGACCTCGTTCCCGACGGGCATCCCGGCCACGCGCTACAGGCGCTCGATCGAACGCTTGCTGTCGCCCGGAGGCCGCACGGTGCGAGATGCCGGCGGTTCTCTCGCGCGCCGTCGCCGCGCCGGGCCTAGAAAGAACGTTCTTTCTGCCCCTTGGCGAGCCGCTGCACCCGGACAAGCTGGCGCGGAGTGCGCGACAGAACGTTCTTTCTGCCCCTTGGCAAGCCGCTGCACCCGGACGAGCTGGCGCGGAGTGCGAGACAGAACGTTCGTTCTGCCCCTTGGCAAGCCGCTGCACCCCGACGCGACAGAACGTTCGTTCTCTGTGCAGCGGCCGAGCCCGCGCGCTGCGCGAGACAGAACGTTCGTTCTACCCACGGAGTGCCCCACCGCCACGCGAGCGCCAGACACAACGTTCGCCCTTCCACAACCCGCTCGACCATCACCGGCGCGCACAAGACAGAACGTTCCTTCTCCCGCGACCCGCCAACCGCTACACAACCAAGAGACAGAACGTTCCTTCTGCCCACGGACCGCGCCATGGCCACGCGAGGGCCAGACACAACGTTCGCCCCTCCCACAACCCGCCCGACCCCGACCGCGCGCACAAGACAGAACGTTCCTTCTCCCGCGACCCACCAAATCGCCACCCGAGCACGAGACAGAACGTTCGTTCTCCCCACGACCCGCCCGACCCCGACCGCGCGCCCCAGACAGAACGTTCGTTCCCTCTGCGCACCGGCGGGGCGCTCGGTGCGCCGCCGGCCGCCGAGGCGGCCCACGCCGCGCGGCGGCGAGGCCGCGAGACAGAACGTTCGTTCTGGTGGGGCGTTCGGGCCGCCGCACGACGCGGCGGTGCACTGCGGCGGCAACTGCCGGCGCTGACGGGTAACAGGGCCACGGCGCCCGGGCGTGAGGCGGTGGCGAGCCTTGCCGGCACTGTCACCCGCGCCGCGCGGGTCTCAGGGCGGGGTGGGCCGCCGCGAACCAGGCCGGACCGTGGGCGCTCCCCCTCAGGAGACTCGATCTGTTGCCGCGTGGGCGAGCGCGGCCAGCACCGGCCGGCTCGATTCGTCGATGGGGGTGGTGGCCAGGGCCGCCAGGGAGCGGTCCAGCAGGTCGGCGATGGTGTGTTCGACGGTGGTGAGGGCGCCGGTGTCCACGATGATCTCGCGGAGCGTGGCGATGCCGGCGGCGTCGAGGGTGGGGTTGCCGAGCAGGGATTCGATGAGGGCGGTTCGCTTGTCGCCAGAGCGTTCGAGGGCCAGGGCGACCAGGACCGTGCGCTTGCCTTCGCGCAGGTCGTCGCCGGCCGGTTTGCCGGTGCGGGCCGGGTCGCCGAAGACGCCGAGGATGTCGTCGCGCAGCTGGAACGCCTCGCCGAGGGGCAGGCCGAAGGCGGAGAAGCCGGCCAGCAGCTCGTCGCCGGCGCCGGCCAGGCGGGCGCCGAGGAGCAGCGGGTGCTCCACCGTGTATTTGGCGCTTTTGTAGCGGACGACCCGGCGGGCTCGTTCCAGGGCGCCCCGGGGCCGGCGGCCGGCGATCGCCTGTTCCAGCAGGTCCAGGTATTGGCCGCCCATCACCTCGGTGCGCATCCTGTTGAAGGTCGGGCGGCCGCGGGCCAGGGCGACCTGGTGCAGGCCGCTGCCGCTGTAGAGCTCGTCGCTCCACGCCAGGCACAGGTCACCGGCGAGGACAGCGGCCGACACGCCGAAGTGGTCGGCGTCGCCGTGCCAGCCGTTGCGGCGGTGCTCGGCGGCGAAGCGGCGGTGGATCGCGGGGGCGCCGCGGCGCAGGTCCGAGTCGTCCATGACGTCGTCGTGGATCAGGGCGGCCGCCTGGAAGAACTCCAGGGCCGCCGACGCTCGCACGATGCCGGGGCCGTCGGGGGCCCCGGTGGCGCGCCACGCCCAGTAGCAGAAGGCGGCGCGGAGTCGCTTGCCGCCGCTCATGAAGTCGGTCATGGAGCGCACGACCGGGGTGCAGTCGGCGCTGACGTCGGCCAGTGACGCTGCCTGGGACGCCAGGAACTCCTCGATCGCCTGGTTCACCCGGCCGGGAAGGGCATGCGACGGCGGCGCGGCGACTGTCTCACCTGTCATGAATCTTGTTATACGTGTAGTTAGAAAATCTTGCTACCCGAGAGCCGTATGATGCCACGGTGACGAGGCGGGAACAGCGGAGCAGCGACCTGGCCCGCGCGGTTCGCGATGTGCTCCAGGCCAACGGCGAGGCGGCGCACAGCCTGGCCCGCCGGCTGGGGGTGGGCATCACCGACGCCGTGGCGCTCGACTACCTGCTGAGCAGCCCGGACGGGCTCGGGCCGACCGAGCTGGGCCAGCGCCTCGGCATCCGGTCGGCGTCGGCCACCACGCTCGTCGACCGCCTCGACGCGGCCGGGCACGCGCACCGGGTCCGGCACCCGTCCGACCGGCGGCGGCAGACAGTGGTCGCGACGGATCACGCGTACGAGGAGGTGCGCACCGCCCTGGCGCCGTTGCTGGAGCGGATCGAGCAAGCGGCGGCCCGCCTGGGATCGGAGCAGGCCGCCGCGACGACGACGTTCCTTCGTGAAGTAGCCGCGGCGATGCGGGACTACGCGGCCGACAAGGAGTAGAGGCGGTCAGGCGGCCGACAGGGAGTGAAGCCGGCCGAGGAGGGCGTCGCCCACCCGGGCGGTCTCCTGCCTGTACGGCGTGTCCGACAGCACGAAGTGGGTGATGCCCAGGCCGGCGTAGCGGAGCAGCGCGGCGCTCACGTCGTCCGGTGAGCCCACCAGCCACGTCGTGCCCGCGCCGCCCCCGCCGTAGCGGCCGGGCGCCGTGTAGAGGTTGGTGTCGAGCACGTCGCCGCGCGCGGCCAGGTCGAGCAGCCGCTGCTGGCCGACGGCCGGGCCGCGCAGCTGGTCGAAGCGCGAGCCGGCATGCGCGGCGAGCGAGGCGACCTTCGCCTCCGCGTCGTGCCAGGCCTGCGCTGTGGTGTCGCGTACCAGCGTGGTGATGCGCAGCCCGAACTCGAGCGGCGGCAGGTCACGGCCGAGCTTCGCGCTCAGCCCGCGCAGCCGGTCGATGCGCTCGGCGATGCCGTCGAGCGGTTCGCCCCAGAACAGTTGGACGTCGGCCTCCGTCGCCGCCACCCGCTCGGCGGCCGCGGACGCCCCGCCGAAATAGAGACGCGGTCCGGTGCCGTGCGGCCGCGGCGTGACCGTCGAGTTGGTGACGCTGAAGTGCTCCCCGGCGTACGTCACGTTCTCCTCGGTCCAGAGCCGGCGCACGATCCGCATGAACTCCTTGGTGCGGGCGTACCGCTGCTCCTGCTCGCCCTCGACGTCGCCGTACGCGGCGAGATTGTCCTGCCCGCTCACGATGTTGACGAGCAGCCGGCCGCCGCTGAGGTGGTCGAGGGTGGCCGCCGCGCTGGCGAAGTGTGCCGGCTGCCAGTAGCCGGGCCGGATCGCGGCGAGCGGCCGGAACGTGGTGGTGCGCGCCGCGAGCGCGGTGGCGACCGTGAACGTGTCGGGCCGTCCCCAGCCGGTGCCGATCAGCGCACCGGACCAGCCGTGCCGCTCGGCGAGGCGGGCCAGCTCCACGGAGTGCTCGAGGGTGCCGTACCCGTCGACCGCGTCGTCGCCCCGGTGGCCCGGCTCGACGGTGTTCGGGATGTACCAGAGAAAGGTGAGGCTCATCGGCGTCTCCTAGACGAGCGCGAAACGGTCGGCGGGGCGCGGCAGTCCGTAGTGCTCGCGCAGCGTCGTGCCGTCGTATTCCGTACGGAACAGCCCGCGCTCTTGCAGCAGGGGCACGACCTTGGCGGCGAACGCCTCGATGCCCGAGGGCAGCACCGCGGGCATGATGTTGAAGCCGTCCGCGGCGCCGTTGTCGAAGTAGTGCTGGATGGTGTCGGCGATCTGGAGCGGGGTGCCGGCGAACGTCCGGTGACCGCGCCCGCCGCCGAGCTTGCCGATGAGCTGCCGGACGGTCAGGTTGTCGCGGCGGGCCCAGTCGACGATCAGCGTGTAGCGGCTCTTGGCGCCCTCGATCTCGTCCTCGCCGGGCAGGTCGGCGGGGAGCGGGGCGTCGAGGTCGAGCACCGCCGGGTCGACGCGCAGGGTCTGGGCGAGCTGGGCCAGCGCGTACCGCGGAGCGATCAAACGGTCGAGCTCCGCGTCGAGCTCGCGGGCCTCACGCTCGGTGTCGCCGATGACCGGCACGATGCCGGGCAGCACCACGACGTGGTCGGGGTCGCGCCCGGCCGCCACGGCCCGGCGCTTGATGTCGGCGTAGAAGGCCTGGCTCTCGGCGAGCGTCGGCTGGGCGGTGAAGACGGCCTCGGCCCACCTGGCGGCGAACTCCTTGCCGTCCTCGGACGAGCCGGCCTGCACGAGCAGCGGGTGCGCCTGCGGCGAGCGCGGCAGGTTGAGCGGCCCGTCGACCCGGAACCAGGGGCCGCGATGCTCGATGCCGCGAACCCGGTCGTGCCGGGCGTGCACCCCGGCGGCCTTGTCGGCCACCACGGCGTCGTCCGCCCAGCTGTCCCACAGTTTCGTGGCGACCTGGAGGAACTCGTCGGCGCGCTCGTAGCGCGAACGGTGCAGCGGCTGGTCGTCGAGCCCGAAGTTGCGGGCGGCCGCGTCGCCGGCGGTGGTGACGATGTTCCAGCCGGCCCGCCCGCCGGAGAGGTGGTCGAGCGAGGCGAAGCGGCGTGCCAGGTTGTAGGGCTCGTTGTACGAGGTGGAGGCGGTCGCGATGAGCCCGATCCGGCGGGTCGTCACGGCGAGCGCGGCCAGCAGCACCGTCGGCTCCAGCTTGCCGGAGGGCCGGCGGCCCGGGTCGCTCCACAGCACCGGGCTGTCGGCCAGGAAGACCGAGTCGAACTTGGCGTCCTCGGCGACCCGGGCCAGATGCTGATGAGCTTCCAGGGACAGGTTCGCGTACGGGTCGGAGCCCGGCAGCCGCCAGGACGCCTCGTGGTGCCCGGTGTCGTGCAGGAACAGGTTGAAGTGCAACGTCCGGCGGCTCATCGTCGGTCCTCCTCGGTGACGCCGAGCTCGTCGAGCAGGAACGCGCGCAGCTCGGCGAAGCGCGGATCGTGGCGGGAACGGCGGGTCAGGTCCACACGGACGTCGGTGCGCACCACCCCGTCGTCGAGCTGGATCACCCGGTCGGCGAGCGCGATGGCCTCGTCGACGTCGTGGGTGACCAGCAGGACGGCGGGCCGGTGCCGTTCGCAGAGCTTGCGCAGCAGGGCGTGCATCCTGATCCGGGTGAGCGCGTCGAGCGCGCCGAACGGCTCGTCGGCCAGCAGCAGCTGCGGTTCCCGGACCAGCGAGCGCGCCAGCGAGACGCGCTGCTGCTCGCCGCCGGACAGCTGGTAGGGCCACGCCCGTTCCCGTCCTTCGAGGCCGACCTCGGCGAGCGCGTCGCGGCCCCGGCGGTCGGCGTCCGCGCCGCGCAGCCCGAAGACGACGTTGGGCAGCACCCGCTTCCAGGGCAGCAGGCGGGAGTCCTGGAAGACCACCGACACCGCGCCCGGCACGGTGATCTGCCCGTAGCCCTCGACGTCGCGATCGAGGCCGGCCAGCGCCCGCAGCAGCGTGCTCTTGCCGGTGCCGGAGCGCCCGATCAGCGCCACGAACTCGCCGGGCGCGATGTCGAGGTCGAGGCCGTTGAGCACGCCGCCGTTGCGGCTGAAGCTGCGGTGCAGGTTGCGCACCCGTACGGCCGGGGCCGTGATCAGGTGTCCAGGGTCCGCCGCCATGCGAGGGCCCTCCTCTCGGTGAGCCGGACGGCGGTGTCGGCGAGGTAGCCGAAGACGCCGTAGATGACCAGGCCGACCACGATCACGTCGGTCTGCCCGTACTGCTCGGCCAGGGTGATCATGTGGCCGACCCCGCTGGTCGCGTTGTACTGCTCCACCACGACCAGGCCGAGCAGCGACGAGGTCACCGCGAACCGCATGCCGAGCAGGAAGCCGGGCAGCGCGCCGGGCAGCACGACGTGCCGGACGAACTCGCCGCGGCCGATCCCGATCGTCTCGGCGAGCTCGGCGTAGCGGCCGTCGATGCCGCGCAGCCCGTTGTGCGTGTGCACGTAGATCGGCACCATGCTGATCAGCGCGATCGTGACGATCTTCATCTCCTGGCCGATGCCGAACCAGGCGATGAAGAGCGGGATCAGCGCGAGCGTGGGCACCGACCGCTTGATCTGGATCGGCCCGTCGATGAGCGACTCGCCCGCCCGGGACAGCCCGGAGACCACCGCGAGCACGGCGCCGGCCAGCACACCGAGGCCGAGCCCGAGCGCCGCCCGCGCCAGCGAGGAAAGGATGTTGCCGAGCAGGTCGTGGTCGGTCCACTGCTCCTGGAACGCGGTGACGACGTCCCACGGCGCGGTGAGGATCGCGGGTTTGATCAGGCCGGTGGCCGAGCCGGCGGCCCACACGGCGAGCAGGACGATCGGGCCGATCCAGAAGGAGAACCGGATGCGGCGGCCGGGACCGAGCCGGCGCCGCAGCACCCGCCGGTCGGTGGTGTCGGTGGTGCGTTCGCTCACGTGCAGGGTGGCCGTCATGACGCGTCCCCGGTGACCACCTCGGCGCCGGCGGCCGCGGCCTCGACCGGTTCGAAGCGGCGGTCGACCAGCGTGCCGGCGTCGAGCTTGTCGTGTCCCTGTTTCTCGGCGAGCAGGTCGGCCGTCGCCTGGAGCCGCGCGATGGCGTTGTCCCAGGTGGCCGGGATGCCGGCGGAGCCGTCCAGGTCGGTCACGGTCTTCGCGTCGGCCTCGTTGAGGCCCTGGACGTCCTGGAGGTACGCCTTCGCGTACTCCTTCGGGTGCTCGTTCTGCCACAGCAGCGCCTTCGCGCGCACGCCGACGTACACCTTGAGGGCGGCGGCCTTGCCCGCGTCCTGCACCGACGACGTGAGGCAGTAGAGGGTGGCGGCGTCGTCGCGGATGCCGGTCTTGATCGAGGTGGCACCCGGGTACTTGCGCTCGTAGATCTTGACGTTCGCGGCGCCGAGCGGCGCCACGTCGACGGCCTTGCCGCCCAGCGCGGTCACGTACGAGTCGCCCGTGCTGGTCAGCTCGACCAGCGTGACGTCCTTCTCGGTGAGGCCGGCCTTCTCGAGCACGCGCAGCACGAGCGCGCCCTGCGCCTGCCCCGCGCTGTAGGCGATCTTCTTGCCGCGCAGGTCGGCGAGCGAGCCGACCCGTACGCCGGGAGCGATGCCGAGCTCGTAGATCGGATACTTCAGCGGGTCGATCGTGACCGACTGGAAGACGATCTTCGTCGAGGTGCCCGTCCACGCCGCGAACAGCGACGGGATGTCGGCGACCGCGCTGCAGTCGAGCTTGTCGGCGCGGAACGCCTGGATGCTCTTCGGGCCGCCGCTGATGTTGGCCCAGGCGACCCGCACGCCGGCGTCGGCCAGCTCCTGGTCGAGGCCGGACGCCTGAAGGACGGCCTGGATCGCGGGGTCGCCGATGCGGAGCTCGGTGCCGCCCGGCACGGAGTCGGGCAGCGCGGCGGTCAGTTCGAGCGTCGCGGCCGAGCCGCTGCCGCCACAGGCGGAGACGGCGAGCAGGGCGGCGCTGAGCACAGCGGCGGCGAGGGTCCGGGGATGTCGGATCATGAGCGGTCCTTTTCGTACGAGGGCCAGAAAGCATCGACCGGCGTCAGTGCCGACCAGCGCTCAATTCATACTAAGCCGCTAGGATTAAAGGGCAACATTGCGCCGGACTGAAATAACTCGGCGCGCGCTACGCCAGCGGGGCCGCGTACACCTGATCGAGCGCGATCGCCCCACCCGCGGTGGGCAGCACCGCCCCGCCGAAGCTGGTCGAGCGCACACAGGCGGCGGCCGCCTGGCCCGCCGACGACCGGGCGGCCGCCTCGGCGCGCACCGTGGCGAGACAGTCGGGCAGCCGGTCGGCGCCCCGCTCGGCCACCACCAGCACCTCGGGGTCGAACAGGTCGAGCAGCAGCGCCACGGCCCGCCCGACCAGCCGCGCACGCTCCCGCAACAGCGCGAGGGCCGGCCCGCTGCCCCGTTCGGCCGCGTCCACCAGCGCCCGGAACTCCGGCTCGCGGATCAGGCCCTCGGCAAGCGCGCGGCGCACCAGGGTCCGCTCCGACACGGCGGCCTGCAGACAACCCGCGCGTCCGCAGGCGCACGGCTCGGCGCAGCCCTCGACCGGCAGATGCGCGACAGCGCCCGCGGCCGACCGCGGCCCCTGGTGCACGGCACCGCCGGTCGCGAACGCCACGTCGACGACGTTGCCCACGAACAGGTGCACCGCGCTGCCGCGGGCCTGCCGGGCGGCCCCGCCGAACAGCTGCTCGGCCTTGAGCAGAGCCCGCGAGTTGGTGTCGAGACGCACCGGAAGGCCGGTCGCCTCGGCGAGCACGGCCCCGGCCGGCACGGCGCGCCAGCCGAGCAGCGGGTGCTCGACCACCACGCCGCGGGCCGCGTCGACCCAGCCGCCGGTGGCCAGCCCGAGCCCGAGCACCGCACGCCCGCGGCCGTGGTCGCGCCGAAGGCCCGCGACATGCGCCGGCACCGACCCGAGCACGTCCGCGGGCCGGCGGGAGACGTGCGGCTCCTGCCGTTGCGCGAGCACACGTCCCCGCAGGTCGAGCAGCGCCACGGTGACCCGGCTGACCGAGATGTGGGCACCCACGACGGCAACCGTCTCGGGGTCGATGTCCACCGGCACGTGCGGCCGGCCCACACCGGGCGGCCCGGCCGCCTCGGGCACCTCCCGGACGAGCCCGCGCTCGACCAGCGAGCCGACGATCCCGCTGACCGAGGCGGCCGACAGCCGCGCGGCCCGGGCAACCGAACTGCGCGCGATCGGCCCGTGGTCGAGGATCGCCCGCAGCACCGCCCCCGTCGACTCCCGCGGCCCGCGCGACCCGGCCCGCGGCAGGTCATCGCGCCGGGTGGTGCTGCCCATGCGCACACAGTAGGGCGAGATCCGGCCGGAACGGCCCGCCTGTAACCGGACGTTCGAGGGTCGGTAACAGCCGGCTTAGCCGCCCGCGATCCGGGTAGAGCCGATGCCATGCCCAGACCGGTGTCCGAACAGGTAGTCGTCATCACGGGAGCGTCCAGCGGCATCGGCCGGGCCACCGCGCTCGCCTTCGCCGCGCGCGGCGCCAGGGTGGTGTGCGCGGCCCGCACCGAGCGGGCGCTCGACTCGCTGGCCGAGCAGATCAACGGCGCCGGCGGTACGGCCGTCGCGGTGCCCACCGACGTCGCCGACCCGGTGGCCGTCGCCGCCCTGGCCGAGGCCGCCGAACAGCGGTTCGGCCGCGTCGACACCTGGGTCAACAACGCCGCCGTCGGCGTCTGGGGCCGCGTCGAGGAGATCAGCGCCGCCGAGTTCGAGCGGGTCATGCGGGTCAACTTCCTCGGCCACGTGCACGGCATCCACGCCGCCCTGCCCGCCCTGCGGCGAGCCGGCGGCGGCGCGCTCATCGGGGTCGTCTCGGCCGAGGGCGTGCGCAGCATCCCGTTGCAGGCGCCGTACACGGCGAGCAAGTTCGCGGTGCGCGCGCTCCACGACAGCCTGCGCGGCGAGCTGGTGCAGGAGGGCACGCCGATCGCGGTGACGACGATCCTGCCCGCGTCGATCGACACCCCGTTCTTCGAGCACGCCCGCAGCAAGCTGGGCGTCATGGTCAAGCCACCCCCGCCGGTGTACGCGCCGGAGCTCGTCGCCGACACCATCGTCCACGCCGCCGAGCACCCCCGGCGCGAGATCACGGTCGGCGCGGCCGCCGCGGCGTTCGGCCTGGCCCAGCGGCTCGCGCCCGCGCTGACCGACGCGCTGCTGGCCGTACGCCGCCTCGGCAGCGGCACCCAGCGGACGGACCGCCCGGCCAACCGCGCCGACAACGTCGACGAGCCGCTCGCCGAACCGGGCCGGATCCACGGCACCCACCCGGGAACGGTGCTGAAGCGCAGCCCGTTCACCACCCTGATCGCCCGGCGCCGCCGCCCGGGCGAGCTCCTGCTGTCGGCCGTGCGCCGGGTGAGTGCCAAGTCGTAGTCGCCTTCGGGACAACGACGAGCGCCCGGCCGGGATGGCTTCCTACCTTCGGGGCCTCTACTACGGGGGAGGAACCATGCAGGAGCATTCAGCACCAGCGCCGGAGGAGCGTGCCGACTCGCCACGGCCGGCGTTCGCGTTGCCGTTCAGCTGCGGCGACGTCTGGGAACTGCGGAGCCGCGCGAACCACAATCCGCAGTGGGGCAAGATCGACTTTCATCGGCCGGAGGGTGGCACCCTCGGATCGCCGGTGCTGGCCAGCGCGGCCGGCAGGGTCACCGAGCTGGACGAGAAGATGGGCGGGGTCGAGCTCGCCCACGGCAACAACTGGTACACGCTCTACCTGCACATGAAGCCGGTCGTGGTACGGAAGAACCAGCGGGTCGGCAAGGGCCAGGTGATCGGTTACGTCGGCAACGTCGGCGTCACGGGCAGCGGCAAGCTGCCTCACCTGCACTACGAGCAGGGCCACGGGCGCGGGGAGGCCGGCGACGTCGACTTCGACGGCGGCGAGAGCGCCGACCGCCGGCGCCCGGTTCTTCAGGGCGTCGCTGTGCGCCTCGACGGCGACAGCCCCGTCATGCCGAGCACGAACACCTGCCCGGGCGGCGGATCGCCGTCCGGCCTGGCCGAGATGCCGAAGATGCGGGGCATCACGCAGCTGCACCTCTTCGTCCGCCGCTACGGCGACGACGCGCTGGTGCACCGCTGGCTGGAGAAGTCGTGGGCGCAGGAGCAGATGCGCGACACCCGGCTCGCCGACAAGCCCGCGGTGGCCGCCTTCCTGGACGGCATCAGCGTCGTGTCGCGCGAACACGACAACCGGGTCTCGGAGTGGCGCTACACGGTCGACGGCGGCTGGCACAAGGCCTACCTGCAAGGGTTTCTGCTCAGTCCCCCGGTGATCCTCTACTGGCCGCGGGACCGCAACCTGCACGCCGTCGGCCGCGGCACCGACAGCCGGCTGTGGCATTGGTGGAGCGCCGGGAACGGGCAATGGTCGAAACCCGAGCTCGTCGACCCGTCTGCGCACCTCGCCGGGACACCCGCGCTCGCCGTGCACCGGCACGCTCTGCACATCATCGCCCGCACCACCGACGACAAGGTGCGGGACTGGATGTACGCCCACACCAAGTGGGAACGGGGCGACCTGCCGGGCGCCGCCACCGCGAGCCCCGCGACGGTGACGTACGACGGCGAGCTGTGGGTCTACGCGCGCGGCACCGACGGTCACCTGTGGCGGTGGCGGAGCGGAGAGGACAGGGAGCTCGGCTCGGTGCAGCCGAAGTGGCGCAGCGCCCGGCTCATGGACGGCAGCGTCGACCTCGGCAACGCGCCGGCCGCGACCGTCTACCGCGACCAGGTCCACGTCGTCGCCCGCACCACCGACAACGCGATCCACCACTGGTGGGGCCGCAAGACCACGTGGCAGCACGAACGGCTTCCCGGCGCGTTCACCGCCGCGCCCAGCATCAGCGCCTTCGGCGATCAGCTCCACATCGCCGGCCGCGGCACCGACGGCAAGCTCTACACCGTCTGGTACGACGGCAAGTGGAACACCACCAGCCATCAGGTCCCCACGCCGGGTGAGCGGCCCTACCCGGCGGCCAGCTTCACGATCCGGTCGGCGACCAGGCCGGCGCCGCGCGGGTCGAAGAGGATCGTGTAGTGGTTCACGTCCGGCACGTGCTCGACGGCGACGCGGGTGCGGTCGAGGCCCGCGGCGGAGAGGCTGCTCCCGTCGTACAAACCCTGGTCCTGATCTTGCAGTCCGCGCTGGGCCCAGAGGAGGCGCGCCGGGCAGGTCAGCCGGTGCACGGCGTCGACCGTGCGCCGGTCGATCAGCGTGTCGGTGGCGTCGGCGCGGACGGCGTCGATCGAGCACGAGGAGCGCATCTCGGGCGGCGTTCCGGTCACATCCCGCAGCGCGTACGCCTCGACGGCGGGTGACCACGCGTCCCGCAGCGCCGGGTGGGCGCGGAAGAAGCTCGCGTACGCCCGCTCGTCGGCGAAGGTCATCGACAGCCGGCTGATGGCCGGGCCGACGACCGCCATCAGCACCTCGTCGACGTCGGTGTCCGGCGGTACGGGGATGGCGACGCCGCCGTCGACCAGCAGCACGCCGCTGACCCGCCCGGGATGCGCGGCGGCCGTCGCGGCCACCACGAAACCGCCCATCGAGTGCCCGGCGAGCGGCACCCGGTCCAGCCCCAGGTGGTCGGCCACGGCGATCAGGTCGGCGACGTGCGCTGCCATGCCGTACGGGCCGGGCAGGCCGTTGCTCCGCGCCCGGCCGCGCAGATCGGGCGCGACCAGCTGGACCCGGCCGGCGAGCGCCTCGGCGACCCGGGCGAACGAGAGCGCGTTCGCGGTGATGCCGTGCGCGGCGAGAACCACCGGACCGTCACCCGGCCACCGGCACACGCGCAGCAGTCCGCCGGGTACGGGAACGTCGAACTCCTCCGGGCCCATCGTCATGATCCGAACTTAGCGTTCGTGTGTGATGATCGGCCGATGGAGACCCGTGCCCTTCGCGTGCAGGCCCGCGGCATCAGCCAGAACGTGCTCGCCGGCGGCCCGGCGGACGCCCCGCCGGTGCTGCTGGTGCACGGCAACTGCTCGTCCGCCGGCTTCTGGACGCCGCTGGTCCGGCGGCTCCCCGACAGCGTCCGGGTGGTCGCGCCGGACCTGCGCGGCTACGGCGGCAGCGAGACCGCGCCGGTGGACGCCACCCGCGGGCTGCGCGACTTCGCCGACGACGTGGCCGCCCTGCTCGACGACCGCTCGCTGTTCCCGGGCGGGGGCCCGGTGGTGGTGGCCGGGCACTCGATGGGCTGCGGCGTGGTGATGCAGCTGCTCGCCGACCACCCGGGCCGGTTCTCCGTGGTGCTGCTGGAGGCGCCGCTCAGCCCGTACGGCTTCGGCGGCACCCGCGACCTCGACGGCACCCCCACCACCGCAGACTTCGCCGGCACCGGCGGCGGCACGGCCAACCCGGACTTCGTGGCCCGCATCCGGGCCGGCGACCGCAGCGCCGACGCCCCGGCGAGCCCGCTGTCCGTGCTGCGCTCCGCGTACGTGGCAGACCCGGCGTCCCTCGGCGACGACGAGAGCCTGCTGCTCGACACGATCCTGAGCACAGCGATCGGCGACGACAACTACCCGGGCGACGCCAAGCCGGCGCAGAGCTGGCCCGGTGTCGGCCCGGGCGACCGCGGCGTGCTCAACACGATGGCGCCCAAACACTTCAACGTGGCCGAGGCCCTGATCGGCGCCGAGTCGAAGCCACCGATTGTCTGGCTCCGCGGCGACCGGGACGCGATCGTCTCCGACACGTCCCTGTTCGACCTGGCCTATCTCGGCTCGATCGGCCTGGTGCCCGGCTGGCCCGGCGCCGAGGCCTGCCCACCCCAGCCGATGGTCGGCCAGACCCGAGCGGTGCTCCAGCGATACGCGGCCGCCGGCGGCGCCTTCCGCGAAACCGTCTACGACAATTGCGGCCATTCGCCCCACATCGAGCGCCCGGCCGAGGTGGCGGCGGAGTTGCTCGGGCTCCTGCCCTGATCGTCCTGGGCCGGCCCTCCTCCCAGCCGCTCCTGCCCCGATCGCCTGGGCCGACCCTTCTCCTAACCGCTCCTGCGCCAGCCCTCTTCGCCGGACCAGCCTTCTTAACCCCTGTTGGCCCCCTTCGCCCCCTTCTGGCCTCCCTTCGCGGCCGGAAAGCCGGGCGGTGGAGCGGCGACGACTCTCCGGTTGCGTCGATTTCTGCGTCGATCTATGCATGACCGGGGGTGGGCCGGGTATCCGCCTCTCGCTCCCAACGAGAGGACTTTGTCAATGTTCGTCAAGCGAGTCGCCGCCGTCCTGAGTGTCGCGGGGATGCTTCTGCTTCCCGCCGCCGCGGCGCAGGCGGCGCCCTCCGATCAGGACGCGGCCTATCTGCGCGCGGCCCACCAGTCCAACCTCGCCGAGATCTCCGGCGGGCGGCTGGCCCAGCAGAAGGGGCAGAGTCAGCAGGTCAAGGACCTCGGCGCCCGGTTCGTCGCCGACCACACCAAGCTCGACGCGGCGGTTCGGCAGACGGCCTCCCAGCTCGGCGTCGACCTGCCCTCGGCGCCGAACGAGAAGCAGCAGGCCGTGGCCGCGAAGTACCAGCAGACCTCCGGTGAGGACTTCGACACGCTCTTCGTCTCGACGCAGATGGACGCGCACATGGCGGCCATGGCCAACGGGCAGAAGGAGATCGCGCAGGGCAGCGACGCCGCCGCCAAGAAGAGCGCCCGCGACGCCGCGCCAGTGATCGCCGCGCACCACGACCTGCTGGACGACGCGGCGCGAGCGCTCGGCGTGCCGTCCAGCATCGGCACCGGCACCGGCGGTCAGGCCGCGGAACGCACCGTCACCGCTCCGGTGGTGGCCCTGCTCGGCCTCGGCGTCCTGCTGACCGCGGCCGCGGCGATGCTGCTGCTGCGACGCCGCCCGGCCGGCGCATGACCCGGACACACATCGGCGGCCGGCGCGCGGCGGGCTGGACGGCCGGGGCACGCAACGACGGCCGGCGCGCGGCGGGCTGGACGGCCGGGGCATGACCCGGACACACATCGGCGGCCGGCGTGCGGCGGGCTGGACGGCCCTCGCCGCCGGCCTGTCGGCGTCGGCCGCCGGGGTCGTGCTGGCCGTCCAGCCGGCCCCGCCACCCGCCGACGCGGGACCCCTGCGCGTCACGATCGCCGCACCCGCGTCCTCAGCGCCCGCCGAGTCCGGGCCCGCCGAGACCCAGCCCGCAGAGACAAGGCCCACCGAGACAAGGCCCGCCGAGACTGTGCCGGCCGAGACAAGGCCCGCCGACACTGGGCCCGCCCCGTCCGAGCCCGCCCGCCCCGGGACGGCAAAGGCCACCCCGCCGATACCGCCGGCCTGGGCGCCGCCCACCAACGTCACCATCGGCGCGCAGCGCATCGATGCCCCGGTCAGCGCGGTCGGCGTCCACCCCGACGGCTCGCTCGCCGTGCCGGAGGATCCCGCTCGGCTCGGCTGGTGGATCGGGTCGGCGACGCCCGGCTCGGCCCGGGGCACCGTGCTGATCGCCGGTCACGTCGACACCGCCGAGGACGGGCCCGGCGCCCTCTTCCGGCTCGAGACCCTGCCGCTCGGCGCGACCGTCGGGGTGCGTGCCGGCGACCGCGTCGTGCCGTACCGCGTCGTCGCCCGGCGTGGCTATCCGAAGCAGCGCCTGCCGGCCGACCTCTTCCGCGCCGACACCGCGCCCCGCCTGGCCCTGGTCACCTGCGGCGGCAGCTTCCGCGACGGCGCCTACAGCCACAACGTCGTCGTCTACGCCGAGCCGGCCAAGGGGTCCTGAGCGCGCGGCCCAGGACCCCCGGCTCCGGTCAGGGCACGAGCGGATCGAACCGCGGCGGCGCGAACGTGCTGGGCACGGGCTCCGCCGACACGGCCGGTGCGGTCGCGCCGGGCGCGGGCAGCCGGCCCACCAGCGGCAGGCTCAGCGAGCTGCCGCGCAGGTCGAGCCGGATGGTCGCGCCGGTCGACTGCGGGGTCGAGTATTCGTTGTCGCTGGCCTGGAGGATCAGGCCGAGCACGTGACCGGCGGCGATGCGCTGGTCGGTCGCCTGCATCGGCACGGTCACCGTGTACCAGCGGTCGTGCCGCAACGGCGTCCGGAACCGCAGCGAGACGCGGTGGGCGGCGTCCTGCCAGCCCCGCGTCACGATCGCGTGGTCGCTGGTGATCAGGCTCGCCGCGGTGTCGCGGTAACAGGCGTCGTCGGCCGCCGTCGAGGCGCCCCAGCACGACTCGGTGGGCAGCGTGGTGATGCCCTCGCCCCGGCCGAGGTAGTCGACCCGCGTCGCGGTGCCGTAGTCGACGAGCCGGGCGGTCAGCTCGGTGGTCGGCTTGTCGACCCGCACCCGCAACGTCACCGACGGTGTGCCGGAGACGCGGACCTCGCGGCTCAGCGGCGCGGACAGGAAGGCGACCCGGCCGGCGACCGCGGTGTTCGGGCCGGCGACGGCGGCGGCCTCACTGAGGTCGGGGGCGTCGGTCCACGTACGGACAGCTCTGCCGGACGCACCACCCAGCGTGCCGGTCGTCCCGTCGCCGTTGCCCAGCGTGATCCGCTGCGTCCTCGCCGGGGCGGCCGGCCAGTCGCGCTCGCTCACCCACGCGCCCGGCGCCGTCTCGATCGACACCCGCGGCTCCCGGTCGATCCCGTTGCGCAGGCCCTGGAGCCAGCGGTCGAACCACCGGTGCAAAGTGTCCACCCACTCGGCGCGCCGCAGATCGAAGGGGTCGACGTGACCCGCCTGATAGAGCCACATCTTCTTCGGTACGCCGAGACGGCCCCACCACTGCGCGAACTGATCGGTCGTCACGTTCGTGTCGTTGAGCCCGTGCGCGATGAACACGCTGGCACGCACCTTGCGCGCGTCCGGCCGGAAGTCCCGCTCGGCCCAGTACGCGTTGTAGTCGCCCGTGGCGTCGTCGCTGTCCCGGTCGAGCCGGGCGAGCGTCTCGGCGCACGCCTCCGCCGGCCGGCCGTTGACATAGCGGTGCAGAAACTCCGGGTAGTCCTCGGCGCGGAGCACACCGTTGTACCGCTGATAGTCGTACCAGCTGGAGATCGCCGAGATCGGCACGATCGTCTCGAGCCCTTCGACACCGGTCGCGGCCACGCCGTTGGCCACCGACCCGTCCCAGGACTTGCCGATCATACCGGTCCGGCCGTTGGTCCAGCGCGTGGCGACCGCCGGGGTGCCGTCCGCGTACGTGGCCCGCGCCCGCCCGTTCAGCCAGTCGACGACGGCCTTGGCGCCGAGCACCTCCTCGCGGCCACCGACGTCCATGCATCCGGTGGAGCGCCCGGTGCCGGCCAGGTCCGCGGCGACGAAGGCGTAGCCGCGCGGCACGAAGTAGTTGTCGTAGTAGAGCGGCTGCTTCACGATGGTGCCGCTCGCGTCGTACTGCTTGCGCTCGCTCTCGTTGCCGCGCCCGCAGCACGAATAGTAGGGCGAGCCCTCGAGGATGACCGGCACCTTGAGATGCCGCTCGGCCGTCTCGCGCGGCCGGACGATGTCGACGGCGATCTTGTCGGGCACGCCGTCCAGGTCGTTGTCCAGCGGCGTCTGCACCCAGACGCTCTCCCGGACGGCGTTCTCGTAGGAGTAGACCGGCACGGTTTCGCCGCCCTTGACATGCGGCACACCGCCGGCGGCCGAGGCCGGCGACGCGGAGACGGCCACGGTGGCGGCGATCCCCGTGACGACGGCCAGGACGAGCCTTCGCTTCACTGATCCGGACATCGATGCATGGTAAATCATCAATGACGCACGGCGGGGTAGCGCGCGGATTTGTCCGAGCGGTGACAGCCGACCGGTCGGAGAGATGACGTTCGAGTGCCCATTCCGGGGCTACGATCCCGGCAAGCCAGATCTGCCTTTCTCGAGGATCTTTCCCATGTCGCCGGAAGTGGTGGTCGTTCAGCTCGACGTGATCGAGCACGCCCCTGGCGTGTACTACCTGACGTGCCAGTCGCCGTTCGGCGAGACCAATTTCCGGATGGATCTTCCCGAGCCCGAGACGCGGCGCCTCCAGGCGGTGGAGACGAACGTTCTGCGCTCCGGCGCGCAACTGGTCACGCGCGGGTCTGCGGGGCGGCTCGAGGCGCCGATCCGGCAATTGGGAACTGATCTTTGCGACGCGGTCCTGCACGACGAATCGCGGGAGCTTTTCGAGATGAGCCTGCGCCACGCGGAAAGCACGCGCACGCCTTTCCAATTGCGACTGCGCATTCGCGGTACGAAGCTCGCACAGCTGCCGTGGGAATTCCTCTGGGACCGCCGCCGCGGCGACTACCTGGCGCTCAACCTGCCGGTCGTGCGCTACCTCGACGTCATGCAACCGGTCGCGCCGGTGACCGTCCAGCTGCCGTTGCGGATCCTCGGCGTGATCAGCCACCCGGACGACCGGGACGCGCTCCAGGTGACGGCCGAGAAGGAGGCGCTCTCCGCGGCGCTCGCCCCGCTGGGCGACAGCCACGTGCGGCTGCGCTGGCTGGAGGGCTCCGGGTGGGAGGACCTGTGGCGGGCCGCCCGCGGCGGCGCCTGGCACATCCTGCACTTCATCGGGCACGGCGGCTTCGACGAGACGCGCGGCGAGGGCTACCTGGAGTTCCTCGACGACGACGGCGGCGCGCGGCACGTCTACGCCACCGACCTCGGCCGGCTGCTGCACGACAACGGGTCGCTGCGCCTGGCGGTGCTCAACGCCTGCGAGTCGGGGCGTGCCTCCGGCGCCGACACCTTCGCGAGCCCGGCGGCCAGCTTCATCCGGCGCGGGTTCCCCGCCGCCGTGGCCATGCAGTACGAGATCAGCGACCCGGCGGCCCTGATCTTCGCGCAGGCCCTCTACGGCGCGATCGCGTCGGGCGTGCCGCTCGACCGGGCCATGACCGACGCGCGCACGACAGTGCACATGACCCAGCCGGGCAGCCTCGAGTGGGGCACGCCGGTGCTCTATCTCCGGTCTCGCAACGCCGACGTCTTCGAGGTCGCCGACGCGTCGCCGCCGCCCGTGCCGGCCGAGGCGGAGGCCGTCACCGACCCCCACCTGTCGAGCACCGGCATCGACAGCATCCGCCGGGCCAAGGACCTGGTGCGCTCGCTGAAGGCCGCGCCGGCACAGGCGATCGGCGCCGCGACCGTGCCCCGGCGCGCCGAGCGCCCGCCGGCCTCAACGACCCCACCCGCGCAAGCCCCGGCCGGCCCACCGCGGACGGCCCAGCCCTCACCGTCGT
>NZ_BOMI01000145.1 GCF_016862115.1 Paractinoplanes deccanensis
GCCGGCGCATGCGGCGGCCGGGCTGAAGGAGACGCACCGCTTCACCCACCCCGGCCCGGTGCACGCGGTGGCCATGGACCCTCGCCGCCGGCTCTTCGCGGCCGGCGCGCACGGCGAGATCCTCTGCTGGGACCTCGACCGGGCGCAGGTCTGCCGCTGTTGCCGCCTCCCCGACCGGCCGGCGCCCGTCCGCTCGATCGCTGTCAGCCGGGACGGCCGCTTCGTCGCCGCCGTCCACGACGACCGCCTCGTCCGCCTCTGGGACGTCGAGACCGAGGTCGCCGCGCTCGCCATGCGCGCGCCCGGCGGACAGACCGGCCGCAGCGTGCGCCTCTCCCCCGACGACGCATACCTGGTGATCGGCTGGTCCGGCGGGGTCGCCCAGATCGTCGACCGCTACGGCCGCGAGCGCCTGCGCCTGGTCCACCGCCCCGAGGTCGACGGCGGCGGCCGCCCGCGCCCGCCCGGCGACGTGCACACCGCCGCCT
Source organism: Paractinoplanes deccanensis (assembly GCF_016862115.1). Classification (GTDB taxonomy): domain Bacteria; phylum Actinomycetota; class Actinomycetes; order Mycobacteriales; family Micromonosporaceae; genus Actinoplanes; species Actinoplanes deccanensis. Next base: position 489 of record NZ_BOMI01000145.1, read on the forward strand.
TCAGCCCGGACGGGCGGTGGATCGCCACCGGCGCCGGCGACGGCCTGGTGCGCCTGTTCGGCAGCACCGGCCAGATCGCGACACGCTTCCCCCACCCGCACGCGGTGGTGGACGTGGCGTTCCGCGGCGACGGCCGGATGATCGCCACGGCCGCGGCCGACGGCGTGGTGCGGCTCTGGAACGCCCGCGGCGAGGTGCAGAGCCGGTTCCAGCACGGGGCGCCGGTGAGCGCGGTCGCCTTCACCGCGGACGGGCGCGTGGTGACCGGCGGGGCGGACGGGGTCGCGCGCGTGTGGCACGGCGACGAGCGCGTGCACGCCTGGACCGCCGCCGCCGGACCGATCACCGCCGTGGCCTGCGGCGCCGGGAAGAGCCTGGTCACCGCGCACACCGACCACACCGTACGCATCTGGGAGTTCGCATGACCGACGACGTCGAGCTCTTCGTCAGCTCCCGGCTCCGGCCGGACGAGGTGGCGGGCATCCGCGCCGAGCTGCGGGACTGGGGGTGGGAGCCGCAGGTGCTCCGGATGCCGGCCCGCCGTGGCGCCGCCGAGTTCACCTGGCTGCTGCTGCTCACCGTACCGGCGGAGATCTTCGTGAAGACGGTGCTCGAGCAGCTGGGCAAGCAGGCGTACGAGTCGCTGCGGGGTTTTGTGCAACGCCACCTGGGGCGCGAGGCGACGGGGGACGGCAAGCAGGTCGTCGTCATCGAGGAGGCGGGCACCGGGGCGCAGTTCGGGCTCACCGCGGACCTGCCCCTCGCGGCCTACCAGCAGATGGTCGAGGCGCTCGCGACCGGCGCCGTCGAGGACGGGTTCCGCACGTTCGACCGGAAGCGAGGCCGCTGGACAGCCGACAGCGAGACATAGGAGGCAACGATGACCGACCGTGACGACGCCGCCTGGAACCGGCCCGACGCGCCGCCCCCGAACTGGCAGCAGCCGCCGCCGTCGCAACCGGGTCCCGCGCAGGGCTCCTGGCAGCCCGGCGGTTATCAGCAGCCCGGCGGCTATCAGCCGCCGCAGCCCTACCAGCCGGGGGCGCCCTGGCCGCCGGGCGGTCCACCACCCGCGGCCGAGCGGCCGACCAACACGCTGGCCATCCTGGCGCTGGTCTTCGCGTTCGTCTTCTCGCCGGCCGGCCTGGTGCTCGGCTTCCTGGCCCGCCAGCAGATCCAGCAGCGCAACGAGGGCGGCGAGGGCCTGGCGATGGCCGGCCTGATCATCGGCGCCATCGGAACGCTGGGCTACGTGATCCTCTGCATCGCCTCGGCGTCCACGGGCTACTGACGGACGACCGCACGGGGCACGGCAGGCGGTGTGCCTGCCGTGCCCCACCGGGGTCAGCGAGTGCGCGGGTCGTGGTCGGTGCTGCGGCTGCCGGCCTTGGCCAGGCCGCGGCTGAGCATGTAGCCGATGGTGAGCAGCGTGATGTAGAACCACGCCTTGTCGGCGGCGAAGAAGTCGCCGCCGCTCTCACCGGCCCCGTCACCCGTCACGGCCGAGGCGACCAGCACGCCGATGACGGACAGCAGATAGACGGCGAGCTCGGTGGTCTTGAACGACGGCTTGGTCTCGTCGCCGTGCGGGTGACGCCGGCCGAGGTCGACGTCGCCGGTGGGGGTGTGGGTCACGCTGGCCATGGGGGACTCCATTTCGTCGGTCGGCGCTCACGCCATCGCGCCGTTGACCGCCAGATACCCCCGTGGGCGGATTGACCTACTCACCCCCTCGTCGCACGTTCGGGTGGTTTACGGCGAAACGGTCGGGGGTGCCGTGGTGTAGACGGTGGGGTCGCCCTGTTTCAGCCAGATCTGCGGGTGGTCGATCGGCGTGAAGGAGCGGTCGCCGCCCGGTTCGCGGGTGGTGGGGACGGTGTCGCCGTTGGGCAGATGCATGATGAAGTTGACCGGCTTGGTGTCGTCGGCGAGCGGGATCTCGTACGAGGCCCAGCCGTTCTCGACGCGGGTGGCGGGCCACGGGCGGTCCCAGGCGATCTGGGCGAGGGTCTCCGGCGCCACCGCGTCGCCCCACAGGTGCAGGCCCCAGCCGGTGTAGTCGCCGGCCGGGCGGTGGTAGTGGACGGTGGCGGTGGCCAGCGGCGGGCCCGCGTAGCGCACCGTGCGGATCGGGCTCACCGCGCGGGTGCCGTCGGGCTCGGTGAGCACCGCGCGGTAGCGGACCTGGGTGCCCGCCGCCAGGTTGAGCGGCGCCAGGTCGTCGAAGGCCGTGTAGGCGGGTGACGAGTCGTCGCGGCCGATCGGGGTCCAGGCGGCGCCCGCGACGCTGCGCTCGAAGTGGACCACGTGGGTGGCGCGTTCCGGGTCGGCGACGGCGCGCACCTCGACGGTGCCGCGGACGTTCGCGCCCTCGGCCGGCGCCTCGATGGTCAGCGACGGGGCCGGCACGTGCGCCGAGCGGGCGCCGCTCGTCCTGGTGTGCCCGGCGTTGTCGAGGACCACCGCCCGGTACTGCACCGGCGTGCCGGCGCGCAGGCCGGAGACGTCGTGGAAGACCTGGTAGGGCGCGTTGTCGTCGGTGCCGATCGGCGCCCAGCCGCCGCGGCCGGTCTTGGCGTAGAAGGTGACCTCGGCGAACGACGAGCCGGCGACGGTGGCCGGCACCCGCATGCGTGCCCGGCTCTCCGCGGACGGGGTGGGCTCGCCCAGCGACACCGCGGGGGCCGCCTTCGAGCGCGGGACCCGGTCGGTCATGGCGTAGACGACCGTGGACAGCGGCGGCACGGTGACCGTGATCGTGCGGTCGGCGGCCGAGGTCACGGCGGCCGGGCCGGCGCCGTACACCTTGCCGAACCTCGCCCCGGCGGCGTAGGTCGGGACGGCGGCGGTGCGGGCCTGCTCGCTGTTGTTCAGCGCGACCACGTATTCGCGCTGCTCGGACCGGTCGATCCGGGAGAACGCGTAGATGCCGGCGCTCGCGTCGGCGTAACGGTGCTGGTGGGCGCCGTCGCGCAGCGCGGGGTGGCGGCGGGTCAGCTCGGCGAGGCCGGCGATGCCCTGGTAGAGCGGGTGGGCGGCGACGAAGTTGTCCTGCGCATGGGTCGCGGTGGTGCCCAGCAGGTCGTCGTCGAGGTAGTCGGGCACCCGGCTCGCGAACATCGTCTGGCGGGCGTCCTGGTCGCCGCCGGGGCCGGTGAAGCCCTGCTCGTCGCCGTAGTAGACGACCGGGTTGCCGCGCGAGAGATACATCAGCTCGTGAGCGAGCCGGTCGCGGGCCACCCACTCGGTGTCGCCGGCGCCGGGATTGTCGGCCTGCACGAACGAGCCGATGCGGCCCATGTCGTGGTTTCCGAGGAAGGTCGGCAGCTCATAGACGTTCGAGTCGGCGTCGGTGTACCAGTCGTCGGCGGCGAAGAACGAGCCGAGCGCGGCGGCGCTCTGCCCGCGCGAGGCGAAGTTGCGGGCCGCGTCCTGGAACGGGAAGTCGAGCACCGCCTGCATGCGGTCGCGGGTGGTGAACTGCGAGGTGAAGCTGCGCGAGGTGTCGAAGACCTCGCCGAACATGAAGAACTCCGGCTTGCCCCGCGCGCGGGCGAAGGACAGCACCTCGGGACCGAACTTCTGCCAGAACTCGTCGTTGACGTGCTTCATGGTGTCGATGCGGAAGCCGTCGATGCCGAAGTCGGCGATCCACGCCTTGTAGATGTCGGTCATGCCGCGGACGACGCGGGGGTGCTCGGTGAACAGGTCGTCGAGGCCGAAGAAGTCGCCGTAGAGCGAGTTCTCACCGGTGAAGGTCGTGTCGCCCCGGTTGTGGTAGAGCGTGACGTCGTTGAGCCAGGCGGGCACCTTCAGGTCGCGCTCGGCGGGGTCGAGGACCGGGACGTACGGGAACGAGGTGCGCGGGTCGAGCGCCGGGAAGGACGGCTTGCCCGCGTGATCCCGGTCGTCGAACGGCCGGCCGGCGGCGTCGCGATAGGGCGACACATCCTTCGACACGTACGCCTGGCGCGCGCCCGACTCGTACCCGATGACGTCCGCGGTGTGGTTGGTGATGATGTCGAAGTAGACCTTCATGCCGCGCGCGTGCGCCGCGTCGACCAGCGCCCGCAGCTCGGCGTTGGTGCCCAGGTGGGGATCGATCTGGGTGAAGTCGGTGATCCAGTATCCGTGGTAGCCGGCCGACGGGCCGTCCTCCAGCTGCACGGCCTTGTTCTTGAAGCTCGGCGTCAGCCAGATGGACGTGGTGCCCAGCCCGCGGATGTAGTCGATGCGGCGCAGCAGCCCGGCCAGGTCGCCGCCGTTGTAGAAGCCCTTGCGAGTGGGGTCGAAACCGGAGACCAGCGGGTCGTCGCCGAGGCCGCCGCGGTCGTTCGCGGTGCTGCCGTTGTCGAAGCGGTCGGCCATGACGAAGTAGAAGCTCTCGTCGGTGACCGGCGCGCGCAGCGAGTGGCGGCCCGCCAGACCGCCCCCACCGGCCGTGGCCGCGGGCGCGGAGATCGTCGCGCCGGCCAGCACGGCGGAGATCAGAACGGCGAGCCTTCGACGGATACGCATCGGACCTCCCGGAGACGGCGGGCGCGTCATCGACCGTAGTGGATGATCGACCCGCGTACCAGGGGTTTCGCCAGGTGAGGCAAGCTGCTGGCGGGGGTGATTCGCGTGCTGGACCGCGACGTGGAACGCGGCGTGCTCGACCGGATGCTGGCCGAGGTGCGCGAGGGACGCAGCGGCGCGCTGCTGCTGGTCGGCGAGCCCGGCGCCGGCAAGACCGCGCTGCTGGACTGGCGGGTGTCGGCGGCGCCCGGCGTGCGGATCGCGCGGGTCACCGGCGTGGAGTCCGAGGGCGAGCTGCCGTACTCGGCACTGCACCAGCTCTGCGGCCGGATGCTCGGCCACCTCGACCGGCTGCCGGCTCCGCAGGCGGACGCGCTGGCCATCACGTTCGGGCTGCGCGACGGGCCGGCGCCGGACCTGCTGCTGGTGAGCCTCGCCGTCCTGACGCTGCTGGCCGAGGTGGCGGCCGAGCGGCCGCTGGTGGCGATCGTCGACGACGCGCAATGGCTCGACACCGCCTCGGCGCGGGTGCTCGGCGTGGTCGCGCGCCGGCTCCAGTCCGAGTCGGTGCTGATCCTTTTCGCGGCCCGCGAGCGGCCGCGGGAGCTGCGCGGCGTCGCCGAGCTGCCGGTGCCGGGCCTGCCCGAGCACGAGGCCCGCGAGCTGCTGCGGTCCGTGATCACCTGGCCGTTGGACGCGCACGTGCGGGAAGCGGTGCTGGCGGAGGCGCGCGGCATCCCGCTGGCCCTGCTGGAGCTGCCGGTCGGCCTGTCACCGGTGTGCCTGGCCGGCGGCTTCCGGCTGCCCGGCGCCCTGCCGCTGACCGGGCGGATCGAGGAGAGCTTCCGCCGCCGCATCGACGCGCTGCCGGCGGACACGCGGCTGTTGCTGCTGATCGCCGCCGCGGACCCGAGCGGCAACGCGGCGCTGCTGTGGCGGGCGGCCGGCCTGCTCGGTCTCGGCGCCGGCACGAGCGACGCCGCGCACGACGCCGGGCTGGTGACCATCGGCGTCACGGTGACCTTCCGGCACACGCTGGTCCGGTCGGCCGTCTACCGGGCGGCGTCGCCGGCGGACCGGCGGCGGGCGCACGCCGCGCTGGCCGAGGCGACCGACGCGAGCGCCGACCCGGACCGGCGCGCCTGGCACCGGGCGGAGGCCGCGGCCGGCCCGGACGAGGCGGTCGCGGCCGAGCTGGAGGCGTCCGCCGAGCGGGCCCGGTCGCGCGGCGGGCTGGCGGCGGCCGCCGCGTTCCTCGAGCGGGCGGCCGAGCTGACCGCCGATCCGGCCGCGCGGGCCGACCGCAGCGTCTCCGCGGCCCGCGCGAAATATCAGGCCGGCGATCGGGAGGCCGCGTCGGCGCTGCTGGCCCTCGCCGCGTCCGGACCGCCGGACGAGCTGCGCGCGGCGCGGATCGGCCTGCTGGCCGGCCAGATGGCGTTCGCCTCCCCGCACAGCGGCGACGGTCCCGGTCTGCTGCTCGACACGGCCGGCCGGCTGGAGCGGCACGACACCGTCCTGGCCCGCGACACCTATCTGGACGCGCTGACCGCCGCCGTGTACGCGGGCCGCTTCGCCACCACGGCCGGGCTCCCCCAGGTGGCCGCCGCGGCACGCGCCGCCCCGCCGGCCGCCGGGCCGTCGCGCCCGGCCGACCGGCTGCTCGACGGGTTGAGCCGCCTGTACACCGACGGCTACGCCGCGGGCGTCCCGCTGGTGCGCGAGGCCGTGTCGGCCTTCCGGACAGCGGAGCTCAGCGTCGAGGAGGCGCTCCGCTGGCTCTACGTGGCCTGCCACAGCGCACACGACATCTGGGACGACGACGGCTGGCTGGCGCTCTCGTCCCGCTATGTGCGGACGGCCCGCGAGACCGGCGCGCTGTCGCTGCTGCCGATCGCTCTCAGCGCGCGCATCGGCATGCACCTGCACGCGGGCGAGTTCGCCGAGGCGGCCGCGCTGGCCGAGGAGATCGCGACCATCACCGCCGCGACCGGCGACACCCTGCCGGCGTACGGCGCGCTGGCGCTCAGCGGGTGGCAGGGGCGCACGGCGGAGGTGTCGCGGCTGGCGCCGGTGGTGCTCGACGTGGTGGCCGCGCGCGGCGAGGGCATGGGCCTGACGCTCGTGCAGCACACGCTCGCCGTGCTGCACAACGGGCTGGGCCGCTTCGGCGAGGCGCTGGCCGCCGCGGAGGTGGCCACCGCCTCACCGCACGAGACCGGGTTCACCAACTGGGCGCTCGCCGAGCTGGTCGAGGCGGCCGTCCGTACGGGCGACCGGAATCGTGCGGAACAGGCTCTCGAACGGCTCGCCGCCACCACCGGCCCGAGCGGCACCGAGTGGAGCCTCGGCGTCGAGGCGCGCTCCCGGGCGCTGGTCGCCGGCGACGCGGCCGCGGAAGATCTCCACCGGGAGGCGATCGACCGGCTCGGCCGCAGCCGCGGCGCCGTCGCCCAGGCCCGGGCCGTGCTGGTGTACGGGGAGTGGCTGAGCCGGCAGGACCGGGTCGACCAGGCCCGGGCCACGCTGCGGGACGCGCACGACCGGTTCGCCGCGATCGGCGCCGGCGCCTTCGCCCGGCGTGCCCTCACCGCGCTCACCTTCGTCGGCGGCGAGGTGCTGCCGCGCGCCGCGCCGAGCCGGGCCACCCTGACCGAGCAGGAGCTGACCATCGCCCGGCGCGCCCGGGAGGGCCGCTCCAACCCCGAGATCGGCGCGGAGCTGTTCCTCAGCGCGCGGACCGTCGAATGGCACCTGCGCAAGGTCTACACCAAGCTCGGCATCCGCGGGCGCCGCGAGCTGAGATCCGCCGACCTCGCGCCGCACCTGCCGGAAAGCGGCTGACCGCGCGAGTCGTCATCGCGACAGATCAGCTGTCGTTTCGCCGGACGCGGCGAGGATGACAACGATGACTGTGCACATCCGGGGGCATTCCACGGTCGCCGACCGGGCGGGCGACGGCCCGCTCGACCACCTGCGCACGATGATCGGGGCGCTGCCGGTGCCCACCTCGCCGCTGACGTTCCCGAGCCGCGAGGCAGCGCTCGGGCTGGCGCTGATGGACCTGTCGTTCCGGCTCGACCACCTGCCGCGACTCTCGGAGCACCTGACGCTCATGGACCGCGGGCACATGAGCCGCACGATCAGCGTCGACGTCGACCTGGACGTCATCTCGGGCCGCCTGCGCGACACGCTCCAGGTGCCGGGCGACGCGATGCCGGGCGGCCGCGCGTCGCTGTGGGTGCCGGTGTCGCGCTACAGCCGCCGCGACCTGGCGCCCGTGGTGATCCGCGACTCGAACGGCGACGTCGTGCCGCGGCTCTCGCACCGCGACGCCAACCGGGTCACCGCCGCCGCCTTCGTCAAGCTGCTCTTCATGCTGATCAACGCGCACGAGGACGTCTCGGCGCCGGGCAGCCCGATCCACCAGCTGCGGCACACCCACCAGCGGTCGCGCTGGCTGGTCGAGGCGGCGATCACCGAGCTCGTCATGGTCGGGTCGCCGGCCGGCCAGCGGCTGCACACCCCGCTCGACCACGCCGAGCTGCCGGCGCCTCGCGCGTCCGGGGGCGGTTCGCGGGCCGTACGGGATCTGGCGCTCGAAGGTCTGGACGCGCTCTTCCCGGCGGACGGCCGAGGCCAGCCGGTCCCGTTCGCCCGCCTGCTCCAACTGGCCGTCCGGCAGTACATCCTGGTCGCGCAGCTGGGTCTCGACCGTCCGCGCCGCTTCCTCACCTGGGAGGCGCCGCTGCTGCCCGCCCAGCACCGTCCCGCGCCGCTGCAGACGCTGGCCAAGAACGTGCTGCCGATCAACCGCGAGTTCGTGGTGGAGTACGAGACCGAGATCCCGCGCTCGGTCAAGGCGTACCACCTGACCCTGGAGGTGCGGCAGGAGATCAGCGTGCGGCGGTTCCTGATGTCCAGCGACGTCGACGAGGAGTTCGTCGAGGTGCTCGCCCAGGACCTGGAGTCGGTGGCGCGGCGGGTGGACCGGCTCGGCGGTCACCACAAGCTGCTCGAGCTCGAGATGCAGGGCATCGCGTCGCGGCTGGCCGAGCTGGGCCGGCGGCGGCTGGTCGACCTGGCCGCCTACGAGGCGTACCTCGCCCGCCTGCCGATCCCGGTCGGTCCCGGCTCCGCACCGCCGAGCAGGCGGCTCACCGCCGACGAGGTCCTCGCCGCGCTGTCGGCCGGCGACTGCTCGCTCGACGTGCTCGCCGCCTTCTGCGCGCACTACGCCGCCGACGGCATGCAGCACCTGGCCCGGAGCCCGCTCGCCGGCCCGGCCCTGCTCGCCGTCGCCGCCGGTCTGCGCGCCGCGCAGGTGGGCCGCGACGTCACCACCGACAACGACCCGCGCGAGCACGGCGCCCACGCGAACTGGCGCCGCCCCTCGGCCGATCTCAGTCCTCAGTCGACCGAGCCGGTGCGGGTCTTCGCCTTCATGGCCCTCGCCGACGAGGCGCCGGCCCTGATCGAGAGCATCACCCGGATGGTGGCCGGCCTCGCCATGATGGTGCTGGCGATCGGCACGCTGTTGTCGGGCGGGCTGGCCTGGCTCTACTCGCCGGACGTCGCCGAGGACTTCGCGCCCGAGCAGGCGGACGCCGTCGTCGCGGTGCTGCTGCTGGTGCCCGGCCTGCTCCTGGCCCGGCTCGACCTGCCGAGCACCAAGTCGGTGCTGGGCCAGCTGCACAAGTTCCAGCGGACGCTCGCCGCCGCCTCGGTCGTGGTCACCACCGCGCTGGCGATCGCGGTCGGCACGGTGCACTCCGACCGCGAGATGACGCGGCTGTTCCAGCTCGCGCTGGCCGTGCTGATCGTCATCCTGATCTGCTGCCTGTGCGAGTTCTCCGCCCGGCGCCGGCACCGCAGCAGCTCGGTGCCGCGCTCGGCGCGGGTGCCCCGCTGGCTGCGCGACGCCCGCGGGGCCAAGCGGCGCAACGCCGAGCCGGACGACTTCTTCGACGCGCGCGGCGAGGTGTGAGATGACCCAGCCCGCGAACTCCACGAAGTCGTCCGAGCTGGCCCGGATCGCGGCGGAGGCGGCCGGCACCCACTTCTCCTCCGTGGAGTTCACGCTCACCCACAGCGCGGCCAACGGCTCGCTGCCGGCGTCGCTCGCCGACCCGGACAAGGACCCGAACGCCTGGCCCACCGACTTCTGCCACTTCTCCGCCGCCGGGCTGTCGGTCTCGACGTCGACCTGGCCGTCGGCGATGTCGGCGTTCAGCGGCCGGGTGCAGGTCGGCCTCGTCGGCCAGGAGGAGCGCGGCGAGACCTACACGTACACCGGGCACGCCGTGCCCAATCCGGGCTTCCTCAACCAGTCCACCCGCAAGGTCGAGGTCATCATCACGCTCGGCACCGCGCACTGGTCGCCCACCTACCGCGAGGCGCTCATGCAGGCGCTGATCATCGAACGGCTCACCGGGCTGGCCGCCGAACGCGACGTGCCGGTGCTGCACCTGCACGCGCCGGTCGCGCCGGTCCCGCAGACGACCCGGTCCGAGCGCGGCGACGGGTCCAACGAGCGGCTGCGCGACGCGATCGGGCCGTGCCTGCGGTTCTCGGTCGGGGTGGATCCCGCCATGTCCGGTACGAGGCTCGACTTCGAGACCGAGCTGGCCGCGCTCGCCGAGGAGTACGGTTTCGGCCTCAAGCTCGACGACCAGCGCCTCAACCGGGTGCGCGGCGAATGGTTCACGATCCGCGGATTCGACCGGGAGCGCCACCGCCAGGCGCGCAACAGGCTGTTCCCCGAGGCGCCGCCGCAGACCCCGAGGCGCGCGGTCATCGCGACCGTCGTCGGCCCCTCCCGCGCCGGCACGACCGCGGCGGCGGTGGGCGCGCTGCGCAGCCGCGGCATCGGGGTGCTGGCCGCGTCCATCTCCAGCATGCGCAAGACGACGTTCATCAACCTGGTGCTGCCGGTCGCCGCGGACGTGCCGGGGACGTTGCCGCAGTGGTCGGGCGGCTGGCTCGACGCGCTGCCGAGGCTGGGCGAGTGCACCGGCCACCGGCTCGACGAGGCGGGGCCGTCCGGGGAGAGCCCGATCGCGGATTGGAAGGTGGCGATCAGCCCGGCCATGCGCTGCTCGTACCCGCCGTCGAGCCAGCAGACCGGCGCCACGATCACCGGCCGGGTGCCGTACCCCATCTGGTTGTGGTGGCAGCTCCCGCACCGCACCGTCGACACCCCGGCGCTGCTGGCGGAGGCCCAGGCCGCCCTGCGGCCACACACCCGGCGGTGCGAGATCGCCTATGCCCAGTCGCGGTTGTGCCGAGGCGATGTCGTACGCGGGCGCGCGAAGCTGATCGTCATGCTCTCCCAGGAGCACCGCGACCACGCGGCTGTGCAGCGCCTGCTGACCGACGCCACCGAGGCGGCCCAGCTGCGTATCCGGGAACGGTTGCCGGCGCTCGGCTGTGTCGACCCGAGCAAGGTACGGCTGCGGTTGTCGCCACGGGAGCGCTGGCTCACGTACGCGGGGATCTCCGCCTGAACACGGCCACCCGCTCGCCGCCGAAGACCGGCAGGTCGCGCCCGGAGAGCCAGGCCCGGTAGTCCTCGCCACCCAGATCGGCCAACGGCTCCAGGCCGTGCCCGTCCAGGACGCGGGCCAGCTCGGCCGGCTCGAAGGCGGTGCGCCACCGCAGCCGGCGCGCCCAGGCGGCATTGCGGGGATCCTCGGCGACCGCACGCGGCATGTAGGTCAGCACGAACCGGCTGCCCGCCGGCAGGCTCGCCGCGTACGCGAGCACGGAGTCGACGGCGTCCCGCGGCAGATACATGGTCACCGCCTCACAGAGCAGCAGCGTGGGACGGTCCCGGTCGATCGCGGCCACGTCGCCCGGACGCTGCCCGGCGAGGTCGATCGGCGCGTACCGCACGTGCTCGGGCAGCCGGCCCAGCACCCGCAGCACCGCGGACTTCTTCATCCGCTGCACGGCGGGCAGGTCCAGCTCCCACACGCGCGCCGCCCCCATCCCGGCCAAGCGATAGGGACGCGTGTCCATCCCCGCCCCGAGGATCACCACCTGCGTGACGCCTTCCGCGAGCGCTTCCCGGCACGCCTCGTCGATCGCCCGGGTACGGCACACGACCGCGCCGTAGAAGCCCGGCCCCACCCGCTCCAGCAGGCGCAGGAAGACACTCCGCAGCACCCGGTGGCGAGCCACGACCGCCGGCCACCCACTCAGGAACCGCTCGGCCAGCGGATCGTCGAAAAGCGGCCGTGCGGCATGCCCCTCCAGCGCCCGCATCATGCCGGCCCCCGACGCGGTCCGCTCGGCACTCACGACACACGCACCGGCGTGAAGCCCATGGCGAGATAGAGCCGCCGCGCAGCCGGGTTGTCGGTGCTCACGACGACGACCTCGGCGCCCAGCTCCCCCGCCACCCGCGCCAGCGCCTCGGTGGCGATCCGCCCGTATCCGCGCCGGCGGTGCGCGGCGAGCGTGGCGATGCCGGCCAGTTCGGTGACACCGTCCCTGATCGGCAGCATCATCCCCCCGGCGACCGCGGTGCCGCCCACCCGCACGGTCACCGTCCGCGCGCCGCGCATCTGCGGCCGGAAGGCCTCCGCCTGCGCCTCGCTCACCTCCGGCGCCGCCGGGTCGAAACCTCGTTCGTTGACCTCGAGATTTTCCCGCAGCAGCGCCGCCGGCGCGTCCTCGCCGAGCACGACCACCTCGACCCCCGCCGGCGGAGGCCCGGCCGCGGCCGGCGGCCCGGCGAGCATCAACAGGTCGCCGTCGCCGGGACGGTAGGCCAGCGCACGTTCCCCATGGGTCTGCACCCCTCCAGCCTCCGGCCCGTGTCAATGGGTTTCCCCAGACGCCGGTGGCGCGGCTCTGCCAGATTGCCACGGCCGGGGCCGCCGAGGCCGCGGAGCCGTAGGGTGGGATCCCTTGATCAAGCTGACCGCGGAACGGGAGACGATCCGGTTGAGTTTTGACCTCGCCGTTGTGGCGATCGACGGGTGGACCGACGTTTCCGAGGTCGCCGCGATGGTCGACCGTTGCCAATCCCGCGTCCATGTCGAAGGCGAGCTCGACGAACGGATCGTCGCCTTCTACGAGCGGTTGCGGGCACGGTTCCCGGACCATCCGCCGCACTCGTACTCGGACGACAGCCCGTGGATGTCGACGCCGCTGGATGTCGGCATCGACCACGTGTTCATGAGCCTGAGCTTCGGCGAACGCAGCGATCCAGCGATCAGGCTCATCCGGGAGTTGGCAACCGAGCACGGCCTGACCCTCTGGGACCCGCAGGACGGGTCGGCACACAAGCCGGTGACGCCACCTTCCCGCGCGGAGGTGGCGGCATGGTGGCGCGACCTGCTCGACGGCCGGTGCGACCGAGCCGAGACCTTCGATCGCGCCCGTCCCTGGGTCGAGGACTCGCCCGCAGCCATCGACGATCCGATCACCTCAATGGGGCTGCAGCAGCTGCACGGCTTCGCCCTGACCGCCGACGGGCGTGCGGGCATCTCCACGACAACCAGGAGATCCTGCCGCATCAAGGCAGCCAATAGGGCAGAGACCGCCTACCGCACTGCGCACCACTCCTCCCTCGATGGGGATCACCACGGACGGCGGCGGCGGGGCGCTGCACCTCGCCGTGCTCTCGCGTGATCCGGCCGATCCTTGCGTCGAGTCCCCAGCCGCCGCGTTCCCAGGCGCGGGTCAGCCGGCCACGGGCGACACGTCGAGGCCGGTGGCGCCGAGTTTGAGGTAGCGCATGGTGCTCCTCTAAGGTCTTGTGGAGGGGTCTCCACTACAGTGCCGGAGATCTCTCCGGATAACCAGGAGGGGCCATGGTCCGCGCGGACGCCCGGGAGAACAGGGCTCGCATCCTGGCGGCCGCCCGCCAGGCCTTCGCCGAGGACGGCGACGCGTCGATGAACCAGATCGCGCAGCGGGCGGGGGTCGGCGCCGGCACGCTCTACCGCAACTACCCGTCGCGCGAGGCGCTCATCCTGGAGATCTACCAGGAGGAGGTCGACCGGCTCATCGGCTCGGTGCCCGAGTTGCTCGCCACCCTGGCGCCCCGGGAGGCGCTGCGGGCATGGACGACCACCCTCGTGGACGCCATGCGCGCGAAGCACGCGCTCGGCGCCGCCCTCAGCCCGGACGCCCACAAGTCGATCACTGAGCAGACCTACGGCCCGGTGATCGCGGCGATCAGCGAGCTGCTGGACGCCGGCAAGCGCGACGGCAGCTTCCGCGACGACGCCGAGCCCGGCGACTTCCTCCAGCTCACGGGCGCCCTCTGGCGGGCCGCGCCGGACCGGGCGCAACCCATGCTGACGTTGATCCTGGACGGCCTCCGAAGCTGAAGCGGAGATATCTCCGGTTCCTGTTGCCTAAGCGGAGACCTCTCCGGTAACGTCAGGGCAGACACCCCTTGGAGGCGGAGATGGCTGACGTTCTGGTGACCGGCGGGTCCGGCTACATCGGCGGCTGGTGCGCCCTGGCGCTGCTCGGCGCCGGGCACACGGTGCGCGCCACCGTGCGCGACCTGGCACGCGAGCCGCAGGTGCGGGCGACGCTGCGGCGGGCGGGCGAGGACGACGCGCGCCTGCGCGTGGTGCGCGCCGACCTGCGGGACGACGAGGGCTGGCGGGAGGCCGCGGCGGGCTGCGACTACGTGCTGCACATCGCGTCGCCCACGCTGACCCGGGTGCCGCGCCACGACGACGAGATGGTCCGCCCGGCCGTCGACGGCACGCTGCGGGTGCTGCGCGCGGCCCGCGACGCGGGCGTGCGGCGCGTGGTGATGACGTCGGCCATCGGCGCGATCGCGTACGGGCACGCGCCGCGCGACACCCCGTTCACCGAGCGGGACTGGACGAACGCCGGCGCCCGCATCGCGCCGTACCAGAAAAGCAAGACGCTGGCCGAGCGGGCCGCCTGGGACTTCGTCAACGGTGAGGGCCGCGGCCTCGAACTGGCCACGGTCAACCCGACCGCCGTGCTCGGCCCCGTCCTCGGCCCGGACTACTCGCCGTCGCTCGGCGCGCTCGCCCGCATGCTCGACGGGAGCATGCCGGCGCTGCTGCCGTTCGCCACCGGCTACGTCGACGTCCGCGACGTGGCCTCGCTGCACCTGCTCGCGATGACGTCACCGGCCGCGGCGGGCGAACGGTTCATCGCCACGGCCGGGCACAGCCTGTGGATGCGCGACGTCGCCGCGATCCTGCGCGACCGGCTCGGCGAACGGGCGGCGAAGGTGCCGACGCGGGAGATGCCGTTGTTCGTCGCGCGGGGGCTGGCCCGAGTCAACCCGCAGCTGGGCTCGCTGCGGGCGATCTTGGGCCGCGACCTCGACGCCACCTCGGCGAAGGCCGAGCGCGTGCTCGGCTGGAAGGCGCGCCCCATCGAGGACACCATCGCCGAGACGGCCGAGAGCCTGCTCGCCCTCCGCCGCTGACTGCCGCTCAGTCCTCGCGGCCGCACGGGAAGCGGGCGTCGCCGGCCGCCATGCGGATGCCGCCGAGGATGTGGGCCAGCAGCAGCGGGTCGGAGAAGTACTCGGCCTTGTGTCCCATGGCGGTGTAGAAGGCGCGGCCGCCGTCGTACGGCTGGCACCACGAGATGGGGTGGTGCCGGCCCATGCCGGGCGAGCCGCCGGGCTCGCTGTAGCCGCGGGCGTCATAGGTGCGCTCGTCCACTTCGGCCAGCACCCGCACGGTGTGCCGCGGGTTGGTGCGGAAGTTGTACCACTCCTCCTCGCGCTCCCAGTGACGCGGCAGCGGCCGGGTGGCCGCGGTGTCACGGCCGAAGACGTGCACCGTGGCGACCTGGAACTGCGGGTTGACCGACCCCGGGTGGTCGCGGAAGTACGCGCCGACCAGACCGCCGTACCAGGCCCAGTCGTATTCGGTGTCCGAGGCGGCGTGGATGCCCGCGTAGCCGCCGCCGGCGCGGATGTAGCGCTCGAAGGCGGCCTGCTGCGCGTCGTCGAGCACGTCGCCGGTGGTGCTCAGCCACACCACCGCGTCGTAGCGGGCGAGGTTCGCGTCGGTGAAGGCCGCGGCGTCCTCGGTCGCGTCGACCCGGAAGTGGTTGCGGGCGCCGAGCTGCCGGATCGCGGCCACCCCGGCCGGGATGGAGTCGTGCCGGAACGCCGCCGTCTTCGAGAAGACCAGCACGCTCAACCGCTTGTGCCCCTCCCCCGCCGAGGCCGCGGTCGCGGGGCCGATCAGCCCCACCGCCACGGCCAACGCCAGCGCCACCCTGCCCACAAGCCTCATGAACCCTCCTCGGCGTGTGCTCGTGCATCGAAGCCTATGACTCTCCGACCGGTCCGGGAAGGGTGTCGACAACTATCCCCTCTGCGTATACCTTCAGTGTATAGACAACCGGAGAGGATGCCATGCCGATCACCCGCAGACGTCTGCTCACCACAACGCTGTCCGCCGCCGCTGTCTCGACCGGCGCCGCCGGCCCCGCCCTGGCGGCGCCGCCCCGCCTCACGCTGCCCGAGCCCACCGGCCCCTACCCGATCGGCACGGTGCCGCTGCACCTCGTCGACCGGTCGCGACCCGATCCGTTCACCGGCGAGCCGGGCCACCGCGAGCTCATGGCCGCCGCCTGGTATCCGGCGCGCGACACCGGCTCCCACCGGCGAGCGTCCTGGATGGACCCCGCCGTGCTGCGGCGCTACCTGGCCGACGCCGGCTACGACCCGGACGTCGTTCGCGCGCCGCTCACGGCCGGGCGCCTCGGCGCTCCGGTGCGGCGCGCCGCGCACCGTCTGCCCCTGATCGTGTTCTCGCACGGCGCGGGCGACCATCGAGGCAGCAACACGATCATGGTGCAGGAGCTGGCCAGCCACGGGTACGCGGTGGTGGCGATCGATCACCTCGGCGACGCGTACAGCCGGCTGCCCGACGGCCGGGTGGTCGTCCCCACCGAGGAGTCGCTGTATCCGGAGGACTTCGCCCTCGACGTCCGGTTCGTGCTCGACCGCCTCGGCGACCTGCCGGCCGGGCTCGCGGGCGCCGTCGACCCGCACCGCGTGGGCATGGCCGGCTGGTCCAAAGGCGCGACGGCCACCGCCCGCGTGATGCTCGCCGACCGGCGGGTGCGCGCCGGCCTGGCCATCGACGGGCCCATGCTGCCGCTCATGGAGGGGCGGATCGACCGGCCGTTCATGATGATGACCGCCGAGTTCACCAAGGCCACCGAGCCGGCCGTCGCCCGCTTCTGGTCGTCGCAGCTGACCGGCTGGCGCCTCGACGTGCGGGCCGACGGCGCGGTCCACTCGTCGTACAACGATCTCCAGGTTTTGATGCCCCAGCTGGCCCGCGTGGCCGGCATGACCGACGAGGAGCTGCACGGCTGGATCGGCACGCTCGCCCCGGCCCGCGCGGTGCGCATCGACCGGGCTTACCCGCTCGCCTTCTTCGACGAGCACCTGCGCGGCCGCCCTCAGCGCCTGCTCGACGGGCCGAGCCGTAAGTTCCCGGAGGTGAGGTATCTGCGATGAGAGATCAGTTGCTGGCCCACCTGGCCGAGGCGGTCGGGTCCGTCGCCGTCACCCACCCGGTGCGCGTGGCCGTCGACGGGCCGCCCGCCGCGGGCAAGACCACGCTTGCCGACGATGTCCCCGCCGCTCACGATCGCCCCGGCCGACGCCGTGTTGCTCGTCGACGGCGTCTTCCTGCTGCGCCCCGAGCTGATCGACCGGTGGGAGCTGCGCGTCCTCGTGTCCACCGAGCTCGAGCGGACCGTGTCCCGCGCCCTGATCCGCGAGCGCGACACGTCCTCCCGCGCCGCCATCGAACGACGCTGGCGCGAGCGCTACATCCCTTCCCAGCGGCTCTACTTCGCCACCGCCCGCCCGGCCGGCCACGCCGACATCGTCGTGCACAACGACGACCCGCGAAACCCGTCCTTTCAGACGCGCGGCCGAGAGGCTGGGGTCAGTCCGGCGGGCCGGGGGCGACCAGGCGGTTCTGGTACGCGGTGACGACCGCCTGGGTGCGGCCGTGCACGCCGAGCTTCATGATGATGCGGCTGACGTGGGTGCGTACCGTGGCCTGCGACAGGAAGAGGCGCGCGGCGATCTCGCCGTTCTCGTAGCCGAAGGCCATGTTCTTGAGGATCTCGCGCTCGCGTGACGTGAGGCGGTCGAGGACGCTGGGCGCTCGCCGGGCCGGGTCGGGCGGCGCGGCGGTCGCGGCGGCGATCACGCCGCCCGTGATCGCGGGGTGCAGGTAGTGCCCGCCGGCGGCGAGCTCGCGGATGCCGGCCGCCAGGTGTTCGGCGGAGCCGTTGCGCAGGCCGTGCTTGACCAGGTATCCGGACGCTCCGGCGCGCAGGGCCTCGTCCACCTTCTCGTTCTGCAGAAAGGTGGTCAGCACGAGGACGCGGGGGCGGTACGGGTCGTCGGGGAACAGGCCGGCGCCGGTCAGCTCCCGGGTCGCCGTGGCACCGTCCATGTCCGACATGTTGAGGTCCATGAGGACGATGTCGGGCCGGTGCCGGCGGGTCAGGTCGATGGCCTCGAGGCCGTTGTCCGCCTCGGCCACGATCTCGATGTCGGTCTCCTTGGTGAGCAGCATGGCGACGCCGGCCCGGACCAGGGGCTCGTCGTCGACGAGCAGCACGGTGATCATCGGACCGGCCCTCCGACGGGTTCCCGGTCGAGCCGGCGCGCCAGCGGCAGCCGGGCGGACACCAGGAACCCGTCGTCGAGCGCCCGGCTCTCGAAGGCGCCGCCCACGGTGGTGACCCGTTCGCGCAGCCCGGTCAGGCCATAGCCGCCGCCCTGCCGCAACCGGCCGCCGGCGCGCAGCGGCCGGCCCAGATGATTCTCAACGCTGACCGTCAGGTCGGTGTCGCCCCACGACAGCCGCAGCGTCACCGCCGTGCCGGGACCGGCGTGCTTGAGCGTGTTCGTCAGCGCCTCCTGCACGACGCGGTAGGCGGCCAGGCTGGTGCTGTCGTCGAGCCGGCCGGGTTCGCCGTCCACCACCGTGGTCGGCACCAGCCCGTTGTCGCGGGCCCAGTCCAGCAGGGCGCCGACGTTCGCCAGGCCGGGCTGCCGGTTCAGCCACGTGGCGTCGTCACCGCCGGCCGAGCGCAGCAGCCCGAGCATGCGGTGCATCTCGTCCATCGCCTGCGCGCCGGTGCTCTCGATGGCCGACAGCCCCCGTTCGGCGAGGCCCGGGTCGAGGGAGAGGACCGCCTTGGCGCCGGCCGCCTGCACGACGATGCCGCTGAGCGCGTGCGAGACGATGTCGTGCAGGTCCCGGGCGATGCGCAGCCGTTCGACGCGCAGCGCGGCCGCGGCCGCCTCGGCCCGCAGGGTGATGTTGCGGCGGCCCAGCGCCCACGCCCCACCGGCGGCCAGGGCGACGGCGAGCAGCTCGAAGAGGGCACTCTCCAACGGCTCGCTCCAGATCTCCAGCTGAGCAGCGAGGGCTGCCGCGGTCAGCAGCATCCCGCACACCGACAGGCGCAGCGACCGGCCGGCCGCGACCGCGTACAGGGCCACCAGCAGACCCACCAGCGGACTCGCATGCCAGATCTGCGCGACGCAGACCGACCATCCGAGGTGGACGGCGAGGACCGCGACGGGGTGGGCGGCGCGGGCGAACAGGGTCGCGCAGACCAGGGCGGAGAGCAGGGGTACGGCGACCGGCGTCGCCGCGCCCTCGGCCAGCCACAGCACGAGGTCGGCGAGCCAGGCGAGACCGGGCACCAGCGGGCGCACACGCGGCCCGAGCGTCGGTGTCATCGCCCGTCACGCCCGACCGCGTACGACAGGATCTTGACCCACATCGGCTTCTTGCGCCGTCGCCGCACCGCCGGCGCCTCCGGCTCCACATCGGACTCGCCGAGCGGCCGGATCGGGAACGGATAGGGGTACGGCGGCGCGCCCTGCCCGGCCCGCGCCTTGCCGGAGCGGTCGAACCAGCTCTCGCTCGGCGCCGGGCAGCCGCGCAGGAGCCGGTCGGCGAGCTCCGCCGCGTCGTCGTCGAAGGGGTCGTCGGCGCCGGGTGACCAGGGCGGTCCGCCGGGCAGCGCCCAGTCGCTCAGGTCCGCCCGCATCGCCAGGTACGAACGGCCGCGCGGGCTGCGCAGCTGAAAGGTCTGCGCGACCGGCGCGTCCAGCACGGTGCCGCGGCTCGGCTCGTACGGCCCGGCCAGCAGGCGCATCGGCCGGGACAGTGCGGCGGCGCGGTCGGGTGGCGGCGCGGCGAGCAGCGCCAGGCCCGGATCGACGAGGGTGCCCCACGTGATCCCGGTGTGTGGCAGGTCGTCCATTCCCTCATCGGGGTGGACCGAGACGATGACCGGATAGTCAGTTATGTCGCTGTTCATGCTGGCATTGTTGCCGGAATCGCGGGCGGCCGTGCCGTTCCGCCGCCGCACTCGTCCGTTCGGCCGAGTACAGCACCTGACGTACGACCGCGACCGTGCGATTACGCAGGCAGGCTGATGCCCCGAGGGGTCACCGTGGCCGATTCTTGAGCAGTCCGGAGATCCGGATATTTCACGAAAAGGAGAAGGCCATGGCAGTCGAAACGATCAGACTCATCAGCCGTCGCACGGTGTCCGTCGGTGTCCACGAGGACGACGATGTGCCCGTCGCCAAGACCAAGGAACGCTTCCCGGCGGCCGCCGTCGGGCGGGAGTTCATTCCGCCGCTGAAGCCGGGGGAAGAGCCGGCCAAGGTGCTCAAGCGCATCGAGAAACTGGCCGAGCGCTGGGGCAAGGGTGGCGCCTACGTGTCCTTCAAGCCGTCGCCCCACGAAGTGGCGGCGGGCAAGTGGACCGGCGTGCATCGCGAGATCGGCGAGTGGCTGGCCGAGCACCCGCAGGTCGGCGTCATCGTGCACCACGAGCCCGAGGGCGGGAAGGACCGCCTCGACGGCCCCACCTTCGAAGCCGTGTTCGAGCGGGCCCGCAAGGAGATCAAGGCCGGCTGGCCGGGCGCCCGCGTGGCGTACTGCGCGATGGCCTACCAATGGCGCCCGAACGGCGTGGCGGGCAAGAACCCGGGCCCCTGGAAGCGGGTCGAAGCCGACGAATACCTCTGCGACGTCTACTCCGGCAAGAACGAGCACAACGGCGCCTTCCCGACCAACCTGATCCTGCCCGAGCACCCCGGATACGTCCGCTGGTTCGACGAGATCGTCCGGCCCCGCCTCAAGGCCGGTCAGAACGTGACCTACGGCCTCGGCGAGCGCGGCCTCATGGGCCCCGACAAGCTGCGCGCCGCCACCATCCGCCGCGAGTCCGACTGGCTCGACACGGTCTTCGACCGCTACGAGGCGAGCAACAGTCTGCTCGACCTCCCGCCGAGGGTCTACCTGGCCTGGAACAGCATCGGCTGGGAGAAGGAGTACGCATGGCTGCTCACCAAGGACTCCCTGGTCGCCATGCGCGAACTGACCACCAACTTCGCCAAGCGCCTCGTCTGAGGAGAGGAGAACAGCCATGCCGCACAGCCAGAACGGTTGGGTGGCCGGGAAGCCGGAGGAGTTCGGCGGTCTCGACAAGTCACCGGTGCCGGGCACCACCGTCAAGCTCCCGCAGGGCGTCCGCCGCGGCGACGTCGCCACCGTCCTGCTCTACGTGGCCGAGCAGTTCCATCGCACGGTCGAGCCGCTTCGCCCCAAGCAGTGCTGGGGGTACGCGTACCGCGTCATCCGCGGCTCGTCGAAGCTCTCCAACCACGCCTCGGGCACCGCGATCGACCTCAACGCGCCGGCCCATCCGCTGGGCGCCAAGGGCACCTTCACGGCCAAGGAGATCATCGCGATCCGCAAGATCCTCGCCTTCTGCGACGGCACCGTGCGCTGGGGCGGCGACTACCGCGGGCGCCGCGACGAGATGCACTTCGAGATCGTCCAGCCGGCGAGCGACGTGGCGCTGATCGCCAAGAAGATCAGGGTCGCCCGTCACCAGGACGACTGACGGGAGGGCCTTCGGCCGTCAGGCCGAAGGCCGCCCGGTCTCCTTCGCGATCGTGTGCCACATCGGGGCCGGGCGGGCGCCGCGGCGGTGCATCGCCAGCACCTGAGGGCGGGCGCGCTGCCAGAGCGACTCGACCACCTCGCCCACGATCTCGCCGACGCCCAGGACGTCGCGCAGCGGGCCCTTGGCGAGCTGCTGGGCGAGGTGTTCCTTGCGGAGGGCGGACGGCGGGTGTGAACCCACCTGGTGCGACTGCTCGCTGCCGGTGAGCAGCAGCGACACCGCCCGGTCGAGGACGTCCATGGTGTCGAAGAAGAGGCTGACCCCCATGAACGCGGTCGTCGTGTCGACGCCCTCCGCGCGCATCGCGTTGATCGCCATCATGGTGCCCAGCAGGTCGGCGTCCAGCTCCTGCCGCCAGGACCAGGCGATCGCCTCCACCTCCTCGACGGGCAGGACGCCGCGTCGGCTCTCGGCGCCGTCCAGGTGGTTGCAGAGCACGTGGGCATACTCGTGGCCGAGCACGAAGTACTCGAGGCCGTCGCGCAGCAGGGACGCGAAGTTGAACCAGCCGTTGGGCAGCAGATGGTGTGCGGTGTTGCCGAGGGCGCCGTACACCGCGTAGTGGAGAACGATCTCCCCGAAGCGCTCGGCGATGGCCGGGTCGGCGTCCAGCCGCGCCCGTACCGGGTCGGCGCCGAACTGGAAGTGGTGCAGGCCGTCGCTCTCCTTCTCGCGGGGGACGGCCCACGCGAAGGCCTTGCTCAGCTTGTTGGCGAACAGGGGCATCTGGTCCTCGACGAGCACCAGGTGCGCCGAGGTAACCGGCACGCGCATGGTGACGGCGTTGAGGTGACCGGTCTGGAGGTGGCCGACGAGGGGCCGAAGCGGGACGAGGTCGACCTCCGGGTTCTGCTCGGCGACAGTGCGCTCGAGGACCGTCAGCATCTGGGTGAACATCTCCGAGAACGAGTCGTCCTGCGTCGTCGTGGTCATCCGTTCGCTGTGCCGCGCGAAGGCGTCGATCATCTCGGGGTCGGTGCGCTGGGCGGGGCTGATGCTCTCGCGCAGCAGCCGGTCACGCAGAGAACGCACCAACTGCGGGTCGGCGGTGCCCGCGGGCGCCGTGCCCAGCTTGAGGGCGGTCGCGGTCCTGAGCTGGTCGAGGAACCAGCGGGCGTCGTCGTGGCCGTTCACCGGTCACCGCCCCGTCGGGTGCGCTCGGCCGGCGTCACCTCGACGTCGTCGCCGAATCGCGCCTCGATCGCGCGGGCCACCACGTCGGCGCCCTCCGGCCCGCCGGAGGCGATCTCGGTCAGCGCCGACACGACCTGGCCGAACATGCCCTGCGGCTCCTTGACCTCCACGGTGGCGCTGCCGTCCTCGGCCACGATCACCACCGTGCCGTAGACCACCTCGGGCGTACGGTAGATCGTCCGGGGCGCACCGGGCCGCAGGTCGACCACCTGCCCGCCCTTGCGCTGATCGAGCAGATGCGACACGGTCGCCACCGCGGCGGCCGCGCCCACGATGACCAGGGTGGCCGTGGTGACCGGCTCGACGCCGAGCCGGGGCACCTCCTCCGCCCGCACGCCGTGGTCGGCCGCGATCCGCTTCGCGGCCGGCACCTCCGACGTCTCCAGTACGACGATCGAGCGCTCGGCATCACGCGTAGTCACCGGTTACCTCCCCGTGGTGGTGCCACCGTGGACAGAGTGGCACCACCGGACAAGGTCTGTCAGTACCCGTAGCGATTCTTGAGGTGCCGCCACCAGTCGCGGAACATCCACGCGTCGAACTCGGTGATCTGCGCGGCGCTGCCGGCCTTCATGAGGAAGCCGCCCACACCGGTGGGAGTCCAGTCGTAGAAGTCGTCGAGGCCCCAGGTATGGCCGATCTCGTGCAGCAGGATGTGCATGTTCGCCGCGTTGATGCTGTTCATGAAGTACTCGCGGCCGACACGCTGGCCCCAGTCACCGCCGGCGCCGCCGCCGAAGCCGTCGGTCAGCCACAGCGACTGGTCGTAATGACGGGCGTAGCCGCCGGGGCAGTTCGGGTACTGCCCGTTCTGATTGAAGAACCGGCCGCACGGCACCGAGCACTGCGGCGCGTTCTCGCGGATGTCGTTGACGTAGATGTCCACCGAGGTGTCGGTCCACTGGAGCTGCGACCGGTCGCGCACGGCCCAGCCGACGACCCGGGCCGGCACGTCCGCGTACGGCCAGGCGTTGTGCCCGACCAGCTCGTCCATCCACTTCTTGTGCTGGCGGCCGAGGGCGGCGTGGATCTGGTCGCGCTGGGCGGCGGTCACCGTCGCGGAGGAGTCCCACCGTACGCAGTAGTTGAGGTAACCGCGGTTGGCCATGACCTGGTCCCAGCCGTAGTTGCGGAACGCGTACAGGTTGCCGTTGTTGTAGGTCTGCTCCTGGTGCTGCCACACCTGGGCGAGCGGGGTGACCAGGTTGGCCGGCGGGCTCCACGTCGCGGGCGCGGCCTGCGCCGCGGACGGCAGCAGAGCGAGCGCCAGAAGCGCGGCGGCCAGTGTTCTCACGAGTCTCACGGGACCTCCATAGATCGATAAACATCTATGCGTTGGCGCGCACCTCACCCCACGACGATCGGTGCTGACGGATGACAGTGAGACTCCCCCACGAAAACGTTTTCGGCAAGAGGCGGCGAGCCGCCCGGGAGGAAACTCCTCCCGGGCGGCTCGATTTCGTCCGGCGGGCCTCAGGCCGCCGTGACCACGCCGGCGGAGATCGGCTCCAGGGCCGTGCTCAGGATCTCGCGGACGTCGGCGACGATGTGGACGGTCAGCGCGGCCAGCACGTCGGCGGGCACGTCGTCGAGGTCGGGCTCGTTGCGCCGGGGCAGGTAGACCTCGGTGAGGCCGGCCCGCTGCGCGGCGAGCAGCTTCTGCTTCACGCCGCCGATCGGCAGCACGCGGCCGGTCAGCGAGACCTCGCCGGTCATGCCCACCTCGGCGCGCACGTTGCGGCCGAGCAGCAGCGAGACCAGGGCGGTCGTCATCGTGACGCCCGCCGACGGCCCGTCCTTGGGCACCGCGCCCGCGGGCACGTGCAGGTGGATCGGGTGGTCGAGCTGCTCCGGCGAGATGCCGAGCTCCTCGGCGTGCGCCCGCACGTAGGAGAGCGCGATCTGCGCCGACTCCTTCATCACGTCGCCGAGCTGGCCGGTGACCGACAGCCCGCCCTTGTCGCCGGGCAGCAGCGACGCCTCGATGTAGAGCACGTCACCGCCCATCCCGGTCACGGCCAGGCCGGTGGCCACGCCGGGGACGGCCGTGCGCTCGGACGACTCGGGAGTGAACCGCGGCCGGCCGATCAGGTCCTTGAGGTCGGCGGCGCCGATGGTGGCGGGCAGGTCGCCGAGCGCGGCCTTGCGGAACGCCTTGGCGAGCAGCCGCTCGAAGGACCGTACGCCCGCCTCGCGGGTGTAGTTCGCGGCGATCTCGCGCAGCGCCTCCTCGGTGACCGTCACCTCGTCCTCCGACAGCGCGGCCCGGGAGAGCTGCCGGGGCACCAGGAAGTCGCGGGCGATGGCGACCTTGTCGCTCTCGGTGTAGCCGTCGATCGAGATGAGCTCCATCCGGTCGAACAGCGCCTGCGGGATCGTGTCGAGGACGTTCGCGGTCGCGATGAACAGCACGTCCGACAGGTCCAGGTCGAGGTCGAGGTAGTGGTCGCGGAACGTGTGGTTCTGCGCCGGGTCGAGCACCTCGAGCAGGGCCGCCGCGGGGTCGCCGCGGTAGTCGCTGCCGACCTTGTCGACCTCGTCGAGCAGGACGACCGGGTTCATCGAGCCGGCCTCGCGGATGGCGCGCACGATGCGTCCGGGCAGCGCGCCGACGTACGTGCGGCGGTGGCCGCGGATCTCCGCCTCGTCGCGCACGCCGCCCAGGGCGACCCGGACGAACTTGCGGCCGAGCGTGCGGGCGACCGACTCGCCGAGCGACGTCTTGCCGACTCCGGGCGGGCCGGCCAGCAGGATCACCGCGCCGGAGCCACGGCCGCCCACGACCTCGAGGCCGCGCGACTCGCGGCGGGCGCGCACGCCGAGGTATTCGACGATGCGCTCCTTGACCTCGTCGAGCCCGTGGTGGTCGGCGTCGAGCACCGCGCGGGCGGCGCTCAGGTCGGTGTTGTCGTCGGTGCGCACGCCCCACGGCATGTCGAGCACGGTGTCGAGCCAGGTGCGGATCCAGCCCGCCTCCGGGTTCTGGTCGCCGGCGCGCTCCAGCTTGCCGACCTCGCGCAGGGCGGCCTCGCGGACGGCCTCGGGCAGGTCGGCGCCCTCCACCCGGGCGCGGTAGTCGTCGTTGCCGTCGGCGGAGTCCTCGCCGAGCTCCTTGCGGATCGCCTTGAGCTGCTCGCGCAGCAGGTATTCGCGGTTGCGCTTCTCGACCGACTCGCGGACGTCGCTCTCGATCTTGTCGCTGACCTCGGACTCCGCCAGGAAGTCGCGGGTCCACTCGATCAGCTGCCGCAGCCGGGTCTCGACGTCGGGCGTCTCGAGCAGCTCGCGCTTGCGGTCGTTGGACAGGTACGGCGCCCAGCCGGCCGTGTCGGCCAGGTCGCCCGGGTCGTCGATGGCGCTGACCGAGTCGATGACCTGCCACGCCTCCCGGCGCTGGAGCACCGAGACGACCAGCTGCTTGTACTCGGCGGCCAGCTCGCGGACGTGCTCGGACGGCGCGCCGGGAGCGACCGGCTCGGCCTCGACCCACAGCGCCGCGCCCGGACCGGTCACGCCGCTGCCGATGCGGGCGCGCACACCGGTGCGCAGCACGGCGGCGGGCGAACCGCTGCGGGACTTGCCGACCTGCTGGACGCTCGCCACGACGCCGTGCGACGCGTAGCGGTCCTCGAGCCGCGGGGCGATGAGCAGCTCGGAACCGGCCGAGGTGCGGGCCGCGTCGACGGCGGCCTGGGCCGGCTCGTCCAGCTCGACCGGCACGACCATGCCCGGGAGCAGGACGATGTCGTCAAGGAACAACACGGGAAGACGCTTGGTTGCCACCCGGACCTCCGAAAAGTTGAGTATGTGGCGCTCAACCTCGCGGCGGCCCGCGATCTTCCAGCGTTCGCTGGCGGCGAAAAGACGCGCTCAGGCGCCCGGCTCGGTGGTGGCCGGCGGGGTGGTCCCGGTCGGCTCCTCGGTGGGCTCCGTCGGCTCGTCGGTCGGCTCGGTGGGGTCGTCCGTCGGCTCGGTGGGGTCGTCGGTCGGCTCGTCCGTCGGCTCGGTGGTCGGGTCGTCGGTGGGCGACGGGGTGTCGTCCGGAGTCGCCGAGGGGGTCGGGTCCTCCGGCTGCTCGGAGGCCGGAGGCCGCGTGGTGGTGGGCTTGGCGGCCGGCTTCTTGGGCGGCGCCTCGGTCGTCCTCCGCACGCGGACCGTGTGGGCCTCGGTGGTGTCCTGGACCTGCGCGGTGGTCGGCGAGGTCGACGGCGACGGGCTGCCGGGCGCCGGCGCGGTCGCGGGCGGCGGGGTGCCCTCGACGGCGGCCTCGGCCTTGCGGCCGCCGGGGGTGTCGGCGCCGTTGGCCAGCTGGACGCCGAGGATGCTCATCACGGCGGTGAGGACCGCGGCGGACGCCATGACGGTGGCGCGGCGGCGGGACCGCCGCGGCTTGCCGGCCGGTGCCGGCGCGGCGGCGGCCGGCGCGCTGTGGGTGGCGGCGCGCAGCTGCGGCACCGAGGACCGCGCCGGGCGGGTGAGCGGCGTGGGGCCGGCGACACGGCGGAAGGTCTCGGCGACGGCGGCGGCCGTGGGGCGCTCCGCGGGATCCTCGGCCGTGCAGGCCTCGTAGAGGCGGACGATGTCGCGGGGCAGGCCGGAGACGCGCGGCAGGCGCGGCGCGGGTCGGCCGTGCCGGGTGGCGAGCACGTCGTTGAGGCTGACGCCCGGCCACGCCCGCGATCCGGTGAGGCATTCGAACAGGAGCAGGCCCAGCGCGTACACGTCGGCGGCGGGGAAGGTCGGCTCGCCGCGGAGCTGCTCGGGCGCCAGGTGGGCCGGGCTGCCCCACAGCCCGCCGCGGGTGTCGACGCTGTTCTGGCCCGCGGCCGCGGCGATGCCGAAGTCGAGCACCTTGACGCCGTCGGGGGTCAGCATGATGTTGCGCGGGTTGACGTCGCGGTGGACCAGGCTCTGCGCGTGGGCGGCGGCCAGCGCGGAGGCGGTCTCGGCGCAGATCTCGGCGGCCTGGCGCCACCGCAGCGCGCCGGTGCGGGCCAGCCGGTCGGCGAGCGTCTCGCCGTCGACGAACTCCATCACCAGGTACGGGGTGCGCTCGGGGCCGTCGGTGACCTCGCCGTAGTCGTACACCTGGGCGATGTTGGGGTGGCTCAGCCCGGCCGAGGTGCGGGCCTCGCGCAGGACGTCGGCCGCGGCGTGATCGAAGATCTTGACGGCGACGGGCCTCTTGAGGGTGGTGTCGAACCCGTAGTGGACCACCGCGCTGCCGCCCTGGCCGAGGGCCTCGCCCAGCCGATAACGCCCCGCGAGAACCTGCACTGCGACCTCCCCATGGCCGTCCGGCGCGCCGGTGTCGCCCCGCGTCGCGGCAACTACCCACAGTGGCGTATCCCCCGCCAGGCCACCCGTCATATCGACGGCCGGCCAGCACCGTGCGAGCAGCATACCCGCCTGGTACGACAGAAAAACTGCGTCCGCCGTCACCGTCCGGCAAACTCCCGGTGCCATACCGGCATATGCCGCATTTCTCAATCACGCGACGTCACGGGGTCGACGGCACATCGAAACTGCCCTATAAAGAGTCGATCTTTTGCAACGACGACATTCGATAAACGGGGGCACGGACAGTTGCTGAACAACAGAAACAAGGGGTTGATGGCCGGGCTGGCCGCCACGGCCGTCGCCATCGGGCTCGCGGGCAGCGCCCCGGCGCTGGGCGTCACGGGCGGCTCGCTGACGGCCGAGGGGACCGACACGTTCATCGCGCACCTCGCTGTGGGCCAGCGCGGCGCCGGACAGGCCTGCACCGGCGCGCTCATCGACCCACAGTGGGTGATCACCGCCAAGGCGTGCTTCGGCGCGGCGCCCGCCGCCGGCCGGCCCGCGGTGCCGACCACCGTGACCCTCGGCCGGGCCGACCTGACCGGCACCACGGGCCAGGTGCGTGCGGCGGCCCGCCTGGTGCCCCACCCGGATCGTGACGTGGTGCTGGTCAAGCTCGACCGGCCGACCGCGATCGCGCCGGTCGCGCTCGGCACCACCGCGCCGGCGGCCGGCGAGGTGCTGCGGATGTCCGGATACGGGCGCACCGCCACCGAGTGGGTGCCCGACCATCTGCACAGCGCGCCGTTCGCGGTGAGCGCGGTGGGCGCCGGCGTCCTGGACGTGGCCGGTGCCGACGCCGGCCAGGCCGGGCTCTGCAAGGGCGACGCGGGCGGGCCGGCGCTGCGCGAGAGCAACGGCGTCACCACGCTCGTGGCCATCCACCACACGTCCTGGCAGGGCGGCTGCGCCGGGTCGGACGAGACCCGCCGCGAGGCGGTCGAGACCCGCGTCGACGACCTCGCCGGCTGGATCGGCGGCTTCGTGCCCGGCGGGCTGGCCGAGGACCACCGCGCCGACGTGACCATGGTCTACAGCTACGCCTCCGGCGCCGTCGGGCCGTTCACCTTCACCACCGCCGCCAACGGCGCGATGACCGCGCGCGGCGGCTGCACCACGGCGGCCGGCCTCTACAACAGCGCCGCGATGAAGTCCTTCCGCGGCGACTTCGACGGCGACGGCATCATCGACCAGGCGGTGCTCAACAGCACGACCGAGAACGTCCTGACGCTCGACACGTTCCTCACCAAGCCGGACGGCACCTGCTCCGCCGGGGTGCGCTCGTGGACGAGCACCTCGTTCGGCTCGTACGGCCGGATGCTCATGACCAGCGGCGACTACAACGGCGACGGCCGTACGGACATCGCCGGCTTCTACAACTACGCGGACCACGGCATCCGCCTGTTCGTCTGGACCGCGAGCGCGGCCGGCACGTTCGGCAGCCCGTCCGCGAAGTGGTACAACGCCCCGTCGCCGTACTGGGGCGAGATCGGCCGGATGAAGCTGTTCAGCGGCGACTTCAACGGCGACGGCCGCGACGACATCGGCTCCTTCTACGGCTACGCGGACGCGGGCGTCGGCATCTACACGTGGACCGCCACCGCGTCCGGCGGCTTCGGCGAGGACCAGCGGGTCTGGTACGCGCCGCCGACGCCGTACTGGGGTGACCCGAAGCGGCTGCGGATCGCCGCCGGCGACTTCAACGGCGACGGCCGTACGGACGTGGCCGGCTTCTACAACTACTCCAGCGGCGACCTCGCCATGCTCACCTGGACCGCCAAGGCCGACGGCAGCTTCAACAACGCCTTCAGCTCGTGGAAGACCACCAGCACGTCGTGGGGCTCCTGGGACCGCACCCGGTTCACCGCCGGCGACTTCAACGGCGACGGCCGCGACGACCTGACCGCCCTGTACGGCTACGCCGACGGCAGCCTCGCCATGTTCACCTCGGCCGCCAACCCGAACGGCGGCTTCCCGTCTCCGTCACAGGCCTGGAAGTCGACGACCTTCGGCTCCTACGCCAGCATCAACCTGCCGGAGGACGCCAACTGAGAGCGATGAGCACCCGCGTGTTCTGATCGGTGCATGATCTTCGACGTCTCCCGCATCCGATCCGGTCATCCCGCGCTCGCCGAGGGGTTCGCCCAGCTCGACGGCGCGGGTGGCACGCAGCCCGCCGCCCCGGTGATCGACGCGATCGCCGGGGCGATGCGCGCCGCGGTGTCCAACCGTGGCACCGCCCACGAGCCGGCCCGCCGCTCCGGCGAGATCGTCGCCGCCGCCCGCGCCGCGGTCGCCGATCTGGTCGGCGGCGACCCGGCGGGCGTGGTGTTCGGGCCGAGCGCCACCGCGCTGACCTATCTGGTGTCCCGCGCGCTCGCGGAGCGATGGGCGCCGGGCGACGAGGTGGTGCTGTCCCGGCTCGACCACGACGCCAACGTCCGCCCCTGGGTGCAGACCGGCGCGGCCGTGCGGTGGGCCGAGATCGACCCGGACACCGGCGGGCTGGACGTCGCGCAGTACCGGGAGCTGATCGGCCCGCGCACCCGCCTGGTCGCGGTGACCGCGGCCAGCAACGCCGTCGGCACCGTCCCGGCGGTCCGCGCGATCGCCGACCTCGCGCACGCGGCCGGCGCCCTGGTCTACGTGGACGGCGTGCACGCCACCGCGCACCGCCCGACCGACGTGGCCGCCCTCGGCGCCGACTTCTACGTCACCAGCGCCTACAAGTGGTCGGGACCGCACTACGCCGCCGTCGTCGCCGACCCGGCCGTGTGGGAGCCGCTGCACCCGGCCAAGCTGATCCCCTCCCCCGCCGGCGTCCCGGACCGTTTCGAGTACGGCACGCTCAGCTTCGAGCTGCTCGCCGGCATCACCGCTGCCGTCGACCACCTCGCCGGTCTTCTCCCCGCTGACGGCGACCGCCGTTCCCGTCTGCTCGCGAGCATGACCGCGGCCGCCGAGCACGAGAGCAGACTGCTCGACCGGCTGCTGGCCGGGCTGGCCGCGATCGGCACGGTCACCGTCTGCCCCGCACCCGCCGACCGCTGCCCGACCGTCTCGTTCCGCGTCGCCGGCCACGCACCGGCCGAGGTCGCCCGGGCCCTCGGCGACCGGGGTGTCTGCGTCTCGCACGGCGACTACTACGCGGTCGAGTACTTCGAGGCCGCCGGCCTGCGCGACAGCGGCGGCGCGGTGCGCGCGAGCCTCTACCACTACAACACCGAGGAGGACGTGGACCGGCTGCTGACCGGGCTCGCCGAGCTCAGCTGACCCCCACGGTCTGCGCCCCGATCACCGAGAGCAGCTGAAGCTTCTCGTGGCTCTCGCTGCCGGGCGCGGCGGTGTAGACGAGCAGCGCGTGCGACTGCTCGGGGTCGAGCAGCGACTGGCAGGTCAGCTCCAGGTCGCCGACCTCCGGGTGCACGAAGCGCTTGGTGTGCTGGTATCCGACGCCGATCTCGTGCTCGTTCCACACGGCGCGGAACTCCGCACTCCGTTCGAGAAGCAGGTTTTGCAGGTGGGCGGCCCGCGAGCCGGGACCGCGCAGGGTGACCACCCGGCGCAGGCCGGAGGCGAAGACGCGCGAGTGCAGCGCGTGGTCGTCCGGGTGATAGAGCGCGCGGCAGGCCGGGTCGGTGAACCACCGGTAGCCGATGCTGCGGGCCGGGCCCGTGTAGCGGGTCAGGTCGCCGGTCAGCGCCACCCCGAGCGGGGTCTGCCGCAGGGTCTCGCCGAGCTCGGTGACCACCTCGGCCGGGGTGTCGGCGAGCCGGTCGAGGATGCGCAGCAGGCCCGGGCCGATGTGCTCGCCGGCCGCGCCGCGCGGGGGCGGATGGTGGCCGGCGAGCCGGAACAGGTGGTCGCGCTCGTCGAGGGAGAGGTGCAGGCCCTGCGCGATCGAGGCGATCATCTGCTCGGACGGGTGCGGGCCGCGCTCGCGTTCGAGCCGGCTGTAGTAGTCGGTGGAGATGTGGCACAGCACGGCCACCTCCTCGCGGCGCAGGCCCGCGGTCCGGCGCCGCTGCCCGCGCGGCAGGCCCACGTCCTCGGGCTGCAACGACTCCCGGCGGCGGCGGAGGAACTCGGCAAGCCCGGCTCGATCGATCACGCCTGTAGTTCTACCGCCGGCGGCGGACCGCATCCAGGGATTGCCAGGCCGTGGATGTCGTCCCGGTTCCGGCCCAGCCTCGAAGCAGCACATACATCGTCTCGGGACAGGAGCCGCGGATGGGACGCAAGCAGCAGGACATCACCGTGCCCGACCTCACCGGAAAGCTGGCCGTGGTCACCGGCGCCAGCGACGGCGTCGGGCTGAGCCTGGCGACGCGCCTCGCGGCCGCGGGGGCCGAGGTCGTCATGCCGGTACGGAACGAGCGCAAGGGCGAGGCGGCGATCGCGGCGATCCGGCGGGAGCACCCGCGAGCCGCCCTGTCCCCTCGGCGGCTGGACCTGTCGTCGCTGGAGTCGGTGGCCGCGCTCGGCGCCGAGCTGGCCGCCGAGAACCGGCCGATCCACCTCCTGATCAACAACGCCGGCGTGATGACCCCGCCCGACCGGCAGACCACCGCCGACGGGTTCGAGCTCCAGTTCGGCATCAACCACCTGGGTCACTTCGCGCTGATCGCCCACCTGATGCCCCTGCTGCGGGCCGGCCGCGCCCGGGTGGTCTCGCAGATCAGCATCGCCGCCGACGCGAACGCCGTCAACTGGGACGACCTCAACTGGGAGCGGTCGTACGACGGCATGCGCGCGTACAGCCAATCGAAGATCGCCATGGGCCTGTGCGGCCTGGAACTGGACCGCCGCAGCCGGGCCGGCGGCTGGGGCATCACCAGCAGCCTCGCGCACCCCGGCGTCGCCGCCACGAACCTGCTCCAGGCCCGGCCCGAGGTGGGCCGCCCCCGGGCCACCGCCGGCGGCCGCCTGATCCGGGCGCTCGGCAGCCGCGGCATCCTGTTCGGCACACCCGCGACCGCCGCGCTGCCCGCCCTGTACGCCGCCACGTCCCCGGACGCGCGCGGTGGCGTCCTGTACGGCCCGAGCGGCTTCCAGCACCTGTCCGGCCCGCCCGCTGAGCAAGCCCTCTACTCACGGCTGCGCGGCGAGGAGGACGCCCGGCGCATCTGGGAGGTCTCCGATGAGTTTCGCCGCCGTGCCGGGTCCACCTCGTACATCTGAGAGGAGACCACCATGACCGCCACCTACACCTTCGACGTCTTCACCAGCCTCGACGGCTTCGGCGCCGCCGGCGGCGACTGGGGCGGCTACTGGGGCAAGCAGGGCCCCGAACTGCTCGATCACCGCCTCGCCCTCTACGACCAGGACCAGCGGATGGTCTTCGGCGCGACCACCTACCGGATCTTCACGGAGCTGCTCGCCTCCGGCGAGGACAAGGCGGTCTTCGACCCCTGGGTCACCCGCATGCGCAACCTGCCGGCGACGGTGGTGTCGTCGACCCTGCGGGGCCCGCTCGACTGGCCGGACGCCACCGTCGCGAGCGGCGACGCGGTCGACGTGGTCGCCCGGCTCAAGGAGGAGTCCGAGGTGCCGCTGCGCTCGCACGGCAGCCTCTCGATGAACCGGGCGCTGATGGCCGCCGGCCTGGTCGACCGCGTCCAGGTGACCGTCTTCCCGGTGATCACGGGCCGCACGGGCGCCGACCCGATCTTCCGGGGCGCCGCCGACTTCGACCTCGAGCTGCTCGAGACCCGCACCCTCGACGGCCGCATGCAGGAGCTGGTCTACCGCCCGGCGCTGCACGGCTGACCTCAGAGGCCGTACGCCTCCAGCAGGCGCAGCCAGACCTCGCTCACCGTGGGGTACGCGGGAACGGCGTGCCACAGCCGATCCAGCGGAACCTCGCCGGCCACCGCGATCGTCGCGGCGTGCAACAGCTCCGCGACGTCCGGCCCGGCGAACGTGACGCCCACGATCACCCGCCGGTCCTCGTCGACGACCATGCGGGCGCGCCCCCGGTAGCCGTCGGCGTGCAGGGCCGCCCCGGCGACGGCGGCCAGGTCGTGGTCGACGACGCGGACGCGCAGACCGGCGGCCTCGGCGGCGGCCGCGGTCATCCCCACCGACGCGACCTCCGGATCAGTGAAGATCACTTGGGGGTACGGCACGCTCGGCGGCGTGGCCACCGGCTCACCCCCGGCCCGCGCCACGATGAGGTCACCCACGGCGCGGGCCTGATATTTGCCCTGGTGGGTCAGGAGCACGCGCCCGTTGACGTCGCCGGCGGCGTAGAGCCACTCCACACCGGGGACGCGCAACGTGTCGTCGACGGTCAGCCAGGCACCGGGCTCCAGGCCGACCCGGTCGAGGCCGAGGTCCCCCGTGTTCGGCGTGCGGCCGACGGCGACCAGCAGTTCGTCGGCCTCGATCCGCTCTGCGCCGGGTTCGGTCCGTTTCTCGGCGGCTTGGGTCCGCTCTCCGCCGGCTTCGGTCCGCTCGCCGCCGGCTTCGGTCCGCTCTCCGGCGGCTTCGGTCCGCTCTCCGCCGGCGAGCGTGACGACCACCGTGCCGTTGCCGTTCCGGGTCACCGACGCCGCCTCGGCGCCGGACCGCACGGAGACCCCGGCCTCCCGCAACGAGCCGGTGACCAGCTCGGCGGCGAACGGCTCCACGAACGGCAGCACACCGTCGCGGGCCAGCACGGTGACCTTCGAGCCGAGAGCCGCGTACGCGGTGGCCATCTCGGACGCCACCACGCCCCCGCCGATGACGGCGAGCCGCCCCGGAACGGTGCCGGCCGCAGCCGCCTCCCGGCTGGTCCACGGCGCCGCCGCACGCAGGCCCGGAATGTCGGGAACGAGCGCGCTGCTGCCGGTCGCCACCACAACGGCGTGCCGTGCGGTGAGCAACGTCGTGGTGCCGTCCTCCCCGGTCACCTCGACAACCCGGTCGGCGGCGATCCGCCCCTGACCGCGGTGCAGCGCGATCCCGGCCGAGTCGAGCCAGGACACCTGCCCGCTGTCCTTCCAGTAGGAGGCGAACTCGTCCCGGCGGCGCAGCACGGCAGCCACATCAAGCTCCCCGGTCACCGCCTCGCGGGCTCCGGGCACCTGACGCGCCGCCCGGAGCGCGGCCGCGCCGCGAAGCAACGCCTTGGTCGGCATGCACGCCCAGTAGGAGCATTCGCCCCCGACCAGCTCCCGCTCCACAACGGCCGCGGTCAGGCCACCCCGCACCACCCGAGCGGCGACGTTCTCGCCGACCGGTCCAGCCCCGATCACAACGACGTCGTACGTGGCGCCGGCCATGTCAGTTGCCCTTCCGCACGCCACCGGTCCGCGCGCCGCCGGTCTCTTCGCCCTGCGTGCGCACGCCACCGGTCTTCGCGCCGCCGGCCTTCTCACCCTGCGTGCGCGCGCCACCGGTCTTCGCACCGCCAGTCTCCGCGCCCTGCGTGCGCGCGCCACCGGTCTTCGCTTCGCCGGTCTGCGCGGCCCTCCTCTGCGCGGCTCCGGTCTTCGCGCTGCTCGCCTCGGTGGTCCCACTCTTCGCGCCGCCGGAGCGGGCGGCCGTGGCCGTGCGGCCGAGGCGGATCGCGGAGAGCAGGAAGAAGATGGCGCCCGGGATGGCGTAGCCGATCGCGTTGGTCAGCGCCGGGTCGTCCGCCGCGGCACCCGCGATGAACGAGCCGCCGGCGAGCACGGAGATGCCACCGCTGACGATCATCGGCCACTGACCGCCCATCGCGCGGCGGGTGACGCCCACGACGAGCTGCACGAGCCCGGCCACGATCGCCCACGCGCCCCAGACGCGCAGCACCGCCGGAATGCCCGACGCGGCGGCGAAGGCCAGACCGGCCGCCGCGACGAGGCTGACCACGATGTTGACGTAGAGCAGCGTCGGCCTCCCGGCAGCACGCGACGCGCGAGCGTCAACGACGGCGGCGGCCACGTCGACCAGCGGGTAGAGCACGAGCAGCGTGACCGCGAGCGGCCCCAGATGCTTCGCGGTCGTGAACATGACGCCGGCCCAGACGATCGCGAACGCGAAGCGAGCGAAGTAGAGCCGCCGCAGTGCGGACGCCGTCGTCGAGATGCCAGGTGCGGCAACGATGGTCATGGATCCCCATTAAGTAGAACGAACGTTCTGTCTACCTAACCATGGAGGCGCCGCCGCGGAGTTGTCAAGACAGAACGTTCTTTCTCTCTAACTCGCGACGAGCGCCGCTTCGCGCGCAAGACCGAACGCTCTGCCGCTCGAACGGCCCGGCGAGCGCCGCTGTCGCGCGCAAGACCGAACGTTCTGTCGCTCGAACGGCCGGCGAGCGCCGCTTCGCGCGTAAGACCGAACGCTCTGCCGCTCGAACTGCCCGGCGAGCGCCGCTGTCGCGCGCAAGACCGAACGCTCTGCCGCTCGAACGGCCCGACGAGCAGACAGCGAGCAGCCCGAACGAGGAGGCCAACGATCCCGTTAGCGAGACCGAACGTTCTGTCCATTACGATGGCGGCATGGCCCGCCCCCCAGCCACGCACTCCGAGGCACGCGACCGCCTTCTCGGCAAGGCATCAGAGGTCTTCTACACCCAGGGCATCCACGCCATCGGGGTCGACCGGCTGATCGCCGAGGCCGGGATCACGCGGGCCACGTTCTACCGGCACTTCCCCAGCAAGGAAGACCTTGTTCTCGCCTATCTGCGGGAGGCCGACCAGACGATCCGCCGGCACGTGCGGGCGGCCGCCGTCGGCGAGCCGGCCGATGCCGTGCGGGCCGTCGCCGCCTCGATCGCCGAGGACATCCGGTCGAAGGGCTTTCGGGGGTGTGCGTTCCTCAACGCGGCGGCCGAATATCCCAATCCCGGCGATCCGGTCAACCAGGCCGTCATCGCGCACCGGCAGTGGTTCCTCGAGACGATCACCGGTTTGATGGCGGGCATCGACGCGGACAAGGCCGAGGCCGCCGCCCAGCACTTCGTCATGCTGCGGGACGGCGCGATGGCGTCCGGGTGCCTCTTCGCCCCCGACATGGTCGCCGAGACGTTCCTGCGCGGTGTCGACGGACTCGTCCGGCTCATGTAGGGCGAAGACGACGAATGTAGGGCGAAAAGGCGAATGTAGGGCGAAGACGGCGGCGAATGTAGGGCGAAAACGGCGAATGTAGAGCGAAGACGGCGAAATCCAGGCTGGAGGGCGAAACCCGCGCGCATCCCTTAGCGTCGATCGGTATGACGAGCTCTATCGGGCGCATCCCCGTCGTCGGTGTCGGGCCGGTCGTCGAGCACGGCACGCGGCCGGCGAAATCGGTGACCGGTGAGGAGTTCGAGGTCACCGCCACGGTCTTCCGGGAGGGGCACGACGCGGTGAACGCCACCGTCGTGCTCACCGATCCGCTGGGGCAGGAGCACGCGCTGCCGATGACGCGGGTCAACGCCGGCCTCGACGCGTGGTCGGCCACGGTCAGCGCCGACCGGGCGGGGCGCTGGTCGTTCCGGGTGGAGGGCTGGTCCGATCCGTACGGCACCTGGCACCACGACGCCGTCATCAAGGTGGAGGCCGGCGTCGACGTCGAGTTGATGCTCGAGGAGGGCGCCCGGGTTCTGGAGCGGGCGATCGCCGAGGTGCCCCGTACCAAGGAGCAGTGCACGCCGCTGGCCGAGGCGGTCGCCGCGATGCGGGACACCGGGCGGACGCCGGAGGGGCGGCTGAGCGCCGGCATCTCCGAGGCCGTGCGCTGGGAGTTGCAGACGCGGCCGCTGCGGGACTTCGTCTCGCCGTCGGCCGATCTGCCGTGGCTGGTCGAGCGGGACCGCGCCCTCTACGGCGCCTGGTACGAGCTGTTCCCGCGCTCCGAGGGCGCCCGTTTCGACGAGGAGACCGGCCGCTGGGTGAGCGGCACCTTCGCGACCGCCGCCCAGCGCCTCGACGCCGTCGCGGGCATGGGGTTCGACGTGGTCTATCTGACGCCGGTGCACCCGATCGGCCGGGTGAACCGCAAGGGCCGCAACAACTCGCTGGTCGCCGAGCCCGGCGATCCCGGCTCGCCGTACGCGATCGGCTCCGCCGAGGGCGGGCACGACGCGATCCATCCGGACCTGGGCACGTTCGACGACTTCGACGCCTTCGTCGCCCGGGCTCGCGAGCTGGGCCTGGAGGTCGCGCTGGACCTGGCGCTCAACTGCGCGCCCGACCATCCGTGGGTCACCGCTCATCCCGAGTGGTTCACGACCCGCGCCGACGGCTCGATCGCGTACGCCGAGAATCCGCCGAAGAAGTACCAGGACATCTACCCGCTCAACTTCGACAACGACCCCGAGGGCCTGTACGCCGAGATCCTGCGCGTGGTCCGGGTGTGGCTCGACCACGGGGTCACCATCTTCCGGGTCGACAATCCGCACACGAAGCCGCTGTGGCTGTGGGAGCGGCTGATCGCCGACAACGATCCGGACGTCATCTGGCTGGCCGAGGCGTTCACCCGGCCGGCGATGATGCACACGCTCGCGAAGGTCGGCTTCCAGCAGTCGTACACGTACTACGCCTGGCGGCACACCAAGCCGGAGCTGGAGGAGTACTGCTCGGAGCTCGCCGGCCCGGCCGCCGCGTACATGCGACCGAGTTTCTGGCCGACCACGCACGACATCCTCACGCCGTTCATGCAGCGCGGCGGCCCCGAGGCGTGGATGCTGCGCGCGGCGCTGGCGGCGACCCTCTCCCCCTCGTACGGCATCTACGCCGGCTACGAGTTGATGGAGCGGGTGCCGCGTCCCGGCGCCGAGGAGCAGATCGACAACGAGAAGTACGAGTACAAGGACCGCCGCTGGGCCGAGCACGACGCCGCCGGGACGACCGGAGCCCCGTACCTCACCTTGATCAATGAGATCCGGCGCGCGCACCCGGCCCTGCACCGGCTGCGCAATCTGCGCTTCCACGACGCCGACGACGACCACGTGCTGGTCTTCTCGAAGGCGCGCCGGGTCTACGACCGCGACGACGTGATCGTGGTGGTGGCCAACCTGGAGCCGGACGTCACCCGCGACACGTGGATCCATCTGCGCATGCCGGAGCTGGGCCTGGACTGGCACGACTCGTTCGTCGCCCACGACCTGATCACCGGCGAGCACTGGAACTGGTCCGAGCACAATTTCGTCCGCCTGGGGCCGGCCACCGAGCCGATCCACATCATTCACGTGCGCCCGGAGGGCATCACCGGTCCGCGGTGAGCCCCGCCGGCGGGAACGCCCGGGCGTTGTCGGCCACCCACGCCGCGAACGGCCGCGGCGGGTTGCCGGTGAGAACGCGCACCCCGTCCGCGGGGGTGACCACCGCGGCGGCGGGGCCCATGGTCTCCAGGATGGACGGGGGAAGGGAGCCGGGCGCCTCGGCCTCGCCGACCTCTTGCACGGTGTACGACCGGCCGAGCACCTGGTTGACGATCGCGATCTGGTCGCGGACCGACAGGCTCTCCGGGCCGGTGATCGAGTAGGCGCCGGACTTCGGGTGCGCGGCGGTCAGCGCGGCGACGGCCGCGGCGGCGATGTCGGCCGGGTCGACCACGGGCAGCTTCACGCCGGCGTTCGGGGCGCGCACCACGCCGTCGGCGGCGCCCGCCACCCACAGCAGGATGTTGTAGTCGAAGCCGGCCGCGCGCAGGAACGTCGCGGGCACGCCGGCCTCGGTGAGGGCCCGCTCGCCGGCCCGGTGCCGGGCGGTGACGAAGTTGGCCGCGCCCGACGGCAGCTCGGTGACCGCGGTGAACGAGGACAGCAGCACCACGTGCTCGACCCCGGCCTCCCCGGCCATCTTGGCGAAGACGGCGCCGTTGTCGTCGGCCATGGTGAGGTACGCGCGGTCGACGCCGTCCAGCGCTCGGCGTACCGCGTCCGGGTCCGTCAGGTCTCCCTCGATCAGGCTGACGTCGGCGGGCAGGTCGGCCTTGGCGGGGTCGCGGACCAGCGCGACGATGTCGTGGCCGCGGCCGGAGAGCTGGCGGGCGACGTGACCGCCGACGGTTCCGGTGGCTCCGGTGACAAGAATCTTCATGCGGTCCACGGTGCGCCGCCGGGCGCCGGGCCGGGAGAGACCTCGTGATGCTGGTACCGCCGATCCCTCCCTCCCGCCACGGCGCTGACGCATGCTGGTCACCATGGATCAGAAGGACCTCGCCGGCTTCCTGCGCCGGCGCCGGGAGCTGCTGCAGCCCACCGACGTCGGCATGCCCGCGGGGGCCCGCCGCCGCACGCCGGGGCTGCGCCGGCACGAGGTCGCCCAGCTCGCCGGCATGTCGCCGGACTACTACATCCGGCTGGAGCAGGCCCGCGGCCCGCAGCCGTCGCCGCAGATGCTGACCGCGCTGGCCCGGGCGCTGCGGCTCAACCGCGACGAGCGCGACCACCTGTTCCACCTCGCCGGGCATCCCGCCCCGCCGGTGTACGGCGGCGACGACCACGTCAGCCCCGGGCTGCTCCGGCTGCTGGACGCGTTCACCGAGCTGCCCGCCCTGATCGTCTCGGATCTCGCCGCGACCCTGGCGCAGAACGCGATGGCCGTCGCGCTGCTCGGCGAGCAGACCACCTACACCGGCCCGGCCCGCAGCCTCACCTACCGCTGGTTCACCGACCCCGAGGCTCGCGCCCTCTACCCGCCCGAGGATCACGAGTACCAGAGCCGGGTCCAGGTCGCCGACCTGCGCGCCGCCGTCGCCCTGCGCCCGCGGGATCCGTTCGCCGACAAGCTGGTCCGGGCCCTGCGCGCCGCCAGCGCCGAGTTCGCCGAGCTGTGGGACCGCCACGACGTGGCCGTGCGCCGCAGCGACCGCAAGCGCATCGTGCACCCCGCGGTCGGCGTCCTCGACCTCGACTGCGAGGTGCTCACCACGGCCCGGCAGGATCAGCGGCTGCTCGTCTTCACCCCGCGCCCGGGCACCGACGCGGTCGGTCAGCTGGAGCTGCTGCGCGTCATCGGGAGTCAGAGCCTCGGTACGCCCGGCGCGGCGCCGCAGCGGTAGGCAGCCCCGCCGAGGCCAGCAGGGCCAGCTTCTCCGCGTCGGCGGAACCGGCGTCCGGGTGGAACACGACGAGCATCAGGCCGTCGGTGCCGTTGATGGCCAGCCGCTCCCGGTTGAGGGTGAGCTCACCGACCTGCGGGTGGTTCATCCGGATCGGGCCGCCGGTCTGCCCGCGCACCTCGTGACGCGCCCAGAGCCGGCGGAATCGGGGGCTCGCCAGTGAGAGCTCACCGGTGATCTCGATGAAGCGCGGATCGTCGACGTTGTTGCCCACGGCCTGCCGCAGGTTGGCGACGAAGCACTCCGTCACGTTCTCCCACTCCGGGTGCAGCGCCTGCTCGGCCGGGTCGAGGAACAGGGCGCGCAGTTGATTGCCGCCCACGGCGAAGCCCGGCGACAGCGCTCGGGCGAGCCCGTTCGAGGCCACGATGTCGAAGTACCGGTCCTCGATGAACGCCGGCTGGATGAGGGAGTCCAGGAGCTTGAGCGCGCCGGGCGGCGGGGTCTCCTTGCGCGGCCGGCGCCGGCGCTGCCGGGACGTCTCCGAGACCAGCGTCAGCAGGTGGGCGAAGTGGTCCTCGTCGAGCCGCAGCACGCGGGCGATCGACTCGAGCACCTGGAGCGACGGGTTGCGGTTGCGGCCCCGTTCGAGTCGCAGGTAGTAGTCGGCGCTGATGCCGGCGAGCATGGCGACCTCCTCGCGCCGCAGCCCCGGCACGCGGCGCACCCCCACGTCCGGGATGCCCGCCTGCTCCGGCGTCACCAGCTCGCGCCGCGCCCTCAGGAAGGCGCCGAGGGGGTTCGTCGTCTCGCTCACCGGGCAAGCGTAATTCTCCGTACGGGGAACAGAGGGGGTCCTGTCGTTCCCCTGGCATCGGAGAGCTCTGGCTGGTGCGGGGAGCCGTGCCTAGCGTTCCCGGCATGACCATCACATTGATCACCGGTGCCAACAAGGGCATCGGATTCGCGACCGCCAAGCAGCTCGCCGAGGCGGGACACGTCGTCTACCTGGGCGCCCGCGACCCCGAGCGAGGCGAGAAGGCCGCCGCGGAGATCGGCGCCCGCTTCGTCCGGCTGGACGTCACCGACGACGCCTCGGTGCGCGACGCCTTGTCGGCAATCGACGCCGCGGAGGGCCGGCTCGACGTTCTGGTGCACAACGCGGGCGTTCTCGCGGACGGACCCGTCGACGGGGCGAAGGCGCTGCAGGCGTTCGACATCAACGCGGTGGGCATCGTCCGGGTCACCGAGGCGGCCCTGCCCCTGCTGCGCAAGTCGGCGAACCCCACGGTCGTCACGGTGTCGAGCAGCATGGGCTCGTTCTGGGCCGTGACCAACCCGGAGCGCCCGGAGTCCGGCCTGCCGCTCGCGCTCTACGCGGCGTCCAAGGCGGCGGCCACCATGCTCACCGTGCAGTACGCGAAGTCCCAGCCGGGCATCAAGTTCAACGCGGTGGAGCCCGGCCCCACGGCCACCGACATGACCGCCGCCTGGGGCATCGGGCGCGCCCCGGAGGAGAGCGCCGCTGTCGTCGTACGCCTGGCCACGCTCGGCCCGGACGGCCCGACCGGCACCCTCCAGGACGAGAACGGCGTGCTGCCCTTCTAGAGCGTCTTGTGGAAGACGAGGAAGTCGCACGGCGTGGCGACGCGCGGGGCGAGGGCCGGGTATGCCTCGGCGAAGTCCGCCGTGCGCACGATCCGGTAGCCGATGCGGGTGTACCAGTCGCGCAGGAACGCCTTGACCGGGTGCTCCCACGCGGTGGGGTAGAGCAGCTCCAGCTGCATGGTCGGCAGCCCGCGGCCCCGCGCCCAGCCCTCCGCGAAGGCCACCAGCTCACGGCCGGCGCCGGTGCCCCGATGGGCGGGATCGACGGCGAGCATGCCGAACTCGCCCTCCCCGGTGAGCAACTGCTGCACGCGCACCACGCCGGCCAGGCCACCCGCGAGGCGGGCGACGGCGAGCTCGCCGGCCTCGACGATCGAGGCCACCTCGCCGGGCGTGGTGCGCGGGCTGCCGTCGGTCCAGATGCCCTTCTCGGCGTCCGCGTAGACGGCGTTGACCAGGGCGGTCACCTCGGCGACGAAGGCGGCGTCCGCGGCGAGGGCGCGGTCCGCCAGAGCTGTGTCGGTCACCGGCGCATTATCCGTACGGCAAAGCATTGCCGCCGCCCGACGCGCAGGGTAGCGTTCGCGGCGCGCGACTAGCTCGATTTAGTGCCGGAGGGGGTGCCGTGCTGCTCGACGACTTCTCGCTCGAGATGACCGGCAAGGACATCGGCGAGCTGGCGGACGCCCGCGCCACCGTCCCGCCCGGCACCCGCATCAACGTGACCTTCCTCGGCCACGAGGACACGGCCGTGCGCCTGGCGGCGGCGCGAGCGGTCAAGGGCGGCGGCTTCGTTCCCGTTCCCCACCTGCCGGCCCGCCGCGTCGCGTCGCGCCGGGAGCTCGACGAGTTTCTGGCCGCGTTGCGGGAGGCCGGCGCCGCCGACGAGCTCTTCGTCGTGGGCGGCGACCCCCGCGAGCCGCGGGGCCCGTACCCCGACTCGCTCTCGATCATCGAGTCGGGAGCGCTGGAACGGTACGGCGTCCGCCGGGTCAGCATCGCCGGCTACCCCGAGGGCCATCCCGGCATCCCGGACGACGTGCTGTGGCCCGCCCTGACCGACAAGACCGCAGCGCTGCGCAAGCAGGGCCGCGCCGGAGACATCGTCACGCAGTTCGGTTTCGACGCCGACCCGGTCCTCGACTGGATCGCCGCGGCCCGCGAGCGCGGCATCGACAGCCCCGTCCGGATCGGCGTGCCCGGCCCGGCCGGGGTGCGGCGGCTGTTGCGGTACGCGGCCCGGTTCGGCGTCGGCACCAGCGCCTCGATCGCCCGCAGGTACGGGCTGTCGCTC
This sequence comes from Paractinoplanes deccanensis, assembly GCF_016862115.1. GTDB lineage: Bacteria > Actinomycetota > Actinomycetes > Mycobacteriales > Micromonosporaceae > Actinoplanes > Actinoplanes deccanensis. The sequence continues at coordinate 44,404 of NZ_BOMI01000145.1, forward strand.
ACCGATCTGGTCGGCACCGCCGGGCCGGACCGCTTGCTGCGCGCCCTCGCCACCGACTACCACCCCGGCCGCCACGGCGAGGTGAAGCTGCACTTCTACACCTTCGGCGGCCTGCGCGCCACGACGGAGTGGATCCACCAGTTCGCGAAGACATCGTGAATCCGCGGGACCCGTCGACATGACGGCCGTCAGGTGCCGCTCAGCTCGCGGTCCAGGCTTTCCTGCGCCTCCCGCATCGCCTCGGCGAACCGCGGCTCGGCGAGCCGCCGCATCCCCTCGTCCGGCGCGACGTCCTCGACCACCGCGCTGATCCACCAGATGTTGCCGAACGGGTCGCGCACCCGCCCGCCGCTGCCCGAACGCATGCGTGGCGGCCGCGGTGACCACCCGCGCCCCCGCGGCGACGGCCCGCTCGATCGCCACATCGGCGTCCGGCACGAAGACCCGCACCAGCGCCGGCGTGGCCGGCCACCCCGCCCGCCGATCGAAGGCGAGCAGGACCGTGTCCCCCACCCTGATCTCGGCATGCCCGATGCTGCCGTCCTCGAGCGGCACCCGCCCCAGCTCGACCCCGCCGAACACCGCCGACACGAAGTCGAGCAGAGCCCCCGTGTCATCGGTGACGATCCACGGCGCGACGGTCGTATAGCCCGCGGGCTGCTTGGTCATGGCGGCTCTCCTCCAGGTCGTGGCCACTGATGCCCCGACGGTAGAGCCCATTGCGGCCGGATCCTGACCGCTGCGACCGGCGATCGGCATCAGCAGCCGATGGCGTGGCCTCGGGCATTGCTGCGCGGGCCGACGTGGCGTTCCCCGGCGGCTCGGCCTGATCACCAGGCCGGGCCGCCGGGGGCCGTGCTACTGGATCGCGACGTGGTCGGCGTAGGCCGTGCCCGAGGACGCGGCCTTCGAGTAGAGCAGCACCGAGACCTGCGCCGTGCCGGCCGGCGCGGTCGCCGCGACCCGCAGCGGCTGCCAGGTGGCGTTCGTTCCGGTGAAGTCGGCGGCGGTGCTGGTGATCAGGGCACCCGACGCGTCGTGGAAGCGCAGGTAGATCGACGGGGTGCCGGAGACGACGTACGCCCGGGCGACCGCGCTGTAGCGGACGCCCGCGGTGGCGGGCATCTTCGCGCTCTCCAGGCCGGTCGCGGTGGTGGTGCTGGTGTCCACGAGCTTGGCCGAGGTGGTGCCCGTCCAGGCACGGTCGGTCGAGGCGGTGTTGCCGCCGGCGCCCCACTGCGTCCAGCCGCCCAGCCCGTTCTCGAAACCGTGGTCCGCGACGGTGACGTCAGCCGTCCGCCGAATCTCCACCTGGTCGTAGTACGCCGTGCCGGTGTTCGCCTGGTTGGAGTAGAACAGCGCGCCCACCCGCTCGGTGCCGGCCGGTGCGGTCAGCGTGACGCTGACCGGCGCCCAGACACCCGCCGGGCCCCACGCTTGCGACGCCGCACTGGACAGCACATCACCGGCAGCGTTGTAGAAGCGCACATACAGATCGGGCTTGCCGCTCGTGACGTTGACCCGCGCGGAAACCGTGTAGCTGACCCCGGCGACGGCGGGCTGCCGGCCCGACTCCAGGCCGGTGCCGTTGGTGGCGGTGCTGTCGACGACCTTGGCGGCGTTGACCCCCTCGTAGGCGCGGTCGGCCGAGGCGCTGTTGCCGCCGGCGCCGTACTGGGTCCAGCCGGTCAGGCCGCTTTCGAAGCCCGGGTTGGTCAGCGGGACGGCCGGGGTGCGGGTGAGCTCGACGGCGTCGGCATAGGCGGTGCCGAGGTCCGCGTACGACGAGTAGAGCAGCACGCTGACCTGCTCGGTGCCGGCCGGCGCGAACGCCGTGAGCTGGAGCCGGCTCCACTGGTTGGCGGTGCCGGCGTACGTCGCGGCGGGGGCCGCGATCTGCTCGCCGTCCGCGTCGAGGAAGCGGAGGTAGAGGTCCGGGCTGCCGTTGACCGCGTTGACCCAGGCGGTCGCGGTGTAGCGGATGCCCGGCGCGGCCACCATCCGGCTGCTCTCCACGCCGTTGCCCGACGTGGTGGTGTTGTCCACGATCTTCACCGAGCGGGTGCCCGCGTACGCGCGCTCGGTCGAGACGGTGTTGCCGCCCGTGCCGTACTGCGACCAGCCGGTCAGCCCGCTCTCGAAGCCGGTGTTCGGCGGGCTCACCACGCCGGGCAGCGGGTCGGCGGTGTTGCGCGCGATCCAGTCGGCGACGGTGTCCAGCCGGGTGCCGGTGCCGCCCAGCCGGGTCTCGGTCTCGGCGAGGCAGCCGGCCTGCCACGAGGTGGCGTTGAGGGCGACGAGCTGCGGCGTGGTGCCGGCCCGGAACAGCGGCCCACCCGAGTCGCCCTTGCACGTCGACGCGCTGGACCCGGCGGCCGGGACGAGGCCGATCGCCCCGGCCGCGACCGAGTCCACGGCGAAGTCGGCGGTCGTGAGCTGCCGGGGCACCCACGACGTGGCGGTACGCCCGTAGCCGGCGCTGCGCAGCGTCTCCCCGGCGGCGGGCGCCGTGGTCGCGATCGCCACCGGCGCGATGTCGGTGACCGCCGCGTCGAGCCGCGCGAGCACGACCCCGCCGCCCGGGTGGCGGACCAGGCCGGTGACCGTCCGAACCCGGCCGGTGGCACCGGAGCCGAGGGCGCTGCGCCCGATCGTCACGGTGGTGGCCTGATCCGGCTTGCTGCCGGACCCCGTACCGAAGCACTCGGCGGCGGTGACCACCCACGAGGCCGCCACCAGCGCACCGGTGCAGGCCCGGACGTCACCCACGGCCACATGCGCCACGAACGGATAGGCGCCGCTCGCGGCCGCGCTTCCCCCGGCGATGCCGTGGGCCGGCGCCGCGGCCAGCCCGGTGGCCGCGACCGCGGCCGCGGCGAAGACCGCATGACTGCGTACACGCACGATGTTTCCCCCATGATCGCGTCGGCGCTCGTCAATGTCCGACGTCGACCGGAAGATTAGAAGATCATGAATGGGCTCGCAGCCCGCGAAGGTGAACGCCCGGCAAACGCTCAGCGAAGGCGCCGTCACCCGGATAAATACCGGCGCTCGCCGGTGGGTGGCCGCTACCGTGCCGCCATGGTCGATGTGCAGGAGCGGTTCGTGGCGTCCGGAGGGCTGCGGCTCTGGACCGAGCGGACCGGGGATCCCGGGCGCCCCGCCGTTCTGATGGTCATGGGCTCGGCGGCGCAGGGCATCAGCTGCCCCGATGCGCTGGTCGGGCGGCTGGTCGAGCGGGGCGTGCAGGTGATCCGGTTCGATCATCGGGACACCGGGCGGTCCAGCGTCGTCGACTTCGACGCTCATCCCTACACGATCGGCGACATGGCCCGTGACTGCCTGGCCGTGCTCGACGGCTATGGGCTGGAGTCCGCCCATGTGGCCGGGGCCTCGCTGGGCGGCATGATCGCGCAGTGGCTCGGCGTGCACGCGCCGGAGCGGGTGCGGTCCCTGACGGTCATGTCCAGCTCGCCGATGGGTCACGATCCGCGGCCGCTGCTCGCCCGGGCGCGGGCCGGGGAGCCCGCCGACCCGGACGACCTGCCGCCGCCGGCGCCGGAGTTCCTCGCGCATCTGGCCGCCGGGCTGCCGCCGGGCGTGGAGTCCGACGTGGCCCTGTTCCGGGTCTTCAACGGGCCGGTCCGGCCGTTCGACGAGGCGGCCGCCCGGGACATGCTGGAGCTGGCGCTGTCGCGGGCCACCGACCCGGCCGCCGCCGCCCACCATCACCGGGCCGTGTGGCTCGACGACCCGAGCCTGCTGGCCCCGCTGTCGTCGATCACGGCGCCCACCTCGATCGTGCACGGCGACCAGGACCCGGTCTATCCGCTCGGGCACGGCGTGGCGCTGGCCGCCGCGATCCCGGGCGCGGCGCTGCACGTCGTACCGGGAATGGGCCATGTCATGACGTCACCCGGCCTGCCCGAGGAGGTCGCCGACCTGATCCGGCTGTGACGGGCTAGCGTTCGACGAGCCGGCTCATCACCTTCAGCAGTGCCTCCCCGGACGCCAGTGGACGGCCGTCGGGACGCCCCGCCGTGTATTCGGCCAGCGCCTCGCCGAGCAGGGCCCGGGCGCCGGGCCGGTCGCCGTCGGCGCGGGCCAGCACGGCCAGGGTGACCGTGCAGTTGCCCGCGCCCGGCAGGTCATCCGCGGCCCGGTAGGTGGCCCGCAACGCGCGCATGTCGGCCCGGACGTCCGCCGGCGCCGGACGGCCCCGGAGCAGCGCGGCCAGGGAGCGCAGCAGGCCCCGGTGCTGGCGGATCAGCGCGAGCCGGTTGCCGTTGCGGACCAGCCGGGCGGCCCGGTCGCCCCAGCGGGCGGCCACCCCGCAGCACACCGCGATCACCGGCCACGCGGGGCGCGGCCCGGCCGTCGCCAGCTGTTCGAGCAGGCGCAGCGAGGTCTGCTGGAGGAGCCGGTACGCGTCGCCGCCCTCCTCCGGCTGCCGGCGTCCCCCGCGGGTCGCGGCCAGCACCTGCACGGCGCGCAGGTACGACTCGGCGAGGTGCGCCATCACCCGTACGCCTCGTGCCTGGCGGTTGGCCCGGCCCCGCGCGATGTCGCCGAGCCGCAGCAGGCAGTGCAGGCGGGTGGCAGCGTCCGGTGCCGCGGCGCCGACCTCGCGGAACATCCGCCGGGCGACCTCCCGGTCGTCGCCGCGGGCGCGGTTGTAGACGACCTCCGCGTGCCGCAGCGTCGAGCCGAGCTTCGCGAACATGGCCACGGCCAGGTCGAGTTCGCCGAGGTCCGCGAGCAGCCACGCCCACGACTCGGCGATCGACGAGGCCGGGTGTGCGGCGCGCAGGCTCTTCTGCCAGCGCTCGAATCGTTCCGGGAAACCCTCGCCGGTCAGCGCGGCCGACGGCCAGGGCGGCGGCGCCGGCGTGCCGAGCAGCTCCCGCAGGGCGGTGGCCGCCAGCCCTCGCGGCCGGCCGAGCACCAGGTCGACGCCGTGGTCGCGGGCGTCGCCGGGCACCACGGAACCCGCCGGCAGCTCCAGGCAGGCCCAGGTGGCCGACGTGCGGCCGGCCGCCGCCAGCAGCGGCCCGTACACGTCGGGATCCCCGCCCGAATAGCCGGTGATCATCAGCCGGGGAGCCGCGCCCAGGCCGTCGACGGCCGCGGCGCGCTCGGCGGTGAGCTGGCCGAGCTCCTCGATGTCGACCACCACCACGTCGGCGAGCGAATCCTGCTCGCGGGTCAGCCCGCCGTGCACCTTGAGCAGCGCGGCCGGCCTCCCCCGGGCCTCCCACGCGGCGAACTCCTCGTGGCTCGAGACGGTACGCAGCGCCGGTGAGCCGGGCGGTGCGGCGGCGCGCCACAGCGCCAGCGCGTCGTGGTAGTCGCTCGGCGTGCCGGGTGGCAGCTCGGCGGCGCCGCGGATCAGGTCGTACGCGATCTCGATGCCCACGTCGAAGTTGACCGTGACGTGCGTGCCGCCGCCCAGCAGGTGCAGCGCCGAGAGCATGTGCGCCTCGTTCGGCACGTCCACCCGCAACGCCAGGACGCAGTCGAGCGCGTCCGGCCCGACCGTCCCCCACAACCGGCCGAGGACCACTTCCAGCTTGTACGCCGCCCCGCACAGCTCCTCGAGCTGCTCGCCGGTGACGAGCGGGCCGAGCGCGTCCCGGGCGGCCTCGTGCATGGTCCGCAGAACCGCGTCGCGCAGGCCGAACCCGCGCGGCAGGGCGGCCGGCTGATCGCCGCTGATGCCGGCCCCGGTGAAGACGGCGGTCACGACTCGTCCGTCACCGTCGAACGCCAGATCGCCTCGAACTGGTCCAGCCAGTACACGTACCAGGCGCCGTCGTCGCGGGTCAGGTGGATGTGCATGCGCGACCGGATGGCGTCGTTGCGGAAGCCGTGGAACTCCACGTTCGCGAAGCCGCCGGCCGCGTGGGGGTTCACCGCGACCAGGCTGAAGCCCGGGTTGAAGCCGATCTCCCCGTACGCGAACGTGCCCTTGACCTGCCACTTCGCCATCGCCGCGAGCCGGGCCCGCGTCTCGCGCAGCGAATCGGCCGCCGTCTGCACCGGATAGTCCAGCAGCGCGTCGAGCTGCTCGGAGATCGGGTCGCCCGGGTCGAACTGCTTCAGCACCACGATCCGCACCGAGCCGCCCTCGCGCGCGAGCGGCCCCCGGCGGAGGATGTCGCAGCGCTCCTCGGTGAGGAAGTTCGAGCCCACCGGCGCGAAGATCCACACGTCCTTCGCGGTGCGCAGGTCGTCGGTGATCGGGTTGCGGTCGTAGTCGCTGCGGTCGAGGAACCGGTCCTCCCGGTGGTTCGCGAACGCGGCCCGCAACAGCAGGAAGCCCAGCCCGGCGAAGAGCACCGACCACCGTACGCTGTCCGGAAGGTCCGCACCGACGATCAGCAACGCCGCGAAGACCAGCACGACCAGCGTGGTGGCGTAGAGATCGATGTGCCGTCGTTGCCGGATGTCGGAGAGGATCTGCTTCACGCGCCGCCGCATGCACGCCATGATGCCGTCCACAGTGCTGCGTGCCGGTCATCCGTTCAGGGGACCTCGTCCGCCCGCCGCGTATGATCACCACGGTGGCGCCCTTCGTTCTCTTCCCCGGCCGGCATCATCTGCTGACCCGCTTCCAGGCCGACTACCTGCTCCGGCTCGCCGAGGACGGCTCGACGATCGTCTGGGCGGTCACCTCGGCCAACCACGAGAACACGAAGCGCAACCCCGTCCCGTACCACCGCCGCGAGGCCGCCATCGAGCGCTTCAGCGTGCTCACCGGGCTCCGGTCGGTGGTCGTGCCGATCTTCGACACCGCGCCGACCGACGCCTTCGCCGAGGTGACGCTCAAGACCATCGCGGTCGCCACCGGGCTCGACCTGACGCCCGGCAACACCCTGGTCGCCTGCTCCACCCCTCAGGTCGTCAAGCTGTACGAGCGTCTCGGCTTCCCGATCGCCTGGGCCGAGGCCGCCCTGCCCGTCCAGCCGGAACGGCCCTGGGACGTGCTGCTGCGGCTGAGCCAGGGCGACGACACGTGGCGCGAGCTCGCCCACCCGGCGACCATCGACGTCTTCGAGCGCTACCGCCTGGTCGACACGGTCCGCACCGTCATCAACGACCCGATCATCGGCGACGAGGGCGGCCTCACCGCGACCCGCGACTACCGCACCTACGTCGAGGCGTTCACCGTCGCCGCCGAGCGCAAATGGGCGGCCGTACGCCAGTACGTGCAGCCCGGCCGCATCGTCGACATCGGTTGCGGCGCCGGCTCCGTGCTGGAGCTGGCCGACCGCGAGCCCGGCCTGCACGAGAGCGACCTGATCGGCGTCGAGATCGCCCGCCACCTCTACCAGGAGTGCCTGCACAAGAAGGACCAGGGCGTCTTCCGCAACGCGAACGTCTACTTCTACCAGCGCAACGTCCTGGGCGGCGCCATCTTCGACGACCGCTCGGTGGACACCACGCTCACCTTCGCCCTGACCCACGAGATCTGGTCGTACGGCGAGCGCCGCGCCGCCGTGCTCCAGTTCGCCCGCCGCATCTTCGACCACACCGCCCCCGGCGGCGTCTGGATCAACAGCGACGTCTGCGGCCCCGGCGACCGCGACCGCCCCGTCCTGCTGCGCCTCACCCGCGACGACGGCGCCAACCCCGCCACCCCGCGCACCGACCTGGCCGGCCTGCCTCCCGCCGAGGTCAAGGCGTACGTGGAAGGCTTGTCGACCCGCGCCCGCCTCGACCAGTTCGCCGTCGACTTCGCGTTCCCCTTCTCCTACGACCCGGTCGGCGACGACACCGTCCGCCTCGACCAGGCGTCGGCCATGGACTACCTGACCCGCAAGGACTACACCGACAACTGGCTCTCCGAGACCCAGGAGCAGTTCTGCGGCCTGAGCTTCACCGACTGGACGGCCCTGCTGACCGAGGCCGGCTTCGAGATCGACCCGGCGTCGGCCCCGATCCGCAACGACTGGGTGATCGACAACCGGATCGCCCCGGTCGCCGCCCTGACCGACCTCGACGGCACCCCGCTCCCCTGGCCGACGACGCATCTGCTGACCGTGGCCCGCCGCCCCCACAACGGCTGACCGATGACCCTCGACTTCTTCGACGCGGAGATGGAGAACGCTCCGCGACAGCGGACCGGCGCCCTCTTCCACTACACGAACGCCGAGGCCGCGATCTTCGGCATCCTGCGCAGCGGCACGCTGCGGCTGTCACCGTTCGAGACGACGAACGACCCGTGGGAGTCGAAACCGGCCTACCCGGCCATCGCCGTTCACCACGACGACCGCGACCACGCCGACAACCTCCAGCAGGTGTGGGCGCAGATCGACCGGTCCCTCCGGTTGCACGCCAAGGTGGCCTGCCTCACCCAGGACTGGACGTTCCTCGACCCTGTCCTCGATCCCGATGCCCTGCGCGGCTGGAACCGGTTGGCGACCTGGGCACACTACGGAGGCCGGCACTCCGGGATCTGCCTGAGGTTCGATCAGGAGGCGCTGGTCCGCGCCTTCGAGAGCACTCCCGCGCCCGGAGCGCTTCTCCGGTTCCACGGCCCGGTGCAGTACATCCACGCGGCGACGCCGACCCTCGGCATGGACCTGGGCCAGATCCGCGAGTTCGGCGTCGACGCGGCCGCGGTCGTCTACGCTCGGGCCAACGCGGAGCAGATCTTCTTCCGCAAGCACCGCGACTGGTCCAACGAGATGGAGTACCGCCTGGTCCTCGTCGACCAGTCGGTGCTGCCCGCCGAGATCCCGATCAGCGCGGCTCTGACCGGCGTCTTCCTGGGTGCCGACTTCCCGAAGAGCCGCCGGCCGGTGCTGCGGGCGGCCCTCGAGCCGTACCCGCACGTCGAGGTGCTCGAGCTCTTCGGACCCGGCCGGTCGCTGCGCGCGGCGCCCATACCCCGCGTGGCTCTCGTGGACGACAGCTCCGTCGCGCCGCCCCGGCGCGACGGCACCGTGGAAGAACGCATCGCCGCCCTGGACGCGTGCAACGTCCGCGCAGCGCACCTGCGGGAAGCCGCGGAGAAGTCGTACACCGAGCCGGCTCAGGACCTGATGGACGCCCTCATGGCGATCGCCGAGGTCACGTGCGAGTGGCCCAAAACCGACGTGACGGTCGGCAGGTCGACCACGGCGGTCCCGGAGAGCCAACGGTCCCGTCAACCGGGCGTCCCGGGCGAGGTGGTCCACCTGGAGACCGGCTCCTTCTGCACCGTCCAGAGCCTTCCCGCGGGCGGCCCCACCCTTGTCGCGGCCGCCGCCCTTCAGGTCCTGGACGACGACCGGGTCCGCCTGCACGCCGTCGTCCGGATCGAGGAGCCGCACCCGGAGGAAGGCATCCGCCCGCACGACCACTGGCGCACGGCCCCCGAAACCACCCGCGCCGAGGCAGTCACCGCGATCCGTCAGGTGGCCGGCGAGTTGCTCATCGCCGTCGGCGGCGCCCGCGCGGCCTTCGACGAGTTGCGGGAGCAGGCGCGATGAGAACAGTCTTCGTCCTGGGTGCCGGCCTGTCGCACGCGATCTCCGACGCGATGCCGCTCACCGACGAGCTCGGCAACCTCGTGCGCGCCCGGGTCCCGGAGGCGGCGGCCCGCTCGCCGCGGGGGTTCAAGGGCGGCTACTTCGAGGCCTGGCTGTCCCGGCTGGCCGAGGCGCAGCCCGACCTGCTCGACCACGAGAACGCCACCAACTACGGCCTCTTCCTCCGCGTCCTCCACGAGATCCACGGCATCATCCGGGAACGCGAGCTCGAGGTGCTGAAGGGCGAGCCGAGCTGGTGGCTGCGACGGCTCGTCGGTCTCATGCACGCCGGCGCCGCCGACGTCATCACGTTCAACTACGACACGTTGATCGAGCACACGGTCGCCCACTCGCTCCTGGCCACATGGCCCTCCAGCAGCCCTGCGGAGGGTTTCCAGCTGGCCAGGGGCGTACCGCCTCTGCACGCTGCCGCCTCCAGGCGGGCCAGTGGGGGATCATTTCGGCTGCTGAAGCTGCACGGGTCGCTCGACACGTTCTGGGTGCCCGGCGACAGCTCGGGTGCCACGATCCAGCGCTGGCACCTGCTCGGCGGCTGGGGCAACGCCCGAGAGGCTCCCGAAGAGGCGCGCCGACGGGACCTGCCGGGTCGCAGTCCCTTCATCGTGCCCCCGGCCGCGGCGAAGTCCTCCTTCTACAACAACCCGGTCACCCGCGAGCTCTGGCGCTCGGCGGGTGAGGCGCTGCGCGGCGCCGGCCGGGTGGCGTTGATCGGCTATTCGATGCCGCCCACCGACCTGGTGACCTCGGGAATGCTGACCGATGCCCTCGCCGGTCGCGATGTCGCGGTGGATGTGGTCAATCCCCGGCCGGAACCGATCGTCGACCGCCTCGCCGACCTCGGCGTGGAGCGGGGCCGCATCAAGGCCTCTCTCGTCGAGGACTTCACCGACGAGTTGGAGACCTCGGCCGCGGAAACCGTCGCGAGCAAGCTCGCGGGCACGAAGCCCGACCGGTCGCTGGTCGTGGCGACATCGTCGGTCGCGGCCGCGCGGGTTACCGGGGTGCGCCGCACCGGCGACATCGTGCGCCTCGAGATCGAGCCGGTCGACTCCCTGTGGGCGACCACGAGCCTCGATCGGCACAGGCCCCGCACGCATGTCACCATCGCGACCCTGCTCGAGGATCTCGACCCGGGCACTCGCATCGTCGTCGCCTACAGCGACGGCTCCGAGGCGGCGATCGTCTCCGTGGGCGAGTGGCAGCGAGACACCGGGCTCGGGAGCGGGCGGTGGGCCGTGCTGGTTCCCTCGGCCATCCCCGAGCCCGTCGCGTGACGATCAGCGGCGCCGGAACTCGCGTGCCAGGACGTAATGAGCCACCTGCTCTCCCAGCCGCACTCCCTGGACGTCGGCGCTTCGGTAGTGCACGCCGCCCCAGATGCGCGCCTCGACAACCTCCGCGGTGGCCTGCGAGAAGCTCGTGAAGTGCCGCGTCGTGCCCGAGTCGGCGCTGTAGGCGCTGAACGCGATGTCGTCGCGGCCGAAGAAGCGCCACAGCGACGTCATGATGGCGCTGGTCGTGCAGGCGTGCCCGGACGTGAAGTCGGGGAACGGCGGCGTGATCAGCAGCGGCGTCCACGCCGGGTCGGCGGTGGTGGCCGGGTTGCCGTCGGTGTCGGCGAGCTGCACCGCGGTGACCGGGCGCCAGAAGTTCCACTGGCGCTTCTGGGTGAAGCAGGCGATGGTCGTGTCGGCGCGGGTCACGTCGGACATCGCGTACATGCGCGCCGTCTCCAAGGGACTCAGACGCTGGGTACGGGCGAGTTGCGCCTTGATCTCCCACTCGGTCTGGTGCCGGTCGTGCCACCAGATCGCCGCCTGGGTCTGGTCCTGGGTGCGCACCGTGCTGGTGGCCGAGCCGAGCGCCTTCACCTCGTTCAGCTCGCGGGCGTAGGCGGCACTGCCCAGGGCGGGCGGTCCGGCCGTACGGAAGTCGGCGCCGCTGCGGATGACGAACGGCCGGACGTCGGCGACGTGGGCGCCCTCCTGCGCGAAGCCCGGCGGGGTGGGCCGCCACTGGCCCGGTGCCGTGCCGATGTTCCACGTCGCGGTGCGGCCGGAGCCGTCGTCACGGCGGAAGGCGATCATCGCGGCCGCCGCTTCCTCGCCGAGCGCGATGCCGCCCCGCTTCGCCTTGCCGTCGCGGATCGGGGCGAGCGACTCGTCGTACTGCGCGCGCAGCGTCGCTGCCTGCGCCGGGAAGATCGAGAGGAGCACCTGGTACGCGGCGGTGGCGACCGCCGCGTCCAGCGAGTGGCCCTGCCGGCCGCGCACGGGCAACAGATAGGGCTCGTACGGGCTGCCGGCCGCGGCGTTGGCCGCGTCGTAGACGGCGCCCTGGACCATGGCGAAGACCCGGCCGTTGATGTACGGCGGCTGGCGCGCGACGTCGTACGCGGCGATGTGCGAATTGACGGCCCAGGTGACGACGATGTTGGCGTCCCCGGGAGCGGCCGGCGCGGCCGAGGCGGTCGCGACGGGCATCGCGGCAGCGGTCAGGGCGAGCGCGGCCACGACGGCCACGCGCCGAATCAATCCCGGCATGATCGAGTACCCCCGTATGTTTCGACCCGAATGACCTGAGCCTGCCGACGCACGCACTTCCCGGCAAGGCATCGACATACGGCTATATCGCCGGTATCGGCTTCTACCGCCTTATGCGCCTTTGACTGGCTGCCGCCACGCGCTCGCCGAAAAATGTCGTACCGGCGCCGTAGGTTGTCGGCATGACGGAAACCGCCCTCACCGAAGCCGCGTTCGCCGCCGCGGTCGACCAGGCCCAGGCCGCCGCCAAGTCCTACTACGACACCGGCGACGTGCTGATGACCGACGCCGACTACGACGCGCTGCTCGACCGGATCGCCGAGGCGAAGCGGGCCCATCCGGAGTGGGACGACCGCGGCGTCACCACGCGGGTCGCGGCGGGCGTGTCCGAGGGCGGCGACGTGCGCCATCCCGAGCCGATGATGTCGCTCGGCAAGGTCACCGGCGACGACGAGGTGCGCGCCTTCGTCGCGAGCCTCGGCGGCGATCCGTGCCTGGTCGAGGTCAAGCTCGACGGGCTCGCCATCCGCGTGGTCTACGAGTCGGGCCGGCTCACGCTGGCCGCGCTGCGCGGCGACGGCAGCACGGGCGAGAACGTCACCGCCCAGGTGCTGCGCGGCATCGCGGGCCTGCCCGCCCGGCTCGGCACGCCGTGGACGGGCGAGGTGCGCGGCGAGGTCTACATGACCGTCGCCGACTTCGAGGCCGCCGGCGCCAACCGGGTCGCCGCCGGCGGCAAGGCGTTCATCAACTCACGCGGCGCGGTCGCCGGGTCCATCCGCAGCGCCGACCGCGCCTACGAGGCGCCGATGACCTTCGCGGCCTACGACATCTCCGGCGACTTCGCCTCCCACCGCGAGCGCATGGCGCGGGCCGCCGAGCTCGGCTTCCCCGTGGCCGGGCGGCTGGCCACCGGCGAGATCCAGGTCGCCGGCGACGCGGAGGCCGCGCTCGCCGCCATCGCGCGCATCGGCGAGCTGCGCGGCGGCCTCGACTTCCCGATCGACGGCGCGGTGCTCACCGCCGACCTCGAGTCGACGCGCCGGCGGCTCGGCTCCGGCAGTCGCACGCCCTACTGGGCGGCCGCGTTCAAATATCCCGCCGACACGGGCTCCACCGTGCTGCGCGACATCGAGGTGCGGGTGGGGCGCACCGGGCGCATCTCGCTGCGCGCCGTGCTCGACCCGGTCTTCGTCGACGGCACCACGATCACCTACGCGACGCTGCACAACCCGAAGTTCGTCGAGGAGCAGGGCCTCGCCATCGGCCAGACCGTCGCGGTGTGGCGGGCCGGCGACGTCATCCCGCGGGTCACCGCGCCCATCGGCGAGCAGCCGCACGGCCTCACCCCGTGGACGCCGCCCGAGACCTGCCCCCAGTGCGGCGAGCCGTGGGACAAGTCCAGCCTGCTCTGGCGCTGCCACACCGCCTCGTGCAGCGCCACCAACGCGCTCGAATACTGGTGCAGCCGCGAGGCCATGGACGTCGAGGGCGCCGGCGAGGCCCTCTGCGTCGCCCTGGTCAACGCGGGCCTGGCCACCGACGTCGCCGACCTCTACGACCTGACCGCTGACCAACTGGCCGACCTGCCGGTGGGCACCACCAAGGCGGGCGGCGTGGTGCAGCTCGGCAAGCTCAACGCGGCAAAGGTCGTCGCGTCGCTGGAGCGCAGCAAGAGCCAGCCGTTCAACCGCGTCATCACCGGCCTGGGCATCCGCATGACCGGCCGCAGCGTCGGCCGCTGGCTGGCAGCCCGCTTCAAGACCATGGACGCGCTGCGCGCCGCCACCGTCGACGAGATCGCCGAGATCGACAAGATGGGCCTGATCAAGGCCCAGCACGTCGTCGACGGCCTGGCCGCCATGTCCGGCGTCATCGACCGCCTGGCCGCCGCCGGCGTCACCATGAGCGTCCCCGAAACAGCCGGCGACAAGCCCTTCGAGGGCAGGACCTACGTGGTCAGCGGCAGCGTCCCCGGCTACACCCGCACCACAGTGAGCGAACGCATCGAACAGCTGGGCGGCCGAGCCACCGGCAGCGTCTCCGCCACCACCACGGCCCTAATCACCTCAGAGACCACCACGGCAAAGGCCGTCAAAGCCGCCAAGCTAGGCATCCCCATCATCGACCCAGCCGAGTTCGCCCACATGCTCACCGACTGACCCCTCGGCGCCTCACTGAGCGGCATTCCTTGGTGCCCGCCCGCCCGCCGCTCCCTCCTGTGGCCAGTGTCCCCATAGGTGCTGTCAAGCGCCGAGGGTAACGCGGGGTAACGGGTCGGCCGATCGGCCGGTCCCTTCTGCCTCTACCTTGTGGAACCCTCCCGCAATGGATTTTCTGGACCGGTTTCGGCAGATCTTCGCGGCGCCCCGGCGGCCCGTGCCGCCACCCGACCAGATGCGGCGTCGCGATCTGACCGACGCCGTACGTGCGACGTACCTCGACGACATGTTCGAAGACGCTCTCGCGGGCAGCCTGGAGAGCACGAAGGACGACCTGGCCACGTCTCGGTTGACCGCCACGTACGTGCGCGACAAGTCCCGTACGGACCTGCGTGCCGATGCCGCGGATCAGCTCGACACGATCGGCGATGCGCTCGAGCATCTCGCCGCGACCCGGTCGGCTCGCGAGGAGATGGGCGGCCTCGATTACTTCTGGGTCTTCACGCCCGGATGGCGGCGGTTGGTGACGGCGACAGCCATGCTGGTCTGGGTCGCGGCGTTCGCTGTGGCCGAGCCCGGCGCGCACGGCGTCGAGTGGGCGAGCCCGGTCGGCCTCTGGACCGCCTGCGGGCTGGCGACGGTGGTGCTCGCCGTCGCGCTCGCTCAGCTCTTCGGCCGCATCCCGGTGCGGGCTTATCTCGTCCAGGTCGCGGCTTTGTCTGCTTTTCCCGCCGTCCTGGCGTTGTCGGCGGTCAAGATTTCTCCGGTCGCCCAGAAGCAGTCCGCCGCGACGGCATTCGCCGTCGTGGTCATCGCGATTGTCTCGGCCGCTGTCGCCGCCGAGACGCTTTGGCCGCGCCACCACGCCGACTGGTTCGTCAAGGAACGCGTCGGCGGCATCCCGATCCGGCGGGTCGCGGTCGTGGCGCCCGTGGTCGGTATCGGGCTCCCCCTCGCCGCCCTTTTGACCGGCCTCAATGTCGGCACCGGCCTCAAACGACTCGACATCCCCGAGCCCGACGCCGTTCTCGCCGTCGCCGCGTCCGTCGTTCTCGGCCTGAACGCCGCACTGAGCCGATCCGGACGCCGGCTGACCCTGATCGACGAGGCCGAGACGGACTTCCGCGCCGTACGAACGGCGCAGCTCGAGCAGTTGCAGAACCAGATGATCGTGCCGTACATCCGCCGGTTGATCAGCGACAATGAGCCTTCCTACGAAACCGCTCTGGTGGTCGAGCGGCCAGAAGGACTCAGTCAGTCCTTCGACCCGCTCTACGAGATCCCCACGTCGGCGACACTCCGGCTGCGCGCGCTGATCGACGCGATGCCGGGCGGCAGCATCGGCGTGGCGGGCCCGCGGGGCGTGGGCAAGTCGACCGTGCTGGGCTCGTTCTGTGCCCATCAGCGCACCGAACCGGGCCTTCGGGTCCTCGTGTCCGCTCCCGTCGAGTACTCCCCACGAGAGTTCCTGCTTCACCTGTACGCGCAGATCTGCCGCACCGTCATCGTGCAGAGCGGCGGCCGGGTCACGCCACCCGATCCGATCGACGCGCTCGTCGCGGCACGCTCGAAGCTGGCCTCCTTCGCCATCGCCGCGGCAATCGGGATCGGCGGTCTTTTCATGTTCGCCTTCTCGGCGTTCGGCTACCCCGTCAATACCGGACAAGCACTCGCCACCGTCCTCATCGCGGTGGCGCTCGCCCTCGCCGCGCAGACCTGGTCCCGTTTCCCCAGCCGGAAGCCACCGACCCTCGGCGAAGGCGTGTCCGAGCTGGAGGCCGCCGCCCGCGACCGGCTCTACGAGATCCAGTTCCAGCAGAGCATCTCGGGAGAGTGGACCGGGACGATCAAACTGCCGGTCGGCGCGGAGTCCGGCCACAAGCGGGCCAGCGGCTTCGTACGCCAGCCCAAGAACCTGCCCGACATCGTGGACGAGGTGCGGCAGTTCCTCATGCTCATCGCGAAGGATCAGGCCGGAGACCCGAAGGCTCGCCTGATCATCGGGATCGACGAGCTCGACAAGATCGAGAATGACGCCCGTGCGCAGCAGTTCCTCAACGACATCAAGAGCATCTTCGGCGTACCGGGCTGCCACTTCCTGGTATCGGTGTCCGAGGATGCGATGGCGTCGTTCGAACGGCGCGGTCTTCCTTTCCGGGACGTGTTCGACAGCGCCTTCGACGAGATCATCAGCATCGACTACCTCAGCTTCCATGAGAGCTCAGACCTGCTGAGCCGGCGCACGACGGAAATAGCGGTGCCGTTCAAGGGTTTGAGTTTCTGCGTGTCCGGTGGTCTGCCGCGCGACCTGATCCGGACCACGCGCACCATGGTCGATCTCGCGACGGACACGTCACAGTCACCGAAGCTGGCCGACGTGACCACACGCCTCGTGGAACGCGAGCTTCGTGGCAAGGCGGGAGCCGTGACCGCCGCCATCCGCAAGATCGATGCCGAGCCGATCACGTCGCGGCTGATCCTCTGGTGCGACAGCATCGCGGAGCACGTGTCCGACACCCGGCGCTTCCAGCACGCCGTCGCCGACATCGCCGGTCTGTGCCTGAGTGCGGCGCCTGACGCTCCCGATGAGTCGAGCCGGGCCGCACTACGCCGCCTCGTGCGGGAGATTGCCTGTTACGCCTTGTATTGCGCGACGCTCGTCGAGTTCTTCGCCGGGACCCGACACGCGACACCGTGCTGGCGGCAGGCTCTCACTTCCGCAGACGACCGTGGGTTCGACGCACTCGCCCGCATCCGCCGCGCCATGTCCCTCAACCCGATGGTCGGCTGGGAAATGATCGGGCGCTTCCGGGCAGCCTGGGACATGACACCGATCGCCGCGCCGGGCAATCTCGCCGGCCTGGCACCGCCAACGGACGACACTTCACTCGTGCCGGCGACCCGGCCGCCGGTCAACTGACGTCACGCAGCATCGACGATCCGCTCCGCGCCCGTGATCGAGAACCTTCAATTGCCCGCGCCCGCCTGCCGGGTTATCGTTCGGGAGCGCTCCCAAATCCGGATTCCCCCTTTCGGAAGGAAGCATCTTGCCTCTCTCCCCTCCTCACCAGTCCCCTCACCGTCGGCGACGACTGACCCTCGTCGCCGCGTCGGTCGCGTGTGCCACCGCCGCGGCCGCCGTCGCGCTCGGTGCCGGCACCGCCTCGGCCGGCACGCTGTCCGGCGTCCTCTACCGCGACCCCGACACCGCCGTCGCGCGCTGGGTGGCCGCCAATCCCAACGATTCGCGCACGCCGCTGATCAGCTCGCGGATCGCCAGCCAGCCCGCCTCGCGCTGGCTGTCGAACTTCAACCTCTCGACCGTCCAGTCCGAGGTTTCCACCTACGTCGGCGCCGCCACCGGCGCGGGGCAGGTGCCGGTCCTGACCTTGTACGGCATCCCGAACCGTGACTGCGGCGGCGCCAGCGCGGGCGGTGCGCCCGACCTGAACCAGTACCAGACCTGGGTCACCAACATCGCCCGCGGGCTGGGCGGCCGCACCACGCTGATCATGCTCGAGCCCGACTCTCTGGCGCTGCTGACCTGCCTCAGCGCCGGCGAGATCACCGCACGCAGCCAGGCGCTCGCCACCGCGACCCGCACCCTCAAGGCGGCCGGCGCCAAGGTCTACCTGGACGCCGGCCACTCCGCGTGGAACTCCGCCGCCGACACGGCCGGCCGGCTGGCCAACGCGGGCGTCGCGGACGCCGACGGCTTCTACACCAACGTCTCGAACTTCCAGTCCACCGCGAACGAGACGGCGTTCGGCCGGTCGGTGCTGAGCGCGCTGTCCGGGCGCGGCATCAACGGCAAGCGCCAGGTCATCGACACCAGCCGCAACGGCGGCGCGGCCGGCGACTGGTGCGGCGACGACAACACCGACCGGCGGATCGGGCGCTACCCGACGCTCGACACCGGCGACGCGAACATCGACGCCTTCCTGTGGGTGAAGCCGCCGGGCGAGGCGGACGGCTGCCGGTACGCGGCCGGCTCGTTCCAGCCCGACCTGGCCGCCAGCCTCGCCACCGGCGCGCCGCTCCCGCCGACCACCGGCCCCACCACCCCGCCGACAACTCCACCGACCACACCTCCGACGACTCCGCCGACCACGCCACCGACGACTCCCCAGCCGGGCGGTGCGTGCGGAGCGACCTACGTGACGTCGAGCTCGTGGCAGGGCGGCTTCCAGGGCCAGGTCACCGTCAAGGCCGGCGGCGGCGCGATCAGCGCCTGGTCGGTCTCCTGGACCCTCGCCTCCGGCCAGTCGATCAACCAGGTCTGGGGTGGCGTCCTGTCGGTCAACGGCTCCACGGCGACTGTCCGCAACGCCGCCTGGAACGGCTCCCTCGCCCCGGGCGCATCTGCCGAGTTCGGTTTCATCGCCTCGGGTGCGGCAGCCACGCCCACCCTCACCTGCACGGCCTGACAAGACCGATCAACGCGGCGGCCCGGCGGAAACCCGCCGGGCCGCCCGAGTCTGCCTCTCCGAACGGCCTCGGGCATGACGCGGACGTTCGGGTCTTTTGCCCCAGTGGACCGTGACATCCGAATGCGCGGGGAACGCCACATCAGGGAAACGTGCGCGGTCTTATCAGATCAATTGACCTAAGTCTATGCAGTTCCTGACACTTGCGGGACATGGCGATCTGTGGTTGCGAGCGAGAAGGGTGAAGGGCGAGACGCTGCAGTGACTCTTCGACTTCACGCCGGTTTTGGAGGTCAAAGATGACCCAGATGACCACGAAGTTCTCGGAGCGACTCGAGATACCCGAGGAACTGCTGGATCTTCGCGAAGAGATCAACGAGACGGTCGAGGACCTCGGCCAGAGACTTCTGAAGGGCACCGACGTCTACCGGGCCCAGATCAAGCAGATCAAGTCGCAGGCGCAGACGCAGAGGACCTCCGCCGCGCGCAACGGCCAGAGCCAGGGCGACACCTCGGAGCTGACGGAGCCGACCGCCGTCTTCGGTGGCGTGCCCTACCAGTTCTTCGACATGATCGCGGTGGGACCGTTCCAGCCGATCGGCGGCCCGCCGTTCCGGCCCAACCGGATCATCCGGGCCGGTGAGCGGGCGTTCCTGATCGCCGCCATCTGGCGGAACCCGGCCCCGCTGGCCTTCACGATGGGCAACCCGTCGGCGGCCGACGTGATGGCCGGCCAGCCCTACGTGATCCGGGGCCAGACGGTGAACGTCAACGACGTGGCCAACGGCCCGGATCTCGGCCCGGTCAACGGCACCTTCGGCGGAGGCTTCGTCGACTTCCACGTGCTGCGCATTCCCGCCGTGCCCGCACCGCCGGACGGCGCTCCCCGGCTGCTCGACATCACGCTCACCATCGACGTGCGCAGCGTGGCCTCGGGCCTGCCGCCGTTCGCCGGATACGCGTCGCAGTGGCTGCAGCTCGACACCGAGCCGCCGTTCGTCTTCCCCAGTATTCCCGGGACGAACGGCCAGCCGGTCGTGGTGCCGGGGATCGTTCCCGGCTTCGTGCAGGACATCCCGGTCCGGGTGCTGATCTACGCGTGATCGGCCGGCGGGCACCGGCGCCGGTGGACGGCGGTGCCCGCGCGGCCGGTCGATGACCGTTCATGAACGAGCCCTGGCAGGCCAAGCTGGACCCACGGACCCGGGCCGCCGTCGACGAAGGCGGCCCGGGCGGCCGGCTGGACGTGCTCGTCGCTCTGCACGAACCCCTCACCGCCGCCGTCCGCCACCAGTTGCAGACGGCGGGGCTGACCCTCATGTCCGGCGACGGCACGGTCGTGGCGGGTCACGTCCCCGATGTCAGCGCGCTGAAGCGGCTTGCCGCGCTCGCGGCGGTGCGGCGGCTGGAATCGTCGCGCCCGCTGTTCGGCGAGGGCGGTGGCGGAAAGGAATAGGGCGAAGGAGGCCCGAGGATGGCCACACTGGATCCGCGCTTACGCCTGATAATCGACGAGCTCGCCGACCGGCCCGGGATGGAGTTCGCCGCCGCCGCTGACGCCCCGCTGGGTCAGCGCGTCGGCTGGAACGACCGAGCCGACGGCGCCACCATCGAGGTCCTGGTCGAAGCGACGGCGGAGGGAGACCTCGACGCCGTCGCCGCGTCCGTGCCCGGCGCCCCGTTGAGTGCGGCCGGTTCGGTGCGGCCGCTCCGGTTGCCCGTGACGGCGTTGCCGGCACTGGCCGGCAACGAGGCGGTGGCCCGCGTCGAGGCCGCACGCCCGTTGTTCCCCGAGCTCAACTGGTCGCGCCGGGAATGCCGGGCCCAGGTCCTGCACGAGGGGTCACCCCCGATCACCGGGACAGGCGTGGTCGTGGCGGTGATCGACTCCGGGATCGACTACACCCACCCGTGTTTCCGCCGGGGCGACGGCGGCACCCGCATCATCGCTCTCTGGGACCAGGCCGCGGACGCCGAGGCCGGCGGCGGCGTGCCGTTCGGCCGCGAATACCGCCGGGCGGACATCGAGCGAGCCCTTCAGGCGCCCGATCCGCACACCGTGGTCCCGCACCGCGACAGGGACGCGAACGGCCACGGCACGCACGTCGCGGGGATCGTCTGCGGCGACGAGCGCGGCAGCGGCCTGTTCACCGGGATCGCCCCCGACGCCGAGCTGATCGTGGTCGCCCTCGACACCGACGGGGTCTCGCTCGGCTCGTCCCCGCGCGTGGTCGCCGCGCTCGACTACGTGCGGCAGCGCGCCGGCGGCCGCCCGGTCGTGGTCAACCTCAGCCAGGGCAGCAACAGCGGCGGCCACTGCGGCGACTCCCTGCTCGAGCGGCGCATCGACGAGCTCAGCCGGCAGCCCGGCTTCGTCGTGGTCAAGTCGGCCGGCAACGAGCAGCAGTGGGGCATCCACGCCGGCGGCATGCTGTCGCCCGGCGAGGACCACTTCCTGCCATTCGATGTCGTCGGCGGCAACCATCTCGACGACGTCGTCGAGGTGTGGTTCGGCGGCGGCGACGACGTCGAGGTGGGCATCGCCACGCCGAGTGGCGCCTCCACGGCACTCGTCCGGCCCGGAGCGTCGGACACCTTCGAGACGGGGGCCGGCAACCGGGTCCGCATCGATGTCGACGACGACGCGGACGGCACGGGCGACCGGCGGGCCTCACTGATCCTGCGCCGGGGCACGGCCGACCAGATCCAACCCGGGCGGTGGAGCATCGTGCTGCGCTCCGCCGTCATCACCGACGGCCGGTACGACGCGTGGATCGACCGGACGGTGCGCCGAGGACCGGGTGCGCCGGAGCAGAGCCGGTTCGCCCCCGGCGCCCGCGATGCCACCCGGACGATCACCATTCCCGGTACGGCCCGGCACGTCATCACGGTCGGCTCGTACGTCACGAAATCGCAGTTCCCGGACACGGTCGGCAAGCTGTCCGGGTTCAGTTCGCTGGGACCGACTCGCGACGGCCGGGCCAAGCCCGACCTGGCGGCGCCGGGCGAGTTCGTCGCCTCGGCCCGGGCCGGCTGGAGCGACGGCGAGGGCGTGCACGCCACCCTGGCCGGCACGTCGATGGCGGCGCCGCACGTGGCCGGAGTGGCGGCGCTCGTGCTTCAGGCCGCGCCGCTGCTGACCGCGGACCAGGTGGCGCAGGTGCTGCGCCGCGCGGCCCGGGCCGACGGGCCCGTCGAGGCCGGACCGGACGGCGGCTGGGGCAGTGGCAAGATCGACGCCGCCGCGGCCGTGTCGCTCTCCCGGGCGGCTGCCTTCCCCACGGTCGTCGCGGTGCAGGAGGACGGCAGCCGGGTCAGCGTGAAGACCGACGTCGCCACGACGGCTCGCCTGACGGTGACCGGGGCCGACCCGATCGGCAGCCCGGAGGCCGCCACGGTGCACACGTTCGAGCTGGCCGGCCTGCCCTCCGCCCGCAACCGGTATCGGGTCGAGGTCACCGCGGACGGCTGGACCACTGTCGACGACAACGGCGGGCGCGGGTACGCCGCGCCGACCGAGACGCTGCCACGGCGGAACGGGGCGGGGCACGAGTTCACCGTCGTCGCGGTCGCTCACCCGGGCGGCGAGCCCTCGATCGAGTACGACGTGACCGACCTGCGCAGCGGCGATCGGGCGGCGAAGCTGGACGGCCAGGCCATGCTGTCGTTCCTGGAGGAGAAGACGGAGGGCCGCTCAGCGTCTGTCTCGGGGCTGGACCGGTGATCGGATCGCGTCCCACCCGGTGACGTCGCACTGACCGTGTTCGTTGTCTCCGGTGGCGGCAACGGTTCCGTCCGCGCGTAGCCCCAGAGTGTGGGCGGAACCGGCCGCCACCGCGACGATCTCGCGCCAGTCGGCCACGTCGCACTGGCCGTGATCGTCGCTGCCGACGGCCACGACCCGGCCGGCCGCCGTGACTCCGACGGTGTGGTAGCTCCCCGCCGCCACCGCGACGACGTCCCGCCAAGCACCGACATCGCAGGCGCTCGCCGACTGATCTCCGGCCGCGAGGACGCGCCCGCCGGTGGTGAGGCCGACCGTGTGCAGGTAACCGGCCGAGACGGCGGCCACGTCACGCCACCTGCCGACCGCGCACTGCCCGCGGCGGTCGTTGCCCACGGCGACGGCGGTCCCATCGGCTCTGAGGCCGACCGAATGCCAGTCGCCGCAAGCCAGCGCCACCACCTCACGCCAGGCGCTCACCTCGCACGCTCCCTCGCGGCGCCGTCCCGCGGCCAGCACGGTGCCGTCGCCGACCAGCCCCAAGGTGCGGCGCCAGCCCGCGGCGACCAGAGTCACGTCGCGCCATGACGCGACGTCGCACTGCCCGTCACCGTTCCAGCCCGTCGCGAGCACAGTGCCGTCCGCACGAAGGCCGACGCTGTGGGACCGCCCGGTGTTGGACGCCGTGTGCACGTTGCCGGCGGCCACGGCGACCACCCGGGACCACTCGCCGACCCGGCACTCCCCCGAGGTCCCGTTGCCGGCCGCGACCACGGTGCCGTCGGCGCGCAGCCCCAACGAGTGTCGCCGTCCCGCGGCGATCACGACATCCCTCACGGGTGCATCATCCGTGATCGCCGCGAGCGAGGCGAGCGGTGTTCACGGCGATGACTCTGTTGATGAGGCCGCCGCCGGGGAAGTCGAGCATGAGCACGCCGGTGCGCACCACGGGGGTGTGCACCTCGGGGCCTTCGTTGAGATAGGTGAGCAGGAACGGGTTGACGCCCTGCACGCCCAGGGCGCCGCCGGCCACGGCCTCGGGGGTGGCGAAGACGCTGGCGCCGCTCGCGAAGTTGACGTACATCTTCGTGGGGTCGCCGGCGCTCGTGGCGTCGAGGAAGCGGCGGACCTGGTCGCGCTTGGTGGCGATGGCGCCGACGTTGGGGACGTTGTATTCGTCCTGGACGTAGGTGGAGGAGCCGTCCTTCCAGTCGGCGAACTGGGCCAGGCCGTACTGATGGAGGCGGCCGCCGTACGGGCCGTTGAGGACCACCAGGACCACCTTGCCGCGCACCGCGCCGAGGGTGGGCATCGCGGCGCCGGCCGAGCGGGTGACCGAGGGCGCCCAGAAGAGGCCGGGGCGCTGGGCCACGTAGCTGTCGAAGATGTCCGCGAACGGGGCCTGGCCGGTGGCGTCGGTGCACGAGCCGGTCTGGCCGGTGCATTCCTGCTTCAGGCGCAGCAGCACGGTCTCGCGCGGATGCGCGGCGAGGAAGTCGGCGAGGCGGTTCAGCACGTCGCTGAAGTTGGCGTTCTGGTAGGTGGCGCCATGGTGGATGGTGAAGCTGTTGCCGGCGTTCACCCGGGCCCGTACGTCGATCATCCGGATGCCGGCGGTGAGCTGGGCGGTGAGCGTGGCGGCGCTCTCGCCGTGGTTCTCCTGCGCCTGCGTCCAGGCCCCGCCGCGGATCGCCAGCGTCTCGTGGGTGCCCGGCACCGAGAGCGCGGCCAGGCTCGTCGCGTCGGGGAGGCCGCTCATCCAGTCCGGGTTGGCGGCGGAGGTCAGCGAACGGTAGGACGCGTCGGCGGCCTGGGCGGGGCTGGGCGCGACGGTCAGGGTCAGCACGAGGGCGAGGAGCACGGCAGCGGCACGCTTCACGCCGGGAACGATATCTGTCTATGGAGTACGGCGGTTGTCGGCCAGGCAACAGGGTCGTGGACGGGGAACGCCCGGCCTATCCTGGCCGCGTGAACGCACTGCTGCCCTTCGGCGCCCGCCTGGCGCGGCTGCTTGAGCATCGCGCGATGTCCGCGACGGCTCTCGCCCAGGCCGCCGGCATTCCGGCCGGACGGCTCGACGCCGTCCTCGCGAGCGGGCAGCACGACAAAGCCGGCGCGCAACCCGACAAAGCCGATGGGCAGCCGCAGCTGGACGAAGGCGGCGGGCAGCCGGACGACGACCTGCTGCGCCGCCTCGGGCCCGCGCTGGGGCTGCACACGTCGGACCTGTTCCTCTTCGCCGGCCGCACCGTGCCCGACGACCTCGCGCCGGCGCAGGTCCGCCGCCGGGTCAACGGGGTCGTGACCACGCACGCCAAGTTGGTGCACACAAAGCCCGCGGCGGCGGCCCGGCTCCGCCGATTCGTCGACGAGCTGCCGGTCCGGCCGGTGCGGCGCACCGAGCCGTTCCCCTCCGACCGGCTCGGCACGTCGCCGGGCGGGATCCTGTGGCGGCTGCTGGCCAACCGCAACATGCGCGTCAAGGCGGGCGCGCTGATGTTCGTCGGCGGCGGGCCCTACCTGTCCGACTCGACCTATGTGATGGCCTGCTGGGGCCGGATCCCGCTGAAGGAGAGCTACCTCAACGCCTTCGCGCGCACCGTCGGCATCCCGGTCGGCGACCTGGCGGCTCTGCTCGGCCTGCGGGCCGCCGAAACGCCCTGGAGCGCGGACTTCTCGATGCTGCCGTGGAACGTGTCCTGGCCGTCCGCCTCGGTCGAGCTCGCCTGGGCGGCGCGCCGGCTGGACGACGACCAGATCAGGGAGGCAGTGCGGTACGCCGTGGCCCTCGACTCAGACACGTCGGCCTAGCCGCCGGGCGGCCGGGAGCAGGCCGGCCGCGATGGCCACCTTCAGCGCGTCGCCGGCTAGGAACGGCACGAAGCCCACCCCGATCGCCGTCGCGGCGTCCAGGTGCAACGCGATGGCGAGCCAGGGGACGCCGACGGCGTAGACGACGAGGGTGCCCAGAACCATCGTGGGGATCACCCGCCAGGGGGTGCGGCCGGCGCCGCGGCGGGTGAGCGCGCCGACCACGGCCGCGGCCAGGACCATGCCGAGGAGGTAGCCGAAGGTGACGCCGGAGGCGCCCGCGAACCACGGCACCCCCGCGACGCCGGCCAGGACGTAGGCGAGGCAGGCCGCCGGGCCGCGCCACGGGCCGAGGGCGGCGGCGGTGAGCAGCACGGCGAGGGTCTGGCCGGTCACCGACACCGGGCTGCCGGGCACGGGGAGGGCGATCTGTGCGGACAGGCCGATCAGGGTGGCCGCGCCGAATACCAGCACAGTGTTGCGGATGACTGCCGCGCGGTGCCGGGTGAGCCCGGTGAGCAGCAGGTCGCCGAGGACGTAGCGGGGCGCGTGCAGGGTGACGCTGTTCATCGGGACTCCAGGGACGAAAGGTAGGAGAGCCAGCCGCCGTGTGCGGTGATGTCCGGGGCGTTCCCGGTGGCCGCGGCCTCGCAGAGGAAGCCGGTGACGGCCGTGCCGTCGGCGAGCCGCACCTGCCCGAGGGTCATGGGTGCGGGCAGCGCGGCGAGGAACGGGCCGAGCGCGGCCGGGGGCAGCTCCCACACCTCGCCCTCGACGGCCGCGCCGCCCTCGGTGACCCGGACCAGGCCGGGCTTCGGCGGCTGGGTGGGCAGGGCGTGGAGGCGGTAGTCCGGCGCCGTGCGGGCCCGGCCGATCAGGCGGCCGCCGGCCGAGGTGAGCTGGTGGTTGAGGGGCTGGCCGGTGAGGTGCGCCCCGACCACGAGCAGCCGCAGCCCGCGAGCCGCCGGTGCGGGCGCGGGGCCGCCGGTGAGCAGCGCGGCCACCCCGGTCGCGACCGCGTCGGCGTACCCCCTGGTGATGATCTGGACCCCGAGCGGGCCGGCCGGGACGGCGACGGCGGCGAGGCCGAAGAGGTTGCAGAAGTTGGTGTACGTGCCGACGGCCGCGTTGACGCCCACCGGGTCGGCGGCGACCTCGGCGATCGTCGGGTGGATCGGCGCCGTGGGCAGCAGCAGCGCGTCCGCGTCGCCCCACTCGGCCATCGCCTCGGCACGCAGCCGTTCCAGGCGCTCGGTGTCGGCGACCAGCACGTGCGCGGGAATGTCGCGGGCGGCGGAGATGATGCCGGCCACGGTCGGGTCGGCGCCGTCCGGGTGCTCGTCGAGGAACGCGCCGACGGCGGCGTACCGCTCGGCCACGAACCCGCCGTTGTAGAGCAGCTTCGCGGCCTCGAGGAACGGCTCCAGCCGCACGGGGCGCAGCACCGCCCCGGCCGCCTCCAGCGTCTTGGCCGCCCGGCCGAACGCGTCGAGCCACTCCTCGGACATGCCGGTGAGCTGGTCGCGGGCGGGCACCGCGACGACGGGCCGGGGCGGCGCCGCGAGGGGCGCGTCCACCGGCCACACCGGGTCGCTCATGATCGTCATCGCGCGCTGGGCCGAGACGAGGTCGCGGGCGAAGACGGTGACGCAGTCGAAGCTGCGGCAGGCGGGGACGACACCCTCGGTGGGTACGAGGCCCCGCGTCGGCTTGATCCCGACGATGCCGTGAAAGGCGGCCGGCACCCGTCCCGAGCCCGCGGTGTCGGTGCCCAGCGCCAGGTCGGCGATGCCCAGCGCCACCACCACCGCCGATCCGGAGCTGGAGCCGCCGGAGACCTTCTCGGGGTCGCGGGCGTGGCGCACCGGGCCGTACGGGCTGCGGGTCCCCACCAGCCCGGTGGCGAACTGGTCCAGGTTGGTCTTGCCCAGCACGATCGCGCCCGCGTCGACCAGGCGCTGCACCGCCGGGGCACTGCGGGCCGGGTGATAGGCGTACCCCGGGTGTCCCGCCGTGGTGGGAAGCCCGGCCACGTCGATGTTGTCCTTGACCGCCAGAAGCAGCCCGGCCAGCGGCAGGTCCTCGTCCAGGGCCGCCGCCTCGGCCAGCACCTCCTGCTCCGCACGCAGCGTGATCCACGCTTCGGGACGTTCGCCGAGGGCGATGCGGGCGTACGCGTCGCGGACGCGCTCCCGCGGCGTCATGCGCCCGCCTCCCCCGCGAGAACGAGCAGCGGGCTGCCCGGCGCGACCTGGCTGCCGGGCGTGACCAGGATGTCGGCGACCTCGCCGTCCCGCGGCGCGGTGATCACGGTTTCGAGCTTCATCGCCTCCAGCGCGAGCAGCGGCTGCCCGGCGGTGACCCGGTCGCCGGGGCGCACGTCGACGCGCCAGACGCTGGACACGAACGGCGCCTCGACCAGCGCGCCCCCGTCGGGCACCACGACCTCCCCGGCGGCCGGCGGCGCCTCGGGCTCGGGCCGCGGGTCGAACTCCCCGGCCGCCGCCCACGCCTCGCGCTCCGCGCCGAAGGCCGCGGCCTGGGTGGCCCGGAAGTCCGCGATGGACTCGGCGTTGGCCGCGAGGAAGTCCTCGTGGTCGGCGAGGCGGAACGTGCCGTCCTCGATGCGCCACTGGTGCCGGCCGGCGGCGACGTCGGCGCGCAGGTCGAGCAGTTCCTCGGCGCCGACCGGATACCACTGGATGCGGTCGAAGTGCCGCAGCAGCCACGGCCGGCGCTGCCAGCGGGACCAGACCTGGACGGTACGGCCGACGAACTGATAGCCGCCGGGACCCTCCATGCCGTAGATGCACATGTACGCGCCGCCGATGCCGACCGCGTTCTCCGGGGTCCAGGTGCGTGCCGGGTTGTACTTCGTGGTGACCAGCCGATGCCGCGGGTCGAGCGGCGTCGCGACCGGCGCGCCCAGGTAGACGTCGCCGAGCCCGAGGACGAGATAGCTGGCGTCGTAGACGGTCCGGTAGACGTCGCCGACGCTCGCCAGGCCGTTGATCCGGCGGATGAACTCGATGTTCCACGGGCACCAGGGCGCGTCGTCGCGGACGCCGGCCATGTAGCGGGCGATGGCCTCGCGGGTGGCCGGGTCGTCCCAGGAGAGCGGCAGGTGCACCACCCGGCTCGGCACCTCGAGGTCGCGGGTGGCGGGCAGCTCGTCCTCGATCTCGCGCACCAGCCCGAGCAGTGTGCGCACCGGCAGCCGGCCGGGATCGACGTGGATCTGGAGCGACCGGATGCCCGGGGTGAGGTCGACGACGCCCGGCAGGCCCTCGGCGCGCAGCCGCTCCATCAGGGCGTGCCCGCGCATCCGCAGCCCGAGGTCGAGGGTCATCGGCCCGTACTCGACGAGCAGATTGTCGTCGCCGGAACGCCGGTAGGTGACGGCCGGCGCGGTGCCGGTGGGCTCGCGGCGGGCGAGGACGCCGTCGTCCCCGGTGACGATCGGCACGACGGCCCCGCCGACGCCGACCCGGAGATCGGCAGCGGTCTCGTCGGAGACGGGCACGAACCGGACCGTGTCGCCGGGGGCGAGCTGGCCGAGCTTCCAGCGCTCGGCGGTGACGACGGTGGCCGGGCAGACGAAGCCGCCGAGGCTGGGCCCGTCGGGCCCGAGCAGGATCGGCACGTCACCGGTGAAGTCGACGGCGCCGACCGAGTACGGGGTGTCGTGGATGTTCGACGGGTGCAGGCCGGCCTCACCGCCGTCGGTGCGCGCCCACTGCGGTTTGGGACCGACGAGCCGGACACCGGTGCGCGCCGAGTTGAAGTGCACCTGCCACTCGGCGGCATAGAACGCGTCGATGTCCTCGCGGGTGAAGAACTCGGGCGCCGCATGCGGCCCTTCGGTGACCGCGATCCGCCACACATGCCCAATCTCGGGCCGCGCTCCCACCGCGGCACCGCCCGGCAGCGCTCCCACCGCGGCACCACCCGGCCCCGCGACCACCGCGGCACCGCCCAGCCCCGCGACCACCGCGGCACCACCCGGCCCCGCCGGCGCCCCGCCGCTTGGCGCCGCTTCACTCGCCCCCTTCTGCCGGATTTTTCCGGATATAGCGCGAAGAGTGTCGCCGACTCGCAGCGCCCGGCCGCCGTGCCCGCCGAACTGGCCGAGCGTGAAGGTAGCGGCGCTGCCCAGGTAGCGCGGCACATCGAGCCCACTGGCGAACAGAATGTACGCCCGCAACCCGGCAACGGCCTTGCCCACGTCCAGCACCGCACCCGCCGGCACCTCCACCGGCTCCCACCGGGGCACCGCCACACCGTCCACGGTCACCGGCACGTCCGCGCCCGTCACGCACACCGTGGTCGCCGCCGAGAAGCGCAGCGCCGGCCCGTCCACCGTGCACTCCAGCCCGGGCGCGCCCTCCGGGTTGCCGAGCGCCCGATTGCCCAGGCGGAACGAGAGGTCGTCCATCGGCCCGGACGGCGGCACACCGACCTCCCACAGCCCCGTGCGCCCCGGCCAGTCCTGCACCGTGGTCAGCGTGCCCGGCCGTTCGACCACGATGCGCGGCTCCTCGTCGTGCGCGCCGGCCAGCGTCGCGGTCGAGTGCCGCGCGGCCAGCACGGCCGGGTCGGCGGCCGCCGCGCGCAGCAGCCCGAGGTTCGTCTCGATGCCGTCCACCCGGGTCTCGCCGAGCGCCCTCCGCAGGGCGGCGAAGGCCTCGTCCCGGGTCGCGCCGGTGACGATCACCTTGGCCAGCATCGGGTCGTAGGCGGTCGTCACCTCGGTCCCGGCCTCGACCCAGCCGTCGACCCGCGCCTCGGAGGGCAAGCTCACCGCGGTGAGCAGGCCCGCGCTGGGCCGGTGCCCCTGGGTGGGGTCCTCGGCGTACACCCTGGCCTCGACCGCGGCCCCGGCCGCCCGCCGCGTCCGCAGGAAGCCGGTGTCGCCCTGGGCCAGGCGCAGCATCCACTCGACCAGGTCGACGCCGAAGATCGCCTCGGTGACCGGGTGCTCGACCTGGAGCCGGGCGTTCACCTCCAGGAACGACGCCTGCTCGCGTTCGGCGTCGTAGACGAACTCGACGGTGCCGGCGGACCGGTAGTTCACCGACGCGCAGAGCGCCGCCGCCGACTCGTGCAACTGCTCGCGCACGGCGGCGGGCAGGCCCGGCGCGGGCGCCTCCTCGATGACCTTCTGGTTACGGCGTTGCAGGCTGCAGTCCCGGTCGCCCAGCACGGCCACTTCGCCGCGCCCGTCGCCGAAGACCTGCACCTCGACGTGGCGCGCGCGCTGCACGTACCGCTCCAGGAAGACCCCGCCGCTGCCGAAGCTGGCCACCGCCATGCGCTCGACCCGGCCGTACGCGTCAGTCAGCTCCTCGGGCGTGAAGACGGCCTGCATGCCGATGCCGCCGCCCCCGCCGGTGGCCTTGACCATCACCGGGTAGCCGATCTCGGCGGCGGCGGAGAGCGCCTCGTCGAGCCCGGAGAGCAGCCCGGTGCCCTCGATCATCGGCACTCCGGCGGCGCGGGCCAGGTCGCGGGCGGTGTGCTTGGCGCCGAACGCGGTGAGCTGCGCCGGCGTGGGACCGACGAAGGTGAGCCCGGCCCGCTCGACGGCGGTCGCGAACGCGGCGTCCTCGGAGAGGAACCCGTAGCCGGGGTGCACGGCACCCGCCCCGGTGGAGAGCGCGGCCTCGAGCACCCGGTCGACGACGAGGTAGCTGTCGCGGGCGGGGGCCGGACCCAGGCGTACGGCCAGATCGGCCATCCGCACGTGCGGCGCGGCACGGTCCGGGTCGGAGAAGACCGCGACGGTCTTGAGGCCGATCCGGGCGGCCGTGCGGATGATCCGGCAGGCGATCTCGCCGCGGTTGGCGACCAGAAGAGTGTCGAACATGCCCTACTCCCCGGTGATGATCATGCGGACGGGGGTCGGGTCGAAGCCGTTGCACGGGTTGTTGATCTGCGGGCAGTTCGAGACGAGGACGAGCACGTCCATCTCGGCGCGCAGCGTCACCCGCAGGCCGGGCGCGGAGATGCCGTCGACGATGCCGAGGCTGCCGTCCGGGTCGACCGGCACGTTCATGTACCAGTTGATGTTGCTGACCAGGTCGCGTTTGCCGAGCCCCCACTTCGAGCCCTCGATCAGGAAGTTCTCGACGCAGGCGTGCTGGTGCTTGGTGTGGTGGCCGTACCGAAGCGTGTTGGACTCCCGGCTGCACGCGCCGCCGACGGTGTCGTGCCGGCCGACCTCGTCCGCCACGACGGTCATCAGCGGCCGCCCCTCCGACGAGCGCAGCACGCTGCCGGTGGTGAGGAAGATGCCGCCCTGCGCGGCGACCGTGTCCGGCGCCGAATAGCGCTCGGCCGTGTCCTCGGCGTTGTAGATCAGGCAGTCCACGGCCTGGTTGCCGTGCAGGTCGACGATGGCGAGCTCCTGCCCGCGGCGCACGATCGCGGACCACGGCGCGCGCGCCGCGACGGTCTGGTCCAGGACGGTGGTCACGCGATCCCCCGGGCGGTGAGGTAGTCGGCGGTGTTCAGGAAGGCCCGCTCGCCTTCCGGCGACCGCGTCCACAGGGCGTCGGTGGGCGCGGTCGGCCGTCCCCGCCAGGCCCTTATCCGTACGGGTGAGCAGGTGTACGCCTCGCGCGGGTCCAGCGGGTGCGGCACGTTGGCGAGCAGCACGATCAGCGGCATCTCGGCCCGCAGCTCGACGATCGCACCGGCGCCGGCCGACCCGAGCCAGGTGAAGGTGCCGTCGTCGCCGACGCGCACGCCCTGGAAGAACGAGATGCTCGGCGGCAGATCGCGCCGGGTGAGCCCGTGCTTGGCGGCGGCCAGGGTGAGCAGTTCCCGGCCGGCGGGCGACGGCCCGTGCGGTGCTCCGTCCCCGTACCGCTCGGTGTTGCTCCGCAGCGTTGTGGTGCCGCAAAAAGTGTCGGAGCGGTCCGGCGCGCCCGCGGTCACCGAGGCGAGCACCCGGCCCTGGTCGGAGAGAAGCAGGTGCCCCTCACCCACGTACGCCTGCCAGAGCACCTTGACGGTGTCGGCGACGTTGAAGCGCTCCCACGGCTCGTCGGCGTTGAAGGCCAGCACCGAGACGCAGGCGTCGCCGTACAGGTCGGTCAGGCGCAGCGTGGTGCCGCGGGCCAGGCGCTTGCTCGCGCAGCCGCCGCCGGGAATCGTCTCGGCCCAGGTCAGACCCTCACCGGCCGGTACGGTCGGCATGCACTCGACGACGGTGCCGCCCTGGGCTCGGGCGTGCTCGCGGGCGCCCGCCGTGGTGGCGGTGGTGGCCGTGCTCATGCGGCGTCTCCTTCGAGGGCGACGGCGGCGGTCAGCGGCAGGCTCAGGTGCAGCGAGCGGGCCCGGGTGCGGTAGCGCAGGAACGCCAGGCCGCCGACGATCAGCGCGCCACCGACGAACAGCAGCGAGAAGTAGTGCAGGTACCAGTGCGTGCCGGCCGGGTCGTAGACCTCCGGCCGCGGCCAGCCTAGGTTGAGGATCATGCCGAGGCCGTAGAGCACCGCCAGGGCGTTGACGACGATGCCGAACCGGCCGAGCGAGAAGAGCCGGCCGCCGCGCTCGGTGCTGAGGCCCTGCTCGGCGCTCGGCCAGCCCCGCAGCCGGCGGACCATGAGCGGCACCGTGACCAGGGCGTAGGCGATGTAGAGCAGGACGATGCAGACGCTGGTGATGGCGGTGAACAGCGCGGCCTGGCCGATGTTGACCAGCAGCACCGCGATCGCGCCGGCACCGACCACGATGGCCGGCACCACCGGGGTGCCGGTGCGCGCGGGCACCTTGGCGAGCGCGGCGGAGAACGGCAGGACCCCGTCGCGGGCCATCGAGAAGACCATGCGGCTGCCTGCGGTCTGGATGGCCAGCGTGCAGACCGCGATGGCGATCGCCACGTCGATCAGCAGGATCCGGCCGCCGGTCTCGCCGAGGCGGCTGGTCAGCACGTACGGCAGGCCCTCGGTGGCCAGCCGGCCGTCGGTGAGGCTCGGCGCCGCCATGAGGGCGACCAGCAGCATCAGCCCGCCGCCGACGCCGGCCGCGGCGAGCGCCCGCAGGATCGTCCGGGGCGCGGTGTGCCGCGGGTCGCGAGTCTCCTCGCTCAGCTCGCCGGCGCTGTCGAAGCCGACCACCACGTACGCCGCCATCAGCGCCGAGACCAGGAACGGCCCGACGTAGGAGAGCCCGGAGCCGGTGCCGCCGGTGTCGAAGACGACGCCCGGCCCGCGCTCGGCGTGGAACAGCAGGAGCACGATCACGGCGACCACCCCGATGATCTCCAGGGTGACGCCGGTGCTGTTGACGATCGCCATCAGCCGTACGCCGATGACGTTGACCACGGTGGTCAGCGCGATCAGGATCGAGCCGAGGATGACGGCGTTGGTGGCGCCGTCGGTCGAGGTGAGCGACGGGTCGTCGCCGACGAGCTGGAAGCCCGACCAGATCGACGGCAGCACCACCTGCAAGGCGATCGCGGCGGCCGCGACGGTGGCGATCTGCGCGATGATCATGATCCAGCCGGCGAACCAGCCGACCGTGGCGCCGGCGAGCCGGCGCGACCACTGGTAGATGCAGCCGGAGAGCGGGTAGCGGGCGGCCAGCTCGGCGAAGTTGAGCGCCACCATGAACTGGCCGGCGAAGACCAGCGGCCAGGTCCAGAAGAACGCCGGGCCGCCGAACGAGAAGCCGAAGGCGAAGAGCTGGAAGACCGTGGTGAGGATCGAGACGAACGAGAACCCGGCGGCGAACGACGCGTAGCTGCCGATGCCGCGGCGCAGCTCGGGCTCGTACCCGAAACCACGCAGGTCGGCGGCATCGGCTCTCTCGCCGGCGGGCGGCGGCAGGGTGGGGGTAGTGGACAAGACCGCCTCCTCGAAGCACCGGAATACCTGTCAGTTGACAGGTTGCGCGAGGACGCATCGACGACGGTTTCTGCGTGGTAAACGTTGGGTTGCCTGATGTAACGGCAGCGTTACCGCGGCCACGTGCGACGATGCAGGCGTGAGTTCCACACCCCCGGCCCCCACCGCCGGCCGGCCCCGATCGGGCGGCACCCGGCGCCTCCCCGCCGCCACCGCCCGCGAGGAGATCCTCGACGCGGCCGCCGAGCTCTTCGCCCAGCGCGGCTACGCCGCCACCTCCACCCGCTTGATCGCCGAGGCGGTCGGCATCCGGCAGGCGTCGCTCTACTACCACTTCGCCAACAAGGAGCAGATCCTCGCCGAACTGCTGGAGGCCACCGTCCGGCCGTCCCTCACGTACGCCGAGGAGCTGTCCACTCAGGACCTCGACCCGGCGGCCGCCCTTCAGGAGCTGGTCCGCTACGACGTCGGCGTCCTGCTCGGCGCCCGCTGGAACATCGGCATCCTCTACGCCCTGCCCGAGATCGCCACCGAGCCGTTCACCCGCTTCCGCCAGGAACGCGAACAGCTACGCCACGCCTACCGCCACCTCGCGGCCGCGGCCTCCCCCGGCGCCGCCAACCCGGACCTCACCGGCGACCTGGTCTTCGGCCTGGTCGAGAGCGTCATCGGCATGCGCCGCGACCTCACCACCCTGCCCCCGGCAGACGAGCTGAGCGCCACAGTGGCGGCCGCCGCCCTACGCCTCGCCGGCTGAGACGCCTCCTCGAATCGGCGGTGGCCGCACCCTCGCGGCTACCGCCCCTCCCTCCGCCCGGCCGGTTGAGACGCCTTCTCGAATCGGCGGCGGCCGCACCCTCGCGGCCACCTCCCCTCCCGCCGCCTCGCCGGCAGGGGCGACAGGGGCGCTCAGCCGGCGGTGCGGACCGGGCCGGTCACCAGGGACGGGAGCTGGGCCATGGCGGTGAAGATGTGGGTGGCGCCGGCGTCCAGGAGGGCCTTGGGCGGGTGGTGGGCGAGGCTGTCCGGCGGGCAGTAGCCGAAGACGGTGGCGCCGGCGGCCACGCCCGCCATGACGCCGGGGACCGTGTCCTCGACGACGGCGGCCCGGGTGGGGTCGATGCCCAGGTGGGCGGCCGCGGCCAGGTAGACGTCGGGGGCGGGCTTGCTGTGCGGCAGGTCCATGCCGCTGAACATCTTGCCGGCGAAGACGCCGTCCAGGCCGACCTTGCGGAGCTGCAACTGCACCTTGCCGAGGTCGGCCCCGCTGGCGCAGGCGATCCGGCCGTCCATCAAGGTGTTGATCTCCTCGACGGCCGCGACGGCGCCCGGGATCGGCTCGAGGGAGGCCGCCAGCGCCTCGTTGCGGCGCACGCGGAATTCTTCCAGCCACTCCTCGGTGACCACGAAGCCGGTGTGCGCGGTGATGATGGCGGTCTCGTCCCGCAGCGCGCGGCCGACGAACAGGCGGAAGCAGTCCTCCTGGCTGACCTGCCAGCCGAGCTCGTGCAGCATCGACCGGAGAACGCCGTTCGTGATGCTCTCCGAGTCCACCAGAACCCCGTCACAGTCGAACAGCACAGCGTCGAACTCGCCACCAGTCATGATCGCGACCCTACCCGCCCGCCGAAAACGTCCCGGCCGCGTGTCCCCTCGCCCGTTAGGGGTAGATAGACATCAATGGCTTCGGCGAACGAAAGGTGGAAGGCGGCGGCCGCCCTGCGGCATGCCGGGCGCCTCCTGCTCATGATCGGCTTGGCCGTGGCCGCCTATGTCGCCCTGGCCGCCTTCGACCACGCCGCCCACGCCGACGACAGCGCGGCAGACGCCGACCCGGTAACCACCGTCGTCAAGCCGGCGACCGACGCGGGTAAGAAAAGCGCAACGGGGCACGCCAAGAAGGCCCAGACCACGGTCCACAAGGCCCCCACCGAGCCCGCTTCGCCGAAGAGGGCCCGGAACGCGGTGGCGAACACAGCGCCCGCGAAGCGCGAAGTCGCGAAGTCACCGGCCGCGAAGCAGCCGGCCACGAAGCACAAAGCGACAGCCACCAAGCGAGTCCTCGCAAAACGGACGGCGGCCGCCACGAAGCAGGTAGCCGCGACAAGCACGGCGGCCGCCACGAAGCGGATAGGCGCAACAACCACGGCGGCGGTCACGAAGCGGGTAACAGCGACAAACACGGCGGCGGTCACGAAGCGGGTATCAGCGACAAACACGGCGGCCGCCACGAAGCAGGTAGCCGCAACAAACACGGTGGCGGCCACGAAGCAGGTAGCCGCGACAAGCACGGCGGCGGCCACGAAGCAGCTGGCCACGGAACAGACGGCCACGGCCACAAGGCAGGTAGGCGCGGCCACGAGGCACGTCGTCAAGAAGCAGAAGACTCGGGTGGCCTCGGCCCGAGAGACGGCCGACCAAGGGGCCCGCGCCGTGCGGGTGACGACGCACACGACGCCGCCGCCGGCCATCGACAAGGCCACGACATCGACACGCACGGTCGCCTCTACCCGGACAGCGCGAGAGGCCACCGAGGTGCTGACCGAGCGCCCTGGAACTGACGCGCTCGCAGCCCTCCCCGACCCGCCCACCATGGGAACCTCGCCGGTCGTGGCGTCGCTCCTCGCGCGGCCTCTCCAGCTGACACCGCCTCCCCTCGCGCGGCCTCTCCTGCCGGCACCGCGTCCCCTCGCACGGCCTCTCCTGCCGGCACCGCGTCCCCTCGCCCGGCCTCTCCTGCTGACACCGCCTCTACCTCTCCTTCTCTCGCCGGCCCTCGCTGAGGCTCAGGCAGCAGGTCAGATTCTCCCGTCCCTGACACCGCCATCGCAGTCGGATTTATCCGAAATATCTGGCCTGACTGTCTCCTTTGATCGCCCCACGCTGATTCCGGCCGAACTCGACGGTCCCGGACTGAGCCCCGCACTGGCCGACGCAGCCCCACTGGGTGTCGCACCGGCCGACGGAGCCCGACCGGGTGCCGCACCGGCCGACGGAGCCCGACCGGGTGCCGCACCGGCCCATCGGACCGCGGTTGGCCCCGCGCCGAATCACCCGCCACTCCCCACCTCGCCGGGACACCCCGGTGACCGCGCCGCCGGGGCGCCCGCGCGTGACTCCGGTGGCGGCAACGCCCCGCCGATGGGCACCGTCCCGTCGTCCTGGTGGCCGGATTCGCCGGCCGCCGGTGTTCGCGCGCCCGTGGATGCGGGCGCTTCCGGGCGTACCGTCCGGTATTCCGGTCCTCCCAGCTGATCTCGCGGCCGACGCCGGTGCCTCGACCCGGCGACGTGTCCTCGGCCGGCCTCCGTCAGATTCGCGCTCGGCTCCGGCCTGGAGCCGCAGCCGCGCCGGACGCCGGCATCCCACCGCGAAGCCCTGGCTGGGAGGCCATCGTGATCCGCATTCTGCTCGTCGAACCCATGACCCTGTTGCGCGGCGCCCTCGCCGCGACCCTGTCCCTGGAGGACGATCTCACCGTGGCGGCCGCGCTCGGCTGCCTGGACGAGGCGCCGGCCATGGCGCGTGCCGTGTCGCCGGACGTCGCCGTCGTCAACGTCGGGCTGCTGGCCGGGGACGGCCTGCGCCTGTTCGGCCGGCTCGGTGTGGAGCAGCCGGGCTGCGCCATGCTGGTGCTCGCCGGTCCGGACGATCCGGCGCTGCTCAACCGCGCGCTCGACGTTCACGTGCGCGGCGTCGTCGGCACCCAGGCCGCGCCCTGCGAGCTGGTGCGGGGCATCCGCCGGCTGGCTCGGGGCGAGCGGGTCATCGACGCCGGCCTGGCCGTCGCCGTGGTGGCTGCCCCGCGCAGCCCGCTGTCCGAGCGGGAGCTCGACGTGCTCAGCGTCGCCGCTTCCGGGGCACCCTCCGCCGAGGTGGCCGCCCGGCTGCACCTGGCCGCCGGCACGGTCCGCAATTACATGTCGGTGATCCTGCACAAGACCGGCGCCCGCAACCGGCTGGAGGCCGTCCGTCTCGCCGAGGACGCGGGCTGGCTGCGATGACGCACGGAAGGAGGACACCGGCCGGCTGCGACGACACGCGGAAACATGACATTTGTCAGCGATTCCGGGGACAGGGGTCACTGGGTGGGAGCCCCGAAGAAATCGACGCTTGTCGGTGTACGAAAGCATCCGACCGCAGGAGGAACCATGACTCACCGGCAACGGCTATCGATGATCGCCGTCACCCTGCTCGCGGCGCTGGGCCTCGCCGCCGTGGGCACCGCCCCGGCCGCGGCCGCCCCGCCCGCCGCGGCGCCGGGCACGACCGCGGTGCCCAGCGCGCCGGTCACCGGCACGTTCACGGACGCCGCCGGCGGCACCGGCACGTTCGCCGGCAGCTTCACGCCCACGAAGTTCTCCGCTCGGGACGGCCGGCTCATGGCCACCGGCACGCTGACCGGCACGCTCACCGACGCGGCGGGCGGCACCGTGGGCACGGCGAGCCAGGCCGTCACCGCGCCCGCGGTCATCGCCCAGGCGACCTGCGACATCCTGGACCTGGTGCTCGGCCCGCTGCATCTGGACCTGCTCGGCCTGGTGGTGGACCTCAACCAGCTGCACCTGGTCATCGACGCGGTGTCGGGACCCGGCAACCTGCTGGGCAACCTGCTCTGCGCGATCGCCGGCCTGCTCGACGGGACGCCCAGCGCCGGGGTGCTCGCCGCGATCCTCAACGCCCTGCTGGCCCTGCTCGGCCAGCTCTGACCCGGCCGGGCCGCCCCCTCCGAGCGGAGGGGGCGGCCGGTGACATCAGGAGATCGCGACGTCGTCGTAGTAGACGGTGCCGGTGTTGTCCCCCGACTTGAGGTGCAGCTGCACGCTCGCCGCGCCGGCCGGCGCGACCGCGTCCACCGACAGCTTCGTCCAGCTGGAGTTGCCGGTCGGCAGCCGGTTGGACGTGTGCTGGCTGATCCACGTGCCGCTGATGGTGAACCAGCTCATCGAGATCTCGGTGATGCCCGTGGCGGCGACACCCCGGGCGTACGCCTCCGCATGCCACTGCTGCCCGGCCTGCACCGGGGTGATCGGCGAAGTGACCAGCGACGGCAGGTTGCTGCCGGCGCGGGTGGTGCCGGAGAACCGGGCCGACTGGCTGCCGGTGCGCGGCGACTCGGTGGTGATCACCGCGGCGCCGGCCTGCGGCTGGTACTGCCGCCACGGCGAGTCGGCGGCGGCGGCCTCGAAGCCGAGGTTGAGGATGCTGTTGGACGTGGTGCCGGTGGTCCACGCGTCGTCGACCACGGAGGCGGCGATCTTCGGGCTGGCGTCCGTACGGTAGAGACCGAACTTGTATTGCGCGGGTTGCGTGGACACCGTGGAGTTCGGCGGGATGGCGCCCTGCGCGAAGTCGTTGAGCGTCCACGGCGCGACCGAGCCGACACCCGCCTCCGCGGCGGCCCGGAAGACCCGGGCCAGGTAGGCGCCCTGCTCGCCTTCGGTGCCCGAGACGGTGCTGACCCCGGTCTCGCCGATGACCATCGGCGTGGGGGCCACCGCGTCCTGTGCACGCCGGATCTCGGCGAGCGACCGCTCCGAGGCGCCGTAGAAGTGGAAGTCGTAGTAGTCCAGCGGCGTGCCGGCCAGCTGCGCCTTGAGGGTGGCCATGCCGGTGGCGCCGCTGGTGCCGTCGACCGTCAGGGTGAGCGGCATGGTGGGGGCGGTGGTACGGACCGCCGGGATCAGCTGCCGGGCCCAATTGATCGCGGTGGCGTCGTTCGGCGGGATCTCGTTCTTGAGCTCCACGGCGATGACCCGAGGGTCGTTCGCGTACGGCGCCAGCAGGGTCTGCGCCCAGGCGATGCTGTTGGCGACGTCGGAGTAGCCGGACCACCAGTCGAAGAGGGTCAGCTTGACGTTCAGCCCGTTGGACTCGGCGACGTCGATGACGGTGTCGAGCTTCTGGGTGTACGCGGCGGAGGGCACCGGATAGCCGAACGTCTGCGGGAAGACGATGACCCGGACGGTGTCCGCGCCGAGCCAGGCGGCCTGGTTGAGGTCGGCGTGCACGCGTATCACGTCGAAGTTGGTCCACATGAACGTCCAGCCGGCGTTCGACGGGTAGTAGTTGATGACGTTGGCGTTCTGGACCGCAGCCATCCGGCTCGCGAGGGTGGGCGCGGCGTGGGCCGGTGAGCTGGGCAGCAACATGGTGATCAGCATGGCGCCGACCAGGACGCCGGCGCGGAGGGGGAGGGTGCGCATGCGGGAACCAAGCCTTCACGGGGGGGCGACCGGAGGCACGGCGGAGCGCTCGGGCCTTCAGTCGTCAAGGGGCACCCAGGCGGGTCGTCGTTGAGTGACCGTCCGGTGCGGGATTGATGCGAAAGGGCATCTATCGACGACAGTAAGCACCGGCACGCGGGTGAGGCAATGACTACTGTGTGCCACAACCTCGCTCAGAGGTACTTGGCGAGGGTGGTCGCGATCTCGGCGCGCATCGGGTCGGGGTTGGCCCAGCCCCAGTTGGGGTGCGCCCGGTTGGTCATCAACGACAGCACCAGCTTGCGCCGGGGGTCGACCAGCAACGACGTGCCGGTGAACCCGGTGTGACCGAACGTCGTGGGCGACGACAGCGTGCCCATGAACCAGGGCTGGCGCAGGGTCACGCCGAGGCCGTGGTCGGACGGGCGGCCGGGCCGCTCCGGGTCGACCGCGGGCAGGCCGGCGTTGTGGTTGGCCAGCATGTCCTTGACGATCGCGGCGGACAGCAGGCGCTTGCCGCCATAGACGCCGCCGGCCAGCAGCATCTGGCCGGTCAGGGCGACGTCACGGGCGGTGCCGAACAGGCCCGCGCTGCCGATGACGCCACCCATCTGGGCGGCGATGTCGTCGTGCACGGTGCCGCGGAGCAGGCCCCGGGACGTACGGGCGTCGGTGGCGACCAGCCGCGCCGCCTGGTCGGCCGCGGAGAGCCACTTGCGCGGGTTGAAGCCCATGTACCGCAGGCCCATCGGCGCGGTGATGCCGTTGCGGATGGCGACGTCGAGGGTGGTGCCGGTGACCTTTTCGACGATCTGGCCGGCGACCATCAGCCCGACGCTCGAATAGCGGAACGTCCTGCCCGGGACGGCACCGCTGACCAGCGGGGTGGCGAGCACCTTGGCGCGCTGGGCGGCGGGGGTCAGGCCCTTGACCCCGGTGGCGCCGACCGGCAGCCCGCTCGTGTGGGTCAGCAGCATGCGCACGGTGACCGCGCCCTTGCCCGTGCCCGTGAAACCCGGCAGGTAGCGGGCGACCGGCGCGTCCAGCGCGACCTTGCCCCGGTCGACCTGCTGGAGCAGCGCCATCGAGGCGTACACCTTGGTGAGCGACGCCAGGTCGAAGATGGAGTCGGCGCGCATCGCCACCCGCTTGGCGGCGGGCAGCTCGACCGGGCCGGCGCCGTAGCGCAGCGCGTGCCCCACCGCGATCGTGGCCGTGGTCGAGTTGTTGACCATGACGATCAGGACGGCGCCGGCGTAGGTCGGGTGTTTGGGGTTGGCGGTGGTCGGCTTCAGATATTTGGTGAGCACGGCCCGGAGCGGCGCGACATAGGCCGGTGCCGCCGCAGCGGCCGCGCCGCCACCCGTACCGCCGGTGGTCTGCCCGTCGATCCAATCGTTGTTGTCGCGGCCGCAGCCGGTGACGGTGGCGGTGAGCGCGGCGGCTCCGGCACCGAGGACGTGGCGGCGACTCAACGACATGGCCGAGATCATGCCAAGGCCGGGCCCCGGCGGCAATGGCGATCTCAGGAGGGAGTCACGAGGCGGGTCTCGTAGGCGACGACCACGGCCTGCACCCGGTCGCGGAGGCCGAGCTTCGCCAGGATGCGGGCGACGTGGGTCTTCACCGTCGCCTCGGACAGGAAGAGACGGCCGGCGATCTCCACGTTGCTCAGGCCCTGGGCGACCAGCGTCAGCACCTCGCGCTCGCGGGGCGTGAGGGCGGCGAGGTCGCGGTGCGGAACCGACTCGCGGGGCTCGGGCGTGGTGAAGCGCTCGACGAGCCGGCGGGTGATGCTCGGCGCGAGCAGCGCGTCGCCGTCGCGGACGATGCGGACCGCGGCGACCAGGTACTCCGGGGTGACGTCCTTGAGCAGGAAGCCGCTCGCGCCCAGGCCGAGCGCCGCGTAGACGTAGTTGTCCAGGTCGAAGGTGGTCAGCATGATCACGCGGGGCGGGTCGTCGCCGGCCAGGATGAGGCGGGCCGCCTCGATGCCGTCCATGGCCGGCATGCGGATGTCCAGCAGCACCACGTCGGGGGCGGTGCGCCGGACCGCCTCGACGGCCTCCGCGCCGTTCTCGGCCTCGGCGACCACGTCCATGCCGTCCGCCGTGAGGATCATCCGGAAGCCGGCGCGGACGAGCGCCTGGTCGTCGGCGATGACGACGCGCAGCGGCTCAGCCATCGAACCTCGCCAGTGGCAGGTGGGCCCGCACGCGGTAGCCGCCGGTGAGCCGGGCGGCGGCCTGGAGCGTGCCGCCGTACACGGCGAGCCGCTCGCGCAGCCCGGCCAGGCCGCGGCCGGTGGACGTGGCGGACGCCGGGGTCGGCTCGCCGCCGGTGTCGGTCACGGTGATGCGCAGCTCGTCCGGCGCGTAGGTGACGTCGACCGTGGCGCGGGCGCCGGCGGCGTGCTTCACGGTGTTGGTGAGCGCTTCCTGCACGACGCGGTAGGCGGCGAGCTCCAGCCCGGCGGGCAGGGGCTGCCGCTCGCCGCTGGTGGTGACGGTGACGTCGACACCGGCGTCGCGCACCCGGTCGATCAGCGGCGGCAGCTGGGCCAGGCCGGGCTGCGGGGTGAGGGTGTCGTCGTCGTCCGCCGCCAGCAGGCCCATGACGCCGCGGAGCTCGCCCAGGGCCGCCCGGCCGCCCTCCTCGACGGCCAGCAGGGCGTCGCGGGCGGCCTCGGGCGCGCTGTCGAGCACCTTGCGGGCCGCGCCGGCCTGGATGACCATCATGGACACGTTGTGGGTGACGACGTCGTGCAGCTCGCCGGCGATGCGGGCGCGTTCCTGGCGGGTGGCCTCGCGCAGCGCGTCGGCGCGCTCGCT
Source organism: Paractinoplanes deccanensis (assembly GCF_016862115.1). Taxonomy (GTDB): domain Bacteria; phylum Actinomycetota; class Actinomycetes; order Mycobacteriales; family Micromonosporaceae; genus Actinoplanes; species Actinoplanes deccanensis. The sequence goes on from NZ_BOMI01000145.1 coordinate 87,496, forward strand.
GCGCAGCCGGTCGGCGCGCTCGCGCCAGGTGCGCATGCCGTGCACGGCCAGCCCGATGGGCAGCAGCACCAGGAACGGCACCCAGCCGACCGGGACGATCGGCACGGCCAGATCGGGGAACGAGCTGTAGAGCAGCGCGGCCAGCGGCAACGCGGCCAGGGCCCACATCCGGTACGGGCTGTACGCGGCGGCGGTGTACCCGGCGATCACGCAGGCGTAGAAGGAGACGCGCAGGATGTCGGTGCCCGGGGTGTCCCCCTCCAGCGCCACCACCGTGACCCCGAGGATGACCATCAGCGTCGTCAGCGGGAAGCGGCGGCGCACCAGCAGCGGCAGGATCGCGGCGATGGCGACCCAGCCCGGCCCCTGCGCATCGCTCAGCTCGACCGGGCCGGGGCCGAAGGGCGGCCGGGGAATCGGGGGCGCGTCCGGCATGCCGGGCAGCGGCACCCGCGCCGGGGCGTCGCCGCTGGTCTCGAAGAGGTGCCCGGTGATGTCGGTGCCGCTGAGCGCCACCACGACGAAGACGGCGACGAGCAGCACGTCGAAGGCCCAGTTGCGGCGGGTCAGCCGCGGCTGCGGCCCGGAACGGCGCAACAGCCGGCCGACCGGAGGCAGCGGCGGGAAGCGGGTCACCGGCCCATTCTGTCCGGGCGGCTCCACCGTACGCATCCACCGCTCGACTACGCCGCGAGGATGACCCCCGCGGCGAAAGGCGCTCTCGCGGCCGACGCCCGATGCGGCCGGGCGTCCCTAGCGTCCCTGACCATGATTGACGTCGCAGATGTGAGCCGCCGTTACGACGGGGGCCAGGCCGCCCTCGACCACCTGAGCCTGCACGTCGCCGAGGGCGAGTGCCTGGCGCTGCTCGGCCCGTCGGGCAGCGGCAAGTCGACCCTGCTCAACCTGATCGCCGGCCTCGACCGGCCCACCGAGGGCACCGTCACGGTCGGCGGCACCCGCGTCGACCGGCTGAGCGAGGCCGCCGCGGCCCGCTACCGCCGCGCCACCATCGGCCTGGTCTTCCAGTTCTTCAACCTGATCGACGACCTCACCGTCACCGACAACGTGCTGCTGCCCGCGCAGATCGCCGGCCGGCCCGCCACCCAGTCGCGGCGGCGCGCCGCCGAGCTGCTCGAGACGCTCGGCATCGACCGGCACGCCGGCGCCTATCCCGGCCGCCTGTCCGGCGGCGAACGGCAGCGCGTGGCGGTCGCGCGGGCCCTGATGAACCGGCCGCCGCTGCTGCTCGCGGACGAGCCGACGGGTGCGCTCGACACGGCGTCGGGCGCGGAGGTGCGCAAGCTGCTGGTCGACCTGCACGCCGACGGCCAGACGATCGTCCTGGTCACCCACGACGAGGTCCTCGCCGCGACCGTGGCGACGCGCACCGTGCGCCTCGTCGACGGGCAGGTGGCGGGCGCATGAGCGCGATCCGGACCGTGGTGCGCGGCGCGCAACGGCGCCGCGTCTCCACCATCGTGATCATCATGGCGACGGCGATGGCGGTGACCGCCACCGTCCTCGCCGGCCTGCTGCTGGCCGCGTCGTCGGCGCCGTTCGCCAACGCGTTCGCCCAGCAGCACGGCGCGCACCTGACCGCGATCTTCGACGCCGCGAAGACGACGAAGGACCAGGCCGCCGCCACCGCCGGCCAGGCGGAGCAGACCGCCGGCCCGTACCCCGTGACCACGGTGACCGCGACACCGCAGGGCGCACCGCCGGGTCCCGGTGGCCCGCAGCTGAAGGTCGTCGGCCGGGCGGACCCGGGCGGCGACGCGATCGACAAGGTCACGCTCCTGGCGGGACGGTGGGCGCGCGCCGCGGGCGAGATCGTGGTCGCCCGCGGTGACGTCAGGATCCCGACCGGGATCGTCCTGCGCCTGGAGGACGGGTCCACGCTGACGGTCGTCGGCGAGGCCCGCTCGATCAGCCAGACCGCGCAGGCCTGGGTGACGCCCGACCAGGCGGTGGCGCTCGGGCAGACCGGGTGGCAGATGCTCTACCGGTACGCCGACGCGAGCTCCGAGACCGCGATGACCGCCCACGAGGCCGCCCTCGGCGCGGGCGCGCAGACGCAGTCCTGGCTGGACGTCCGCAACGACGCCGCACACCGCACCCAGCTCTTCGTGCCCCTGCTCAGCGCGTTCGGGCTGATCGGCCTCGCCCTGGCCGCCCTGGTCATCGGCAACGTCACGGCGGGCACCGTCGCCTCGGCCACCCGCCGCATCGGCGTCATGAAGGCGCTCGGGCTGACCCCGGCGCAGGTGGTGCGCGCCTGCCTGGTGCAGGCCCTGATCCCCGGCCTGATCGGCGCGGTCCTCGGCATCGTCGCCGGCGACCTGCTCGCCATCCCGCTGACCGCCGACGTCGCCGACCTGTTCGGCACCGTCCCGATGTCGGTCACCCCGTGGGTCGACGCCGCCGCGATCGTCGCCGCGATCCTGCTCATCGCCGCCACCGCCGCGCCGGCCGCGTGGCGGGCCGCCCGCCTGCGCACGGTCGACGCGCTCGCCGTCGGCCGCGCCCCGCACAGCGGCCGGGGCCGCGTCGCCGCCCGCCTCGCCGCCCGCACCCGGCTGCCGAGACCGGTCAGCCTGGGGCTCGCCCAGCCGTTCACCAGGCCCGCCCGGCTGCTGGCCATCCTGCTGACGGTCGGCCTCGGCACGGCGGCGGCCACCTTCGCCATCGGCCTCGCGAGCTCGCTGCGGGAGATCCAGGCCGCCGCCGAGAAGCCCGACACCTCGGCCGACGTGCTCGTCATGCCGATGGACGACCGGGACCTGCGCCCGATCGTCGCCGCCACGCCGGGAACCGGCCGCTACTACGGCCGCGGACCCGCCGACATCGCCGTCGACGGCCTGCGCGAGCCCGCCCGCGGCACGATCACCAGCGGTGACGCGCGCTGGGCGGGATACGAGATGCTCGACGGCCAGTGGTACACCGGCCCGGGCGAGGCCGTGGTCAACACCGCCTTCCTCACCGCCACCGGCAAGAAGATCGGCGACACGGTCACCGGCGCCGGCCACGAGCCGCTCACCCTGGTCGGCGAGGTGTTCGACGGCAGCGCCAACAACCACCTCTACACCGACCAGGCCAGCGTCCCCGCCGGCGTGGTGCGGGGCTTCGAGTGGTACGTCGAGCTCACCCCCGGCACCGGCCGCGACACCTACATCGCGGCGCTGCGCAGCCAGAACGTCGCCGCCGAGGCCACCGGCAGCGAGGGCCTGGACGGGACGCTGATCCTGCTCGACTCGCTCACCGCCCTGCTCACGGCGCTGCTGGTCTCGGTCGCCGCGCTCGGCGTGCTCAACGCGGTCGTGCTCGACTCGCGCGACCGGGTGCACGACATCGGCGTACACAAGTCCGTCGGAATGACCCCGAGACAGACCGCCGTGATGGTCATCGCCTCGGTCGGCGTCCCCGGCCTGCTCGGCGGCGTCCTCGGCGTCCCGGCGGGCTACCTGCTGCACCGCTGGGCCGTTCCCGCGATGGCCCACGGCGCCGGCATCCGCCTCCCCCAGAGCACGATCGAGGTGTACGGGGCGATCCTGCTCGCCGCCCTCACCCTGGCCGGCCTGGTCCTCGCGGCCGGCGGCGCCCTGCTCCCGGCGGGATGGGCCGCCCGCACCCGCACGGCGGTCGCCCTGCGCACCGAGTGATCCACCGCCGGCGAGGCGCCCGCTTCTAAACGGTCAGGATCCTGCCGTTCGGTCCCTGCTTGGTGGTCGTGCCCGCGAGATCGGGCGCCCCGCTGCCGAGCAGGGCCGGCACGGTGCGCGGCCACCGGTAGGCGCCGGTCGCTCGGAACATCGGTCTGCCTCTCTCCTTCGTAGGCGGTCTGCCCGAGGCGGACGAGAGAGCACAGCGGCTGATACGAACTGCCGGCTAACTGCCGTAGCAGCCGAACGCCGCGGCGGTGGGGTCGCCGTCGAGGCCGGAGCGGGCGGCGGCCAGCGCCTCGGCCGGGTGGGCGCCGGCGGCCAGCCCGCGGTGCAGGGCGGCCATCAGCTCGTGGGCGGCGGCGTCGCGGGCCGGCAGCACGGCGGCCAGGACCGTGGTGGTGCCCAGGCCGAGCAGGGCGGCGGTCAGGCCCATCAGCTCCTCACCCGGGTGTACGGCGGAGAGCCCCAGGTCGCAGCAGGACAGCACCACGGTGGACGGCGCCCGGGTGAGCCGCTCGAGGTCGTACACGGTGAACGGGCCGTCGGCGAGCGTGACGTGCGAGAACATCGGGTTGTCGGCGCGGAAGACGCCGTGCGCGGCCAGATGGGCCAGGCGGGCGCCGTCGAGGGCCGCGCGGACCGCCCCGGCCGTCGCCGCCGCGCCGAGCAGCACGGTGGCGCCCGGGTGGGTGGGGCGCAGCCGCAGCACCTCCGGCTCGGCCTGCTCCAGGCCGGGACCGGCGGCCAGCACCGTGTGCCCGGCCGGCCGCGGCGCCGATGCGGCGGTCAGCCAGCCGGTGGCCGAGGGCGCCACCACGAGCGGGCGGCCCCGGCAGGTCGCGGTCATCGGCCACGGCGTGGCGTGCAGGGCTCCGGACGGTACGAGGACCAGCCCGTCCGCCCCGGCCAGCGCGTCGCGCAGCGGGGCGAAGACCAGGCCGTCGAGGCGGCTCGCGGCGTGCCGGGCGCTCGCCTCGGCGGCGCGCCGGGTCGCCGCGGTGCCGCCGCGCAGCAGCAGCCGGCGCAGCGCGAACCGCAGCGCCGCCGACTCGGCCAGCACCGGCGCCGCCGGGCCGAGACAACGCAGCGCGGCGCCGGCGGCGGAGAGCGCGACGGCGTGCAGCACGCCGTCCACCTCGGCCAGCTCGACCAGCGCACGGTCGCCGAGCCGCTCGGCCAGCCGCTCGGCGAGGTGGGCCGGGTGGGCGGCGTCCGGCCGGTCGCCGCTCGCCCGCCAGACCCGATGACGGATGCGCTCCTCGACCGCGCGCAGTTCGCGGCCGCTGCCGCCGCCGTCCCGCGCCGCGATCAGCCGGAGCCGGTCGAGGTCGGCGGCCAGCTCGGGGTCGTCCGGCGCCCGGGTCGGCGGCAGGCGCAGGGCGACCGCGCGGCGGCGCTCCGCCCACCACAGCACCGAGCGGGGCCGGCCGCCGCGCAGCGCCAGCCGCATGCCGGTGGTGACCAGGCCGTCCGCGTAGCCGCCGGCGAGCGACCGCAGCTCGGTGGCGCCGAGCGCGGCCTGATAGTCGTCGAGCACCCGGATGCCGGCGCGCAACGCCCGCCGCGCGCCGGCCGTGTCCCCCTCGGCGTCGCGCAGCAGGGCGGCCGCGTGCCAGGCGCGGGCACGCTGCTCAGCCGGGCCGCGCCGGGTCGCGACCAGCACCTCGGGCAGTTCGGCGGCGGCGCCGGGCCGGCCGGCCGCGAGCCCGGCCGCGTGCAGGCGCGCGTCCAGGGCCGGCGCCGGCCAGCCGGCCGCGGCCAGGTCGGCGGCGACCGCGCGGGCGGCGCGCAGGCCGCCCGCCCCGGACCGGATCGCCACGTAGCGGGCCAGCGCCGCCCAGGCCGGGAGCCGCTGCCGGCGGAACGACCGGCGCGCCGCCTCCGCCTCGGCGCGAGCGGCCGCGAGGTCACCCGCGGCGAGGGCGACGCGCGCGTGCATCAGGCGCGCCTGCGCCTCGTACAGCATCATCCGCCCGCCCCGGGCCACGGCCGCCGCCTCCTTGGCCGCCGCGAGCGCCTCGGGCAGCAGGCGCGCGTGCAGGAAGAGCTCGCAGCGGCCGATCAGCGCGAGCGGCGCGCGGCCGTGCACGCGCAGGTACTCGTCGGCGCGGTCGTACCAGTGGATCGCCGCGAGCAGGTCACCGGCGCGGGCCGCGGCGAAGCCGAGGTTGTGCTCGACCTGGGCGACCGCCAGCCGCTGGCCGAGCTCGTCGTACAGGTCGCGGGCGGCGAGCAGGTCGGCGCGGGCCGGCCCGGTGGACGCCCGGTAGACGTGCAGCACGCCCCGGTTGGTCAGCGCCCGGGCCAGCCAGAGACGGTCACCGGCCGCCTCCAGCTCGCGTACGGCCGCGGTGTAGCCCGCCATCGCCACGTCGAGGTGGCCGAGCCGGTCGAGGATCAGCGCCCGCTGCATGTGCAGGCGGGCCGCGTCGAGGCCGCTCAGATGCGGCGCGGCGGCGTCGATCTCGGACAACGCGCGGGTCGGCCGGCCCGCCTCGGCCAGCACCAGGGCCAGGCTCATCCGGGCCCGGGCGGCGACGTCCTCTCCCCCGGCGCGCCGGCCGGCCCGGACGGCGTCGCGCAGGTGGCGCAGGGCCGCGGGCGCGTCGCCGCGCTCGCGGGCGGCCAGGCCCAGCGCGCGATGAGCTGTCGACTCGGCCGCGGGATCACCGGCCGCGCGGGCCGCGTCACGGGCCCGGACGGCCAGGCCGGCGGCTCGCACCGGATCGGCGGTGACCGATTCCAGCGCCTCCCGAGCGACCTCCGCGGGGTCCGGCACGAAATTTCTTGTATCACGACGCCGACAGAGCCGTCTGTCCCCTGAAGAGCCTGTCTACTGTGTCGGAAGAGGAGCCCATCATGCCCACCGAAGCGCGCCTGGCCACCTATCGCACCCGCCGCCGGCAGCGGCTGGCGGCCCAGCCCCGGCTGCGCTCCACCCGGTCGCCCGGCGGCGGCCTCGCCTGGCACGTCGCCGGCGAGCTGCTGGTCCTCGACGAGGGCCGGCGCGCCGCGGAACGGCACCTGGCCGGCGGCGGCGCCGACAACACCGGCGACGAGGAGCTGATCCCGGGCATTCGGCGGTACATCGCACCCCACGCCGACCTTCCGGAGACGATCGCGGCCGTGCGCGCGGAGGCCGGTGACCGGGTCGTCGCGCCCAACCACGTGCTGCTCTCCGCCGGCAACGCGTACAACCACGGTGGCCCGTACGGTCCGCCCGAGCCGGCCGGCGCCGCCCAGCTGCGCCGCCCCGCCCCGCCGCACGGCCGCGTGCCCGTCGCCGTGGTCGACACCGGCCTGTGGCAGGACAGCCCGCTGCCCGGCTCGCTGCACGCCCGCGGCACCGTGGAGATCGAGACCGACACCGACGTCGACCGCGACGGCGTGCTCGACGGCGACGTGGGCCACGCCAACTTCATCGCCGGCGTGATCGCGGCGAACACGAGGCGCGCCGACATCAGCGTGATCCGGGTGCTGGACACCTTCGGCGTCTGCACCGAGGACGAGCTGATCCGCGGGCTGGGCCGGGTCGGCGACGACTGCCGGGTGGTCAACCTGTCGCTGGGCGGATACACCGACGACGACCTGCCGCCGCTCGGCCTGCAACGGGCCCTGGAGGCGCTGCTCGCCACCGGCGACCGGGTGGTCGTGGCCGCCGCGGGCAACGACGGCAACACGGTCGACCCGTTCTGGCCGGCGGCGTTCGCGGCCACCGACGACCGGGTCGCCGCCATCGCCGCGCACGACGGCGCGAAACGGTGCTCGTGGAGCAACTCCGGCGACTGGGTCACCGCGGACGCGCCGGGCGAGGACGTCACCAGCACGTACATCAAGCACCCGGCGTTCCCCACCGGCTGGGCGCAGTGGAGCGGCACGTCGTTCGCCACGCCGTACGCCGTGGCGGCCGTCGCCGAGCGGATCGCCGCGGGCAGCGACGCGCGGCGGGCGCTGCGCGACGCCGTACGCGAAGACCTGGTGCTGTCATGACCGGCGTGGCAGAGCTGGTGGGCGCCGCCGCGGCCGGCGACAAACGGGCCTGGAGCGACATCGTCCAGCGGTACGCCGGCCTGGTGTGGTCGGTCGCGCGCGGCTTCCGGCTCAGCGCCTCGGACGCCGCCGACGTCAGCCAGCTCACCTGGCTGCGCCTGGTGGAAAACCTCGCCAAGATCCGCAACCCCGAGGCGCTCGGCGCGTGGCTCGCCGCCACCGCCCGCCGCGAATCGATCAACCTGCTGCGCCGCCGCGAACGCCCCGCCGACGGCGTCACCTTCGCCGGCCTGCACGACGAGGGCCCGGCGCCGGGCCACGGCCTCCTGCTCGCCGAACGCGACCAGGAGCTCTGGCGGGCCTTCGACCAGATCTCCGCCCGCTGCCAGGGCCTGCTGCGGCTGCTGGTCATCGAGCCACCCCGCGGCGGCTACGGTGAGGTCGCCGACCGCCTCGGCATGCCGGTCGGCAGCCTCGGCCCCACCCGGGCCCGCTGCCTGTCGGCCCTGCGCGACGCCCTCACCGGATCGGGGGCACGGTCATGACCGATCCGCTCGTCTCCCGCCTGGAGGCCATGCTCGACGGCGTCGACCCGGTGCCCTCCGAGGTGGTCGAGGCGGCCCTGGCCGCGTACGACTGGCGGGACCCCGACGCTCAGCTGGCCACGCTGGTCGACACCGCGACGGCCGCCACCACCACCGCCGGCGTCCGCGGCGACGGCGGCACGCTGCGCACCTTCCAGGCCGGCACCGTGGAGGCCGACATCGAGACCAGCAGCGACGGCGGCAGCGTGGTCCTCCTCGGCCAGCTGGCCCCACCCAGCGCGATGACGGTCCGAGCCGAACAGCCCGGCGGAGTGCGCGAGACCCAGTCCGACGAGTGGGGCCGTTTCGCGTTCCAGGGCTTGACTCCGGGCCCGCTGCGCCTGTCCTTCGGCGGCGCCCGCACCCCATGGATGGTCGTGTAGGACGTGTGGACCGTCCTCAGGCCGACCCGTCAAGGTCGCGTGCGATCCATCCCGGTGTGTCGAAACGGATGGGAGCCGAGCCGACCAATTGCGTCAATTGCCTTTCGAGAATCGCCAACTCCGCAGCGCCCAGCTGTCGTTCCCATTGTGTGCGCAACTCGTCGAAAATGGCTTCACCTTGATGCATGACCTCGAAGCCGAGCGGCGTGACCTGTAGGCGCTTGCGGCGGGCATCGCGGGGATCGGGCTGACGAACGACATAGCCGCGTTCCAGCAGAACGGCGATGGTCTTGGCCGCCGACTGCTTGGCGATCGAGAGGTGACGGCCCAGGTCGGACGCGCTGTCGGCGCCGGCCGCGATGGCGCGCATGGCGAAGTCATGGACGGGCCGGACGTCCCGGTGACCTCGGCGAGCAAGCTCCTCCGTCGCGGCATCGACGAGGACCCGAAAGCCCCCCAGCAGCAACAACGCGAGATCAGCACCGGAACGAGCCATGCCACGACGCTACGACACGACGCCTGGACAAAGACAGCCAGGGTGTCTATCGTTCGGATCGACAGCCTGGCTGTCTTTTTGAGGAGAAGCATGGCGACCGTCCGTACACCGCAGGGCATCACGCACCACCGCGCCGACGTCAACGGCACCAGCCTGCACTACGTCAGCGCCGGCACCAGCGGCTCACCGATCCTGCTGGTCCACGGCTTTCCCGAAAGCTGGTGGGCCTTCCACAAACTGATTCCCCTGCTGGCCGCCACCCACCAGGTCTTTGCCGTGGACCTGCGCGGCTTCGGCGACTCCGGCAACGCCCCGGGGGTCTACGACAGCGCGACATCGGCCGCCGACCTGCACCACCTGATCGCTCACCTCGACGTCGGACCCGTCCATCTCACCGGACAGGACATCAGCGGAGCGACCGTCTTCCGCCTGGCCACCACGCACCCCGGGGACGTGCGCAGCCTCACCGCCATCGAGATGGGCCTGCCCGGATTCGGCCTGGAGGCGCTGGCGGACGTGACGCACGGAGGCGCCTGGCACATCGGCGTCCTCGCCGCCCCGGGCATCCCCGAGCTGCTGCTCACCGGCCGCGAGAGAGAGTTCCTCAGCCAATACGCATTCCCGTCCATGACCGCCGTACCGCAAGCGATCCTGGACATCGATATCGAGGAATTCTCTCGCGGCTACGCACGACCCGGCGGCTGGCGCGGCGCCGCCGGCCTCTACCAGTCGATGCTGCGGGAAGGACCCGACATCAGGAAACTCGCCGAGTCGCCCGGCCTCAACCAGCCCGTCCTCGCGGTCGGTGCCGGAGGCGGCCCGTTCACCCGCGCCACCATGTCACAGGCGGCCGCCACGCCAATCAGCTCAGTTCACTTGGACGGCGTTGGCCATTACGTCGCCATGGAAGCCCCCGGCGAACTGGCGGAAGCAATACTGAGCTTCGTCGACAACGTCGATGAGACCTCGCCCCACGCCTGACCCGACAGCAAAGCGCAGGCGCGGGAGACGCCGGCATCGGTCGCCGGCGAGCCTCAGAGGACGTCTGATTAGCGTATTTCGCGGTGTTCGAGAGTTTTGACCTTGAATCATGCATCGACCCAGATCTTGGCCAAAATCGGATGGATCGTGGCGGCTTGGCCGAGCAAGGCGGTGCCGATCACGTTGTCGCTGACGCCGGCGGTGGTGACGATCACGGCGAGCAGTAGGCCGGTCAGAGCCATTCGCCGGTGATGGTGATGGTGAGAACGGCTTGGAAGCGGACGGCCAGCTTGTCGATCGGGTAGCGACACCGCGGTGGCGTTCGAGGCCGGCGATGCCGTTCTCGACGGGGTGATGTGGCCGGTAGAGGTCCTTATCGAACGCGGGTCTGGCGCGAGGCCGGCCGACCCCCAGGCGTGTCACGCCGATACGGCGAAGCACCGGGATGAACTGCGGACCGTCCCCACGATGCCCGACGGTCACCACCATCGCAAACACCTTCTGACCCTGCTCGCGGGCCAGGTGTGTCTTCGTGGTCAGCCCGCCACGAGAACGCCCGAGGGGGTGATCGGCGGGTTCGTCGTGCGCCCCACCCCCGGATCCCGTTGATGAGCTGCCGTTTCTCCCACTTCGGCGGCCGGCCGTTCCCGACACGGCAGGCAGCAGCGGCGCCAGCCGCCGCCATTGAGCGTCGGTGAGGTCGTGCCACCTCGTCACCACCAAGGTGGCCACGAGGTCTCCGGTATGAAGTTCTAGCTTGGTCGCTGAACCATCTACCGAGACCTCTTCAAATATCGATCACCGCCACGCCGTGACCTTCACCGGCAACCGCGACTTCTGAAGCACGCCTTAGACGGGCACGTTGGTGGATGTCTTCACGCTCTGCGTGTCCATGATCGATGCGGTCGGTTCGATGGCCCCAGTTGAGTTCGGTGAAGATTCCTTCTTTGCTCCATAACGCGAGATAGCTGTAGACCGTCGCGTGTGGAGGGAAGTCGTGTGGCAGGTAACGCCAGGCGATACCGGTGCGATTGACGTGCAGAATCGCGTTGAAGATCTCGCGCAGGTCGTGGGTGGGGGTGCGGCCCGTGCGGGGTGCGGCGTTGCCGTCGTGCGGCGGGCCTGCCGCGGGCGACGCGGCGCAGCATCCGGTTGATCGCGGCCCAGCGGATGACGAATCGCTTGCGCCCGTTGATGCTCCGGGATCCGCGGCCCACCCCACGGCCATCGCGTAGCCGAAGATCAGCGTGGACACGCCGTGCGGCGCCCCTCGGAAACACTCACTCAGTCCGGGGTCCACTCGCCGATCAGATGGGGGCGGCGGCCGTCGCGCATCATTCTCAGCAACTCGGCCTGGTCAGGGGCGTAGCGGTAGACCGAGGCGTCGCGGCCGGCGTAGAAGGTGGCGCCGGGGGTGATGTAGAGGGTCAGGTGGAAGCCGTCCGTGCCGATCGGGCACAGGGCCTCGCCGGCCGTCTCGGCGCAGCGGCGGGCGACGTCCGCGTCTCGGGGTGTGGCCACGGCGGTGGGGTCGAAGCGGGTCCAGCAGTGGGCGGGCTCGCCGTGGAGTTCGATGTGGGGCTCGTGCTGCACGTGCAGGTAGGCGAACTGTGACAGGAACTCCGTCGCCGCCCGGGGCACCTCGAAGCCGGCTGCGCGCAGCGTGGCGGCGACGCCGGTCACGTCGACGCGGCGGCCGGGGGTCCAGCCCGCCGACGAGAGCATGCCGACCAGGTCCCCGGGCATCGCGTCCACGCACACCACCTCGACAGGTCGGTTGCCTGCCGGCCAAGGCTATCGCCGGGGACAGCACCGCGGGGAGCAGGGCAAGCGGATCTGTCGATGTCCACCGGGCGGATAGCCTGGCGCGGTGACCGAGGACTTCACCGCCACGCTGCCCCGCAAGCGCATGGGGGCCGGCGCGCTGCTGACCGACGGCAACGGCCGGGTGCTGCTGGTCGAGCCGGTCTACAAGGACTACTGGGAGATCCCCGGCGGTGCCGTCGAGGCGGACGAGTCCCCGTACGCGGCGGTGGTGCGCGAGCTCGAGGAGGAGCTCGGCCTGCCCGTGAAGCCGGGCCGTCTGCTGGTCACCGACTGGGTGCCGCCCCGCGCCGGCCGCACCGAGGGGCTGATGCTGCTCTACGACGGCGGCGTCCTCACCCCCGCGCAGACCGAGCGGATCCGCCTGCCCGCCGGCGAGCTGCGCGGCTGGGCCTGGTGCACCGAACGGGAAGCCGCCGGCCGCCTGTCGCCCCTGCTGGCCCGGCGCATCGCCGCCGCGGTCCGCGCCCGCGCCGAGGGCACGGCCGTCTACCTGGAGAACGGCGTCTTCGTCGCCTGACGCGGCCTCTGCCCGAGTCGGTCCGGCGCCGGCCGAGCAGGTCACCGCAGTGGTCCTCGACGACCGGCAACCGGCCAGCCGCGAGGCCAGCTTCGGCCATGGTGACGGGTGATGAGGAGGGACCGCGACGTGGTCCCAACTACGCCGCGCCGGCCCGGAGGGTGTGGCGGGTCAGGGCCACCTGCGGCACCTCCAGCGGCATCCGCAGGGGGGCCTGGCTGGTGACCAGCAGGGCAGAGCCGTGCCGGGCCGGGATGAGCGGCCACACCTGTTCGGTGGCGGCCGCGCCGTCGACCACGATCAGGACGCGGCGGGTGGCGAGCAGCGAGCGGTAGCGGCCGAGGCGTTCGTCCGGCTGGTCGGGCACCTCGGCGGGTGGGACGCCCAAGGCGCGCAGCACCCGGCCCATCAGATCGGCCGCCGAGAGGTGCGGGCCGGCCACCGTGATGAAGATCTGGCCGTCCGGGAAGGTCTCCGCGAGCCGGTGGCCGGCCCGGGTGACCAGCGCCGACTTGCCGCTGCCCGGCGGGCCGTGCAGGACCACGGCGGCGGGGGTGCGCTCGCCGTGCTCGGGGCGCGCCGCGGCCAGCAGCGCGGTCAGCTCGCGGGAGCGGCCGGGCGGCAGCGCCGGGTCGGGGGGAAGCTCGCGGGGGATCGCCGGCGCCCGGCCCCGCGCGGGCGGGTCGAGCAGGGGCGCGCGCTCCAGCATCGCCACGTGCAGCCGGGTCAGCTCGGCGCCCGGGTCGACACCGAGCTGGGCGTGCAGGGCCGCCTGCGCCTCGCGGTAGGCGGACAGGGCCGCCGCCAGGTCGCCGGCGCGGTAGTGCGCCAGCATGAGCTGCGACCAGGCCCGCTCGCGCAGCGGGTGGGCGGCGAGGTGGTCACGCAGCATCGGCGCCAGCTCGCCGGTGTGGCCCAGCTCCAGGCGGGCCTCGGCGAGGTCCTCGACGACCCGCAGCCGTTCCGACTCCAGGCCGGCGAGCAGCACGTCCAGCGCCGCCCCGCGCGGCAGGCCCTGCCCGGCGGGCCCGCGCCAGAGCGACAGCGCGGCCGCCAGGTCGGGCTCCGCCTGACCGGCGTCACCCCGGGCGAGGGCGCCGCGGCCGCGCTCGGCTCGCCGGCGGAACTCGGTCACATCCAGCTCGTGCGGGGCCAGGTTCAGCTGGTAGGCGCCGTGCCGCGACACGATCCGGGTGCCGAGCGTGTGGCGCAGGGCCGCGACGTGGTTGCGGATGTTCGCGATCGCGGAGGCCGGCGGCCGGCCGGTCCAGAGCAGTTCGGTGAGCCGGCCGAGCGGCACCGGCCGGTTGACCTCCAGCGCGAGCACGGTGAGCACCGCCCGGCGCTTGGCCGGGCCCGGCGCCGCCACTCCACCGTCGCCCCGTAACTCCACCGGCCCCAGCAAGCAGACCTCGACGGACATCAATCCCCCTTTGACGGACCCCAGATTAGGAAGCCGCACAGTGGGAATCAACGCGATACCGGGCATTCGCGCAGTGAGCAATCTCAACCAGTCAGCGGGCCCTTTCGAGTAACAAAAACGGCCGTTACGACGCTGCGCATTTCGCGATGATCCGGAAGGCCAGATCGGCGAGATCGTCGCCGCCGATGTCGCGCAGGACGGCGCGGACGAAGACGCCGGTGGAGCCGGGCTCGAACCACGGATTGCCGGTGATGTCGCGCAGCAGCCACCGCAGGTCACCGGCGGCCGCCGAGCCGTCGCCCTCCAGCGCCGCCAGCACCCGGGCCGCGACCGGGCCGAACCGCGGCACCGCGAGCACCTCGCCGGGCGGGAACGACACGTCCTCCAGGAAGCAGTTGCGGAACTCCACGTCGTCGAGCCGGGCGCCGGTGAAGTCGACGCCGCGCATCGGCCCGGCCGCGGGTGAGCCGGCCAGGTCCCGGCCGTCGAAGACCACCCGGCGCAGCGGCCCGGCGAAGACCGTGCCGGTGATGCGGCACTGGTGGAACTCGACGCCGTCGAGCCGGGCGGACGAGAAGTCGCAGCGGTCGAAGTACGCCTGGTGGGGGTGGCAGCCGCGCAGGTCGGCCCGGGTGAAGGTGACCTCGCTCCAGCCGTTCATCCGGTCCGGGTCGCCGGTGCCGAGGGCGGCGCCGGTCAGGACGGCCCGGGTGAAGTCGCTGCGGCTGACCATCGTGGTGTCGACCCGCCAGTCCCGCAGGTTGGCGCCGGTGAACCGGCAACCGGTCACGACGCAGCGTTCGAGGACCAGGCCGGGCAGCTGGGCGTGGCTGAGGTCCACATCGGTGAGCCGGACGCCGGCGAGCACGTTGTCGAGCGGCACGGTGTCCGGCATGACGAAGCCGCGCAGGTCGGCACGGCCCTGGGCGTCCCGGTCGAGGGGCGCCCCGGCGCGCAGGCGGGCGAGCACGCCGGCGGCCGCGCTCCGTCCCGCCGGGGTGCGCCAGCGGTCGACCAGGGCGGCCCTGGTCACGGCCGGGGCACCGTCAGGGAGGACTTCGTCGTCAGGACGTGGCCGGCGGCGGGGAACGTGTGGGTGGTGGACCAGCGCAGGCTGCGGGGCGCGCCGCGCAGCTCCACCTGGATCTCGGCGATGCCGTCCGGGTCGCCGGGGAAGACCGCCCGCAGGGTGCCCGGCTTCTCCTGCCACGCGCCGGCGTAGAGCTCGCGCAGGTCGCGCACCTTGCGCGGGCTCTCGGTGACCTCGCCCTGGAAGCGGTAGTCGCGCCCGGCGATGCGCTCCTCGACCGTGCCGCCCACCGGGTGGCCGGCCGGCGTCCGGGCGACGGTCTCGACGATCCGCCCGTCCGGGGTGCTGATCACGACTTGATGCCCCGTCTCCAGCAGGCGCAGCTGCACACCGGCGTCCAGGTCGAGCACGGCCAGGGCGGGCAGCGGATCGGAACCCAGATCGAGGCGCAGGTCCACCGTGGAGCCGGCACGCGCGAAATCGATGGTGACGATCACCGATGCAGTATAGAGGGCTTTGCCCCAAAAAGAACCCTGAAAAGAGAGCGGCCGGACCGGGGAGGGGGTCCCCCGGCCCGGCCGCCCGATCAACCGGTGAACAAGCCCGTTCCTATGCCGAACGGTTTCTTGTATCGCCGGGTGTGCGGAATCCAGTCCGCCTTCGTGGTGACGTCCCACCACCGCCCCGTCAGGGCGTCGTGGAAGTCCGGTCCGCGCTCACCGGACTTCGTGATGTAGAGCAACTTGTTGAGGTACGGGTCCTTCGCGACGGCCCCCTTCACCGCCGCGTCGATCCGCTGACCCCGGAACGCCGCGTACAGCACGTTCCACCGCTGGTCGTCACCGCGGGCTCCCACCCTGCGCAGCGCGTTCTTCTGGCGGGTCGTGAAGTCGAGCTCCCCCGCCTCGAACCTGCGCACGGCGTCGTCCACGTGGGCCTGCAACTTCTGCGTGACGATGTCGCAGTTGTGGACGAGCAGCGAGGTCTTCCCCGCCAGGATGTAGTAGTTGTGCTGCCCCTCGACGGTGAGGTTGTGCACCCGTTCCGACCGCGTGTGCTTGGTGATCGCGGTGATCTGCACCCACGTGCCGGAGCCGGTCTGGAGCCACATGCCCGGCTTGAGCGTGGAGCCCTCGACCCAGCGGCCCACGTCCGGCAGCCAGAACAGGTGCGCCGCCGTGGAGGTGAAGCTGCCGTCCTTGCCGTCGGCCCGGACGGAGACCGTCACCAGCTTCTTGGTGCCCGCGTGGCTGCGGACGTCGCTGACCGGGCGCGCCTGGTTCTCGCCGGTCTCCACGTCGGTGGACAGGACCTGGTCGCCCAGCTCCAGATCCTCGATCGCCTTGGTGCTGCCGTCGGCGAGCACCACCCGGGTGCCCGGCACGAAGCTGTTGCACTTCGTCGGCGCCGGCGCCTTCGGGGTCTCGGGCGCCTTGGTCGCCCCCGGTGCCTTGGGGGTGTCCGGCGCCTTGGGAACGTCGGGCGCCTTCGGCACGCTCGGCGTGCTCGGTGCGTCCGGTGCCTTCGGCGGGATGGCGTTGTCGACGGCGCGCCGGGTGTCGTTCGCCGTGTCCATGGCGTCCACGGCCTTGCCGGCGTACCGGGCTCCCTTGGCCGCCGTGGCCGCGTATCCGGCCAGCGGGATGGCCGAGGCCATCGAGAGGGCGCCGTCGACGTAGTTGCCCTCGGCCATGTACCAGATGCCGTTGGCGACGTCGGCGACCTCACCGACCACCGGGATCAGGCCGACCACGTCGAGCGCGGCGTGGCCCAGGTCGGACAGGGACATGCCGAACAGGTGGCCGTCCAGCTCCACGAAGCTGATCGGGTTGCCGCCGGCGAACGAGTAGCGGTTGTTGAGGAACGGGTCCGCGGTGAGGCCCATGTCGGCCAGGGCGCCGCCGTAGTAGTCCCGGGTCAGGAACCGGTTCAGGCCCGGGTCGTAGTTGCGGAAGCCCATGTCGTACGTGCCGGAGCCCGAGTCCCAGCGGGAGGCGTTGAACCGGAACTCGTTGTACGGCTCCTCCTCCTCGCCACCGGCGCCCGGCTTGTCGGCGCCGCTGAACTGCGACTCGTCGTTCTCGCCGTACGCGGTGTAGCCGTACGTGGCACGCGTCTTGCCG
Source organism: Paractinoplanes deccanensis (assembly GCF_016862115.1). GTDB lineage: Bacteria > Actinomycetota > Actinomycetes > Mycobacteriales > Micromonosporaceae > Actinoplanes > Actinoplanes deccanensis. Next base: position 104,515 of record NZ_BOMI01000145.1, read on the forward strand.
TCGTCCTTGGTGATCGCGATGACGTCGCCGCGCGGCCGGTAGGTGTACTGCGAGTACTCCTTCGTCCCGTCGTCTTTGTGCTTGATCTGGGTCAGCTTCTGACCCCACGGCGAGTACTGGTACGACGTCTTCGCCTTGCCGCCGACCTCCTCGCGCAGCACCTGCTCGTCCATGCCGAGATAGGTGAACGCCGTGGTCTTGCCGGCCGACGTCCGCGAGCTCGTCCGGTCGAACGGGTCGTAGACGTAGGTGGTCGACTTCGCGGTGGTCCCCGAGCCGGCGGTCGCCTTGACCGTCCGGTCGAAGCCGTCGTAGTAGTACTTCTCCACCCGCTGGCCACCGATCGTCACGGTGTCCAGCCGGCCCAGCGGGTCGTAGTTGTAGGTGGACGTGATGCCGCCCGCGGTGGCCGAGTGCAGCCGGTTGCGGTCGTACTTGTTGGTGCTCGTCGCGCCCGCCACGGTCTGCGACACGACGTTGCCGTTCGCGTCGTAGAGGTACGTCTCGGTCGCCGAGCTGTCCCCGGTCTTGGTGAGCTTGGCGATCCGGTCCTGCGGGTCGTAGTCGAAGGTGTAGGTGTTGTCGATGTAGTCCGCCGAGTTGTCGGCGTTCATCAGCTTCAGCACGTCCTTCGACGGGGTGCCGTTGGCGCCGTACTCGAGCGTGTGCTCGGCGACCACGGCGCCGGCGGAGGTCTTCTCCACCTGGTGCTTGGCGTTGCCGTCCAGGTAGTACTCCAGGTCCACGGTGTTGCCGTTCGGCTTGACCTGCTTGAGCAGCTCGCCCCGCGCGGTGTAGGTGAACGTGGAGATCTGCTGGTTGCCGGCCGACGGCGAGTCGGCGTTGGTCACCTTGGCGACCATGTCCCGCACGTCGTACTCGACCTTCGACCAGGTGAGGTCGTGGGTCGTGGTGAGCGGGTTGCCGTTCTCGTCGTACGTCAGCGCCGTGGTGTTCTTGACCGTGCCGGCGGCGATCTCCTCGACCTTGCTGATCTGGTTGAGCTCGTCGTAGCCGATCCGGTAGGCGTCCGTCTTCGCGCCCGGGCTGAGGTCCTTGACCTCGGTCATCAACCCGTTCGCGTTGTACGAGTAGGTGAACTCCTTCTTCTCGTTGTCGGTCTCACCGGCGTTGCTGCGCACCAGCTTGACCGCGTCGGCCACCACCCGGCCGGTGGCCTGGTCGGTGAGCGTGATCTTCTGCGGCGCGTCCTCGGTGAAGGTGTAGCTGCCGAGGCTCACCCAGGTGCCGGCGGCGGTGGTCTGGTTGACCGTCTTGACCGCGGTGCCGGTCGAGTGGGTGACCGTGAACTTGGCGTCCGTGGCCGCCCCGCTGACCTGCGGGTAGTACGCGAACACCTCGTACGTGCCGTCGCGCGGGATGTTCAGCTGCCAGTTGAACTGGGCCGCGCCGCTGCCGGCCGGTGCCGTGTAGACGTCGTAGCCGTACTGTCCGGCTGCCGCACCGCTGGTCCAGGTGCCCTGAGTTGCGGTGTTGTTGGAGTCCGAGCTGTCGACCAGGACCACGTCCTTGCCGACCGGCACGCCGTCGTCCGACCGGGCCCGCTGGTTGCCCGACGGGTAGAAGTCCCAGGTCTGCGTGCGGCTGACCGACCCGCCGGCCGAGGTCAGCGTGTTCTTGGTCTGCTGACCCAGCTCGTTGTAGTCGAACGTGTTGACGATGCCCCACGGGTCGGTCGAGGACTTCTGCCACCCGTTGTCGTAGTAGGTGTACTTGGTCTCGTTGCGGACCGTCTGCCCCTGCGACGGCGGGGCGCTCACCGAGGCGAGGTTGCCGACCGAGTCGTAGTCGTAGAGGGTCTTGTTCGGCGTGTTGTACCGGCTGTCGTCCTTGTCGTAGGAGGACCACTCCTCCTTGACGCGGTTGAGCTTGTCGTAGACGGTCACGCTGGCGAAGTCGTCGGCGTCGTCGGTGGTCGCCACGCCGCGCGGGGAGATCACCTTGGTCTGGTTGCCGACCTTGTCGTACTCGTACCTGGTGGTGCGGTAGGTGATCGCGCCGGCGGCGTCCTTGCTGTACGGCACCTTCGACTCGATCAGCGCGCCGCGGGCGTCGTAGGTCGCCAGCGACTCGTTGCCGTCGGCGTCGGTGGTGCCGACCGCCAGGCCGTCCTTGTCGTAGCGGGCGCTGGTGAACTTGCCCGCCGCGTCGGTCGTCTTCACCACGCGGTGCACGAGGTCGTACTCGAACTTGGTGGTGAAGTCGGCGGGGTCCGCCGTGGCGTTCTTGCGCGCGTCGACCAGCGTCACGACGTTGCCGACGTTGTCGTACACCGAGGAGGCCTTCTGCCCCTTGGCGTTGACCATCTCGATCGGCTGGTAGATCGCGTCGTACTTGGTGGTCGTCGTGTAGTCGCCGGCCGTGGCCGTCAGGTTGCCCTGCGGCTCGGTCTCGGTGAGCTGGTTGCCGACCTTGTCGTAGGTGAAGGTGGTCTTGCGCTCCTCGCCGGTGGACACGTCCTTGGGCACCACGGTCTCGGTGACCTGGTCCGCCTTGTCGTAGACCGATGTGGTGGAGGTGCCGTTGGGCGCGTACGCCGTGAGGATGTTGTCGTTCGGGTCGTAGACCGCGCCCCTGGTGGTCAGGTACCGGCCGGCGGCGGCGTCGACCGGCTCCACCCGGTCCTTCGGCCGCCCGAAGGTGTCGTACCCCTGCGTGGTCTTGGCCTGCTTGTCGTTGCGGACCTCGGTGACGTTGCCGCGCGCGTCGTAGACGAACGACGACCTGACGCCGAGCGCGTCGACGATGGCCCGCGGATAGCCGCTCGCGTGGTAGTCCTCGAATCTCGTCTCGTTGCCGTTGGCGTCCGTGGACGTCAGCAGCCGGCCCCACGTGTCGTACGTGTTGGTCGTGACGAAGCCGGCCGGGTCGGTGACCGTGAGGACGTCGCCCGCGGTGCTGTAGGTGAAGCTGTACTTGCGGCCCTCGGGGCTGGTCTTCGTGGCCACGTCGGCCACGTAGCCGCCCAGCTGGGTCTGGTAGGCCAGGACCGTGCCCGCGTAGTTGTTCTTCACCGCGAGCGCGTCCCGGGTCTCCAGCGGGTAGCCCGTCTTGGCGTCGTAGCGCCAGGTCGAGGTGGCCCCGTTGGCCTCGGTCAGCGACACCACGTTGTGCTGGTCGTCCCAGGCGAGCTTGGTGACCTCGTTCTTCGCGTTGGTCGTCTGGTACGCCCGCCCGTAGCCGTCGTGGTTGTACGTGGTGGCGTGGTTCTCCGCGTCCGTGACGACCGTGTCGACAGCGGTGCCCTGCGGCCCGTCCGGGTCGGTGTACGCGAACGTGGTCACGCCGCCCAGCCGGTCGGTGTACGACTTGGCCCGCCAGTGCCACTGCGGGTCGTCGCCGGTCGACGGGTAGTTGTAGACC
>NZ_BOMI01000146.1 GCF_016862115.1 Paractinoplanes deccanensis
AGCGGTTCGCACTGAGCTGACCCGCCCCGACCACGACAACGGATGAGGTGATCGCCTTGGCAGCCACCAGGATTCTCGCGGCGACGGCCGCGCTGGCGCTGAGCGCCCTGGGCCTGGCAGCATGCAGTGGTGACGACGGCTCGGACTCGGGCGGCGACGTCACGATGCAGTTCTGGCACAACGCGACGACCGGTCCCGGCAAAGCCTTCTGGGACAAGACGGTCGCCGACTTCCAGACCGCACACCCCAACGTCAAGATCAAGATCCAGTCGATCCAGAACGAGGATCTGGACGGCAAGCTGCAGACCTCGCTCAACTCCGGCTCCGCGCCCGACATCTTCCTCCAGCGCGGCGGCGGCAAGATGGCCGCGATGGTCGAGGCGGGCCAGCTCAAGGACATCACCGGCGACATCACCGACGAGACGAAGCAGGCGGTCGGCGACGCCGCGCTGAAGACCGGGCAGGTCGACGGCAAGGCGTACGCCGTACCGGTGTCGATCCTTCCCGGCGGTCTCTGGTACAGCAAGGACCTGTTCGCCAAGGCCGGCATCACGGCGCCGCCGACGACGCTCGACGAGCTCAACGCGGCGGTGACCAAGCTCAAGGCCATCGGCGCGCCGGTCGCCCTCGGCGGCAAGGACGCCTGGCCGGCCGCGCACTGGTACTACTTCTTCGCCCTGCGCGCGTGCAGTCAGGCCTCGCTCGACGCCGCGGCCAAGGACAAGAACTTCGGCGATCCCTGCTGGACGAAGGCCGGCCGGGACCTCGAGACCTTCGCCGCCACCAAGCCGTTCCAGGACGGCTTCCTGACCACCTCGGCCCAGCAGGGCGCGGGCAGCTCGGCCGGCCTGATCGCCAACCACAAGGCCGGCATGGAACTGATGGGCGCCTGGAACCCCGGCGTGATCGCCTCGCTCACCAAGGACACCAAGCCCCTGCCCGACCTGGGCTTCTTCCCGTTCCCGGCGGTTCCCGGCGGCCAGGGCGACCCGGCCGCGATCATGGGCGGCGCGGACGGCTACTCCTGCTCGGCGCAAGCGCCGAAGGAATGCACCGACTTCCTCAACTACATCCTCACCAAGGACGTGCAGGAGGGCTACTACAAGGCGTTCAACTCGCTGCCCATGAACAAGCAGGCGCAGGGCGCCGTCACCGAGGACTACCTCAAGGCCGTTCTCGACGCCTACAACAAGGCGCCGTACGTGTCGCAGTGGCTCGACACCGTGTACGGCCAGAACGTCGGCAACGCCCTCAACGTCGGGGTCGTGAACCTTCTCGCCGGCAAGGGCGACGTCGACGGGATCATCAAGGCCGTGAACGACGCGGCCAAGAAGGGCTGAACGGGTGGCGGTCACCGAACAGGCGCCCGGCGTGCGGGGCGGCGTTCCGGCGCCGCCACCGCTGCGCCCGCGCCGGCGCGGCATCGGATGGGCCCAGCGCCTCGAGATCGCGGCGCTGTCCGGCCCGGCGATCCTCATGTTCCTCGGCTTCGTGATCTTCCCGGTGCTGATGGCCGCCTACTACGGCTTCTACCGCTGGAAGGGCTTCGGCCGGCCCACCGACTTCGTCGGCCTCGACAACTACCGCACCATCCTGACGGACGGCGCGTTCCACGAGGCGCTGTGGCACAACGGCCAGATCGTCGTGCTGTCGCTGGTCCTCCAGGGCCCGGTCGCCGTCGGCCTGGCCCTGCTGCTCAACCGGAGGATGCGCGGCCAGTCGGCCGTCCGGCTGCTCATCTTCGTGCCGTACGTCATCGCCGAGGTCATCGCCGGCACCGCCTGGGCCCTGCTGCTGCAGACCAACGGCGCGGTCAACGACATCCTGCGGTCGATCGGCCTGGCGTGGCTGGCCGAGGACTGGCTGGCCGACCCGGGCCTGGCCATCTGGACCCTGATGCTCGTCCTGACGTGGAAGTACGTCGGGTTCGCGGTGATCCTGTTCCTGGCCGGCATGCAGAACATCCCCGACGAGCTGACCGAGGCGGCCGCGGTCGACGGCGCGTCGTACTGGCAGACGCAGCGGCACATCACCCTGCCGCTGCTCGGCCCGACCATCCGGATCTGGGCCTTCCTGTCGATCATCGGCTCGCTGCAACTGTTCGACCTGGTCTACATCATCTGGGGTCAGTACGTCGCGTCGACCGCCGGCACCTCGACCATGGCGACCTACATGGTCGTCGAGGGCCGCAACGCCGCCAACTACGGCTACGGCAACGCGGTGGCCGTCGTGCTCTTCGTCATCTCCCTGCTCATCGCGCTGGTGTACCAGCGTTTCGTCCTGCGCCGCGACACCGAGGGCGCCCTCACCGAAGGGCGGTAGCCATGAGGGACCGCAACCCGGCCGTCTACGCGGCCGCGCTCGCCCTGGTCGGCCTCATGCTCGGCCCGGTCGTCTACATCATCCTCGGCGGCTTCCGCACCAACTCGCAGATCACGACCGACCCGGCCGGCCTGCCCAGCCCCTGGGAGCTCGGCAACTACACGAGCGTGCTCACCAGCGACACCTTCTGGCGCCAGGTCGGCAACTCGACCATCGCCGCCGCGGCCACGACCCTCGGGGTGGTCACGCTGGGCGTCATGGCCAGCTACGTCCTCGCCCGCTACCGGTTCCGCGGCCGGGGCGCGATGTACGCCCTGTTCGCCGCCGGTCTCATGTTCCCGGTCACGGTGGCCATCACCCCGCTGTACCTGCTGGTCAAGAACCTCGGCCTGGTGAACACCCTGCCCGGGGTGATCCTGCCGCAGATCGCCTTCGGACTGCCCACCACGATCATCATTCTGGTCCCGTTCCTGCGGGCCATCCCCAGGGAGATCGAGGAGGCCGCCGCGATCGACCGCTGCGGCCGGCTCGGCTTCTTCTGGCGGATGGTGCTGCCGCTCTCGGTGCCCGGCCTGATCACCACCGGCATCCTGGCCTTCGTCGGCAGCTGGAACAGCTACCTGCTGCCGCTGTTCATCCTCAACGACCAGGACACCTTCACCCTGCCGCTGGGCGTGCAGGCGTTCTCCTCGCAGTACTCGGTCGACACCGCGAGGGTGCTCGCCTTCACGTCCCTGTCGATGATCCCGGCGCTGCTCTTCTTCAGCCTCTTCGAGCGCCGCATCGTCGGCGGCCTCACCGGCGCCGTCAAGGGGTGAGCCCGCCCGCTCGGCCCGGGTCTCAGTCCGGTCCGACCAGGAGCACGAAGGTGCGCGCGAGCCCGAAACGCTCCGTGCGGGGCCAGTCCAGGCCGGCGAGCGCCTTGGACGCCCGCTTGTCCCGGCGCCCGTTGATGCGCACCTCGCACTCGGTGAAGTCCGCACCCTGCCCCACCAACAGCCGAACCCCGTTCAGGTACGGCCGATCGAGCCCCCGAGCGATGACCGGCGCGAGCGCCGACCACGGCATCGCCTCGGCGAACCACTCCTGCTTGCTCGCCGACCCGTCGGCCGACCACCCGGTCACGCTGCCGACGATCGCGTGCCAGCCGGGAAACCCGCCCGGATCGGCGGCGCGGAAGTGGGTCGCGAGCTCCCCCTTCTGCTCGATCATCTCGAGCACCGTCACCAGGCACGTGTCGATCCAGGCCCGGACGGCCTGACCGGCCGCCTCGACCGGGTCGGCCGCGATGCCCACCGAGCAGTCCGAGACCGTCGGCACGTCCGGCCGATCCACGTTCAGCACCACTTCGAGATCGAGATGCCGATAATCCTCGGTGTCGGGCGGCAGAACCCGCACACCCAGCGACCCGCACCGCAACATGGGCCCGTCGGCGAGCGTCCACTCACCGCCGACCTCGGCCAGCATCGGCGCCGCAATCTCCAGAACACGCTCAGCGGGCAGGCACCGGGCATCGATCATGGTCGAGGAGCGTACAGCGCGGCACTCATCCCCGGCCGGCCAGGGCGACAAGGTTGGCCAGGTCCGTCTCCAGCGACCGCTGCACGTCGTCGCCCATCCGGCGCGCCCACCGGCGAGCCCGCCGCCCCTGAAGGTAGGCGTGCACCTCCAGCCGGCTGCCGCCGTCGACGGCCCGGACCTCGTGGTGCACGGTCAGGCGGGCACCCCGCAGCAGCGTCGTGTCCGCATAGACCGTCCCGGGCACCAGCGCCGTCACCACGAACGGGGTAGGTGTGCCCCCGACCGCCTTGGAGACCCCACGGGCGCCGATCGCCAGTGGCTCGCTCAGGCGCAGGTATTCCATGCTGTCGCTCCACTCCTGGTGAGTGGCGAGATCGCACCATCGGCCATGAAACCAGCCGGGCTCGACCTTCGACTCCGCACGCACCCGCGCCACCTCGATCATGGCAAGACTCTAACGTGCGGCCGTGGCCCGCCTCAGCGAGAGCAGCCGCCGAGGATCTCGTTCCGGCTCGGACCCCTTCCGGGACGGATTCGAGCCGTCGTCGCCACGCTGGGAGCTGCGAGGCGAAGCGTGCCCGCGTGACCAACCTGCCCTGGCCGGACCACAGCGCGGCAGCGAACACCAACCCCAACGGCCGCAACGGGACCGCCAGACCAGCCACCCACACAGCGGCGAAGTACCACCCCCGACCCTCCACCGTCAACCGCAAGCAAACGCAATGCACCCAGCCCACGGCGAACGCCGTGGGGCCGGAAAGGCCCCACGGCGAGAAGGTGAACGTCAGGCCTGCGCCCGCCAACTGGTCGGGATGCCCGGCACGCCGACCGCATGCCGCTGACCGCCGGCGGCGTCGACGAGGTAGATCTGCGGGTCGGTCAGCTCACGGTAGGTGTCGCCGGTGTCCGGGTCGGTCACCTCGTGCACCTGGCTCTCGCTGTAGGCCAGCCACCTGCCGTCCGGCGACCAGACGACGCTGCCCTCCGCCACGTCCGGTGTGTCGGTGAGCCGCTGCTGCGCGCCGGTCACGACGTCGACCAGCCACAGGTCGTCGCCGGACGAGACGGCCAGCTTGCCGTTTCGCGGGTTCCAGTCCACGTCCCAGGGGCCCGGAAGGTTGCCCACCTGGCGGTTGGCGGATCCGTCGGCCCTCCACAGGCGCACGCCGGGAGCGACCGTGCTCACGGTGGCGATCCGCTTGCCCTGCGGACCCCACGAGAAGGACAGGTTGGCGCCCCCGGCGCTGCCGGTGATCGGCGTGGAGTGCCCGTTGAGGTCGGTCTTGTAGATGTCGCCGCAGGTCTCGAACCCGATGCTGGTGCCGTCCGGCGACCAGCGGGGATGTCCGGGACCGCACGGCGCCTGGGTGAGCCGCTGGGCTCCGGTGCCGTCCGCGGCTGCCGTGTAGACGGACGCCATCAGATCGTCCGGGCCCTGGGTGACGAACGCGATGCGGCGGCCGTCCGGGGAGTAGTCGGGCGACGATCCCCAGGTGACGGTGAGGTTGAGGCCGGCGAGCGCGCTGCCGTCGGGCAGAACGCTCTGCACCTCGCCGCTGCCGTGCGGCGAGTCGACCGTCCGGATGAAGAGGATGCGGCCTTGCGGCTGGGTCGCGGGTGCGGCGCCGGCGACGGCTTGCGTGCCGGCGAGGAATACCGTGACCGCCCCCGCGACGGTCATGATTCGTTTCCACATGACCCCGATGCTCACACTGCCTTGTGCGGGCCCGCTACCCCGCTTCCGCGCTCTCGGACGTTCGCCCAGGTGCCCGGCCCGAAAATCGCACCCTCACGTCTCGGCCAGCCGGCGCCGCAGCTGCTCGTGGCGGAACTGGTAGACGGCTCCCACCCGGCGCAGCAGGTCGTGGCGGTGGGCGTCGTCCAGGAAGGACATCAAGCGCCACGGCACCCGGCCGCGCAGGGCGAGCCAGACCTTCGCCACCACGTAGCGGCCCCAGACCGTGGCGCTGATGCCGCTGTAGCGGTCCACCAGGACGAAGGCCCCGCCGAAGATCAGGGCGTGGGTGAGGCCGCTGCGCCAGCCCGCGGCGATGGTGAAGGCCACGAACGTGGCGCCGCCGATGACCAGGCCGATCGAGGCGCCGCGGGCGATCGCTGCCGTGCAGTCGGAGCGGCGGGTGGAGCGCGGGCTCAGGCCCGTGGTGGCGTCCGTGGCCACGTCGAGCCAGACGTTCAGGCCGTCGATCAGGCCCATGGCTATGCCTGCGGAGAGGCCCACCAGCACGCCCAGCGAGGGGCCGATGAGGGCGCTCGCGAACAGGGCCGTGCCGACGCCGACGGTGGCGCCGATCGCCAGGTGGCGGGCGAAGCGGCCGACGCTGCGGCGGATGGTCAGGCGCATCTCGCTCGGGGTGCGGCGTTCCGCCACGGCGAACAGGCCGGCCGCGAGGCCCGCCGCCAGCGCCGCCGCGACGCCGTGGGCCATCGCGGTCGCCGGGGGCACCGCCGCCCAGTATTCGCGCAGGGCCACGGCCACGCCGGTCAGCATGCCCGTGTAGCGGCCCGCGACCAGCCCCAGGCGGCGTTCCGCCCCCGCGCGTCTCAGGGCCGCCAACGGCAGCCGGGCCTTCTTGGCGCGCAGCAGGTCCTCCAGGGTGCGGGGCCGGTCGCCGGCCAGCCGCCAGAACGTCAGCGCGGCCACCGCGTAGACGACCCCGGCCACCGGGCCGAACACGAAGCCGAGCACGGCGCCCGCCGGCACCGCCGCCGGCACCTCGTACACCCAGCGCGGCACCGTGCGCTCGAGCTCCCACCATGCCAGGTTGCTGCCAGCGCCGGCCAGGTCGCGCGCGAGGAACGCCAGCCACGGCGCCACGTCGGCGGCCTGCCCCTCGTACGTGGCCGGGATCAGTTGATCGAGCAGGTGGTTCTCCAGGGCCGCCCGGCCGGCCAGGGACGGGCTCAGCAGCTCGGCGCTGTCGCGGGGGCTGTCGCCGTAGATGGTGCGGGCCAGACCGATCATCAGCGGGCTGCTCAGTACCGTCGCGAGCGGGCCGTGCGGCTCCTCGTCGAGCCTGCGGAAGACGGGCTCCCACAGCGCCACCCGGCGGCGCGGTGTCGTCTGGGTCAGGTACTTCTGGATCGTCTCGACGCTCAGCGGGTGCAGCTGCACGACCGCGGCGAAGGTGAGCACGTCGGCGCTCTCGACGGCCTGGCGGAACTCCTCGAACCGGCAGGTGACCACGAACGGCTGGTCGGCGTCGAAGGCGCGGTTGATCTGGCCGATGGCGGCCGCGCGGGCCCGTTCCGGCATCTCGTCGAGCCCGTCGAGGATCGGCAGGATGAGGCGGCGTTCCACGAGCGAGCGCGCCAGCCGGCGGCGGTCGTGTTCGCTCGCCGCGCCCAGCCGGTAGTTTTCCAGCAGGTAGCGCGAGATCCAGCGGGCCAGCCCGGTCGCCCCCGGGTCCCAGCCGCCGACCGGCAGGATCACCGGGACCGGGTCGCCCGGGCCGCGGCGCTGGAGCAGCTGCAGCGCGAGCACCATCGCGAAGACCGACTTGCCGGAGCCGGGTGCGCCGAGCACCACCATGCGCCCGGTCGGGATGCGCGTGTAGATGCGGGCCGCCTGCGACAGCTCCCCGGGCCGCGGCCCGGCGGCGCCGGGCTCGCCGAACACGAGCGACGGGTGGTCGGCGAGGTCCGGGTCGGCCTCGGCCCAGCTCACGGGCAGCGGCCACGGGTCCTGCAGGCGCCGGACGCTCGCCTCCTCGCGCCACTGCGCCCGCACGACGCGTGCGAGGTCGTCGGCCGCCTTGGCGCAGGCCTCGGCCTCCTCGCTCTCGGAGCGGACCTCGCGCGCCTGGCGCAGCCGGGTGACGGTGCGCTCGGCCCAGGGCGCGGAGAAGCCGGCCAGCGCGGTGCAGGCGCCCAGCACGCCGGCCCACCGGGACGCGTGCTCCACGCCCTGTGCCACCAGCACGGCGGCGACCGTCGCGAGGCAGGCCGCCCAGGCGAGCACCACGACGAGGAGCAGCCCGCGTCTGCGTCCGTCCACGTCTGGAGCGTCGGCGTGCCGGGACCGGCCCGTCAAGCGGGTTGCCGACCCGTGTAAATCGGATGCGCCGGCCCGGCGCGCAGAGGACCATGCGAGAGACGTTCTCGCCGAGAGGAAAGGAGGAGCTGCCGTGTCTTCCGCACGCTTTCCGACGCCCTGGAGGCTTCGTTGTTCCGCACCATGGCCGAGGCAGACCTCGGCCGCGTTCCCGGCCTGATCGGCCGCTCCTACGACACCCGCAACTACCGTCCCGAGTGGACCTGGCTGGCCACCGACGGCGACGAGATCAAGGCCGTCGCCGCGTGGTGGGGCTTTCCCACCGGTGAGCAGCCGCTCGCTCTCGACACCTTGTACGCCGCGCCGGGCGAAGCCGACCCGGTGGCGGTCTGGGCCGCGCTGATCAGGCGCATGCCCCCGTTCGACTATCACCTCTTCACGACGCCCGGCGGCGAGAAGGACCCCGAGGTCACCCAGCGGCTGGCCGCCGCCCGCGCGGCCGGGCTCAGCGAGATCGTCGAGCGCCTGCGGTACGAGTGGACCGCCGGCGATCCGCTCCCCCGCCGCTCCACCCGGCTCACCTTCGCCGCCGAGCCGGACGACGAGGCGTTCGCCAAGATCTTCGCGATGATCTCGGAGGGCAGCCTGGACGCCGCCACGCGGGAGGGGGTGGCCCGGCTCGGCGCCCTCGAGCAGGCCCGTGAGGACATCGCCGTCTACAAGCAGATGCGCGACCCGCGCGACCGGTGGCGCGTCGCCTTCGACCGCGACGGCAACCTGGTCGGGTGTGCACTGCCGAGCGCCAACGACGGCGGCCCGGTGGTGGGCTACGTCGGTGTCGTGCCGGAGCAGCGCGGCAACGGCTACGCCGACGACCTGCTCGCCGAGATCACCCACATGCTGGCCGAGGACGGCGCCACCACGATCCGCGCCGACACCGACCGCGGCAACACCCCGATGGCGGCGTCGTTCGAGCGGCTCGGCTACCACATCTTCGCGATCCGGCTCGTCGCCTCAGCGCCGTCTCAGCCGGAGGAAGGCAGACTGGGCGCATGACAAAGGGGGCGCGGGTTCCGCCTCGCTGGATCGTGACGACCGCCTGGCGTGTGCATCGGGGGCTGTACAAGGCGAGCGGCGGACGGTTCGGCCTGCGGCGCCCGCGCCCCGGCCGCTTCGGGATGTTCCGGCTCACGACGACCGGGCGGCGCAGCGGCCGCGAGCGCGCCGTCATCCTGGCGTACATCGAGGACGGCCCGGCGATCGTCACGCTGGCCATGAACGGGTGGGGCGCCGGCGAGCCGGCCTGGTGGCTCAACCTGCGGGCCCATCCCGGCGCGCACGCCCGGACGCCCGACGGCACCCGGGCCGTGACCGGACGCGAGGCGCGGGGAGCCGAACGCGACCGCCTGTGGCAGCGCTGGCGCGAGGTGGACCCGAGGCTGGACGACTTCGCGGCCCTGCGCGGCGCCGAGACGGCCGTGGTCATCCTAGAAGATCGAGCAGGCCGGCCACCCGGGCATCGGTGAGCGCCGACGGCTGATGCACCACGTGGTAGGTGACCGGCGGCAGGTCGGCCACCGGGATCGCGGCCGAGCCGGCCGGGGGCGGCACGCAGCCGTTGACGATCGCCAGGCCCACGCCGAGCGCGACGAAGTGGCTGATCAGGGGCCAGCCCTCGGCCTCGACGGCCACCGTCCACGACGCTCCCGCCGCGCGCAGCGCCTGCTCGAGCATGACGCGCTGGGGGCGGTGCTGCGGCGGGACCACCAGGGCGGCGCCGGCCAGGTCGCGCAGCCGCACCGAGCGGCGCCCGGCGAGGCGGTGGCCGGCCGGCACGAAGAGCGTCTGCGGGAACGAGGCGAGCTCGCGCACGGTCAGGTCGGGCGGCAGGACGTCGAGGACGCTGACGCCGACGTGCGCCTGTCCCCCTCGTACGGCTGCCAGCATCTGCCGGTGGTCGCAGTTGACCAGCCGGAGCGGCGTGGTCGCGAGCGCGGCCTGGATCGTGTCGCCGAGCAGGTAGAGGTAGGCGCCCTGGCCGGCGGCGAGCACCACGGGCCGCTGCGCGGGCGCGCCGGCGAACTCCGCGAGGAACTGGTCGAGCCGCTCCCGCTGGCCCCGGGCGAAGCGGGCCACCGCCTCGCCGTCCGCGGTGAGCACCAGGCGGCGGCCCTCGCGACGGTAGAGCGGGCGGCCCAGCGACTCCGACAGCTTGCGGATCTTCACGTGCAGGGCGGGCTGGGAGATGTGCAGCTCGGCGGCGGCCCGGGTGAAGTTGAGGTGCTCGGCGAACACGGCGAACGCCGTCAGATCCATAACCGCAGACTATAGGCGCACGGCAAGAGATAGTTCTGCACTAGCCCGCTACCCCGCAGGCTGAACGGCATGAGAAACCTCGGAGTCGACATCGGACGCGTCATCATCGACGGCGGCGCACCCAGCGGCGCGGACACCCAGTTCTTCACCGGCGACACCGCCCGAATGCTCGCGACACCGGCCGTGCCCGGCGCGTTCGCGACCCTGGCCCGGCTCGTGCCGCTCTTCGACCAGGTGTGGCTGATCTCGAAGTGCGGCGAGCGGGTCCAGCGCCGCACCCGCCTCTGGCTCGACCACCACGACTTCGCCGCGCGCACCGGCATCCCGCGCGAGCATCTGCGCTTCTGCCTGCGCCGGCCGGACAAGGCGACCCACTGCGCCGAGCTGGGCATCACCCACTTCGTCGACGACAAGCCCGACGTGCACCGGGCGCTGCGCGGCATCGTGGCGCACCGCTATCTCTTCGGGCCGCAGCGCGCCGATCCGCCCGCCGGGGTGACGGCCACCCGGGACTGGGCGGAGCTATTCGCCAGGGTGAACGACGACCTTCAAGCCCGTACGCGCAGCGGCCGTTGACATGGCGGCCTCGACCTCGCCGAGCGGGAACGCCGCGGACACCAGCGGGGCGAGGTCGACGAGACCGCGGGTGGCCAGCTCGATCGCCCGCGGGTAGACCTCGCCCATGCGGCGGACCATCACCAGCGTCAGCCCCTTGCGCCGGGCGAGCGCCGCGCTGAAGGTCGTCCGGTCGCCGTCCGGGATGCCGACCAGCACCACGCGCGCGCCCGGCCGGGCGAGCCGCAACGCCGACTCGACAGCGCCGTCGGACCCGGACACCTCGAAGACCACGTCCGCCACGGCCTCGTCACCGGCCGGCTCCGCGCCGAGCGCCTCCGCCGCCTTCTGCCTGTGCGGCAGCGGCTCCTTGGCCAGCACGCGGACGGCACCGCCCCGCAACGCCAGCTGCACGAGCAGCAACCCGATCGGCCCGCACCCCACGACGGCGACAGTGGACGCCATCCGAAGGTGGCTCAGATCCATCGCGTGCAGCGCGACGCCGAGCGGCTCGAGCAGCGCGCCCTCGTCGTCGCTGAGGGCGTCGGGCAGCCGGTGGAGGCGGTGCGCCGGCCAGGCCAGGAACTGGCGCAGGCCACCGTCGCAGTCGCCGTGCCCCGCGAAGACGATGCGCGTGCACAGGTTGGGGTGACCGGCGCGGCACTCCTCGCACGTCTCGCACGGGATCGCCGGGTCGATCGCCACCCGGACGCCGTCGCCGGCACCCCCGCGGATGACGCCGGCCATCTCGTGCCCCAGCACCAGCGGCCGGGGAATCACCGCGTCGCCGATGCCGCCCTCGGTGAACCAGTGCAGGTCGGAGCCGCAGATGCCGACCGAGGTGACCTCGACCAGCCGCTCGTGCCCGGCGGGGACGGGGCGCTCTTCGTCGTGCAGCCGGACCTCGCCGGCGCGGTGGAGCCGAGACACGATCACGACCCGACGCTAACACCGTCGCGGTGTATCGCGAACCGGCCGCGAACCCGGAATGATCGGCGGCATGTCTTCCACCGACCTCCTCGCTGCCGGCGGCGTCACGCACGTCCCCGGCGTCTACGACCCGGCGACCGCGGCGCTCGCCGTCCGGGCGGGCCATCGCGCCGCGTACCTGTCCGGCGAGGCGATCGCGGCGACCATGCTGGGGGCGTTCACGGGCACGGTCTCCGCCACCCAGATCGCGGACCGGGCCGCGGTGCTGGCCCCGTCGCTGGGCGGGGTGCCGCTGCTGGCGGACGCGGGCGTCGGCTTCGAGACGCCGGACGACGCGGTGTGGACGGCGCTGGCCTACCAGCGTTCCGGCATCGGCGGCCTGGTCCTCGGCGACGGCTCGGCCCTGCGGGCGGCGGCGGTGAAACAGCGGGCACCGGGCGTCCTGGTGATCGCGTCGGCGGCGGGTGACTCGCTGGGCGAGGCGGTCGCGCGCTGCCGGGAGCTGGCGGCGGCGGGGGCGGACGCGGTCCTGCCGGTGGGCCTGCGCGAGAGCGACCTGCGGTCGCTGCATGCGGCACTTCCGGGGGTACGCCTGGCAGTGAGCCGTACGGAGGGAGCGTCCCGGGGGCGCCTCCTCAGCGACCCGGAGCTCGTGGCGGCGGGGGTCGGTGTGGTGCTCCACCCGTTGACGGCGGCCCTGGCGGCGCTGCGGGCGGCTTCGGTGGCCTATCACGCGCTGGCCCCCGATTCGCCGGCTTTGCGCAGCGCTCCGCCGGCCCCGCCCGCCGGACCGGACGTGCCGGCGGCGGGGCCCGGCACGCCCCGCCCCGCAGCCGTTCCGGCGGACTCCGGTCCGGCCGGACCGCCGACCGACGAGGTCGATCTGATGCCGCCCGCCGTCCTGGCCGCGCTGGCCGGCCGGCCGCCGCTCAGCTTCCTGCCGCGCACCGACGAGAGCGCCGCCTTCGCCCGCCCGCCGCTCCCGGCTCCCGCCGTTCCCGCCTTCGGCGACCCGGCCTTCGGGGCGGGCGACGACCGCCCGTGGGCCGTCCCGGACGAGCCCGCCGAGCGGCCGTGGGCGGCCATCAGCCGGCCGAGCGACCTGCCGCAGCCCGCCGTGGCCCGCCCGGAGAGGGCGGCAGCCGGCGCCGTGGCACCGGCTCAGCGGACAGCGGGCGCACCCACCGCCGGGCGCCCCGACCGCACGTGGGCGAGCATCGCCCAGCAGGTCAGCCGCCTCGGCACGTAGGTAAAGGCGGCCGTCAGGCGCGGGAGCGTGGCAGGCAGCACTTCTTGTACTTGAGGCCGGAACCGCACCAGCAGGCGCCGTTGCGCTCCGGCGGCCACGGGATCTGGTCGGCGCCCGTCGCGAGCCGGCCCGCGTAGCCGGACCGGCTCTGCGGCGAGGCCGGGTCGCCGTCGGCGCCGGCGAAGCCGGTCAGGCCGGCCACCGTGGCGGGCAGCACCGTGAGGCCCGCGCGGCCCGCGGCGGCCAGCCGGACCAGCTCGCGCTCGAGGTGGGCGCGGTGCTCGTCCCAGTCCGCGCCGTAGGTCTCCGCCAGGCCGGGCCACTGCGCGAGCAGCTTGCCGAGCTCGGCCTCCGGCCAGAACAGCAGGTCCTCGCCGGGCCGGCCGGCCGCCCGGGCCGCCTCGTTGGCCAGCCGGGTCTCCAGCCGGTCGGCCAGGTTGTCGTGGTGGTCGTGCTGCAGGCCGAGCGCGTGGCGGACGCGGTGGCGCTGCTGGAGCAGGAAGAACAGCTGGCCGGCGTCCTCGGCGCTGGCCGGCTCGGCGGTGGCGCCCCGCTCGGCGAGGGCCTCGTTCACCGCCTCGCTCAGCCACTGTTCGGCGACCCGGTTGCGGCCGCCGGCGGCGAGGGCCGCGCTGACGTACGACGCGGCGTCCGGATATGTGGTGAGCAGCGGGCGCAGCGGCTCGAGCACCGCCATCGCCTCGTCCTCGCGGTCGAGGCGGAACAGCACGCGGGCCCGCAGCGCGCGGGCGCCGGCGGCCTGGTTGTCGTCGCGTTCCCCGAAGGCTTCGACGGCCCGGTCCGCGTACCGCTGGGCGGCGTCGAGCTTGCCCCGGCTCTCCGCGATCTCCGCGGCGAGCGCGAACGCGTACCCCGCGTCCTCGGTGTCGGCGAGCTTGCCCGCGTCGACGGCGTCGGCAAGCTCGGCCGCGACGCCCAGCGGGTCGGCGGCGCCCAGGGCGCTCTGCCGGATCTCGGTGAGGTCTGCGCTGGTCAGATCGGCTTTCATAGGCACGCCGTCACGGTACAGCGCCGGGCGGACTCATGACTGTTGATCTGGGTCTCACTCGCGCGGGCGCGCCGGCGTACGGCCGAGGGCTCTGCTCGCGCCCCACGCCACGAGCCCGGTGACGGCGCCGGCGAGCAGCCCGGTGAAGAGGCTGCTGACCACGGCGAACGTCCGGATCACGAACTCCTCGGCGCCGGGCGGCAGTCGCCCCTCGAGGTTGCCGCCGAGCGCCGCGCCGGCGCCCACGCTCCGGTCCCACAGCAGCTGGTGCACCAGGGCCAGGAAGACGCCGTAGATCGCGCCGACCACCAGCAGTGTCAGGAAGGGCCGGGGCACCTTGGCCAGGACGGCGACCACGATCCAGATCACCAGCGGTACGAAGACCAGCAGCAGGTTGACCGCGTCGCCCTCCTGGACGACGTCCAGGTCGTGCAGGACGACACGGGGCACGGCGAGCAGCGCCAGCCCGGCGAGCGCGATCCACGGCAGTCCGAGGCCTTGCTTCTCCATGCGGCCGAACCTATGTGGCCGGGCCGCTCATGCCATCCGTCCGGCGTCGCGATCGCGTACGCCCAGAAGCGATCGCCCTGTCGCCCGGCGCCTACAGCGCCCAGGGCACCGGAGAACTTAGGCTGGAGGCATGCAGGGGCGCACGCGCCGGATTCCGCCCTGGGTGGTGGACGGTGTCCTCGGGCTCGCGGTGACGGCCACGCTCACGGCCGTGATCTCCGCCCGGCAGGGCGGCACCAAGGAGCCCGACGCCCTGGCGTACCTGTGGGCCGCCGGGCTCGGCGCGCTGATGCTCGCCCGCCGCCAGCACCCGCGCGCGGTGCTCCTGGTGAGCGCGTTCGGCCTGATCGCCTACTACGCGGGCGGCTACCCGGCCGTCGGCGTCGGCATCCCGCTGGCCGCCGCGTTGTTCTCCGCCGCCGAGGCCGGGCGGCCGGTCGCGGCGATCGTGACCGCCTCCACGGTGCTCGCGGTGTCGCTCGTCTTCCGCCTGCTCTCCGGCCAGAACCCGTGGTACGTGCTGGGTTACGAGCTGGCGACGCACGTGGCCGCGATGGCGATGGCGATCGCGCTGGGCGACAGCCTGCGCAGCCGCCGGGCCCAGCGGGCGCAGCAGCGGGCGATGACCGAGCTGCTGGCCCGGCAGCACGAGCGCGAGTCGGCGGGCCGGGTCCGCGAGGAGCGGATGGCGATCGCCCGCGACCTGCACGACTCGATCGGCCACACGGTCTCGGTGATCGCGCTGCACGCCGAGGTGGCCCGGGAGGCCGCCCCGCCCGGCCACCCGGCGCTGGACACCGCGCTGCGCCGGATCAGGGAGGCGTCCTCGGCCTCGATGCGCGAGCTGCGGACCACGGTGCGGCTGCTGCGCTCGGCCGAGCCGGCGGGCCGCGAGCCGGTCTCGCTCGGCAACCTCGCCGCGGTGCTCGACTCGGCCCGGTCCGCCGGGTTCGACGTGGAGCAGCGCGTCGAGGTCGACTCCGGCGAGCTGCCGCGCACGATCGACGCGGCCGCGTACCGGATCGTCCAGGAGGCGGTGACCAACGTGGTGCGGCACGCCCGGGCGAGCCGGGTGAGTGTGCTCGTCGCGGCCGACGGCGGGCGGCTGCGAGTGAGGGTCACCGACGACGGCCCGCCGCCCGCGGAGCCCGGCCGTGGCGGCACCGGGATCGCCGGGATGACCGAGCGGGCCGGCGCGCTCGGCGGCTCGCTGCGCACCCGGCACGAGCCCGGCGGATTCGTCGTCGAGGCGGAGCTGCCGCTCGGGGAGGCCGCGTGATCCGGGTCGTGCTCGCCGACGACCAGGAGCTGGTCCGCGCCGGGCTGCGCAGCCTGATCGAGAACGACCCCGGCATCACCGTCGTGGCCGAGGCCGGCGACGGCGTGCGAGCTCTCGAAGAGGTCCGCCGGCACCGGCCGGACGTCGTGCTGATGGACATCCGCATGCCCGGCGGCGACGGCATCGACGCGACCGCCCGGATCGCCGCCGACGAGAGGCTGACCGGCGTCCGCGTGCTGATCCTCACCACCTTCGACGAGCCCGCCGAGATCGACGAGGCGATCCGCGCGGGCGCCGCCGGCTACCTGCTCAAGGACACCACCTCGGAAGACCTCCGCCGCGCGGTCCGCGCGGTCGCGGCCGGCGGCGCCATGGTCTCCCCCTCGATCGCGGCCCACCTGATGAGGCGCGTGGCCGAGAGGGGCCCGGAGCGCCCCCGCGACCCGCGCCTCGACGACCTGACCGACCGCGAACGGCAGATCCTCGCCCGCGTCGGCCTCGGCGAGACCAATCAGGAGATCGGCGCGGCCCTGTTCCTCAGCCCGGCGACGGCCCGCACGTACGTGAGCCGCCTGCTGGCCAAGCTCCAGGCCCGCGACCGCACCCAGCTGGCCGTGATCGCCCATCGCGCGGGCCTCACCCCGGACGGTTAGCGCCGATGCCGCGAAGTCAGGGGTCTGGCTGGTTGTCAACCGGGTCGTGATGGTGGTTGTTGCGGCGTGGTGTTTGGAGATGGCTCGCTGGTGCCCGGGGCGGTGTCGGTGGCGCTGGTCATGGCCGGCCGCAGGGTTTGGCAGGCGGTGAGCAGGGCGTAGACCTCTTGGTCGATCCCGGCCGGGGTTCGGGCGCGTAGGACCCGGCCACCGAGAGCGGTGGATGTCAGTTCCAACGTGTGGTGGTCGGTCAGGGTGGTCGGCAGCCGGTATCGGCCAGTGTGATGCGGCTTCCCGCCGGTAGTCACGGCGATCTCGGCGTCGATGACCCGGACGGTCACAGTGCCCAGCTTGCTCAGCCAGGAGCCGTCCGGGCAGCGCCGGATCCGACGGCAGATCCCGTACCCGCGATTGAACCGCACCGGTCGCGGCTAGAACGTCGTCGACCATCTCGAACGGCACGACCTGCGTTGACTCGCCCAGATGACCCGGCGCGAACCGGCCCGCGGCCACCTTGCTCGTGCGATGAATGACAGAATGCTCGCGCAGCGGAACTCCCGGCTCGAAGGGTGTCTTGTGAGGACAACCCCATAACGGGAGTCCCGCTGTGTCACATCCATCGACACACCCACTTGACGTCCCGCCACCAGCGCCGACTACGCGGCATTGCGGTTAGCGCCGGCCCCGGGTGAGCAGGAAGTCGGTCACGGCCGGCGCGAAGGCGGGCCCGAGGTCGGGCACGTGGGTGCCGCCGTTGATGGTCCACGCCTGCACGGTGGTGCCGCCGGCGCAGCCTTGGGTGTAGGTGCGTACCGACGTCTCGGCTCCCGGCAGCGTGGTGACCACGTCGAGGGCGGGAGCGTCGCGGCCGCCGTCGGTGCAGCTGTCGTGGTCGCGCCACTGGGTGACCGTGGCCGCCGCCGACGGGTAGGTGGCGCTGCCGATGGTGCCGCCGCCGAACGAGACGGTCTCGTCGTCGCTGCTGTGGATGGCGAGCACGCTCACCGGCGCGGACGGCCGGCAGCGGGCCGCGTCGCTCCAGGCCGCCCCGTTGAGGGAGACCACCGCGGTGACGAGGTCGGCGTGGTCGCAGGCCATCCGGAGCGCCATGAAGCCGCCGTTCGAGTGGCCGATCAGGGCGACCCGGGCGGGGTCGATCCGGTAGGTGTCCCGCAGCGTGGCGATGAGCTCGGCGAGGTAGCGCGAGTCGTCCGGCTCCGCTCCGGAGAAGTCGCAGCACGCGTCGGTGGCGTTCCAGAACAGCTCGCCCTGGTCCTCGGCCGACCCTTCGGGATAGACGTGGATGAAGCCGCGCTTGTCCGACTCGGGCGCCAGCAGCAGGTACGACTCCAGCTCCTTCGGGTCGGACGTGTATCCGTGCAGCCCGATCACGAGCGGAGCCGGCCGGGCCGGGTCGTAGGACGCCGGCAGGTGCACGGTGACCTGCCGGCCGTCGACCCGCACGGTGCCGGTGCCGCTCGACGGCATCGGGGTCTCCTCCGCCGCGTCACAGGCCGTCGCCATGACCGCCACCGCGATCACGGCCCAGGCCGCCGGCCACCCACGTCGAGCCCGCACACCAGGACTTTAGGCACTGCCGGGGCGTGACCGCTACGGGTGACTGTGGAGGAAACGGCGAGCGGAGGGTGCCATGTTGAGGGCTCTTGTGGTCTACGAATCGCTGTTCGGCAACACCGAGGCCGTCGCCCGCGCCGTTGCCGAGGGGCTCGGGGAGACCTTCGAGGTCAAGGTCGTGGAGGCGCGCGAGATGCCGTCCGCCGGCGACGTCGACCTGCTGGTCGCCGGCGCTCCGACGCACGCGTTCGGGCTGAGCCGTCCCCGCACCCGCGAGGACGCGGCGCGGCAGGGCGAGGTCCGCCCCGGCTCGGTCGGCGTGGGACTGCGCGAATACCTGGACGTGTCGCCGTCGCTGCCCGGGACCGCGGCCGCGACCTTCGACACGAGGATCAACAAGCCGCTCGTCCCCGGCTCCGCGGCGCACAGGGCGCACCGGCGCCTGCGGCGGCTCGGCTGCCGGATGCTGCTGCCGGCCGAGAGCTTCCGGGTGGAGGGCGTCGACGGTCCGCTGGTCGCCGGCGAGCTCGGCCGGGCCCGGGCCTGGGGAGCGCGGCTGGCCGCCGCGATGCCGGTCGCCGGGCGCCGGGCATGACGGGACTTCCGGCCCTGACGGTGTTAGCTGCGTGCGGCTAACGTGCTAATCAGAGAGGGAGGGAGGCGACAGAGTCATGACGACCGCGAACACCAAGGCCCTCCGCGAGACGCACCCGGCCAAGCCGGAGATCCGCATCGAGGACCGCCGCACGCGCACCCGCCGGATCGGGCGCGAGGTCGGCACCCTGGCGGTCAACGTCTACGAGCGCGGCATCTCCGATCTGGTGGCGTTCGAGAAGGACGCCGCGAGGATCGCGCCATACCCGTGGATGAAGTCGGCGCTCACCATGAGCGCCGGGCTCGTCGAGGATGTCGGCGCCGCCTACGTCAAGACGGCCCGCCAGGCGCTGAAGTGAACCGTGCACCGGCCCGGGAGTCAGCTCCCGGGCCGGTCCGTGTGCCCGGTCGCCACAAAGGCGAGGTAGACCTCGGCGAGGGCCCGCCGCTGGCTCGCGGTGAGCCGGGGATCGTCCGCGATGGCGGCGAGGACCGCGGGCGTCGCCTCCTCCGGCGCCGACTCGCGCCGCAGCACGTCGGCCGTGGTGCGCAGGGAACGGGCGATGCCGTCGAGCACCCGGTCCGAGGGTGCGCGCAGCCCGCGCTCGATCTGCGACAGGTACGGCCCGGAGATGCCCACCATGGACGCGAACTGGCGCAACGGCAGCTCGGCGAGCTCGCGCCGGTTGCGGATGATCTCGCCGAGGGTGGGGCTCACGCCGCCACGCGCAGGGCCGCGGGCACGGTGGCCTGCGCGGTGCGCAGGACCTCGTGCCGGCGCCGCCCGTCCATGAGGTTGACGCCGATCGCCGTCAGGTCGTCCGGCCCCGGGGTGAGCACGACGACCCGGGCGCCGGACCGCTCGACCTTGCGCCGCTCGGCGTCGAGCTGGACGGCGAAGACCTGCCGCAGCAGGCGCTCGGCGCGCCAGGACGGACGCAGCGGGCGATCGGTGCGGTGGCTGGCCATGGGCGCGAGAACGTACACCTCGTCGAGCTCCTGGGTGTGCACGAGGTCGAGCGAGGCGGCGGAGCGCACGCCGCCGTCGACGTATCGGCGGTCGCCGATCGTGGTGGGGCGGTGCCAGCCGGGGATGGAACACGACGCGACGACCGCGTCCGGCAGCGTGGCCACGGGACTGCCGGGGCGGCCGAAGACCACCCGCCGGCCGCGCTCGTAGTCGACGCCCACGATCCAGGTGTCGCGCTCGGGCCAGCGCTGCGGGTCGTCGCTCACCAGAGCCTGCACGTACCGGCGCAGCGTGCGGTGCTCGGAGCGGCCCTGCGGCACGAAGGCGCTGGCCAGCGCCTGGGGATGGACACTGTGCGGGGCGAGCGCGGCGGTGGCCATCATGCGCGGCGAGCCGAGCCGCAGGCGCGGCGGTGGCGGCAGGCGGCCGGAGTCGTGCTCGAACTCGTGCGCACCCGGCAGGTGGGTCACGGTCTCGCCCAGCTGGTGGGCGACGAGGTCGGCCGGGGTGAAGCCGTGCCGCAGGGCGGCGGCGACGATGCTGCCCGCGCTCGTGCCGACGATGACGTCGACCTCGCCGAGCGGGCAGCCGGCCCGCTCCTCGACGGCGGCCAGCCCGCCGATGGTCCACGCCGCGCCGAGCGTGCCGCCGGCACCGAGGACGAGTCCCACACGTTTGCGCGCCATAGTGACCCACCATCCCCCGAAGGTGACCTGGAACACAATGGTGCCACGGACGTCAGCCGGCAGCCCACCGCCGGGACAGCCCGGCGATCTCGTCCACGATGGCGGGTTGCAACGCGCCGGGCAGGTCGTGGCCCATCCGGGGGTACACCACCAGCCTCGCGCCCGGGATCGCGCGGGCCGTGGCCCGCCCGCCGGAGGGCCGCACCAGGGGGTCGGCGTCCCCGTGCACCACGAGCGCCGGCAGCCGCAGGCCGCGCAGCAGCGGACGCCGGTCCGCGGCGAGCACGACGGCCGCGAGCTGGCGGCGGACCCCGTCCGGGTCGTGCGCCCGATCGAAGCTGCGCGCGGCGACGGCGCGCAGCCACGGCTCGTCGAGCGGGTAACCGGGCGAGCCGATGATCCGGAAGATCCGGACCATGTGCTCGGCGGCCTGGTCACGGTCGTGCGCGGTGCCGGAGAGCAGGGCGGGCAGCGCGCGCGGGTGCGGCCGCCCGATGTGCGGTGACGGTGTCGACGACAGGGACGTCAGGGTGCGTACGCGCTCCGGGTGCAGCACGGCGACGAGCTGAGCGATCATCCCGCCCAGCGACACGCCCGCCACGTGGGCGCTGGACCAGCCGAGCGCGTCCAGCACCGACACGGCGTCCCCGGCCATGTCGGGCAGGCCGTAGCCGGGCCGGCGGGTGAGCAGGACCCGGGGCGAGGCGAGCCCCCGCCCGGGCAGATGCGTCGATCGGCCCACGTCACGGTTGTCGAAGCGGGCCACCCGGAACCCCCGCTCGACGAGCAGCCGGCGGAAGCCGTCCGGCCAGAAGAGCATCTGCAGGCCCAGCCCCATGATCAGCAGGAGCGGGGTGCCGTCGGCGGGACCCTCCACCTCGTACGCGATCTCGATCGTGCCGTGCCTCGCCACACCCGTCGCCATGGCTCCAGCCTCGCGCGGGCGGCCGCGCGGGGGCAGGAGGCGAACGTCGGCGAGAGCGGGCCGTCCGGCCCTGGCCGCCCGGCGCGGCCCGGCGCGACGGTGAGGTCATGCGCACCGAGGACTATCTCAGCCCGCTCGACGCGTCCTTCCTGGACGCCGAGGATCAGGACCCGCACGCGTCGCTCGCCATCGCCTCGGTCGCCGTGCTCGACGGCCCGGCGCCCGGCCAGGCCGAGTTCACCGAGGCGATCCGCGGCCGGCTCGCCCTGGTGCCGCGCTACCGCCAGAAGGTGCGCCGGGTGCCGTTCAACCTCGGCCGGCCGGTCTGGGCCGACGACCCGGACTTCGATCTCGACTTCCACCTGCGGCGCACCGCCCTGCCCGCGCCCGGCGACGACGACGCCCTGGAGCGCCTCATCGGCCGGGTGATGTCGCAGCGCCTCGACCGGGAGCGCCCGCTGTGGGAGGACTGGCTGATCGAGGGCCTGCCCGAGGGCCGCTGGGCGCTGCTGTCCAAGGTGCACCACTGCATGCTCGACGGCGTCGGCGGCAACGAGCTCTACCGGCTGATCTGCGACACCCGGCCCGAGCCGCGCCGGCCGGTGCCGGACACCTGGCAGCCGGCGCCCGCGACCGCCACCGTGGACCTGACCCTCGACGCGCTGGGCCAGTGGGCCCGGATCCCGTTCGACCAGGCCCGCTGGCTGACCGGTGCGATCCGCGACCCGGGCGGCACGGCCCGGCGCCTCGGTGACGTCGCCCGCGGCGCGGCGGCCCTCGCCGGGGCGTTCCTGCCCGTGCCGGCGACCGCACTGGCCGGGCCGCTCGGCCGGGCCCGGCGCTACGCGGTGGCACGCATGCCGCTCGCCGACATCTCCGCGGCCGCCAAGGCCCACGACGTCACCGTGAACGACGTCTACCTGGCCGCGGTCGCCGGCGCCTTCCGCCGGCTGATGCTCTCGCGCGGCGAGCAACCCGTCGCCGGCGGCATCCGCACGCTGGTGCCCGTCAACGTGCGCGCCGCTGAGGCGCAGCACGTCATGGAGAACCGCATCGCGTCGCTG
This sequence comes from Paractinoplanes deccanensis, assembly GCF_016862115.1. Taxonomy (GTDB): domain Bacteria; phylum Actinomycetota; class Actinomycetes; order Mycobacteriales; family Micromonosporaceae; genus Actinoplanes; species Actinoplanes deccanensis. The sequence goes on from NZ_BOMI01000146.1 coordinate 22,171, forward strand.
CTGCTCGACCTGCCCGTGGAGATCGAGGACGGCACCGCGCGGCTGCGCGCCGTGCACGAGCGCATCGCCGAGCTGCGCGCCCGGCACGAGGTCGAGGCCGGCGTGGCGCTGGTCGCGCTGGCCGAGCAGGAGCCGTTCGCGGCGGTCTCGTTCTTCATCCGCAGCGCGCTGGGCATGCCGCAGCGCGGCCTCGCCACCGTGACCACGAACGTCCCGGGCCCTCGCGCCCAGCTCTACATCCTCGGCCGGCCGATCCGCGAGATCCTGCCCTACGTGCCGATCGCCGAGCGGCTGCGCATCGGCGTGGCGGTCATGACGTACGGAGGCCGCGCCGCGTTCGGGATCACCACCGACTTCGCCTCGGTGCCGGAGGCCGGCGAGTTCGCGGCGGCCGTCGTCGACGAGGTGGAGCAGTTGCGCCCCGCGCCGCGCCGCGCGGCCCGCGTCGCCCAGCTCACCTGACTCCGTACCCGAGGGAGTGATCGAAGATGTTGAACCTCGCCGTGATCCTGCGCGAGTCGGCGGCCCGCCGCCCGGACGCACCGGCGGTGATGCACGACGGCGGCACGATCACGTACGCGGAGCTGGACGCCCGTTCCGACGCGGTGGCGGCCGCGCTCGCCGCGCGCGGCATCGGCCCCGGCGCGCCGGTGGCCCTGCAACTGCCGAACATCCCCGAGTTCCCGATCGCCTACTACGGCATCCTCAAGGCCGGCGCGGTGGTCGTGCCGGTGAACGTGCTGCTGCGCGCGCCGGAGATCGCTCACCAGCTGCGCGACTCCGGCGCCCGGCTCTTCATCACGTGGGCCGGCGTGGCCGGTGAGGCGGCCAAGGGCGCGGCCGAGGCGGGCCTTCCCTCACCGTACATCGTCGACGGCTCCATCGAGGAGCTCAGCGCGCCGGTCACCGAGCCCTTCCCGCTCTGCCCGCGCGAACCCGGCGACACCGCGGCCATCGTCTACACCTCGGGCACGACGGGGCTGCCCAAGGGCGCCGAGCTGACCCACTTCCAGCTCTACATGAACGCCGACATCCCCGGGCGCCTCTTCGAGATCAAGCCGGCGGACGTCGTCCTCACGGTGCTGCCGTTGTTCCACGTCTACGGCATGTCCAGCGCGATGAACCTCGGCATCCGCTTCGGCGCGGCGCTGTCGCTGGTGCCGCGCTTCACCCCCGAGAAGGTGCTGGCCACGATCGAGCGCGACCGGGCGACCATCTTCGACGGGGTGCCGACGATGTTCGGCGCCCTGCTCGCGTACGCCGAGAAGAACGAGTGTGACACCTCGTCGCTGCGCGTCTGCGTCTCGGGCGGCGACGCCATCCCGGCCCGCCTGCTCGACGCGATCGAGGAGCGCTTCGGGGTGCCGATCCTCGAGGGGTACGGCATGACCGAGACGGCCTCGACGATCACCTTCAACCAGGGGCCCGAGGAGCGGCGCGCCTACAGCGTCGGCAAGCCCGTGTGGGGCGTCCAGGTGCAGGTCTGGGACGACGCCGGACGGCGGCTGCCGCCGGGCCGCGCGAACATCGGCGAGCTCGTCACCCGCGGCTACCACACCATGCGCGGCTACCACGGGCACCCGGCCGCCACCGCCGAGGCGTTCGACCGCGGCTGGTTCCGCACCGGCGACCTGGGCTACGCCGACGACGACGGCTACCTCTACATCGTCGACCGCAAGAAGGAGCTGATCATCCGCGGCGGCTACAACGTCTATCCGCGCGAGGTGGAGGAAGTGCTGCACCGCCACCCGGGCGTGCTCGAGGCGGCGGTGGTCGGCGTGCCCGACGAGCGGCTCGGCCAGGAGGTCAAGGCGATCGTCGTCCGCCGGCCCGGCCACTCCCCCTCCGCGCCGGACATCGTGGAGCACTGCCGGGACAGGGTGGCCGCCTACAAGTACCCGAGGCTGGTCGAGTTCCGCGACGCGCTGCCGCTCTCCGGCACCGGCAAGGTCCTCAAGAAGGACCTGGCCTGACGGTCACGGCATCAGCACGGCGGCTCCGGTGACCCGGTCCGCGGCCAGGTCCGCCAGGGCGTCCGCGGCCCGGGACATCGGGTACGGCGTGACCGTCACCGCGAGGTGGTGCTTCTCGGCGAAGGCCAGCAGCTCGCGCCCGTCGGCCCGGGTGTTGGCCGTGACGCTGCGGACCGTGCGCTCCTGGAAGAGGTCGCGGTCGTAGTTCAGCGCCGGGATGTCGCTCAGGTAGATGCCGGCCACGGCCAGGGTGCCGCCGCGGTCGAGCGCGCGCAGCGCCACCGGCACCAGATCTCCCGCCGGCGCGAACAGGACGGCGGCGTCCAGCGGCTCCGGCGGCTCGTCGTACGCGCCGGCGGCCGAGGTGGCGCCCAGCGCGAGGGCCAGCTCGCGGGCGCGGGCCGAGCGGGTCAGCACGTGCACCCGGGCGCCCTCGGCGAGCGCGACCTGGGCGGTGAGATGTGCCGAGGCGCCGAATCCATAGATGCCCAGCCGGCCACCGGGCGGAAGGTCGGCCCGGCGCAGCGCGCGGTAGCCGATGATCCCGGCGCACAGCAGCGGCGCCAGCTCCGCGTCCGAATAGCCGCCGGGCAGGGCGTACGCGTAGTCGGCGCGCACGGTGGTCAGATCGGCGTACCCGCCGTCGGCGTCCCAGCCGCTGTAGCGCGACGAAGGGCAGAGGTTCTCGGCGCCGCGCAGGCAGAACCGGCACCGGCCGCACGTCTCGCGCAGCCAGGCCACGCCCACCCGGTCACCCACCCGGAACCCCTCGGCGCCGTCGCCGAGCTCGAGCACGTGCCCGACCACCTCGTGGCCCGGCACCACCCCGGCCCGGTGCGGCGGCAGCTCGCCCGTGGCCACGTGCAGATCCGTGCGGCAGACCCCGCACGCGTCGACCGCCACCAGCAGCTCACCGGGCTGTGGCCGGGGCACGCGCATGGGCGTACGCCGAAGCGCCTGCCGGACGTCCGAGCCCGGCGCCGTCACCTGCCATCCGTACATGAAGGTCTCCTCACACGCCCGCGGCGCCCTGTTCCGGCGGCACGGCGAGCGGATGGCGCTCGTCCTCCCGCGCGGCGACCTTCTCCATGGCGCGCTGGTACTGCCCCCGCGTGATCTCCCCGGTGGCCAGCTGCGCGGTCAGCACACCCTCCAGCGTCTCGGGCGGGGCCGGCGGGGCGCCCTCGGGCTGCTCGCCGGACCCCGCGGCCGCCTTGCGCCGCAGGGCCGCGAGGTCGTCGTGCCACGCCCAGACGGCCGGCAGCACGCAGATCGCGACGAGCAGGACCAGTATCACCAGCATGATCAACACTTTCCTCACCTCCGCCCTCATGCTCTTCCCTCGCGGCTTCCAGGAGAAGGGACAGAAGTCCCGGCCGCGCGGTCCTGCTGTCCACGGTCCCCGGGAAGGGGCCGATCGGCTCTGCCGCCGGGGGCCACGCGGGGACAGGCTCGGAGGGGACCGCTCCGGGAGGAGGCCACCATGTCCTCGACGCTCGACCTCACCGATCCGCTGGCCCGGGCTGCCGTCTTCGCCGGGCGAGCCCCGTCGCTGCACAACAGCCAGCCGTGGCACTGGCGGCTGCGCTCCGGCGTGCTCGACCTCAGCCTGCAGCCGCGCCGCCTGCTGCGGGTCACCGACCCCGCCGCGCGGCTCGCCGTGCTCAGCTGCGGCACGGCACTGCACCACGCGCTGATCCACCTCGCCGCCGACGGCTGCCGGGCCGTCGTCACGCGGATCCCGGACCCCGAGGACCCCTACCTGCTCGCCCGGGTCGAGCCGGCCGGGACGGCGGCACCCGACCACGACGCGGCCCGGCTGGTGCGCGCGGAGCCGCGCCGGCGCACGGACCGGCGCAACGACCCGGGACCACCGCTCGACACCCACCAGGTCCACACCGTCCAGCAGGCCGTACGGCGCCACGGCGCGGGCCTCATGGTGCTGCGGCTCGGCCAGATGTACGCCGTCGCCCAGGCCGCCGAGCTCGCCCAGGAGATCGAGGCGGCCGACCCGGAGTGGCAGGTGGAGATCGCCGGCTGGGTCGGCGGTGACCGCCCATCGAGGACGGGCGTGCCGACCGCGGCCCTCCCCGCCGACCTGAACGTGCTGACCGCTCCCGCCCAGGCCCTGCGCCGTGCCGGATCCGTGCTGCTCGACGAGTCGCGCGGACCGGCCTCGACCTTCACCGTGCTGCACAGCGCACGCGACGGGCGGCGGGACTGGCTGACCGCCGGCGAGGCGCTCTCAGCCGGCTGGCTCACGGCGGCCCACCTGGGCGTCGCGGTCCTGCCGCTGAGCGTCGTCACCGAGGTGGCCGGCGGCCGCGACCGCATCCGGCAGCTGCTGAACTGGTCCGCGTACCCGCACCTGGTCCTGCGCCTCGCGGCCGAGTCGTCCCGCCCGCCGGGTCCCCCGACGCCGCGGCTGCCCAGCACGGAGATCCTCTCGATGGGCTGAGGCTGGAGGTACGGTGATGGCCCCGTCAGACCACTCCGCGATGATCGAGACGCACGCCGCGGTGCTGTTCTTCCTCGGCGACCGCGTCTACAAGCTCAAGAAGGCCGTCGACCTCGGTTTCCTCGACTTCCGCCGCAGGGCCGACCGGGAGGCGGTCTGTCACCGCGAGGTCGAGCTCAACCGCAGGACGGCACCCGACGTCTACCTCGGCGTCGCGGACGTCACCGGGCCGGACGGCAAGCCCTGCGACCACCTGGTGGTGATGCGCCGGATGCCGCTGGAGCGCCGGCTGTCGGCGCTGATCCGCGCCAGCGTGCCGGTCGCGGACGACCTGCGCCGGCTGGCGCGCATGCTGGCCGTCTTCCACACGACCGCCCGGCGCGGCCCGGACATCTCGGCCGAGGGCACCCGGGACGCCCTGCTCGGCCGCTGGGACGCCACCTTCGGGCAGCTGCGCGCCTTCGCCGGCCGGGTGCTCGACCGTGCCGGCGCCGAGGAGGTGGAGGACCGGGCGCACGCCTTCCTCGCCGGGCGCGACCCCCTGTTCGCCGGCCGGGTGGCGGACGGGCGCGTCCTCGACGGGCATGGTGACCTGATCGCCGACGACGTCTTCTGCCTGCCGGACGGGCCGCGCCCGCTGGACTGCCTCGAGTTCGACGACCGGCTGCGATGGCTGGACGGGCTGGACGACGCGGCGTTCCTCGCCATGGACATCGAGCATCTGGGCGCACGCCCGCTCGCGGGCGCCTTCCTGGACTGGTACGCCGAGTTCAGCGGGGATCCCGCGCCCGCGTCGCTGCGGCACCACTACATCGCGTACCGCGCCTATGTGCGCACCAAGGTCGCCTGTCTGCGGCACGCCCAGGGCGATCCCTCCGCCGCGGCGGACGTGGCGGACTACACCCTGCTCGCCCTGCGGCACCTGCGTGCCGGCGAGGTGCGGCTCGTCCTCGTGGGCGGGCCGCCGGGCACGGGCAAGTCCACCCTGGCCGGGCAGCTCGCCGACCGGCTCGGCGCGACGCTGCTGTCCAGTGACCGTGTCCGCAAGGAACTGGCCGGGCTGACACCGGAGCGCACGGCGGCCGCCGCCTACCGCGAGGGCATCTACACCGCGGAGTGGACGGACCGCGCCTATCGGGAGCTGCTCGACCGTGCCCGCCGGCTCCTGGAGCAGGGCGAGACCGTGGTGCTGGACGCGTCCTGGTACGCGCCCCGCCGCCGCGAGGCGGCGCGTGAGCTCGCGCGGCGGACCCACAGCGCGCTGCGCGAGATCCGGTGCACGGCGGGCGCCGCCACCGTCGCGGACCGGCTCGCGCACCGGCACGGCGGCGCCTCGGACGCGGACGCCGTCATCGCCGCGGCGATGAGCGCCGCGTTCGCCCCGTGGCCGGAGGCCGTCGAGATCGCCACGGACGAGGAGCCGGACCGGTCGCTGGTGTCCGCGAGCAGGGCCGTCGAGATGTGACTCACCAGGCCGGACGGGTGACGGACCGGTGCCGGTGCGGCACCACGGCCACCGGGCAACGGGTGCGGCCCAGCACCGCGCGCGTCGTGCCGCCGAGCGCTCCCACGTGGGCGGGACGGTCGCTCGACGAGCCGATGACCAGCAGGGAGGCGCCGGCGCTGAGCGCGACGAGGGCGGCGGCCGGGTCGGGGTCGTGCAGGACCTCACGCTCCAGCGGCGGTCCCGGCTCGGCCAGGTGCTCCCGGACGAGAAGGTCGACCAGCCGGCTCGCGCCACCGAGGTCCCGGTGGCACCGGCGGTGGTGCGGGCAGTCCGGGGGCCGGCAGTCCGACCAGACGTACGCCACCCGGAGCGGAACCCCGAGCCGGCCCGCCTCCCGGCGCCCGTGCCGCAGCAGGGCACCGGCGTTGTCGTCGTCGTCCACCGCGACCACGACCGGCCCGGCGGTCGTGCGCCCGGCGCCGCGCGTCCCCGGTCGAAGCGGCAAGGTGGCTGTTGCCATCTCTCCTCCTCCCCTCACCTCGACGATCCCGCCGCGCCGCGCCGGGCGCCCGGGCCGTCGGGCGCATGCGGTGAGGACGTAGGTCCTGTCAGGGTCGAGGGAGAGGCGGAGACCAGGCGGAGGGCGCGATGCTCTCGGCGCGCTGCTTGATGTCGCGCAGCAGACGGCGTTCCACGAGCAGCCTGCGCGGCTCGGTGCGCAGGAAGGCCGCGTGACGCCCGGCGGTGACGATGCGGTTGCGGCTGATCAGCCTGGTCTTGAGCCAGACGGTGGAGAGCGAGAGCGACCACACCCAGGCGCCGTCGGCCGTGCGGAGCACCAGCGTGCGCTCCGGCTCGCAGATCTCCACCCGCATGCGGCCCGGCCACGGCGCGATCGGCAGGGCGTCGCTGCCGAGACGCACCAGCCACGGCCAGACCGACGACGCCGGGGCGTCGATGGTGACGGCCCGGGTGGAGACCACGTCGGGCCGGGGCAGCAGGCGGTCACCGGGCAGCGTCCTGGCCGTCTCCTCCGCGGTGGCGCCGCCACGGGGGCGCCACCGCCTGCCTGGTGCGGCTCGCATCGGTCAGCCCGTGAGGTGCGCCGGGCGGTGGGTGAACTGCTCGATGTCGCCGGCCGTCACGTCGAGGAGTTTGTACGCGAGATCCGCCAGCGCCCGCGCCGTCGCCAGCTCGTCGCCGATCTCCGGCACCTCCCGGTCGGCCGGGTAACGCCGGGCCTCGCCCTCGCCTCGCACGGGCGTGCGGGCGTCGGTGTGCAGGACCGCGGTCGCCTTGGTGCGGCGGTGTTCCTCGTCCTCGACGAGGTTGATCTCGACGGTCCAGGTACGCGTGTGAACCATGGTCTCACCTCCTGTTTCTCTCCTTCCTGTGTAGGCGGGCGCGGCGTGCGGACACAGGGCCGTTGGTCCCGGGACAGGACCAATGGCCCTGCCCGGTGACGCGGCGCTCGGCGAGGCTGGAGACGAACCCACCGGATGACGGAGGGCACGGAGGCCGGGAACCGACAGACGGCCCGCGCGCCGTGAGCCCCACCGTTGGACAACGGAGCCGGCCCCGTCGCCGCCGCACCCGGTGGGTTCCGGACATCGGAGGTGAGCTGCGGTGATCGCTCGGATCGGCGACCGCATCGTCCTGGAGGGAACGCATCTCGGCGACGCCCGCCGAGTCGGCGTCATCACGGCGGTGAGCCACGCTGACGGCGGGCCGCCGTACGAGGTCCGCTGGCTCGACGACGGCCGCACCACCCTGATCTTCCCGGGTGCCGAGGCACGGATCGAGCGCGACGCCGATCAGGCGCCGCCCGACGAAGCGCGCCACTTCTCGTAGGCGGCGACCGCGGTCGGCAACGTGGGGAAGATGCGGTCGGCGCCGATCGAGGCGGCCAGGCCGAACGCCTCCAGGTCGACGAGCAGGTCCTGCTTGACCCGGGCCAGCGCGAAGACGATGCCGCGCCCCACCAGGTCGCGCCGCAGCCGCTCCAGCGCGTCGAGGGCGGTGATGTCGACCTCCACGTTCGCCTCGGTGTTCAGCACGAACCAGGCCACCGGGCCGTCGTGGTCCGCCACCGCGGCCAGCGCGCGCCGCCGGAAGTTGTCCGCGTTCGCGAAGAACAGCGGCGAGTCGTAGCGGTAGACGACCAGCCCGGGCACGGTTCTCGCCGCCGGGTAGTCGTCGACGTCGTGCATGCCGGCGAGGCCCGGCACCAGGCCCTGGACGGCGTCGTGCGGGCGGGCGACCCGGGTGAGCATCTCGGCGACGGAGAGCGCGACGGCGAGCAGCACCCCGTACAGGATGTCGAAGAGCAGCACCCCGAGCAGCGAGCCGATCGCGAGCAGGAGCTCGCTGCGCCGGAACCGGGCCAGGCGGCGGAAGCCCGCCACGTCGACGAGCCGGAACGCCGCGTAGACCACGATGGCGCCGAGCGCCGCCGTCGGGAACGACGTCAGCAGCGGACCGGCGAACAGCAGCGTCGCGAGGACCAGCAGCAGCACGATCAGTGAGTACGCCTGCGTGCGCCCGCCGGCCGCCCGGGCCAGCGCCGTCCGGCTCCCGCTGCTGCTCACCGGCAGCCCCTGCCAGAACCCGGCGGCGACGTTGGCGACGCCCAGGGCCACCAGCTCCTGGTTCGCGTCGATCTCCTCGGCGGAACGGGCGAACGACCGCCCCGTCAGGATGGTGTCGCTGTAGCCCACCAGGAGCACGCCCGCGGCGGGCAGCACCAGCGACGCCATCTCGCTCAGATCCGGCACGGCCGGCAGCGGAACCCCGCCCGGCACCGCGCCGACGACCTCGATGCCGTGCTCCTGAAGCCCGAACAGCGCCACCGTGACGGTGGCCAGAAGCACCGCGGCCAGCGGTACGGGCACGCGCGGCGCCACGCGTTGCACGCCGAACAGGAACACCAGCACCGCCACCGCGAAGATCGCCGTCGGCACGTGCAGCCCGGGCAGCCCCGCACCGAACGAGGCCAGCTCGGCGAAGAACGAGCCGCCCTCGACGGCAACCCCGGTCAGCTTGCCGAGCTGGCTCGCCACCATGATCGCCGCGACCCCGGCGAGGTAGCCGACCAGGATGGGCCGGGACAGCAGGTCGGCCACGAAACCGAGCCGCAGCAGCCGGCTCAGCAGGCACAGCGCGCCGACCGTCACGGCCAGCGCGGCCGCGAGACCCGCGTAACGCGCCGGGTCACCGGCCGCCAACGGGCCCACCACCACCGCCGTCATCAGGGCCGTCGTCGACTCCGGGCCGGCCGACAACAGCCGCGACGTGCCCAGCAGGGCGTAGGCGAGCAGCGCGGGAACGGTCGCCCACAGCCCGGCCACCGGTGGCAGCCCGGCCAGGCCGGCGTACGCCGGCACCTGCGGCACCAGGTAGGCGGCCACGGTGAGCGCGGCGAGGACGTCACCGCGCAGTCACCCTCGCCGGTAGTGGGCGAGGACGGTGAGGCCTGTCGTCACGATCCTGTCGCGCGGCCGGTCGCGGCGGTCGCGTCGCCGGCGGTCTCGGACCAGCCGGGGGGAACCAGCACGGTGGGGCTCGTCGCCCGGGCGCCGGCGCGTGACTGCCGGGCGCTGCACAGCAGCTCGGCGAAGCTGCCGCTGCGCCCTGTCCCGGCGATCAGCAGACGGCCGCGGCGCAGGGCCCGCTCGATGGTGAACGCCATGTCGAAGTCGTTTACCACCAGGGGCTCGACCGCCACCCCCGGGAACCGCTCCGTCCAGCCGGTGAGCGCCTCGGTCAGGGCCCGCTCGGCCGCCGCGCGCTCCTCGGCGTACGCGCCGGCCGGCACCGCCACGGGCGTGCCCTCCTCGGCGCCGGGCCGCGTCCACATGTGCACCGCGACCAGCGGCGCGTGTGCCAGCGAGGCGCGCGCGAACGCGTACCCCAGGGTGCTGTCGCCCTCGGGCCGGGCCGAGGCCGCCACCACGACCGGCCCGTCGGCCGGGACCGTCCCGCGGTAGACCATCAGCGGGCAGGCGCTGTGGTAGGCGAGGTAGGCGGTGGTCGAGCCCCACGCCGGCCGGGAGTAGGCGTCGTCGCGGTGACCCACGACGAGCAGGCGGGCACGGTCCGAGGCCTGCGTCAGCAGGTTGGCGGCGTTGCCGTCGAACAGCTCGGTGTGCACGCGGATCCGCGGCGCCGTCAGCCGCGCCCGGCTCGTGAGCAGGTCGAGCAGCCGGCGGGCGTCGGCACGGGACGGCACGGCGCCCCGGCCGCGATAGGCGCCGGTGTATCGCCCCGGCCAGACATGCACGAGGAGCAGCGGGGCCCGCTGCAGGGCCGCCTCGGCCGCCGCCAGATCGACGAGGGCCGGACCCGAGCGCGAGCCGTTCACACCGACCATCACCGGCCGGTTCCGGGGTGTCGACACGTCGCTGTGCATAGTCGCAGGCTAGGCGCGCCACGGTGGCTGGGGTCACGGCCGGTGAGCACCTGTGCCCGGGCCATTCGTCCCGCCGGCGCGTGATCGGGACCTTCAGCCCTTCCGCACGGGACCACGCGCCCTGACCCGGCACACCGGCGCGCCCGACGATCGAAACAGATCGAAGGGAGAGCCGTCATGAGGAATCCGAGCATCGTCGTGGGCACCGACGGCACCGCATGCGGCACCGCGGCCGTCGAGTGGGCAGCGGGCGAGGCGCTGCGGCGCGGGGCGCCGCTGCGCATCGTGCACGCCTTCGACTGGGACTGGAGCGAGTCCCGCCTGGACATCGGCAACGAATACATCGACGTCGCCCGGCTTCTCGCCGAGGGTGTCGTCGCGGCCGCCCGCGACCGCGCGCTGGCGGTGGCGCCGGCGATCGACGTCGAGACGGACACGCTCATCGGGCACGCCGGCCCCCGCCTGACCGAGGTCTCCCGGGGCGCCGCCCTGCTCGTGGTGGGCAGCCGCGGCCGGGGCGGCTTCGCCGGGCTGCTGCTCGGCTCGGTCAGCCGGCGCATGGCCCTGCACGCCCCGTGCCCGGTCGTCGTCGTCCGCGGCCGGCCCACACCGGACGGGCCCGTCGTGGTGGGAGTCGACGACTCCCCCGGCGCCGAGGCGGTGCTGGGGACGGCGTTCGAGGCCGCGGCCGCCCGCGGCGCCGAGCTGCTCGTCCTACGGTCGTACCTGCCGGTGATCCCCGTCTGGCTCGCCGGCGTGCGGGCGCCGGACCTCGAGACGCCGGCGCAGGACGAGGCCGAACGCGACCGGGTCACCGAGCTGCTGGAACCCTGGGCCGACAAGTACCCGCGGGTGACGACCCGGCTCGTGATCACCCACAAGGGCGCCGCCGCGGCGCTCGTCGGGGCCTCCGCGAACGCGCAGCTCGTCGTCATCGGCAGCCACGGGCACGGTGTCGTCGGCGGGACGCTGCTCGGCTCCGCCGGGCTCCAGCTGCTGCACCACGCCGGCTGCCCGGTCCTCGTCGCCCGCCCGGAGGCCTGACGATGCCCGCCGACCTGCTCCTCGACACCGCCGACGCCCTCGCCTCCGACGGCGGGATCGTCACGATCCGGCCGGTCGCGCCCACCGACCGGCCGGGCCTGGCCGCGCTTTACGACGCCGCCACCCCCGACAGCCTGCGGCTGCGCTTCTTCGCGCACCCGAGCGCGCACACCCTCGCCGCCGAGGTCGACCGGCTCTGCCGCCCGGAGAGCGACCGGCATCTGGCCATGCTGGCCCTGGAGGGCGAGCGCGTGGTGGGTGTCGCGTCCTGCGAGCGCACCGACGACATCGGGCACCGCGCGGAGTTCTCCGTCTTCGTCGCCGAGGCCGATCACGGCCGTGGCATCGGCACGCTCCTGCTGGAGCATCTGGCCGCCCGGGCGCACGGCCGGGGCATCAGCGAGCTGGTCGGCGAGGTCCTGCCCGGCAACTTCGCCATGCTGCGCGTCGCCCGCGATCTCAGCGCGCACGCCTGGTCGCGCTTCGGCGACGGCATCGTGGACGTCGGCCTCGACACGATCGGCGACGAGGCGGCCGAGAGCGCGGTCGACGTCCGCGACCGGGCCGCCGAACGGGCTTCGCTGCGTGCCCTGCTCTCCCCCGCCTCCGTGGCGGTCGTGGGCGCCGGGCGCCGGCCCGGGAGCGTCGGACACGAGACCCTGAAAAAGCTTCGGGAGTACGGCTTCACCGGCACCCTGTACGCGGTGAACCGCAACGGCGGGGCCGCGTACCGCTCGGTGCGGGAGCTCCCGCCCCCGGTCGAGCTGCTGGTCGTCGCCGTCCCGGCGGAGCACGTCGCGGCGGTGATCGCCGAGGGGGCCGAGGTCGGGGTGCGCGCCGCGATCGTGCTCAGCGCCGGCTTCGGCGAGGACGGGCCGGAGGGCCGGCGGCGCCAGCACGAGCTGCTCCGCCTCGCCCGGCGGCACGGCATCCGGCTGGTCGGGCCGAACTGCCTCGGCGTCGTCAACACCGATCCCCGGGTGCGCCTCGACGCGAGCTTCGCCCCCGGCACGCCGCGGCCCGGCGGGCTCGGCGTGGCCGCCCAGTCGGGTGCGGTCGGCATCGCGTTACTGGCCGGCCTCGGCGTCTCCACCTTCGTGTCGCTGGGCAACAAGGCCGACGTCAGTGGCAACGACCTGATCGCCTACTGGTACGACGATCCGGCGACCCAGGCCGTGGCGCTGTACCTGGAGTCGTTCGGCAACCCGCGCAAGTTCGCCCGCACCGTGCGCGCCCTCGCCCGGCGCAAGCCGGTCCTCGCCCTCAAGAGCGGCCGCACCGGCGCCGGCATCCGCGCGGGTGCCTCGCACACCGCGGCGGCCGCGGCGCCGGTGGCCACGGTGGACGCGCTCTTCGCCCAGGCCGGTGTCGTGCGCCCGGAAGGGCTCGGCGACCTGATCGACGCGGCCCGCATGCTGACCGGCCAGCCGCTGCCCACGGGCCGCCGGCTCGCCGTGGTGAGCAACGCGGGCGGGCTCAACGTGCTCGCCGCCGACGCCGCGGAGGTGCACGGCCTGACCGTGCCCGCGCTGAGCTCCGCCGCCCGCAGCCGGGCCGGCGGCCCCGACAACCCCGTCGACCTGGGCGCCGGAGCGTCGGTGGAGGCCTTCACGAGGGCGGCCGCCGCGATCGCCGACAGCGGCGAGGCCGACATGCTGCTCGCGATCGCCGTCGGCACCGAGTCGAACGCTCCGGGCGAGCTGCTGTCCGCCCTGTCGGCGGTGCTCGACGCCCGGCCCGGCCTGACGGCCGCCGCGGTGCTGATCGGCTGCGACGGCGCCGGCACCAGCCGGATCGGCAGCCGCGGGGTGCCCGTCTACGACCTTCCCGAGCGGGCCGTGCGCGCCCTCGCGCACGCCGCCGCGTATGCCGAATGGCGCCGCCGCCCGCTGGGCCGCAGGCCGAGCCTGCCGGACATCTCCGTCTCGCGGGCCCGCGCCGAGATCGATCGGGCCCTCGCGGACGGCGGCGGGTGGCAGTCCTACGAGCGGACCGGCGCGATCCTCGGCGCGTACGGGATCACGCTGCTGACCACCGCGAACGCGCGCACCGCCGAGGCGGCGGTCAAGGCGGCGAGGCGCGCCGGGTATCCGGTCGTGCTGAAGTCCGCCGATCCGGAGCTGGTGCACAAGAGCGACACGGGTGGGGTCCGGCTCGGCCTGGACGGCCCTGCGGCGGTCCGGGCCGCCTACGCCACCGTGCGCGCCGCGGGCCGCCCGGGGTACGGCGTGCTGGTGCAGCCGCAGGTCAGCGGGCGCACCGAGCTGGTGGCCGGCATCGCGCACGACGCCCGGTTCGGCTCGGTGGTGCTCCTCGGCGCCGGCGGCGTGCACACCGACCTGCTCCGCGACCGCACGTTGCGCCTGCTGCCGTTGACCGACCTGGACGCCGCGCGGATGTGGCGCGAGCTGAGATGCGCTCCCCTGCTCACCGGCTATCGGGGCGCACCCGCCGCCGACACCACCGCGCTCGAGCACCTGCTGCTGCGCCTCGGCCGCCTCGCGGAGGACTTCCCGGAGGTCGCCGAGCTCGACCTCAACCCGGTCCTGGCCGGTCCCGGCGGTGTGGTCGCCGTGGACGCGAAGCTGCGGCTCGCGCCGGTGGGCGCGGAGCCGGACGCGCTGCTGCGCCGCCTCAACGGGTCGCAGTCCTCCTGAAGGGAGCCACCATGTCCACTCGCAAAATCATCGGTGGGTACGACCGATCGGCCGGTGCCCAGGACGCCGCCACCTGGGCACTGGACGAGGGCCGGCGCACCGGCGCGCCGGTCGAGTTCCTCTACGCCTACGAATGGCCCGTGTGGGCGCCCGCGGCCTCGATGGTGCCCGCCACCTCGGTCTGGCCGGACGAGGAGACCGACCGAGCCATCCGGACGATGCTGCGCGAGGCCGTCGCCGCGGCGCGCACGACCCACCCCGACGTCCGAACCGCGATCTCGATCGTGCACGCGAGCGCGGCCCTCACCCTCATCGACCGGTCCGCCGGCGCGAGCCTGATCGTGCTGGGGTGCCGGGGCCACAGCGCGGTGGCGGGCCTGCTCGGCTCGGTGAGCACGGCGGTCAGCGCGCACGCGCGCTGCCCGGTCGTGCTGGTGCGCGGCGACGCCGCGGCGACCGCGCCCGTCGTGGTGGGCGTCGACGACTCCCCCTCGTCGCACGCGGCCATGGCGTTCGCCGTCGAGCAGGCTCTCGCCCGGCGCGTGCCCCTGCACGTGGTCCGGGCCTGGAAGCCCGTCACCGGGCTCTGGGAGGAGACGGCGATGGCGACCCGCACCGTGACCGCGACGGAGCGGCGTCCCCTCGACGAGCTGGTCGCCGCGTGGCACGAGAAGCACCCCGGCCTCGAGATCCACGCCGAGGCGGTGGTGGAGCATCCCGCCACCGCGCTGACCCGAGCGGGCCTCGGCGCCCAGCTGCTCGTCGTCGGCAGCCGCGGCCGCGGGCCGGTGCGCGGCGCTCTGCTCGGCTCGGTGAGCCAGCATCTGCTGCGGCACGCGGCCTGCCCGGTCGCGATCGCGCACGAGAGCAAGGCCTGAGCGTCACCGCGCGTACCCGGCGCCCCCTCGCTCCGGGGACGCCGGGCGTGAGGGTCACCCCGCGTTCCGGCGCCCTCTCGCTCCGGGGACGCCGCGAGTGAGCGTCACCCCGCGTTCCGGCGCCCCAGCAGCACCTCGCTGAGGGGGCGCCGGGGGGTGGCGCCGACCACGCGCCCGTAACCGACCCGGAGCACCATCTGCGCGGACAGCCCGCTGCCCGGATCGGTCAGCGCGCGGCGCACCACGGGTTCCTCGACGAGCTGGCTGATCGGCGTCGTCGCCAGGTTCTGCCAGGTCGCGGTGAGCAGCACCCGCTGCAGCGCCGCACCCGCGCGCACCTGGTCGGCACGCTCGTCGCCCTCGGTGGCCAGCACCAGCACCGTCGGATAGGGCTCGAAGGGCTCGGCGGGCCGGGGCAGCTCGGCCAGGCTGGTGAAATCGCGGATGGGCACGGTTTCCAGGGAGTCCCACGGGCCGACCGCCCACAGCGGCACCCCGTCGTGCCGGACACCGCGCCCGGTCCAGCGCGCGAGCTCCTCGGCGTAGCCGGGACGGGCGCGCAGCCACCGCTCGGCCGACCGGGCCAGGTCCAGCACCGCGTTGCGCACGGCCGGGCCGGCGACCGTCAGCACGGCGCCCTCCCGGCGCGCCGCGTCCCGCAGGCGCTCGAGCACCGGCGCGGGGACGGGCGTGTGCGCGAACGGCCACCGGTTGGTGTGACGGTGCGGGACGGCCGCGGCGAGAGCCTCCGCCGCCGGGCTCACCGGGGCGGGTCCACCGGCGCGCACCCGGGCCACCAGCTCGGGGTCGCCCGGCTCGGGGAACAGCTCCTCGGACGGGCGATATCCGGCCGCGCCGATGGCCAGCCGGAGGGTGAACACGGCCGCGCCGACGCTGATCAGCTGCTCGCGGCCGTCGGGGTCGAGGACCGGCAACCGGCGCGCGGTGTCGGCGTACACCTCCACGGTGTCGCGGCGTATCCGGAACAGCCACGGCTGGCTGTTGTGCAGCGAGGGCGCGTTCGTCGCCGCGCGGACGCATTCGGTGAGAACCTTCCTCATGGCTCCTCCCCTCACGGGCCTGCCGGGGTATCTCCACCACACCGCGGCACCCGTCGGGCGGCCAGGGCCGAAGGGCCCGGCCGGAACCGGCCCGCCCGGCCCTGACCGGCGGGCTCACGCTGCGCGACGATGAGGGCGGAGGACCAGCCGGCGTGGAGGTGACCACCATGAACACCGCTGGAGCCCCGGTCGTGGCCGGGGTGGACGGATCCGCCCGCGGCGTGACCGCGGTCGAGGTGGCCGCCGAGGCCGCGGCCCAGCGCCGTCGCCCGCTGCGGATCGTGCACGCCCTCATCTATGTGCCGGCGGCGGTGACCATGGCGCCGTCCATCGCGCCGCCCGCCTACCCCGCCTACCGGGAGGCCGCCGAGCAGTTGGTGACGGCGGCCGCCAGGGTGGCGCGCCGGCGGGTGCCCGGGCTCCCGGTCACCTGGGCCGTCGTGCCCGGCGGCGCCGCCTCGGTCCTGGTCGACGAGAGCCGGACCGCCGACCTTCTCGTGCTCGGCGACCGGGGCGCCGGCGCCGCGGCCGGCCTGCTGATCGGCTCGGTGGCGGTGCAGACCGCGGCGCACAGCGCCTGCCCGGTGCTGATCGTCCGCGGCACGCTTCGCGCCGACGGACCGGTGGTGGTGGGTGTCGACGGCTCGGCCGGATCGCAGGACGCGTTGTTGTTCGCCGCCGAGGAGGCCGCCCGCCGCGACACCGAGCTGGTGGCCCTGCGCGCCTGGGACGACGCCGACGGCACCGAGCTCAACGCCGAGCTGCCCATGACGTACGAGACCTGGTCGGGCGACGAGGAGCAGCGGCGGGTGCTCGCCGAGGCGCTGGCCGGCCTCGCCGAGAAGCACCCGGACCTGCCGGTGCGGCCGCAGGTGCGGCGTGGCTCCGCCCGCCGCCTGCTCACCGGCTGGTCGCGCTCCGCCCAGCTGGTCGTCGTCGGCAGCCGGGGGCACGGCGGCTTCGCCGGCCTGCTGCTCGGCTCGGTCGGGCGGCACCTCGTCCACCACGCGGGATGCCCGGTGGCGATCGTCCGGTAGCCCGCACAGCGAACGGGGCCGGCAACGTGGCCGGCCCCGTTCACCATGGGCTGCCTCACCGATCGAGGACCTCGACCTCCACACCGGCGACGCCGGGCACGGTGCGAGCCAGCACGGTGACGACCGCCCGCTCGGTCTCGTCGCCGAACCGGCCACGCACGTGGGCGACGCCGCCCTGGACGGTGGCCGTCCAGCGCACGCCGCCGTCGGCGTACTCGTCGAGGCGGTGCTGCACCTCCCGGGCGAGCACCTCGTCGCTGCGGACCATGGCACGCAGGATGTCGCGCCGGCTCACGATGCCGACCAGGGTGCCGTCCTCTAGCACCGGCAGGCTGCGCACGTCGTTCTCCAGCATCGCCTCGGCCACGTCCGCCACGTCGGTGTCGGGCCGGGCGGTGAGGGGGTACGGCGACATCACCTCCAGCACCATCCCGGGCCGGTTCTCCGGGTCCATGTCGGGCAGCGGGCGCAGGTGAGCGGTCGGGTCCTGCGGGACCCGGTGCCACAGCAGGTCACTCTCGCTGACCATGCCGACCAGTCCGCCGGCGTCGTCCACCACGGGCAGGGCGGTCACCGATCGCGCGCCCATCAGCTCGGCCGCGCTCTCCACCGAGGCGGTCTGCCGCACGGTGTGCACGGGGCTGCTCATGATGTCCTTGACACGCATGACGTCACCTCGCCGCCATGAGTCTCGTCAGGTCGACGAGGCGGCTCGTGTAACCCCACTCGTTGTCGTACCAGCCGAACACCTTCGCCAGGCGTCCCTGCGCCTGGGTGAGGCGGGCGTCGAACACGCAGGACGCCGGGTCGCCGATGATGTCGGTGGAGACCAGTGGCGACTCGGTGTAGCGGATGATGCCGCGCATCCGCGATCCGGCGGCCGAGGCGACGACCTCGTTGATCCGGTCGGCGGTGGCGTCGGCGGACAGCGTGAGGGTCAGGTCGCTGATCGACCCGTCGACCACCGGAACGCGCAGGGCCACCCCGTCGAGGCGGCCGGCCAGCTCGGGCAGCACCACGCCGACGGCCTTCGCCGCGCCGGTGCTGGTCGGGATGATGTTGACGGCCGCCGCCCGGGACCGCCGCGGGTCCTTGTGCGGTGCGTCCAGCACGTTCTGGTCGTTGGTGTAGGCGTGCACGGTGGTCAGGTAGCCCTGCTCGATGCCGAACGCGTCGTGGATCACCTTGAGCAGCGGGGCGACGCAGTTCGTCGTGCACGAGGCCGCGGAGACGATCTGGTGCCGAACCGGGTCGTAGGCCTCCGCGTTGACGCCCGGCACCAGGGTGGCGTCGACGCCCTTGCCGGGCGCGGAGATGAGCACCCGGCCGGCGCCGGCCTTGAGGTGCAGCGCCGCGTCGTCGCGGGCCCGAAGCTTGCCGGTGGACTCGATGACCAGGTCCACGCCGAGCTCGTCCCACGGCAGCTCGTCCGGCGTGCGCTGCCGGAACGCCGGGATGCGGCGCCCGCCGACGATCAGCTCGTCGTCCTCGTGACGCACCTCGGCGCCGAACGGGCCGAAGGTCGAGTCGTACGCGAGCAGGTGCGCGAGCGTCGCGGTGTCGTACAGATCGTTGATCGCCACCACCTGGAGATCCGCGGTCTCGTTCGCCAGCATTCGCAGGTAGTTGCGCCCGATGCGGCCGAACCCGTTGATCGCAATGCGGTAGGTCATGGTCGTCCTCCGTCTCGGCGTGCCGTTGTCCCATGTCTCGTCCTCCAGCGTTTCGCCGAAGCGCCGTACGAGGCAGAGCCGAAGGTCCCGTCGGCTCGGGCAGTACCGGGACCTCCGGGCCTCCCGTCCCGGCCGGACGCCTCTGTTGTCCCCGGCGGACCGTGACGGAGCGTGCTTCGCCTCCGTCGCCGGTGGGTGAGCGGACGCCCTTTCCATCGAGTTACTTCCGTCGATTCTTGTGACGGCAGGTGACGGCGCCGTGAAATGGCGACGCTGCGCGCCCTCACCGGCGATTCGGCGCCTTCTCGACGGAGACGCCATTTGCGTCTGCGGACATGTCCTCAAAGGACCAGTTTCCCTGTCCGGTCGCATGCCGCGGGACAAATATCGGCATTGAGGGGTGGCGCAGCGCCGCGATCACCCACTCGTCCGGAAGGAGCCAGACATGGCTGAGCGCTTCGATCCCAACATCCCACCCACCGGGCCGGCCTCCCCCTGCATCGAGGGCGAGTTCGTCGGCACCGTCGTCATCACCGAGCACCCCGCGATCGGCACGGGCAACCTCGTCATCGACCGCACGAAGCCGTTCGAGATCGAGGTCAAGTGGCACGTCTTCGGCAACCTGGTCCCGCTGTGGCTGACCGCGCTGTCGCGGGACACCGACAAGTGGGTCGTCACGGCCTACGTCGAGTCGCAGGGCCCCGGTGACGAGAAGATCCTCAAGTCGGTGGAGATCCCCGTCGGCTCGCCGCCGTTCTCGATGGACCAGACCTACACGGCGAAGATCGTGGTCCCGGAATACACGTTGAAGGAGGAGACCCCCGGCGACCCCAGCCAGTCCGGCTTCTACAAGGTCGTCGTGACGACCTTCCTCGACTCGAAGCTCGAGGGTGTCGGCTACGACATGATGGGATACGCCGAAGGCCCGATCATCAAGGCCGAGGATCCGAAGTGATTTCCTGCTGATTATGTCGTCGCGCGGAGGCGGGGCCTGGCGAACAGGCCCCGCTTTCGGGACTTTCGGAACATGCGCACGGGGCCGGAAAAAGCCTAGCGTCGAATTATGGCCGAGGGAAAGCGCGCTGAACGGGGAACGACACCACACGCGGTGGGACGGGTGGCCGGGCGGGTGCGCACCGGCCGGGTGAGTGGCCGGGTCGCACCGATCGAGCGCGCCGCCACCGAGGTGGCGCACTTCGACGAGACCCCACGACCGGTGTTCCACGACCCGGAGGGCACCCGCCGGCGGCGGCTTCGGGTCGTCGCGTACGTCGTCGGCCTGGTGCTCCTCGTCGTCCTCCTCGCCTTCTGGCTCAGCCAGCTCAGTGGCGGGGTGCCGTGATGAGCCTGTACCACGGCGCCCGTCCCCCGGAGCCGGCGGAGACCACCGGAAGCATCCCCGCGCTGCGCCGGCGGCGGTCCGTGCTGCGCGGCGTGGTCGTCGTCGCCCTTCTCCTGCTCCTGACGAACATGTTGCTCGTCGAGGCGTACCTGCGCTTCGAGATCGGCCCCTACACGGCACCCGGTGAGGATCAGTCCGCCGAGACCGTTCCCACGGCGGTGCACCGGGGCGGCCCGGTCATCGACCTCTCCGGCGACAAGCCGCTGACGTACCGGATCCCGCCTCGCACGATCGTGCTCACCTTCGACGACGGGCCCGACCCGCGGTGGACGCCGCGGATCCTCGACGTCCTGCGCCGGCACGGGGCACACGCCACCTTCTTCGTGCTCGGCACGCAGGTCGTCCGCAACCCGGCCCTGTCCCGGCGCATCGTGGACGAGGGCCACGACATCGGCGTGCACACGTTCACCCATCCGCGGGTGACGGCGCTCCCCGCATGGCTGCGCCGGCTCGAGCACGCCGCGTCCCAGGGCGCCATCGCGTACCACACCGGGCGCTCCACGACCCTCTACCGCCCGCCGTACTCCTCGATGCCCGGCGCCCTCGGCGACAGCGACATGCCCGTCCTGCGCGAGACGGCCCGGCAGGGATACGTGACCGTGCTCAACACCCTCGACAGCCAGGACTGGCAACGGCCCGGCGCCGACACGATCGTGCGGCTCTCCACACCGGGCAGCGGCGCGGGCGCCGTGGTCCTCATGCACGACGCGGGCGGTGACCGGTCGCAGACCGTGGCCGCGCTCGACCGGCTCATCCCGAGCCTGCGGCAACGCGGCTACCGCTTCCTCACGGTGTCGGAGGCGCTGGCCGGCCGCGTGCCGGCGGCCACCGCGCCGGCCGGGTTCACCGCGGTGTCCCGCGGGTGGGCCCTGGTGTGGATGATCCGGATCGCCGACCTGACGCTCCGCGTGCTCTGGGTGCTGCTCATGGCCGCCGGCGCGCTCGTTCTCGGCCGCACCGTGCTGCTGGTCGCGGTGGCGGTGCACCACGCCCGCCGGCGCCGCGGGCCGCCACCGTCCCGGGGACCCACCGTCGCCGAGCCGGTGTCGATCATCGTCCCGGCGTTCAACGAGGCGGCGACGATCGGGCCCGCCGTGCGATCGCTGGCGATGTCCGCACACCCCGGCGTCGAGGTGGTCGTGGTCGACGACAACTCGACGGACGGGACGGCGGACGTCGTGCGAAGCCTCGGCCTGGGCAACGTGCGGGTGGTCCGGCAGCCCTCGGGGGGCAAGGCGACGGCGCTGAACACCGGAGTCGCGTTCGCCCGCCACGACCTGATCGTCATGGTGGACGCCGACACGATGGTCGAGCCCGACGCGATCCACCGGCTCGTGCAACCGTTCGCCGACCCACGCGTGGGCGGCGTCTCGGGCAACGTCAAGGTCGGCAACCGGCGGAGCCTGCTCGGCACGTGGCAGCACATCGAGTACGTGGTGGGCTTCAATCTCGACCGGCGCCTCTACGACACGTTCGGCTGCATCCCCACGATCCCCGGCGCGCTGGGCGCCTTCCGCCGGCAGGCCCTCGTCGACGCGGGCGGCCTGCGGCTCGACACCCTCGCCGAGGACACCGACCTCACCATCGCCGTGCAGCGGGCCGGCTGGCGTGTCGTCTTCGTGGACGACGCGCGTGCCTGGACGGAGGCTCCGACGGGCATGCGGCAGCTGTGGCGGCAGCGATACCGGTGGAGCTTCGGCACGATGCAGGCGCTGTGGAAGCACCGCGCGGCGGTCACCGACCGCGGGCCGTCCGGCAGGTTCGGGCGGCGCACCCTGCTCCTGGTCGTCCCGTTCACCGTCCTCCTGCCGCTGCTGGCGCCGCTGTTCGACATCATGGCGGTCTACGGGCTGTTCTTCCTGGACAGCACGGCGACGGCGGTCGGCTGGCTGTCGATGCTCGTGGTGCAGGCCGTGACGGCGGCGGTGGCCTTCCGCCTCGACCACGAGTCGCTGCGGCCGCTGTGGACACTGCCGGTGCAGCAGGTCTTCTACCGCCAGCTGATGTACCTGGTCCTGCTCCACTCGGCGCTGACGGCCGTGGCCGGGCGGCGCCTACAGTGGCAGAAGATGCGGCGCACCGGGGAAGTACGGATCCTGCCCGGCTGACCGGAAGGCACGCCTCGACCGGATCAGCAGCTTGACGACATCGACATCGGTGACCGGGACGAAGTCGCCGTAGTAGCGGCCGACCGACAGGAACGGCTGGGGCCGAGCCAGGCAGATCACGTCGTCGGTGGCGGCTCGCAGGGCGGCCACGGCCTCCCGCGAGCCGACCGGCAGGGCGGCGACCACCCGCCGCGCGCCGAGCTGCCGGACCGCCTGGCAGGCCGCCAGGGCCGTCGCTCCGGTGGCCGCGCCGTCGTCCACGACGATCGCCGTCCGCCCGGTGAGCGGGAGGCGGTTCCAGCCGTCGCGAAGCGTGCGAACGCGGTCGTCGACCTCGCCCCGGGCCCGCCGTTGCGCCGCAGCGAGCTCGTCGGGCGCGACGAGCGACGCCGCGACGACGTCGGCGTTGACGACCGTCGCGCCGTCCTCGCCGACAGCGCCCATGGCGAGCTCGGGATCCCCCGGCACGCCGACCTTGCGCACCACGACGATGTCCAGGGGAACGCGCAATGCCTGCGCCACCTCGTACGCCACCGGCACACCGCCGCGGGGCACACCGAGCACGACCACGCCGGCGCGCCGCACCCCACCGATCCGGTGTGCCAGTATCCGGCCCGCCGCCACGCGGTCAGGGAACATCATCGTGACCACCCCGCCTATCCCGCAGGCGGCCGCTTCCCGTCGCGGAAGCCGGCGGCAGGGCCATGACGGGTGAGAGACACGGACCGGGTGCCGCGGCCCGGCGGCGTACGTCAGCCCGCGCCGGCCGGACGAGCGCCACGGACACCGTGCCCACCGCGCGCACGGCCAGCATCACGAGCAAGACCACGACCAACGCGTCCATGAGCGGCCTCCGTCGTTCTCAGACCGGCCCAACCATGAAGACCGGGCAGAGCGCCCGCTGCGGCAACAGGTGGGCGGCCGCGCTCAGCGCGGTGCCGGGCAGCAGGACGCCATGATGGTGACGGCCGATGACCACGGCGGCGGCCCGGCCGGAGGCCTCGATCAGCTCGGCGAGCGGATCACCCTGAATGATCTTGTGGTGGACCGGCACGGGCGATCGGGTGTCCAGGCGCCGCGCCAGATCGGAGCCGTCGCCGACGACGTGCAGCACGACGACCTCACAGCCGCGCACCCGCGCCTCCGCGAGGGCGAACTCGAGCGATGCCCGGGCCGGGGGCGAGCCGTCCACCCCCACGATCAGCGGCCGGGCCGGCCAGGCGGATCCGGCCGGCATCCGCACGAGCAGGACCGGGCCGGCGTGCTGCCGGGCAACCCGATCGGCGACGCTGCGGCCGAACGTGGTCGCGGTGGCGCCGTGGCGGTGGCCGACCACGACGAGCCCGGCCTCGCCCGCCTCCGCGAGCAGTGCGCGCGCCGGATCGGGCCCGATCACCAGGCGGGTGGTCACCGCCACCGCGGGCGAGCCGGTACGCACCCGCTCGCTGAGCCGGTCGAGCAGCCGCGCGCCCGCGTCGCCGGCGCCGGGGCGCCGCACGTTCACTATGCGCAGTGCCCAGCCGCGCAGCTCCGCTTCGACGGCGGCGTGGTCCACGGCGACGAAGCCGGCCGGGGTCTCGTCGGCGCCGGCCACGATGAGGCCGGTGGACGGTGCGGCCGGAGCGGCGTGCGCGGCCGGGCGCGGCGCCGGGGCGTACGGGTCGGGATAGCCGACCGCGCCGAGATAACGGTTGATCGCCTCACCGAAGCGGGTGGCGTCCGAGTGAGCCTGCGTCATGGCGGCCACCTCCCCTTTTCATTCCACGCCGCGCGCACCGCCGCGGGCAGAGCCGTTCGGCCCTTTCGGCCCGGGACGGCGGCCCCGCAGCCGTGCGCGGTAGATCTCGTCCACTCCCCACACCAGCACCGGGAACGGCGCCAGGAACGCCAGCTCGGCCGCCCCCAGCGCGGCGGTGCCGAAGACGGGCTGGAAGGCCGGCACGTAGATGAGGGCGGCGGCGAAGACGATCTCGAAGGCGATGCCGCCGAGCAGCAGGCGATTGCTGAACACGCCGATGGTGCGCAGAGCCGCGTAGTCCGTGCGGGAGGCCATCGCGGTACCGATCTGGCAGGCGACGATCCCGGCGAAGGTCATCGTCGCGGCCTTCGCCTCCACCTCCGCGGGAAGCACGGCGCCCGGATGCCACCCGGCGCGCCACAGCACCCAGAAGAAGCCCGCCGTGACGAGCAGGGCCGACGTCACCCCGAGCAGGCCCCAGGCGCGCACCAGCAGGCGGCGGTCGATCACCCCGGACCGCGGCGACCGGGGCGGCCGGTCCATCAGGCCGGGCTCGGCGCGCTCCCGGCCGAGCGCCAGCGCCGGCAGGGTCTCCGTGCCCAGGTCGATGGCGAGGATCTGGAGCACGGTCAGCGGCAGCGGCACGGCACCGCCGGAGATCGCGAAGATCAGGAAGGGCACGACCTCGGGCACGGCGTGCGCGAAGATGTAGAGCACGAACTTGCGCACGTTGTCGTACACCCGGCGGCCGGCCTCGACGGCGCGCACGATGGTCGCGAAGTTGTCGTCGGTGAGCACCATGGTCGCCGCCTCGCAGGCGACGTCGGTGCCGGTCCGGCCCATCGCGACGCCGATGTCGGCGCGCCGCAGGGCGGGGGCGTCGTTGACGCCGTCGCCGGTCATCGCCACGATGTGGCCCTCGGCGCGCAGGGCCTCGCAGACACGCAGCTTCCCCTCGGGCGACGAACGGGCGAAGACCACCTCCTGGTGGTCGCCGAGCAGCCGGTCGAGGTCGGCGTCGCCCATGTGCTCCAGCTCGGCGCCGGTGATGACGCGCCGGTTCGCGGCGCCGATGCCGACCTGGGCGGCGATCTGCGCGGCCGTGGGCCCGTAGTCGCCGGTGATCACGTGCACGGTGATGCCGGCCCGGTGGGCGGCGGCGACGGCGGCGGGGACGGCGGCGCGCGGTGGGTCCGCCATGGCCACCAGGCCGAGCAGGGTCAGCTGGGCCTCCGCCGTCTCGCGGCCGCCGGCCGGCACGCTCGAGCGGCGCGCGATGGCCAGCACGCGAAGCCCCTGTGCCGCGTACCGGTCGACGGCCGCGGCCACGTCCGCCCGGGTCCCGCCGAGGATCGTGGCGCAGAGCGGGACGACCGACTCGGGCGCGCCCTTCGAGAACAGATGCCCGCCGGCCGCGATGGACATCCGCTTGGTACGGGGGTCGAAGGCGTACAGCGCCGTCCGGGCGGCGTCGCGGTCGGCCGCGTGCACCGGCACCCCGGCGTCCGCCGCCAGCCGCAGCAGGGCCAGCTCGGTCGGATCGCCGGTGTCGCCCGGGGTTCCGTCGCCGGCCAGGTGCGCAGTGGTGCACAGAGCCGCCGCCCTCACCAGCTCCCGCCCGGGCCGGTCGGCCGCCGCCCCCGCGGCGTCCCGGTCCTCGCCGGCCACCCACACGCGCGTGACCCGCATCCGGTTCTCGGTCAGGGTGCCGGTCTTGTCGGTGCAGATCACCGTCGTCGACCCGAGCGTCTCCACGGCGGACAACCTCTTGACGACGGCGCCGGACCGGGCCAGCTCGCGCACCCCGCCGGCGAGCGCGAGGGTGATCGTGGGCAGCAGCCCCTCGGGCACGTTGGCGACGATGAGGCCGATCGCGAACGTGATCGCCGCGGCCCAGCCGAGCCCGGCGAGCACGCCGATCGGCAGGAACGCGGCGCCGGCGAGAACCGCCACCGCCGCGATGATCCAGGTGGCCCGGCGCACCTGGCGCTCCAGCGGGCTCGGCTCCACCTTGCCGCGCTGCGACAGCGCGGCGATGCGGCCGATCTCGGTCCGCATGCCGGTGTGCGTCACCACCGCCCGCGCCTGGCCGGCGGTGCACGACGTGCCGCTGAAGATCAGCTCCCGGGCCTCCAGCAGCGGACCGGGTGCGAGCTCCGCGTCGGCCGTGCGAACGGCGGGCACCGACTCCCCGTTGAGCGCGGAGAGGTCGATCGCCACCGAGCCGTCGACGAGGCGGGCGTCGGCACAGATCCGATCCCCCTCGTCGACCTGCATGACGTCCCCCGGCACGAGGTCGCGCGCCGGCGCCTCGATCAGCACGCCGTCGCGCATGACCCGCGCGGAGTCCGGCAGGTAGGCGGCGAGCGCCTCGACCGCGCGCTCCGCCTGGCGTTCCTGGACGAACGCGAAGGCCGCGTTGAGCACGATGACGGCGACCACCGCCACGGCCAACGCGGGCGCGTGCCCGGCCCAGGCGAGTCCCGCGGCGATCATGAGCAGGACCGCGAGCGGCTGCGTGAACTGCGCCAGGAGCTGCCGCGGCCACCGCCGTCCGCGCCGCCGGGCCAGCTCGTTCGGCCCGTAGACGGTCAACCGGCGGGCCGCCTCGCGGGACCGCAGCCCCGCCGGCGTGGACCGCAGGTGACGGAAGAGCTCGGTGGGTGGTTCCCGCCCGTCGACCTCGGCCGGCGGCATCGTCGTCTGTGCCATACCCCCAGCGTTGGCCGGGGCACCGCGCGAGGGTCAGGGCCGAACTGCCCGGCCGCCCGGTCCCACCGGTCCGTGATGCGGCACGACGAGGACGGGACGGAAGGCATGGTGCAGCGTGGCCATGGCGACGCTGCCGAGCATGAGCTCACGCGCCGCGGACCGTCCGCGCGAACCGACCGCGATCACCGCGGCATGGCTCTTCTCCGCCTGGGTGGCCAGCGCCGCGGCGACGGACCGCCCGCGTTCGGCGTGCACGCCGGTGCGCCGCACCCTGATCAGCCCCGGGATCGCCACGTCCACCCGGTGATCGCCGTCCTCGGCGTGGACCGGCACGACGGCACGCCGGGGGAACAGGTGCGCCACGCTCTCCCGGGCCGCCTCGGCGCCGGCCGTGCCGTCCCAGCCGAGCAGCACGGGCCCGGTGTCGAGAACCGCGCGCTGCGCGTCGAGCAGGGGGTAGGGCACGACCAGCACGGGCCGCGTCGCGCAGTGCACGACCAGGTCCGAGACGCTGCCGAGTGCGGCGCGGGCCCCGGCGAGCCCGCGGGAGCCCACCACGATGAGGTCCGCGCCGGACTCCTCGGCGATCTGGCAGAGCTGGAGACCCTCGGCGCCGTAGGTGCGCCGGATCACCGGATCGGCCTGCCACCCGTACGGGGCGGCGAGGGCGACCCCCATGGCCGCCAGCCGCCGGGCCTCCGACTCGCCCTGGCGCTCGACGGCGGCGACGAAGTCGTTGAGCCCGGCCGTCCCGTGCCACAGCCGGTGCCGCAGCGCCTGGCTCGCGAACGGCGGGGCCCAGACGTACGTCACCCGCGCCCGGGCGGCGGGTGCCAGCCGGGCCGCGACCTCGATCGCGGCTCCGGCCGGGAGGGTCCCGTCGTAGCCGAGCGTCACCGACGGGACCTCGTTCACGGACGCCGCCTCTCGAACGTCCAGCCCCGGATCTCCGGCATGTCCTCGAGGTACTCGATGATGTGCGCCTCGTGCCGGCGCAACTGCTCCACGCACCACGTCTTGAGGTCCGCGGCGCCGCGCGGCAGGCGCCCGGTGAGCAGGCCGCCGTTCGCGTACGGGGTGGCGCTCATCCGCTGAGCACCGCCCGGTGCCGCCTCGCGCACCAGGGCCATCACCGCACCGAACGCGTGCACCAGCACGTAGCCCAGCCACCCGGCCGCCACCAGCGCGGGACCGTTGTGCCCCGGCCCGGCCAGGTAAACGGCCTCCTGGCCGTCGGGCGCGATGGTGGTCACGATGACTCCTTCCGCGGGCTTGCCGTCATCCCGACCGTAGGACGGCGGCGGACGGGCCGGGCAGGGGCTTTCGGCCCCCCGGCGGGGTGCAGCTGCCGGCATGACGCGGCGGCACGGTCCGGGACCGGCATCGTTGCTCCCAGCTCACTGGGCGGTGTAGCCGCCGTCGGTGAGGAAGTACGAGCCGGTGGTGTTCGACGCCTTGTCCGAGACGAGGAAGGCGACCAGCTCGGCGACCTCATCCGCGCGGCCGAGCCGGCCGAGCGGATGCAGCGCGCTCACGCCGGCGATGATGTCCGGATCGGCGGAGGCGAGCAGCGGCGTGTCGATGAAGCCGGGGCCGACGCTGTTGATCCGGATGCCCTGCCGGGCGTACTCGAGCGCCGCCGATTTGGTCATCCCGACCACGCCGTGCTTGGCGGCGACGTAGGCGACGGCCATGCCGAAGCCGACGCTGCCGAGGATCGAGGTCATGTTGACGATCGCGCCGCCGCCCGACGCGAGCATGGCCGGGATCTCGGCGCGCATGCTGAAGAAGACGCCGTTGAGGTTGACGCCGATGACCCGCTCCCAGCCGTCCAGCGGGTATTCGCCGGTGAGCGCCTGCGGACCGCCGATGCCGGCGTTGTTGACCGCGACGTCGAGCCGCCCGAACGCCTCGACGGCGGCGTGCACCATGGCGCCGCATCCCTCCGGGTCCGAGACGTCCACCGCGTAGGGCATCGCGGCGTCGCCGATGTCCTTGGCGACCCGCTCGGCCGCCTCGGCGTCCCAGTCGGCCACGACCACCTTGGCACCGCGCTGGGCCAGCAGGACCGCCGTGGCCTCGCCGATGCCCGAGCCGCCACCGGTCACGATCGCCACCTTGCCCGCGAAGTCCTGTTCCATCTCGGCCTCCTCCCGTCGTTCCCCTCACGACTGTCCGGCCCGGAGAGAGCCTCCGGTACGGCCGGCGGTCCCGCCGTGCCGGGCCTTGCGGCCCCGGCCGCGACGGTGGTCAGCGGGCACGGGAGCCGCCTGCGGACGGCGCGGAGGACGGCGGCGTCGCGGGCGCCGGCGGGCTCCGCGGTCATCACGAGCACGCACCTGCGCGCGCCGGCGGCAAGGGTGATCGCCGCGTCGAGGCCGGGGTGGGCGGTGACCGCGCAGGCGACGCCGGGGTACTTGCCGGACCAGCGCTCGACCGTCTCCCGCACCCCGGTCTGCTCGGGCGCGGCGGCCGCCCCCGCGAGCAGCACACGCAACGGCATCTCGCGGCGCTGCGCCTCGGGAAACGCCGCCCGCAGCACGTCGTCCGCCGTCCGGCTGTCCAGAATGCCCGCGAGGATCATGGCCGCTCCCCAGCCCACTGCTTGTCTCCTCAGCGTCGCGCCGGTGGGCCCGCGCGCGGCAGAGCCGAAGGTCACCCCGGACCGGGCCGCGGGACCGTCGCCCGCAGAGGGGCCTTGCGGCCCTGCCCGTGCCCGCGCGCGTGCGCGATGGTGGGTGCAGGAGGCGAGCCCCATGCGCCAATCGATCCGGCTCGGCAGGCCGCACGGGATCCCGGTCGGGCTGCACTGGTCCGTCCTGGTGATCATGCTGCTGCTCACTCAGGGGCTCGCGGTCTCCCTGCTGCCGGCGATGACGGGCGGCTACGCCCCGGCCGGGTACTGGCTCGCCTCCGCCGGCTTCGCCGCTCTCCTGCTCGTCGCGCTCCTGCTGCACGAGTACGCCCACGCGCGTGCCGCCCAGCACTACGGCCTGCGGGTCCGCTCGATCACGCTGTGGATGTTCGGCGGCGTCGCCGAGCTCGACGGTGAGCCGCCGCATCCGCGCGCCGAGCTGCTGATCGCGCTGGCCGGTCCGGCGGCGAGCCTGGCCACCGCGGGCGTCCTCCTGCTCGCGGTCGGGCCGGCGGACTCGCTGCGTGCCGGTCTGCTCGAGGCGGGCCTGGGCTGGCTCGCCGTGATGAACATCGTGCTGGCCGTCTTCAACATGCTGCCCGGTGCGCCGCTGGACGGCGGGCGGGCGCTGGGTGCGGTCATCTGGTGGGCGCGCGGCGACCGTGCCGCGGCCCGCCGCGCCGCGGCCGTGGCCGGAGTCGTCCTCGGCCTGGTCATGGCGCTCGGTGGCCTGTTCCTCAGCGTGGCGACCCGGTCGATCGCCGGCCTGTGGCTGATCCTGCTGGGCTGGTTCCTGGCGGCCGTGGCGCATGACGAGGAGGCGCGCCTCGACCGGGCCCGCCGCGGGGAGGACGTCCGCGCGGGCGCGGATCGGGGGCGCCGGCCATGACGGCAAGGAGGTGGGAACGATGACCCGAATCGTGCGCATCCTCGACCCGAGAACGGGCGAGGTCGTGCGAGTGTGCCGGGGGCCCGGCCCGTCCGGGGTCTGCCCCCTGCGCGGTGCGAACGGCGTAGTGCCCTGCGCCGGCTTCCTGATCGCGCCGGTCGGCGGCGACCCGCAGTACTGGCCGCTCTCCGTGCCGCGCGGCTACCTGCACTGCGACGTTCCCTGGAACGAGCGCGCGCGGGCGTACATGACGAAGGCGCAACGGTCGCACGCCCGCTGGGCGGAGGGCCTGGCACACGAGACCAGCAGGTTGTACCGGCTGGCCGCGGCCGGTGATCGCCGGTACCGGAAGATGTCACCCTACGAGCTCGAGACGACGGCGCTGTGGCGCTGGCGGAAGTCCCCCTTCGCCGAGGCGGACCGGCGCCGGGAGGAACGGTCCCGGCATCGTGCGGGCACCTATCTCGGCTTCATCAGGCATCGGCGCAGTGCGAGCGCGGCAAAACAATGAGGCGACGGCACGTGAGGCGACGGCGAGGCCCGGGCGGAGCCGCCCGGGCCTCGCCGCGACGCGTCAGTCCTTCGAGCGGAAGGCCGTCGCGAGCTGACCGAGCCCCACGATCATGGCGATCATGGAGCCGGCTATGCCGACGACGAGCATGACCCGGGTGACCAGTGCCCAGTCGAAGCCGCCGGTGAAGCTGAACGGGAACACCTCCCAGATCCGGATCAGCGCGATCAGCCCGGCGCCGGTGGTGGCCAGCCCGCCGAGCGCGGTCAGCCAGCGCGGGTCGTGGATGATCCACACCGCGTTGACGACGACGCCGACTACCAGCGACAGGTTCACCGCGAGCAGGACCTGGGTGGTGTCGGCGGTGAGGAACGGCACGGCGTCCCAGCCAGGCCATCGGTTGATCACGTAGAGCAGCGCCGCGTCGACGGCCGCCGCGATCACGTAGCCGGTCCGCCGGCCCGTCGGGCGGCGTACCTCGGTTGTCATCTCTCCTCCTCAGGCCGCCGCGACGGCCGGCGCCGCGGGCTCGGTGGACGGGGCGGGGACCGCCATGCCGTCGGCGGGATCGAAGAAGTACGCGGCGCCGAGATCCACGCGCAGCCGCACCGGGCGGCCGATGGCCACGTCGGCGCCCTGGCCGACCTTGGCGGTCCACAGCTGGGTGCCGGCCGACTCGTCGACCGCGACCGGCACGTCGCCGTCGGCCAGGGCGCGCAGTCCGTCCGTCGGCGGCGCGAACAGCACGTGTTTCTCGTCGCCGAGCGACTCCACGCCCAGCGGGACGGCCTCCAGCGCTTCCTCGTCCGGCCCGGCCGGCGAGAACGCGGCCGGGCGCAGCCCGATCACCACCGGCGAGCCGATGTAGCGCGCGAGGTCCACCCGCTCGGCGAGAGGGCCGGGAAGCTCGATCGTGCGGCCGCCGAGGTCCACGGTCAGCCGGATGCCGGCCCGGCGGACGGTGACGGTGGCGAAGTTCATGCTGGGTGAGCCCATGAACCCGGCGACGAACCGGTTGGCGGGGGCGCGGTAGAGCTCGTCGGGCGTGCCGACCTGCTGAAGCCGGCCCTTGTCCACGACGGCGATCCGGTCGCCCAGCGTCATGGCCTCGATCTGGTCGTGCGTCACGTAGACCGTGGTGATGCGATACCGCTGATGCAGTCGCGCGAGCTCGGCGCGCATCGACACCCGCAGTTTGGCGTCGAGGTTGGACAGCGGCTCGTCGAGCAGGAAGACCCGTGGCTGGCGCACCATGGCGCGGCCCATCGCGACCCGCTGGCGCTGGCCACCGGAGAGGGCTTTCGGCTTGCGGTCCAGCAGGCCGCCGAGCCCCAGCAGGTCGGCGGTGCTGGTCACCTGCTCGCCGATGCGCTCCTTGCCGACGTGCTGCAACTTGAGCGCGAAACCCATGTTGTCCCGCACCGTCATGTGCGGATAGAGCGCGTAGTTCTGGAACACCATGGCGATGTCCCGTTGCTTCGGCGCCCAGTCGGTCACCCGCTCGCCGTCGATCAGGACGTCGCCGCCGGTCACGTCCTCGAGCCCGGCGATCATGCGCAGTACCGTCGACTTCCCGCAGCCGGACGGCCCGACGAGCACGAGGAACTCGCCGTCGGCGATGGTCAGGCTGAAGTCGTCGACGGCCTTGGTGCCGCCCGGAAAGACCTTCGTCAGGTGATCGAGCCGCACGACGGACATGGCTCCTCCTCAGTTGGCGGTGCGGATCGCGACAGTGGCGCCGTTGTTCCAGACCATCGAGTCGCTCAGGGCGGCCGACGCCTTGCCGGCACCACCGGCCTCGATCTCGAGGGAGCCCCCGGAGATCCCGGCGGGGCGGCGGAACGCGAACGTATAGGTGTGCGAGCCGCGAGCGGGTGGTGGCGCCAGGCTCACCCGCATCCAGGGGATCCGCGGTCCGGTGATCACGGCCGGCCAGGCCGTCCCGGCCCGTTCCAGGCCCTCGGAGGGGAAGAACTCGATCAACGCCTGCGCCGGGCGGGTCCCCCGCACGTGCCGGACGGTCACGGCGACCGTGCCGTACCGGAAGCCGTCGACGGCCGGCCCGAGGACCAGTTCTCCCGCGGTGACGGCGACGTCCGTGACGTACGGGTTGAGCGCCATCCGGACGGGCCCGCTGACCTGGTCGAAGTGCCCGCCGGCCCAGCGGTAGCCGCGACGCTGCCACACCTGCGGCGTGCGGTCGTCGCAGCACACCTGGTAGTCGGCCACGCGGGCGGTGACGACGCCGTCGTCCGACACCCGGACGCTGCCGGCGCCGATGTCACGGATCGCTCCGGTCGTCGCGACGACCGTTCCCATCGTGACGATGCGGCCCGCGGCGTTCCGGTCGAAGGCGACGACCTGCTGGCTGCCGCCCTCGATCAGGCATCCGATGCGTGCCACGGTCTCGTCCGCCCCGTCCCGGTCGAGGTCGCCGTAGGCGACGTCCAGGATGACGATCTCCATACCCCTCGGCGGCCCGTGCGGGGCCGGCGTCGTCTCCTGCTCGATCGGCACGACGCCGTCACGGAACCGCAGCCGTCCGGAGGGACCTCGCACGTTGTCCTTCGGCCAGGGCGGAATGGTGAGCGTGGCGTTCTGCAGCGTCGCCAGGGCGATGTGGCCGTCCGGGACGGCCCGTGGCCGGGACGGCGACGGCGTCCCCGAGGACGGCGGTGCCGGCACGGCGGGAGTCTCGGCCTCGTCACCGCGCCGCAGCAGCAGGGCGATCACGAGCGGGACGAGCAGAGCGAGAGTGGCCAGAGCCGCGACCAGGGCCACCCGCCACGTGTGCCGCTTCTTCTCCGGCGGCTCCGGAAACGCGGGGAACCGCACGGTGGGTCGATCGGACATCACACACCCCCGAGGCCTTCCCCTTCACCGTGCTCGGGTGGCGAGGTGACGCACCAGGGGCCGAGGTCGTGTCGCAGGGGGACCGACGACTCTGGCGGGCGCGCCGGCACCGCGATGAGCTGAGGGCGAGGACGTACGGGGAGGCCCGGATGGACAGGCTCAGGTCGGCCCGCGTGATGGCCGGCTACGACGCGTCCCCGGCCGCGAACCTCGCTCTCGACGTCGCCGCGGTCCTCCTCCCGCGCACCCACGCCTGGATCACGTACCTGTGGACGCCGCCGTTCGCCGACGGCACGGTGTGCCGCCGGCTGTGGCGGGACGCCACCAGCCTCGGCGCCTTCGTGGCGGCGATCGAGCGCGAGGGCGAGGCGGCGGCCGAACGGCGGGCCGCGATGGGCGTCGCCCTCGCCCGCGCCGCGGGGTGGTCCGCCGAGCCGCTGGTCGAGCGCGGCTACGGCGCCGTGGGCCTGCAACTGGCCGATCTCGCCGAGAAGCTCGGCCCCGACCTCGTGCTGATGGGCACGCCGGGGTGCGGTGCCGTCACCGGCACGGTCGTGCGCTACTCACCCCGGCCCGTGCTGATGATCCCCTTCCCGTTGCTCGCCGCCGAGCGGGTGGCGCTGCGTGACGGGCCGGTCGTCGCCGGCTGTGCCGGGGCGCCCGACCTGTTCGCCCCGCGCGAGCTGGTCGAAGGGCCGGCCGGCGCCGAGCGCCTCGCCGCCGTGGCGGCCGCACGGCGGGCCGCCGTGATCGTCGCCGGCGCGCGGACCGCGGCGGATCTGCACGACTGCCCACGCCCCGTCCTGATCGTTCCCGAGCCTCGTGGAGGGACCTGATGTCGTCTTACGCCGACCGTCTGCGTGCCATGTACCCCGGCGGGCGGGCCAACGCGACCGCCCGCCGGTACGCCCGTTTCTGGGCCGTCGTGCAGGGCGCCGGCCTGCTTCCCCGGCGCTGGGTGACGCTCGAGGTGCCCGGGCGCCGGACCGGCCGGATCACCCGGTTCCCGCTCGGCATGGCCGACTGGCGGGGTGACTGGTATCTGGTGTCCATGCTCGGCGACGAGTGCAACTGGGTGCGCAACGTCCGCGCCGCCGGTGGCCGGGCGACGCTGCGGCGCGGGGTCGCCCGAGCCTGCCGGTTGGTCGAGGTGCCGGCGACCGGCCGGGCGCCGATCATCAAGCGCTACCTGCGGAAGGTTCCCGGCGGACGGCCGCACATTCCCGTCGACCGGCACGCGCCGCTGGCGGAGTTCGACGCGGTCGCGGGCCGCTACCCCGTCTTCCGTGTGGAGACCGTGGCGAAGGCGGGCCGCGGGTGGCGCAGCAGGCGCCGCATGGCGGCGCCGGTGATCGCCGACGTCACCGCGGCCATGAGCAGCCCGGCGCCGGCACCGACCGTCACCACCACGGCGACGGGCTGCCCGGGGTGCCAGAGCGGTGTGGCCACGGCCAGGAACACGCCCAGGCCGGCCAGCCAGGCGAGGGCCGTGTAGACGATCCAGGCCGCCGAACGCCGCAGCAGCGTGCGCAGGACGAGCCACTGCGCCGTCCCGATGGAGGCCAGCAAGACCGGCCCGCCGGCGATCAGCACGACCGGCGCCGCCGCCGGCCACGTCGAGGGCATCATGCCGATCGCGTACGCGAGCACGGCCGCACCCGCCGTCGCCGCCACCCACCGGCGCACCGGGAAGCCGTCGAGAACCTCCCGGAGCACGATGGCCTGGGCGAGGCCGAGCATCGTGCCCTCCACCGCACCGGCCGCCAGGATCGCCGCGAGAGCGACCGCGGCCGGGGCTGCCGCCGTCAGCGCGCCGGCGACGACCGGCACGCAGAAGCCGGCGAACTCGCCCGCCGTCACGACGGTGAACCACCGGAGCGGATTCATCGCCGTCCTCCTTCCGCTGTCATCGGCCGCCGGGCCGGACGGTCCGCGCGACCGGGACCTCGTGCCCTCGCGGCGCCGCCGGCCGGCGTCCTAGCCTCGACTCGAACCCTCGAGGAGAGGAGCCGAGATGGACATCCTCCGGCAGGCGCTCTGTGCGATGGGGCGACACTCGGGCGAGTGGTCGCACCCCGGCAGCCGCTGCGAGACGATCCGGACCTGCTCGGCCTGCGGGCGGACCGAGGAGCGTTCCCGCCACGACTGGGGCGACTGGGGCTATGCGGGCGGCTGCGAGCAGGTCCGCAGGTGCCTGCGGTGCGGCGCGCCGGACTCGTGGCCGGATCACGACTGGGGGCCGTGGCTCTACGCGAACACCGAGTTCAACTCGCCGCAGGTCCGCACGTGCCGCCGATGCCACACCAGCGAGCGGACGTCACCCACGTACCGGTGACGTCCGCCGCCCGGTCGTCAGGCCGAGCCGAAGCCCAGCCCGGTGGAGAGCATCTGACGGTCGTCGAGGTCGTACGTCAGGTTGCCCTTGACGTCGACCACCCCGGCCACCTGACGGGTCAGCCGCAGGGCCAGGTCGGCCGTCGACCAGCGGTCGGCGCGGCCGGTCAGCGTCACCACCCCGTCCGCGACGGTGACGGTCACCTCGGTGTCCGAGCCGATGAGGAATTTGCCGAACACGCCGTTCACGATCTCGGCCTCGATCTCGTCGTCCGGGCGCAGGTGCACCTTCAGCAGGTCGCCGCGGGTGACGATGCCGACGAGCCGGCCCATCTCGTCGACCACGGGCAGGCGCTTGACGTGCTCGTCGTCCATGACGCGGGCGGCGGCCGCCAGGGGCGTGCCGGTGGGCACGGTCACCGCCGGGCTGCTCATCAGGTCGGTCGCCGTGCCGGCGAGCGCCTTGGCGCGCTCCCCGCGACGGCGGCGCCCCTCGAAGAGGCGGGGCTGCTCGTCACCCGCGTACTCGATCTTGCGAAGCAGGTCGGCCTCGGAGACCACCCCGGCCACCCGCTGGTAATCGTCCACCACCGGAACGGCGCTGAAGTTGCGGCTCACCAGCAGGTCGACCAGCTCACGGTACGAGGTGCCCGGCGCCGCGGTCACGACCGCCTGGGTCATCACGTCGTCCACGGTCCAGGTCTTCATCACTGCCCTCCATCGTCCGCTGAAGCCGCTCGGCCCGCTTTTTCAGACCGGCGAGCATGTGGTGTTCCATGATCAGGCTGCCGGGCGCCATCACCACGTTGTAGACGGCGCGGCGGCGGGGCGACACGACACGGTTCCGGCTGATCAGCCGGGTGTTGTCGCCGTCGGGGCGCAGCTCGAAGATCCACACCCAGTCGCCGTCCAGCGAACGGAAGGCGAGCGCCCGTTCGCGGTCGCAGATCTCCACCCGCATGTCGGGTCCGTCCTGCCCCAGCGGCAGCACGTCCCCGGCGGCCAAGCCCTGGAACTGCGGGAGGATCTCGTCGGCGCTGTGCATGTTCAGGCCGAACATATTCTCGATCCAATCGTACGTGTAGGCGCCGCCTCGCCCGCTGCCCATCTGCACGAGCCACGGCCACACCGCGGACGGCGGCGCGGCGATCGTGACGGCACGGGTGGAGATGAGGTCGGCGTCCGGCACCAGGTCGTCACCGGGCATGGGCCCGGCGGCCTCACCCGGCGTGGCGCCCCAGGTCACGTAGCGGCGCAGGGCCGGCGGCGACAGCGCCGCACCGACCGCCACCACGCCCGCCACGAGCACGAAGGTCCGGGTTCTCATCGCGTCAGCACCACCTTCAGGGCGCCCGTGTGCGCCGGGTCGCCGAACACGTCGTACGCGGGCATGAACTCGTCGAGACCGAAGCGGTGGGTGACCATGTGGCCGAGGTCGAGCTGACCGGCGACGAGCATGTCCAGCAGTTTCGGCGTCGAGAAGGTGTCGACCAGGCCGGTGGTGATGGTGACATTGCGGATCCACAGGTCCTCCAGGTGCAACGTGGCCGCCTTGCCGTGCACGCCGATGTTGGCGACCCGGCCTCCCGGGCGTACGAGCGAAGCGCACAGCTCGAAGGTCTGCGGGGTGCCCACCGCCTCCATCACCACGTCCGCGCCGAGGCCCCCGGTGAGCCCGCGCACGACCGCGAGCGGGTCCTCCGCGCCGGCCACGACCGCGGTGTCCGCGCCGAACATCTTCGCGGCCAGCAGGCGGCTCTCCGCCTTGTCGACGACGACGATGTGGGCGGGCGAGTAGAGCCGCGCGGTCACCACGGCCGCCAGCCCGATCGGGCCCGCGCCGACGACGACCACGGTGTCGCCCGGCCGGACCCGGCCGTTGAGGACGCCGACCTCGTACGCCGTGGGCAGGATGTCCGCCAGCAGCACCGCCGACTCGTCGCTCACCAGGTCCGGCAGCTTGTACGTCGACAGGTCGGCGAACGGGATCCGGGCGTACTCCGACTGCACCCCGTCGACGAGATGGCCGAGGATCCAGCCGCCCCCGCCGAGGCACTGCCCGTACGAGCCCTCCCGGCAGAAGCGGCAGATGCCGCAGGCGGAGATGCAGGAGGCCAGCACCCTGTCCCCCGCGGCGAGCCCGGCCACGCCGGTGCCCGTCTCGACGACCGTGCCGACGGCCTCGTGGCCGAGCACCCGGCCGGGCGCCACCTCGGGCACGTCGCCGCCGAGGATGTGCAGGTCGGTGCCGCAGATGGTGACGGCGTCGACCCGGATGATCGCGTCTCGCGGCTCCTGGATGCCGGGGTCGGGGATCTGGGTCCACGACCGCGCGCCCGGTCCGCTGTACACAAGTCCTCTCATGTCTCCAAGCTCGTCCTTTCACGTCCCGTCCAGTAGGGACGTCCGGCCCTACAACCCGGGTCCTCGGCCGGGCTACCAACGAGGAGACGAGAGGGGTGCGACCGGCATGACCAGATACGTCTACGACTTCATCGAGGGCAACAAGGACCTGAAGGACCTGCTCGGCGGCAAGGGCGCCAACCTCGCCGAGATGACCCGTATGGGTCTGCCGGTGCCGCCCGGGTTCACCGTCACCACCGAGGCCTGCCGCGACTACCTGCGCGACGGCCGGATGCCCGAGGGCCTGCTCGCCGAGGTGCAGCGTCACCTCGAGCTGCTGGAGGCCCGGACGGGCAAGACGTTCGGCGACGCGAAGGACCCGCTGCTGCTGTCGGTGCGCTCGGGCGGCAAGTTCTCCATGCCGGGCATGATGGAGACGATCCTGGACATCGGCCTCAACGACGCCGGCGTCGAGGGGCTCGCCGAGCAGAGCGGGGACGAGCATTTCGCCTGGGACTCGTACCGCCGGCTGATCCAGATGTTCGGCAGGACCGTCTTCGACGTGCCGGGAGCGGCCTTCGACGCCGTCGGGCCGGGTGAGCCGCGGGACCTGGTGAACGCGTACAAGAAGGTCTTCCACGACCACACCGGCCGTGACTTCCCGCAGGCCTCGCACGAGCAGCTCTTCCTCGCGATCGGGGCGGTCTTCCGGTCGTGGAACGCCGAACGCGCGGTCCTCTACCGCCGGCAGGAGCGCATCCCGCACAACCTCGGCACCGCCGTGAACGTGATGGCCATGGTCTTCGGCAACCGGGGCGAGGACTCCGGCACCGGGGTGGCCTTCACCCGCGACCCGGCGACCGGCCGGCGCGGCGTCTACGGCGACTACCTGCGCAACGCCCAGGGCGAGGACGTCGTCGCGGGCATCCGCAACACCGTGAGCCTGCACGACCTGGCCACCATCGACCCACAGAGCCACACCAAGCTGCTGTCCATCATGGAACGGCTGGAGCAGCGCTACCGCGACCTGTGCGACATCGAGTTCACCATCGAGAACGGCACGCTCTGGATGCTGCAGACCCGGGTCGGCAAGCGCACCCCGGCCGCCGCGTTCGTCATCGCCGCCCAGCTGGTCGACGAGGGCACCATCACCCTGGACGAGGCGCTCCAGCGGGTCAGCGGCGAGCAGCTCGCCCAGCTGATGTTCCCCAGCTTCGACACCGCCTCCGCTCCCCCGCCGCTCACCACCGGCGTGCCCGCCTCACCGGGCGCCGCGGTCGGCGCGATCGTCTTCGACTCCGCCACGGCGGCCGCGGCCACGGAACCCGTCATCCTCGTGCGCCGCGAGACCAACCCCGACGACCTGCCCGGCATGATCGCCGCCCGGGGCATCCTGACCTCGCGCGGCGGCAAGACCTCGCACGCGGCCGTCGTGGCCCGCGGCATGGGCAAGACCTGCGTGTGCGGCGCCGAGGACCTGATCCTCGACGGCGGCACGGTCACCGTGAACGGGCGCACGCTGCGCGCCGGCGACGTCATCTCGATCGACGGCACCACGGGCAAGGTCTATCCCGGTGAGGTCCCGGTGCACCCCTCCGCTGTCGTCCGCTTCTTCGAGGGTGAGATCGGCGCGCACGGCGACCCGCTGCTCGCCGCGGTGCAGCGCCTGATGATCCACGCCGACCACAAGGCCCGGCTCGGCGTGCACGCCAACGCCGACACCGCCCCGGACGCCGCCCGCGCCCGCCGCTTCGGCGCCACCGGCATCGGCCTGTGCCGCACCGAGCACATGTTCCTCGGCGAGCGCCGCCGGCTGGTGGAACGGCTCATCCTCGGCGAGACCGGGGCCCTCGCGGAGCTGCTGCCGTTGCAGCGCGCCGACTTCGAGGAGCTGTTCGCCGCGATGGACGGCCTGCCGGTGACGATCCGGCTGATCGACCCGCCGCTGCACGAGTTCCTGCCGCCGCTGGAGGAGCTGACCGCCCACGTGGCCCGCGCCGAGGCGCTCGGCGAGGACCCCGGCCACGACGGCGTCCTGCTGACCGCGGTGCGCCGCATGCACGAGCAGAACCCCATGCTGGGCCTGCGCGGCGTGCGCCTCGGCCTGGTCATCCCCGGCCTGTTCGCGATGCAGGTCCGCGCGGTGGCGGAGGCCGCGGCCGCCCGCGCCGCCGCCGGCGGCGACCCCCGGCCCGAGATCATGGTCCCGCTGGTCGGCGCGGTCCAGGAACTGGAGACCGTGCGCGCAGAGGCCGAGTCGGTGCTGGCGAGCGTGCCCGGCGCGCCCCCGATCCGGATCGGCACGATGATCGAGGTGCCGAGGGCGGCCCTGACCGCCGGCCAGATCGCCGGTGCCGCCGAGTTCTTCTCCTTCGGCACCAACGACCTGACCCAGATGACGTGGGGCTTCTCCCGCGACGACGTCGAGGGCGCCTTCTTCGGCCGCTACCTCGACCTGGGCATCTTCGCGGTCTCCCCGTTCGAGACCATCGACCAGGACGGCACCGGCGAGCTCGTCCGCATCGCCGTCACCCGCGGCCGCGCCGCCCGCCCCGACCTGACCATCGGCGTCTGCGGCGAACACGGCGGCGACCCGGCCTCCGTCCGCTTCTTCCACGAGGCCGGCCTCGACTACGTGTCCTGCTCCCCCTACCGCGTCCCGATAGCCCGCCTCGAAGCCGGCCGGGCCGCGAGCACCGCCACCGGCTCCGACAGCCGATGAGAGCCGGCTTGGCCGGGGATCTGTTTCACTCTTGCGTCACGCCGAGTTGGCGCAGCAGTTCCCGGTTGTCGTACTGCACCCACTCCTCCACCAGACGGCCCTGGTCGTCGAACTGGAAAATGTTGATGATGGCCCAGACCAGCCGTTCGCCCGTGGGCGGCAGCGGGCGCCCGGCCGGCGAGTCGTCATACGTACGGGCGAAGGTCCCCTCGATCCAGGTCTGGCAGGCGATCAGGTTGCCCTCGGCCAGCATGATGCCGCGCCGGATCGAGCGGTCGTCGAAGGCCGCCCGGAAGCCGGCGAACAGCTCGGCGAGGCCGTCGTAGTCGGCCTCGGCGCCGGCGGGACCGTGCCAGCGGAATTTGCCGGTGTCGAAGTAGGTCGCCTGCTCGATCGGGTCCGTGCCGGACACCTCCAGTTCCCCAGCACGGTTCA
This sequence comes from Paractinoplanes deccanensis, assembly GCF_016862115.1. Classification (GTDB taxonomy): domain Bacteria; phylum Actinomycetota; class Actinomycetes; order Mycobacteriales; family Micromonosporaceae; genus Actinoplanes; species Actinoplanes deccanensis. The sequence continues at coordinate 63,489 of NZ_BOMI01000146.1, forward strand.
GGCGGCCGATCAACTCGTCGCGGGTGAAAGTCATCGATCCTCCGTCGGTAAGCGTCGAGTGATGCGGATCTGCTGCAAGCAGCAGGTCGGTGCGATCTCTTCTGAGGCGGGCGACATCGGCGTCTCCCTGTCGTCATCGGTTCGCGGCCGGATCTACCCGGCGGTCGTTGCCCGCATCCCCGGCCGCGCCGATCTGGCGCCGGCATCCGCACAGCTGTCGCTCACGTTCAACCGCGCCATCGGCGAGCTGAACGGCTCATCCCCTACGCTGGAAGCACCTTGGCACAGCACGGAACGAGGGCTCCATGACGACCGACTCCGCTTCGTTCGGTCTGGACACCCGTACCGTCGGCGCCTCGGGTCTACCCCGGTCGCTGCGCGCATGGCAGGCCTGGCTCGGTGAACGGTCGTCCACCCCGGACTACGACCCGGCCACCATGGCCGACCTGCGGATCCGCTTCCAGCAGGTGCGCGTCGGCGACGCGCTCCTCCATCGCCACGAGGGCTTCTCCCCCGTACGTGCGGCCAAGCCCGCCGGCACGGAAGGCATGGTGTCGCTGATCCTCGTGCGCCGGGGCACCGCCACGGTCGAGCTACCCCGCGACAGCTACGCCCTGGCCGCCGGAGAGTTCGCGATCCGGCGGCTCGACCGGCCCGCGAGCTTCACCAACGGAGCGCACACGGCGGGAATGTCGATCACGCTGCCCGGTCATGGGCTCGCGCCGTTGCTCGGCGACCGGGTCGTCCGCGGTCACGCCGGCTCCGCACCGACGCGACTGCTCACCGCGTACGCGGATCTGCTGCACGACGCCGGCCCGGAGCTCGATGCGACCGGCGCGCGGGCCGCGCGCAACGCGCTGATCGAGTTGACCACCGCCGTGCTCCGGGACAGCATCGACCTGACGGCCGTGCACACTGTCCCGGCCCTCGTCGCGGCCGCGCGGCGCCTCGCCGACCGCCGGCTCACCGACGCCGCTCTCGGCCCGGCCACGCTCGCAAGCGAGCTGCACGTGTCCGCCCGTACCCTGCAGCGGGCCTTCGCCGCCACGGGCGAGCCGCTGATGGCCTACATCCGGCGGCGCCGCCTCGAGCAGGCCCGGCGTGACCTCACCGACCCGGCCAGGGCGATGACCGTGGCCGAGATCGCCGCCCGCTGGAGGTTCAGCGACGGCGGCCACCTCAGCCGGGCGTTCAAGAAACAGTACGGCCACACGCCCAGCGACTACGCTCGCGACTCCGCGGGCCTGCGGCCGACGCGTCCCTGACGGCTTCGCCACGCACGCGAGGCACCTCGCCCGGGGCCGGAAAGGTCAAGACCGTCCGAGGCGAGTACCTGGGGGCTTTCGGTCCCGGGGCGGTGGACCAACGGCCCTGCCGTGGTGATCAGCATGGGTCGAGGCTGGGAGCTGGGAAGACGAGGAAAGGAACCCCACCATGCGCGCCGCTGTCGTCACCAGTTTCGCTGAGCCGCTTGTTGTCCGGGAGGTGCCGATTCCGCTGCCGGGGCCGGGGCAGATCCGGGTTCGGGTGGAGGCCAGCGGCCTCTGCCACACCGACATCCACGCCGCCCGCGGGGACTGGCCGGTCAAGCCGGCTCCGCCGTTCGTGCCGGGGCACGAGGGGGTCGGCATCGTCAACCACGTCGGGCCGGGGGTGACCGAGCACCGGGTCGGCGACCGGGTCGCCGTGCCGTGGCTGGGCCGGGCCTGCGGGACCTGCGAATACTGCGTCACCGGCTGGGAGACGCTCTGCGAGAGCCAGGTCAACACCGGGTACTCCGTCGACGGCGGGCACGCCGAGTACCTGATCGCGGACGCGCGCTTCGCCGTGGCCGTGCCGGAGGGCGTCGACCCGCTCGAGGCCGCGCCGCTGACGTGCGCCGGCGTCACCACGTACAAGGCCGTCAAGGTCGGTGGGGTGACGCCCGGCGACAAGGTCGCCATCTTCGGCATCGGCGGGCTCGGCCACCTGGCCCAGCAGTACGCGCAGATCTTCGGCGGCGAGACCATCGCCGTCGACGTCACCGAGGAGAAGCTGACGCTGGCCAAGGAGCTCGGCGCCGCGCACACCGTCAACGCGGCGCTCGTCGACCCGGTGGAGGCCATCGAGGCGCTCGGCGGTGCCGACGTCGCGGTGGTGCTCGCCGCCGACCCGAAGGTCGTCGAGCAGGCGCACGCGTGCCTGCGCCGCGGCGGCCGGCTGATCCTGGTCTCGCTGCCCAGGGACAACGCCATGTCGCTGCCGATCTTCCAGACGGTGCTCAAGGGCATCCGGGTCATCGGGTCGATCGTCGGCACCCGCGCCGACCTCGCCGAGGTGTTCCGGCTGCACGCCGCCGGGCGCACCCGGGTGTTCTACGAGACGCGGCGGCTCGACGAGATCAACGACGCGATCGAGGACGTCCTGGCGAGCCGGGTCGCCGCTCGGCTGGTGCTGGTGCCCTGACCGGTGCGGACTCCCGAGTACGACGACGGCGACGACATCCAGGTGGCGGTCATCCGCGACTGGCCGGCGCTGCTCGCCTTCGCCGACGGCGCCGAGTTGCCCGACGACGACCGAAGGCTGATCGCCGTGGCCGCCGGCCTCGCCACGGGACAACCTGTCGACATGCGCGCCGCCGTAGCCGTGCGCGGGCAGGGCCATGTCCGGTGCCTCGCCGAGGCCATGGTGATCGCCACCGGCTACCACATGAAGTACGAGGTGACGGCGACTCCGCGGCTCACCACCAGGTACGCCAAGGCCTGAGTACCCGGGACCTCCGGCCCTGTCCGGCCCGGACCTTCGCGGCGAGGCTGGAGGGGACGAAGGAGGGGAGCCCATGGCCACCACATCGCGCGACGCCTGGCGCGGTTTCCACGGGACCGGATGGCGCGAGACGATCGACGTCGGCGGCTTCATCAGCGACAACATCGAGCCGTACGACGGCGGCGCCGAGTTCCTGACCGGGCCGACGCACCGGACCGAGCGGATCTGGCGCCAGCTGAGCCGCATGTTCGCCGAGGAGCGACGGCGCGGCGTGTACGACGTGGACGCGCACACCCCGTCCACGATCACGTCGCACGAGCCCGGGTACATCGACCGGGACCACGAGCTCATCGTCGGCCTGCAGACCAGCGCGCCGCTGCGCCGGGCGATCATGCCGAACGGCGGCCTGCGCATGGTGCAGGCCGGCCTGGCCGCGTACGGCTTCGCCCTCGACCCCGCGGTGCGCGACGTCTTCAGCCGGTATCGCAAGACGCACAACGACGGCGTCTTCGACGCGTATCCCGCCGACGTGAAGGCCGCCCGGCGCTCGCACATCATCACCGGGCTGCCGGACGCGTACGGCCGCGGCCGCATCATCGGCGACTACCGGCGGGTCGCGCTCTACGGCGTCGACCGGCTCATCGCGGATCGGGCCGCGGTGAAGGCCGCGCTGGACGCGAGGCTGTCGTCCGAGGAGGTCATCCGCGACCGCGAGGAGCTGGCCGAGCAGATCCGCGCGCTCGAGGACCTGCGGTTCATGGCCGACCGCTACGGCTACGACGTCTCCGGCCCGGCCACCACCGGCCGCGAGGCGATCCAGTGGCTCTACTTCGCCTACCTGGCCGCCACCAAGGAGCAGAACGGCGCCGCGATGTCGCTCGGGCGCACCTCCTCGTTCGTCGACGTCTACCTCCAGCGTGATCTGGCCGAGGGCCGGCTCACCGAGCAGCAGGCGCAGGAGCTCGTCGACGACTTCGTCATCAAGCTGCGCATCATCCGGTTCCTGCGCACCCCCGAGTACGACGAGCTGTTCTCCGGCGACCCGACCTGGGTGACCGAGTCGCTCGCCGGGGTGGGCTTCGTGACCCGCACGAGCTTCCGCTACCTGCAGACGCTCTACAACCTCGGCCCGGCGCCCGAGCCCAACCTCACCGTGCTGTGGTCGCCGTCGCTGCCCGAGGGCTTCAAACGCTTCTGCGCCCAGGTCTCGCTGGACACCAGCTCGATCCAGTACGAGAACGACGACCTGATCCGGCCCGCCTACGACGCCGACACCGCCATCGCCTGCTGCGTCTCGGCCATGCGCGTCGGCAAGGACATGCAGTTCTTCGGCGCCCGGGCCAACCTCGCCAAGGCCCTGCTGTACGCGATCAACGGCGGCCGCGACGAGATGACCGGCGCCCAGGTCGCGCCCGCCACCGAGCCGATCACCGACGACGTGCTCGACTACGAGACGGTGATGGCCGCGTTCGACAGCACGCTCGACTGGCTCGCCGAGACGTACGTCGACGCGCTCAACGTCATCCACTACATGCACGACAAGTACGCGTACGAGCGCCTGCAGATGGCCCTGCACGACTACCCGGTGCACCGGTTCCTCGCGACCGGCATCGCCGGCCTGTCGGTCGCCGTGGACAGCCTCAGCGCCATCAAGCACGCCCAGGTGAAGGTGTTGCGCGACGAGACTGGGCTGGCCGTCGACTACGTCGTGGACGGCGGCTTCCCGGCCTTCGGCAACAACGACGACCGCGCCGACGCGATCGCCGCCGACCTGGTCGATCGGTTCATGGCGAAGATCCGGCGGCAGCCCACCTACCGCGGCGCCGAGCCGTCGCTGTCGGTGCTGACCATCACGTCCAACGTGGTCTACGGCAAGCACACCGGCAACACGCCGGACGGCCGCCGCGCCGGCGAGCCGTTCGCCCCGGGCGCCAACCCGATGAACGGCCGGGACCGGCACGGCATGGTCGCCGCCGCCCTCTCGGTCGCCAAGCTGCCCTACCGGGCGGCCCGCGACGGCATCTCGCTCACCATCACCGTCACCCCCGACGGCCTCGGCCACGCCCGCGACGACCGCGTCGCGAACCTCGCCGGCGTGCTCGACGGCTACACCGACGCCGGCGGCTTCCACATGAACGTCAACGTGCTCGACCGCGCCACCCTCGAGGACGCCATGGCCCACCCGGAGAGATACCCGCAGCTGACGATCCGGGTCTCCGGTTACGCGGTCAACTTCGTGCGGCTCACCCCCGAGCAGCAGCGCGACGTCATCTCCCGCACCTTCCACGGGTCGCTGTGATGATCACCGGCTCGGTCCACTCCTTCGACCTCTCCACCGGGGTGGACGGGCCGGGCACCCGGTTCGTGGCGTTCCTGGCCGGCTGCCCGCTGCGCTGCCTGTACTGCCACAGCCCCGACACCCAGTACCGCCGCAACGGCGTGCTGGAGACCGTGGACGACCTGCTCCTCGAGATCCGCCGCTACGAGCGGTTCCTCAAGGTCGCCCACGGCGGCGTCACGATCAGCGGCGGCGAGCCGCTCCAGCAGCGCGACTTCACCCGCGCGGTGCTGCGGGGCTGCAAGGACATGCGCCTGCACACCGCCCTGGACACCAGCGGCTTCCTCGGCGACCGGGCCGACGGCGCCCTGCTCGACGCCACCGACCTGGTGCTGCTCGACATCAAGTCCGGCGACCCCGCCACGTACCGCCGGGTCACCCGGACCGGCCGCCTGGCGCCCACCGTCCGCTTCGCCCACCGCCTCGCGGACCTCGGCAAGCCGATCTGGGTCCGTTTCGTGCTCGTCCCCGGCCTCACCGACGACCCGGCCGAGGTCGCCGCGGTCGCCGAGATCGCGGCCGGCGTCGCCACGGTCGAGCGCGTCGAGGTGCTGCCGTTCCACCGCCTCGGCGCGCCCAAGTACGCCGCCCTGGGCCTTCCGTTCCCGCTGGCCGCCACCCCACCGCCGGAATCGGTCCTGGTCGACCGCGTGCGCGCCCAGTTCCGCGACCACGGCCTGACCGTCTGCTGAGCCGCGGATCAGGGATGCGGATGATCGCCGAGCAGGCGGGTGGCGAGGACGGCCGCCTGCGTGCGCCGCTCCAGGCCGAGCTTGGTGAGCAGGCTGGACACGTAGTTCTTGACCGTCTTCTCGGCGAGGAACATGCGGCCGGCGATCTCGCGGTTGGTCAGGCCCTCGGCGATGAACTCCAGGATGCGCCGCTCCTGGTCGGTCAGGGACCGCAGCTCGCGCGGCTGCTCGACGCCGTGCCGGATGCGCTCCAGCACGCGCTGGGTGATCGCCGGGTCGAGCAACGACTGGCCCGCGGCGACCCGGCGCACCGCGTCGACCAGGTCGCCGCCGCGGATCTGCTTGAGCACGTAGCCCGAGGCACCGGCCATGATCGCGGCGAAGAGCGCCTCGTCGTCCTCGTACGACGTCAGGATCAGGCCCTTGATCGTCGAGTCGACCGCGCGGACGTCGCGGCACACGTCGATGCCGTTGCCGTCGGGCAGCCGCGCGTCGAGGATCGCCACGTGGGGGCGCAGGGCGGGGATGCGGTGGGTGGCCTCGACGGCGAGTCCCGACTCGCCGACGACCTCGATGTCGCCCTCGGCCTCGAGCAGGTCGGCCAGGCCACGGCGGACGACCTCGTGGTCGTCGAGGAGAAAGACACGGATCACGTCCTCTTTCTACGCGCTTTCGCCGTCGCCCGACAGGTTCCCCGCGTGGCGTTCCGGCGCTAGCGTGGGCTCATGGCCGAACGACCGCCGGAGGACGAGCGGCTCGATCCACCGTCGCTGGGGCTCAGCCCGCTCTCGCGCGTGCGGCTCGACGAGCTCCTGCAGGAGATGCTCGACCGGGTCGGCGACGTCGTGACCAGCAGGGAGAGACTGCGATCCCTGCTCGACGCCGTGGTGGGCATCGGCACCGACCTCGACCTGCGCAGCACCCTCCAGCGCATCGTCCAGGCGGCGTGCGCGCTCGCCGGGGCACGCTACGGCGCGCTCGGCGTGATCGGGGCCGACCGCACCGAGCTGATCGACTTCATCACCCACGGCATGGACCCGGCCACCCACGCCACGATCGGCGACCTGCCCCGCGGCCGCGGGGTGCTCGGGGTGCTCATCACCGATCCGCGCCCGGTGCGGCTGCCCGACATCCGCCGCCACCCGGACTCCTTCGGCTTCCCGCCGCACCATCCCCCGATGCACAGCTTCCTCGGCGTGCCGGTGCACACCCGCGGCCAGATTTTCGGCAACCTGTACCTCGCCGAGAAACAGGGCGCCGACCAGTTCAGCGACGACGACGAGGAGATCGTGGTGGCCCTCGCCGCCGCGGCCGGTGTCGCCATCGACAACGCCCGGCTGTACGCGCTGGCCCAGCGCCGGGAACGCTGGCTGGCCGCCAGCGCGGAGATCACCGGGGTCCTGCTCGGCACCGTCCATCGCACCGAGGCGCTGCGCCTGATCGCCCGCCGGGCCCGCGAGGTCGCCGGCGCGGAGCTCGTGCTCGTGATGCTGTACGAGGAGGAGCACGCGCGCTACCACATCGAGGTGGCCGACGGCGCCGACCCGGCGTACCGGGAACTCGCCGGCAAGACCGTCGCGGTCGATCCGGCGACCGCCGAGGAGTTCGGGCGCGAGAAGTCCCGGCCGGTCGAGAACTTGCGCGCCGTGACCGAGTGGCCCGGGCCGGTGCCGGACTGCCCCGCGATGGCCGCCCCGCTCGCCGGCGCCGACACGCTGCACGGCGTGCTCATCGTCACCCAGCCGCCCGGGCAACCACCCACCGACGAGGACGCGGTGCAGCTGTCCACCTTCGCCGGGCAGGCGGCGCTCGCCCTCGAACGCGCCCGGGCCCAGGAGGAACGCCAGCAGCTCGCGCTGCTGGAGGACCGCGAGCGCATCGCCCGCGACCTGCACGACGTGGTGATCCAGCGGCTGTTCGCCACCGGCATGCACCTGCAGGGCGCGGTGCACCAGGCGGTCCGGCCCGAGGTGGCCAAGCGCATCAACACCGCCGTCGACGATCTGGACGCCACCATCCGCGACATCCGCCGCTCCATCTTCGAGCTGCGCACGCCCACCGGCCCGTCGCTGCGCGCCGAGATGCACGAGGCGGTCGAGACCGCGGCCGACGCGCTCGGCTTCCGGCCGGTGCTGGACACCTCCGGCCCGGTGGACAGCGCCATCCCCGACGACGTCAAGCCCGAGATCCTCGCCGTGCTGCGGGAGGCACTGTCGAACATCGCGCGGCACGCCCGGGCGAGCAGCGCCCGCGTGTCGCTGCGGGCCGCCGACGGCGAGATCGTGCTCTGTGTCGAGGACGACGGCACCGGCTTCGACGTGGCGCGGGCCCGGGGCGGCGTGGTGAGCATGGGCGAGCGCGCCGACCAGCTCGGTGGCACGTTCGAGGTGGGGCGGGGGCCGGACGGGACCGGAACGGTCCTCAGCTGGCGGGTCCCCCTGCCCTCCTGAGAGGAGCCCTTCGGCTCTGCGCGGCCGGCCGCCGCCACGGCACTGTGGGACCATGACCCTGACCACGAGACCGAGGTGGGCGAACCGCCCGATCGCGGCCGGCATCGGCGGGTCCGCCGGCTGGCGCGCGCTGACCTGGGCCGCCGGCGAGGCCGAGCAGACCGGCACGCGGCTCGTGCTGCTGCACGTCCACGGGCCGTACGCGCCGGCGAGCCCGCAGGGTGGCCGGCCCGGCCCCGCCGAGCTGGAACTGATCGACCCGCCGCTCGCCCGCGCCGTCGCCCGCGTGCAGGAGCGCCTGGGCCGGCGCCATGTGGCCGTCCTCGCGCCCGCCGGCGACCCGTCGGACCGGCTGGTCGACGCGTCCGCCGGGGTCCGGCTGCTGGTCATCGGCGACGGCGAGGCGAGCCGGACGGTGCGCCGGGTGCTGCGGCACGCGTACTGCCCGGTCGTGGTGGTCGGGGCGGAAGCCCCCGCCTCGCCCGGTGGCCCGGTCGCCGGCCACGTGGTGATCGGCGTGGACGGTACGCCCGCGAGCCGCGCCGCGCTCGATTTCGGCTTCGCCTTCGCCGCCGAGCACGGCCTGCCGGTCGCCGCCGTGCACGTCTCCGCCGCGAGCCACGACGACTACTTCTACGACGACGTGACCCTCTCCACGCACTTCACCACCGAGCCGGCCGCCCTGGAGCTGCTGGCGGCCGAGACCGAGGGGCTCGCGCTCAAGCATCCCCAGGTGCCGGTCCGGCGGGCGGTGCTGCACGGCTCCGTGGTGGGCGCGCTGACCCGGGCCGGCTACGGTGCCGCCCTGCTCGTGGTCGGTGACAAGCGCCGCGGCGTCCTCGGCCGGGTGCGCACCGGCGACGTCCCGCTCGCCGTCGCCACCGAGGCGTCCTGCCCGGTCGCCGTGGTGCCGGTGGAGCAGCACGAGGGCGACCCCCTCTGAGCGGCCCGCCGAAGGGCCCGCCGTCGCGGGTCCAGCGCCTCTGACCGGGCGCCCCCGGCCGGCGCACCGTGTGGGGAGAGGAAGGAGACCGCCATGACAACGCGGCTACGGCTCGCCCAATGTGGCCTCAGCGCCGGCAAGAAGGCCCGGCTGCACCGCATCCTGTACAAGCACGGGCTGGGCAACGGCACCGCCCTGTTCCTCCCCTACGACCAGGGCCTGGAGCACGGCCCCCGGGACTTCTTCGCCGACCCGATCGCCTCGGATCCGAAGTACATCGTCCGGCTGGCCCTGGAGGGCGGGTTCAACGGCATCGCCATCCAGGTGGGCCTCGCCGAGAAGTTCTACTGGGACTACGCGGGCGAGGTCCCGCTGATCCTGAAGCTCAACGGCAAGACCGACATCCCCAGCGACCGCAGCGCGCTGTCGCCGCTGCACGCCTGCGTCGAGGACGCGGTGCGGCTGGGCGCCGACGCCGTCGGCTACACGCTGTACGTGGGCTCACCCGCCCAGGACGCCGACTTCGCGCAGTACCGGGCGGTGCGCCAGGAGGCGCAGCGGCTCGGCATGCCGCTGATCGTCTGGGCGTACCCGCGCGGCGAGGCGATCGAGCACAAGGGCGGCAAGGACTCGTTCTACGCCGTGCACTACGCCGCTCGTGTCGCCAGTGAGCTCGGCGCCGACGTGGTCAAGGTGAACTTCCCGCACCCCGAGAAGCACACCGACGTGCCCGCGGCGTACGCCGGCGAGTTCAGCAGCCAGGAGGCCATCGACGAGGTCGTCCGCGCGGCGAACCGCACCATGGTCCTGGTCTCCGGCGGCAGCCGGGCCGGTGACGAGGTGATGTTCGAGAAGGCGCAGGAGTCGATGTCCGCCGGCGCCACCGGCCTCATCTTCGGCCGCAACGTCTGGCAGCGCGACCACGACGAGTCGTTGCGCTTCGTCGACCGGCTGCGCCAGATCCTCGCCAAGTACCCGACGCCCTGAGGATCGGTCATGAACCGCCCGCACGACGACCTGACGCCCCCTCCGGACCTGCGCCTCGACGAGGCCCGGGGCGGGCCGGGCCGGGCGCGCCGCCCGGTGTACCTCGACCTGCTGCCGCCCTGCGACGCCGGCTGCCCGGCCGGCGAGACCATCCAGCAGTGGATGGCCCTGACCCGGGCCGGCGAGCACGAGCGGGCGTGGCGGGCCCTCGTCGCGGCCAACCCGCTGCCGGCCGTGCACGGGCGAGTCTGCTATCACCCGTGCGAGAGCGTCTGCAACCGCGCCGAGCTGGACAGCCCGGTCTCGATCCACGCGGTCGAGCGGTTCCTCGGCGACCTCGCGCTCGAGCGCGGCTGGCGCTTCGACCCGCCACCGGCGCCCAGCGGCCGGCGGGTCCTCGTGGTCGGCGCCGGGCCCAGCGGGCTCTCCGCCGCCTATCACCTGGCCCGGCTGGGGCACCACGTGGTGATCCGCGATGCCGAGGCGGAGCCCGGCGGGATGATGCGTTACGGCATCCCCGCCTACCGGCTGCCCCGTGACGTGCTGGCCGCCGAGATCGCCCGCATCGCCGCCCTCGGCGTCGAGATCGTCGGTGGCCACCCCGTCCGCGACCTGGTCGCGGAGCGGCGCGACGGCCGTTTCGACGCGGTCTTCGTGGCGGTCGGCGCCCACCTGTCCAAGCGGGTGGACATCCCGGCGCGCGAGGCGGGCCGGATCGTCGACGCCGTCGGCCTGCTGCACAGCGTGGCGGCCGGCGAGCGCCCCCGCGTCGGCCGCCGGGTGGCCGTCTACGGCGGCGGCAACACCGCCATGGACGCCGCCCGCGTGGCCCGGCGCCTCGGCGCCGAGGAGGCCCTGATCGTCTACCGGCGCACCCGGGCGCAGATGCCCGCGCACGCCGAGGAGGCGGACGAGGCCGAGCGCGAGGGCGTGCGGATCACCTGGCTGCGGACCATCCAGGCGTTCGACGGGCCCGGCCTGACCGTCGAGGTCATGGAGCTCGACGCGGACGGCCGGCCGGTGCCGACCGGGCGCACCGAGACGCTCGCGGCCGACACCGTGGTGCTCGCCCTGGGCCAGCGCGCCGACACGGCCTTCCTGCGCGGTGTCCCGGGCGTCGAGTTCACCCCGGAGGGCACGGTCGTCGTCTCGCCGAGCCTGATGACCGGCTGTCCCGGTGTGTTCGCCGGTGGCGACATGGTTCCGGCCGAGCGCACGGTCACGGTGGCGGTCGGCCACGGCCGTACGGCCGCCCGGCACATCGACGCGTACCTGCGCGGCCGGACCGCCGCGGAGCCGGCGCGGCCGCCGATCGCCGGCTTCGCCGGACTGCACCCCTGGTACTTCGGCGACGCCGTCCGCCGGCAGCAGGCCGAGCGCGACCCGGAACAACGGGTCGGCGACTTCACCGAGGTCGTCGGCGGCCTCGACGCGGCGTCCGCCGGCTTCGAGGCGGCCCGGTGCCTGTCGTGCGGCACGTGCTTCGAGTGCGACGGCTGCCTCGGCGCCTGCCCCGAGGACGCCGTGATCAAACTGGGCCCGGGCGAGCGCTACCGCTTCGACTACGCCCGCTGCACCGGCTGCGGGACCTGCTTCGACCAGTGCCCGGTGCATGCCATCTCGATGATTGCCGAGGCGACGCCATGACCCGCGCGACGATGGACGGCAACGAGGCGTGCGTCTCGGTGGCCTACCGCCTCAACGAGGTGTGCTGCATCTACCCGATCACGCCGTCCTCGGCGATGGCCGAGCTCGCCGACGAGTGGTCGGCCGCCGGCCGCCCGAACGTCTGGGGCTCGGTGCCCACCGTGGTGGAGATGCAGAGCGAGGGCGGCGCCGCGGGCGCGCTGCACGGCGCTCTGCAGAGCGGCGCGCTGAGCACCACCTTCACGGCCTCGCAGGGCCTGCTGCTGATGATCCCGAACATGTACAAGATCGCCGGCGAGCTCACCCCGGCGGTGCTGCACGTGGCGGCGCGCTCGCTCGCCGCGCAGGGGCTGTCCATCTTCGGCGACCACTCCGACGTCATGGCCGCCCGCGCCACCGGCTTCGCGATGCTGGCGTCGGCGTCCGTCCAGGAGGCCCACGACCTCGCGCTGGTGGCGCAGGCCGCCTCGCTGCGCACGAGGGTGCCGTTCGTGCACTTCTTCGACGGGTTCCGCACCTCGCACGAGATCAACACGATCGAGACCCTCGGCGACGACGACCTGCGCGCCCTGGTCCCGGACGAGCTGGTGCGCGACCACCGCGGCCGGTCGCTCTCGCCGGAGCGCCCGGTGATCCGTGGCACGGCGCAGAACCCGGACGTGTACTTCCAGGGCCGCGAGACGGTCAATCCGTTCTACGCCCGGGTGCCCGGCGCGGTGCGCGCCGCGATGGACGCCCTCGGCTACCGCACCGGGCGCCGTTACGACATCGTGGAGTACGCGGGTGCGCCCGACGCCGACCGGGTGATCGTGCTCATGGGATCGGGCACCCAGACCGCGCGCGAGACCGTCGCCCACCTGACGGCCGGCGGAGAGCGCGTCGGCGTGGTGCAGGTCCGCCTGTTCCGCCCGTTCCCGGCCGCGGCGGTGGCGGCCGCCGTCCCGCTCACCGCCACCCGGGTGGCCGTGCTCGACCGCACCAAGGAACCGGGCTCGCTCGGTGAACCGCTCTTCCTCGACGTGGTCGCCGCGCTGGCCGAGCACCGCCGGGACGCGATGCCGCTGGTGATCGGCGGCCGCTACGGGCTCGGGTCTAAGGAGTTCACGCCCGGCATGGTCGCGGGGGTCTTCGCCGAGCTGGCCCGCGAGGAGCCGCGGCCGCGGTTCACCGTCGGCATCGTCGACGACGTCTCGGGCAGCAGCCTTCCGTACGGCGATCTCGACATCGAACCGCGCGGCGCGGTGCGGGCCGTCTTCTACGGCCTCGGCTCGGACGGCACCGTCGGCGCGAACAAGAACACCATCAAGATCCTCGGCGCCGACCCCCGCGTGCACGCACAGGGGTATTTCGTGCTCGACTCCAAGAAGTCCGGGTCGATGACCGTGTCGCACCTGCGCTTCGGGCCGGCGCCGATCCGCGCGCCGTACCTGATCGCCGAGGCGGGGTTCGTCGGCTGCCACCACCTCGGCCTGCTGGACCGGGTGGACGTGCTCGCCCGCGCGGCCCGCGGCGGCACCCTGCTGCTCAACTGCCCGCGCCCGCGGCACGTCTGGGCGGAGCTCTCCCGCGACGTGCAGGAGCAGATCCTCGAGCGGGCGCTGACCGTCTGGGCGATCGACGCCGACCGCATCGCCGCCGAGCACGGCCTGCCCGGGCGCACCAACACCATCCTGCAGACGTGCTTCTTCGCCATCTCCGGCGTGTTGCCCCGCGACCAGGCGATCACCAAGATCAAAGAGACGATCACCAGGACGTACGCCAAACGCGGCGCCGACGTGGTCGCGCGCAACCACGCCGCCGTCGACGCCACCCTGACCGCCCTGCACCGCGTCGACGTGCCGGAGCGGGCCACCGCGACCCGCCGCCGCCCGGCCCCGGTGCCGGCGGACGCGCCGCCCTTCGTCCGCGAGGTCACCGGCGCGATGCTGGCCGGGCAGGGCGACCGGCTCCCGGTCAGCGCGCTGCCGGTGGACGGCACCTATCCCGGCGGCACCACCGCCTACGAGAAGCGCAACATCGCCGACCTCGTCGCCGTGTGGGACCCGCTGACCTGCATCCAATGCGGCAACTGCTCGTTCGTCTGCCCGCACAGCGTCCTCCGGTCGAAGCTGTACGACCTGAAGGAGCTCGCCGGCGCGCCCGACGGCTTCCCCTCGGCCGCGCTGAACGCGCGCGGCCTGCCGGACAGCGGGTACACGCTCCAGGTCTACCTCGAGGACTGCACCGGCTGCGGGCTCTGCGTCGAGGCGTGCCCGATCGGCACCCCGGAGCACCGGGCGATCAACCTGGAACCGCGCGAGCCGCTGCTGCCGAAGGGCCGCGCGGACATCGCCTTCTTCGAGACGCTGCCGCACGCCGACCGTTCCCGCGTCGACTTCGGCACGGTGCGCGGCGCCCAGTTCCTCCAGCCGCTCTTCGAGTTTTCGCTCGCCTGCACCGGATGCGGCGAGACGCCGTACCTCAAGCTGTTGTCGCAGTTGTTCGGCGACCGGCTGATGGTCGCCAACGCCACCGGGTGCTCGTCGATCTACGGCGGCAACCTGCCCACCACCCCGTGGACCCGCAACGATCAAGGGCGCGGGCCGGCGTGGTCCAATTCGCTGTTCGAGGACGACGCCGAGTTCGGCATGGGTTTCCGGCTCGCCGCCGACCTGCACCACCGGCTCGCCACCGACCGGCTCGGCCGACTCCGCGACCGGCTCGGACCGGACCTGGTCGACGCCGTGCTGACCGCGCCGCAGCGGCGGGAGTCGGAGTTCGCCGCCCAGCGCGACCGCCTCGCCGAGATCACCCGCCGCCTGGACACCCTCCCGCCGGGCGACCCGGCCGTCGCCGACCTGCGCAGCGTGCTCGATCACCTGGTCCGGCGCAGCGTGTGGATCGTCGGCGGCGACGGCTGGGCGTACGACATCGGCGCCGGCGGGCTGGACCATGTGCTGGCGAGCGGGCGCGACGTGAACGTGCTGGTGCTCGACACCGAGGTCTACTCCAACACCGGCGGCCAGATGTCCAAGGCCACCCCGCTGTCGGCGGTCGCCCGGTTCGCCGCCGCCGGCAAGACCACCCCCAAGAAGGACCTGGCGCTTCAGGCGATCGCCTACGGCAACGTGTACGTGGCGCGCGTCGCGATGGGCGCCGATCCGGAGCAGACCCTGCGCGCGCTGCGGGAGGCGGAGGCGTACGACGGCCCCTCGCTGATCATCGCGTACGCGCACTGCATCGCCCACGGCATCGACATGCGCGACGGCCTCGGCCAGCAGCGCCGCGCCGTGCGGTCCGGCTATTGGCCGCTGATGCGCTACGACCCCGTGCTGCGCGCCGCCGGCCGCAACCCGTTCCTGCTCGACTCGCCGCGCCCGCGCGCGCCGCTGTCCGAGTACACCGACCGGGAGCTGCGGTTCCGCCGGCTGCGCGACACCGATCCCGCCGAGGCGGCCCGGCTGGCCCGGCTCGCCCAGGAGGCGGTCGACCAGCGCTGGCAGACCTACGAGGAGATGGCCACCCGCGGCCCGGAGCGCTTCCCGGCCGACGCGCGGCCAAAGGGGGAGAAAGCCTTCAGCCCGGTCAAGGGCGGTGGCGGGGAGGTGGGACAGGGGTGAGCGTCATCGGTGTGCTGCGGGAGACGGCGCGGGGTGAGCGCCGGGTGGCCCTGACCCCCGACGTGGCGCGGCGCCTGTCCGATCGCGGCCTGAAGATCCTGGTGGAGACCGGCGCCGGAGGCCTCTCCTTCTTCGCCGACGAGGACTACACCGGCGCGGCCGTGGTCGCCCGCGACGAGGTTTACGCGGGCAGCGACGTGCTGCTGTGCCTGCGCCGGCCGGACGACCTGGCCGCCGCGCGGCCCGGGCAGATCCTGATCGGCCTGCTCGGCCTCGACCCGCTCGACGGCGACGGCGTCACCGGGATCAGTCTCGACCTGCTCCCCCGCACGCTGAGCCGGGCCCAGGCGATGGACGCCCTCACCTCACAGGCGAACGTCGCCGGCTACAAGGCCGCCCTGATCGCCGCGGAGGCGTGCCCGGGATTCTTCCCGATGCTGATGACCGCGGCCGGCACGACCAGGCCGGCCCGGGTCCTCGTGCTCGGCGCCGGCGTGGCCGGGCTCCAGGCGATCGCCACCGCCCGCCGGCTCGGCGCGCAGGTCACCGGCTACGACGTGCGCGACGCGGCCCGCGCCGACATCGCCTCCACCGGCGCCGCGGTGCTCGACCTCGCCTCTCCTCGCGCCGAGGCGGACAGCGGCTACGCGCGCGGCCTCACCGCCGACGAGGCCGGCGACCAGATGCGCGCCCTGACCGAGGCCGTTCCCCGGTTCGACGTGGTGATCACGACGGCGAAGGTGCCGGGCGCGGCGGCCCCGCTGCTCGTGCCCGAGGCGGCCCTGGCCGCGATGCGCCCCGGTTCCGTGGTCGTCGACCTGGCGCCCGGCAACGTCGCCGGGTCGATGGCCGGCGCGCGCACCCTCCTGGGCAACGACGTCACCGTCATCGGCGCGCCGGATCTGGCCGCCACCGTGCCGGTCGCGGCGTCCACCGCGTACGCCCGCAATCTGCTCGCCCTGCTCGACCACCTCATGCCGCACGGCGAGGCCGTCCTCGACCTCGACGACGAGATCACCCGGGCCGTGCTGCTGCGTGACCGCGAAGGAGCCCGCTCATGAGCCCGCTGCTGCTCGCCGACCTGACCGTGTTCACCCTCGCCCTGCTGGTCGGCTTCGAGGTGATCAGCAAAGTACCGGCCACCCTGCACACCCCCCTGATGTCCGGCGCGAACGCCATCCACGGCGTCGTCATCGTCGGCGTCATGCTGCTCGCCGCCACGGCATCCACGACGGCCGGATACGCCCTGCTCGCCATCGCCGCCTTCTTCGCCGCGATGAACGTCGCCGGCGGCTACGTCGTCACCGACCGCATGCTCGCGATGTTCCGGAGCCGGTCATGAGCGCCTTCGACACCACCGTCCACCTGATCTACCTCGCCTGCGCGGTCGGCTTCGTCGTGGGCCTGCACCTGATGAACACGCCGGCCACCGCCCGCCGCGGCAACCGGATCTCGGCCGGCGGCATGGCCGTCGCGATCGTGGTCACGGCCGTGGTGCTCGGCCACGACGGCGGCGTCACGGCCGGCGCCCTGGTGGCCCTGGCCTCGGGTGCGGCAGCCGGCGGAGTGGCCGGGACGATCGCCGCCCGGCGGGTGCGGATGACCGCGATGCCCCAGCTGGTCAGCCTCTTCAACGCCGTCGGCGGCGGAGCGGCCGCGCTCATCGCGCTCGGCGACCGGCCCGGCGGGACCAGCGCCGCGGTCGCCGGGGTCCTCGACGTGCTCATCGGCGCCGTGACGTTCAGCGGCTCCCTCGTCGCCTCCGGCAAGCTCGCCGGCAAGATCGCCGGCCGGCCGATCGTCGTGCCCCTCGGCCGGCCGGTCACCGCGCTGCTGGCCGCGGCCGCGGCCGGCCTCGCGGTGCTGATCGTGGGCTTCGACGCGCCGGCCGGTGCGCTCTACGGCCTCGCGGTCTGCGCGCTCGCGGCCGGGGTCCTGCTCACGCTGCCCATCGGCGGCGCCGACATGCCGGTGGTGATCTCGCTGCTCAACGCGTTCACCGGCACCGCCGTCGCGATGGCCGGCTTCGTCCTCGGAAGCACCCCGCTGATCATCGCCGGCGGGCTGGTCGGTGCGGCGGGAGCCATCCTCACCAAGCTCATGGCCGACGCCATGAACCGGCCGATCGGCGCGATCGTGGCCGGTGGCTACGGCACGGGCGACGCCGTCACGGTCGCCGCCGGTGCGGGCTCGGCCGCCGTACGGGAGACCACGGCCGACGACGTGGCGCTCCAGCTCGCGTACGCGGAGCGGGTCGTGATCGTGCCCGGGTACGGTCTGGCCGCCGCGCAGGCGCAGCACGAGGCGGCGGCGCTCACCGAGGCCCTCGCCGGGCGGGGCGTGGCGGTCAGCTACGCCATCCACCCCGTCGCCGGCCGCATGCCCGGCCACATGAACGTGCTGCTGGCCGAGGCGAACACGCCGTACGAGATGCTGCGCGACCTCGACGAGGGCAACGCCGACCTGGCCCGCGCCGACGTGGCGCTCGTCATCGGCGCGAACGACGTGACCAACCCGGCGGCGCGGAGGGCCGGCAACGCGGTCTCCGGCATGCCCATCCTCGACGTCGACAAGGCCCGCTCCGTCATCGTGATCAAGCGGTCACTGGGACACGGCTACGCGGGCATCGACAACGAGCTCTACACCGACCCGCGCACGGCGATGCTCTTCGCCGACGCCAAGGCCGGCTTGACCGCCATCCTCGCGGCCCTGCACGCGTACGCGTGACGGCGGCCCCGTCGCGGGGCCGCCGTCGTCGGATCGGTCACTCCTGCTTGGCGATGGCGATCTGCCTTCCGGACGGCTGCGGCTCGGTCAGCGGCACCGTGATCTCGAGGATCCCCTTGCGGTAGGTGGCCTTGATCGCATCCTCGTCCGCGTTGCCGGGCAGGCGCACCGAACGCTGGAGCGAGCCGTACCGGAACTCGGTGCGGTGCCGGTTCTGCTCCTCCTCGCGGCGCTCGGCGCGGACCGTCAGCACCCCGTGCAGCGCGGTGATCTGGATGTCCTTCTCGGGGTCCAGCCCGGGCAGCTCGGCCCTCAGCACGTACTCGTCCTCGCTGACCTTGTCCTCGAACCGGATGGCCGGCAGCGGCCGCGGGAAGTCCACCTCGAACCAGTCCGTCATGTCACCGAACAGGCGCGGCAACAGTCCACTCATCGTCTCCTCCTTCCGCGTTCCCGTCCCTTCCATGCGACCTCGCGGGGGGCGCGGCGGTCAGGGCCGAAGGGCCTCACATCGGGCCCGTACGGAGTCGATGAGACCCGGTGCCACGCCGGCGTTGCCACAACTTGTTCGCCGGGTCTGTCGCTGTCTATCGTTTGTGGATGGAGCGCCGGCGTTCTGCGGGCAAGTCGTGGACCGCGTCCACGGCCATCATCATCGGCAGCTTTCTCGTCGGGGCCTTCTTCCTGGTCGCGGCCGTTCTCGTCTTCTCCGGCGCCGTTACTGTGGCCGGCTGGGGCGAAGGAACCATCGCGCAGCGTGTCGTGGTCGGGCTGCTCGCGGCCGCGGTGGGCGGGGTGACGCTCGCCGGTGCCGGCATGGGTTTGCGCGAAGGCTCGGCCGGCACCCGCCCCGCCGGGGACGCCCGCCCCGTGCGAACCGGCCCGTTCCTGCTCGACGTTCGGGACGAGGACGGCTACGGCCACCGCGGCTTCGGCATCGAACCGCCGGTGCGCTGGCGGGACGGGTCCGGGTCCGGGACACACCCGGGAGTGGGCGAGTTCTGACCCGATCCCGACCTGGGCGAAGGTCGGCGGCGTGGCCGAGGGAGCTGGTGGCGCTGGTCATCCCGCCTTCGGAATGGCCTGCCAAGGCGCCCGCTGTCTCAGGCGACCGCGCGGAAGAAGGAGTAGTGCCCGGCGATCCGGCGGCTGCCGTGGCCGGTCTGGGAGACCTCGGTCAGCCCGCCCTGGCGCATGACCGCCTGGATCCGTTCCGGGGTGTGCCCGGCCAGCCGGGGGTGCCGGTGGCCTCGCGTGCCCGGGCGTGGTGTCCCGTCCGCGTCGAGCAGGTGCAGCTCGCCGCCGGGGCGCAGGATCCGGCGGATCTCGCGCATCGCCGCCACCTGTGGCTCCTCGTCGAGGTGGTGGAGCATGTAGGAGGACAGCACCCGGTCGAGGCTGTCGTCCGGCAGCGGCAGCTCGTCGGCGTACGCGAGAGTGAAGTGCACTGCCAGGCCGCGGCGAGCGGCCTTGCGGCGGGCTTTGCGCAGCGCGGCCGGGTCGGGGTCGATCCCCATCAGATCGGCTCCCGGCACTCGGCGGCCGAGCTGCATGAGCAGGTCGCCGGGTCCGCAGCCGACCTCCAGCACCCGGTGGCCGGGCTGAACGGCGGCGTGATCGAGCAGCTGCCCGTGCACCTGGGAGATGCCGGCCGCCCGGGTGAACGGGTCGTAGAGGAACAGCATCCAGTGCCGGCCCATCGCCGGGATGTACGGCCGTACGGCTCCGGTCATGGCAGCCTCCCGCAGTAGTGATCAGACGAACTTCGGTCGTACTCTCAGGGTTGTGCCCAAGCAGAGCGAGGACATCGCCGAATCCGTGGCAGGGATAGGACATTCTTCGGATGTTCCGGCGCACGCACGGCCGACTCGGATGGCCCGGCGGACCACCGGCGGCGTGCCGGTCGCGGTGTTCCGCCGGTTACCCGGCATCCCGCCGGTGGCGGTGACCCGGCTGCCCGACCAGCCGCTGACGCCGCAGCCGCTACCCGGGCCGCAGACGCATACGCACGACTTCCTGGT
The DNA here is from genome assembly GCF_016862115.1 of Paractinoplanes deccanensis. Taxonomy (GTDB): domain Bacteria; phylum Actinomycetota; class Actinomycetes; order Mycobacteriales; family Micromonosporaceae; genus Actinoplanes; species Actinoplanes deccanensis. The sequence goes on from NZ_BOMI01000146.1 coordinate 83,638, forward strand.
CCTGCTGTACGCACATCGCGCCGGCGGCAGCTTCCTGATCGACGACCGCGCCTGGACCGTGGCCGACGGCGACCTGTTCGTGATCGCGCCAGGGCAGGTGCTGTCCTTTCCGCAGCCGGCCGGCCGAATCATCGAGGACGGATGGGTAGTGTTCTTCCCCGCCGATGTGATCCGCGGCGGGGCGTACTCGTGGCGTGCCCACCCGCTGCTGTTCCCGTTCGCCTGCGGCGCCGACCGGACGCAGCGGCTGCGGGTCCCACGGGAGCAGCGGCCCGGCTGGGTGGAGCGGATCAGCGCACTCGACAACGAGTTGCAGACCCGTGCGACCGGATGGTCGGAGGCGTCCCTCGCACACCTGATGCTGCTGCTGGTCGCGGCGGCCCGGCTGGCCGGTGACCTCGCCGGTGAACTGCGCGCGGCCGACGAGCCGTTGCTGGCCGCGGTGTTCGACGTGATCGAGCACCGGTTCGCCGAGCCCATCTCGCTGGCCGACGTGGCCGGCGAACTGGCGCTGACCCCGGGGCACCTGACCACCTCGGTACGCCTCCGGACCGGCCGAACCGTGCAGCAGTGGCTCACCGAGCGGCGGATGCAGGAGGCCCGTCAGCTGCTGACCGAAACTGACCTGACGGTGGCGGCGATCGCCCACCGGGTCGGCTTTACCGACGCCAGCTACTTCATCCGCCGTTTCCGGGCCGAGCACCAGACCACGCCCGCGCTCTGGCGACGCCGCTGACCGACTGGCCATAAAGGGCCCGCCTGCCACACCGGTCAGGCGGGCCCGAACTACGCGCCGACTGGTCAGTAAGATCAGATGCTCGCACATCGGCAGAGTCGCTCAGTCCCGTCCGCAGTTGGACGTCCGGCGACGCCGAGCGGCAGCCACGCAGCGTGACGGCGCGCGGTGCCGGCACGCACGGACTGCGGCAGATGTGCGCGCTGGCTGGTCAGGTGGGTGCCGTCTGGCTTATTCGGCTGGCCACGGTTTGCCATTGACTTCAGTTAGGACCTGCTCGTCTAAGATGCGGAATGCCGTTCACCCCGGTCCATCCGGCCGCAGTACTTCCCGTCGTGCGTCGTGGGCTGGCGGGCTCCGCCCTCGTGATCGGCGCCATCACTCCGGATCTCCTGATGGTGTCGGCCTTTGCGGCGCCGGTCCATTTCGCGCACACGCCGCTGGGCCTGGTGACCCTGGACCTGGTTCTCGGCACCGTCGTTTTCGTACTGTGGCAGGTGCTGTTCGCTCCGGCCGTCATCGCCCTGTCGCCACGCCCGCTGTCCGCCCGCTTACCAGCCGACGTTCCGAAAGGGATCGCGTTCCACTTCACCCGCAAGGATCGTGGCGTTCGCGTCCTCATAGCCGTCCTGATCGGCGCGGCAACCCATCTGGCCTGGGACGGCATCACCCACGACTGGATGTGGGGTCCCAGGTACGTTCCCTGGTTGGCGTCTCGCCACGGCTCGCTGATGGGGTGGCAATGGATGCAACACATCAGCGACACCGCCGGAACGGCGATCGTCATCGGGTGGGTCGTCGCCTGGTGGCGCCGGGCGCCCGTGCGCGCCCGAGGCGACGTTCTACCCTCGCGGATCCGCCTGCTCGCGTGGTCGGCGATCCTCGGCCCGGCAGCCACCGGCTTCCTGCACGGCCTGCTCACCGGATCTCTGTACCTGGCATTCTCCCGAGGCGCCGCGCTGGGCACCGTCGGCCTCGTCGCCGTCGCCACGATCTGGCGCCCGCACAAGCGGCGAATAACCACAGCCGGCCTGACCAGCATGGGTTCACCGGCAGATCACCCATAGTCAACAAACTTCGCCGAAACTCCCAACACACCGGCGCAGCCGTCGATCTTCGCCAAGTCCGCACCGTCGCAACAGCGTCACCGGCGCCGCCACACCGTTAGGCGGCACGCACGGCGACCACGAGGTGGGGCTGCGCGAGGGCAGCGATCCAGCGCGCGCTCTTCGGCAGATCCGTGCACCCGTACACCGGGTTGCCTCCAGATCGCCTACGCGGAGAGCAAACGCGGCTCCGGATCCACCGCCGGCGGAGAGCCCGATTCCCGGCCGGCGCGGCCAAGTCATGCGGCACCAGCCGCCGCCGGCGGAGGGGCGGCAAACACGCTCAGCCGGCCAGGAAGACCGGGCAGTGCGCGCGCCGGGCGACCGCGCGGCTCACCGCACCGAGCATGCCGGCGGCGGTCCCGCCCGGGGCGTGCCGGCCGACGACGAGTGCGCCGGCGGTTCGCGAAGCCTCGATCAAAGCCGTCGCCGGGTCGTCGGTGACGAACCGCCGGTGCATCCGCACGCCGCCCACGGTGTCGGCCGAAGCGGCGCGCGGCGCCGTCGCGGCCCGCAGCAGCACGAGATCGCAGCCACGCACCCGGGCCTCGCCGTGCGCGAAGCCGATCGCCGGGCTGTCGTCCCCGTCGACGCCCACGACGACCGGCGCGCCACCGGCGCCCGGCCCGGGCGGCCAGCCCGGGGCACGCACGATCTCGACCACGCCGGTGTGCTCGGCGGCGATCCGCTCCCCCACGCTCGCGCCGAAGAGCGCGCCTGCCGCGCCATGACTCCGCCCCACGACGACCAGACCGGCCTTGCGCGCCTCGACCAGCAGCAACGGCACGGGTGAGCCGGTGACCAGGCGGCTGCTCACCGGGACCGACGGCGCGCGGGCCCGCACCCGGTCGGTCATCCGCCCGAGCAGGATCGAGGCGGCGCCGCCGCCGTCGGCGCGATGGTCACGGACCCGTTGCGCGTGCACCAGCCGCAGCTCCCAGCCGCGCAGCTCGGCCTCGATCGCGGCGTGATCGAGGGCAGTGCCGCTGGCCGGGCTGTCGTCGACTCCCACCAGCACCAGCCCGGCCCGCCGGCCGGCCGCGTGCTCCAGGCGCGCCGCCGGCCCGAGATAGCGGCTGACCGCCTCGCCGTACCGAGTGAGCTTGTGGAGATCGCTCATCGCCGGCCTCCCCGGAAGTCTCCCGGCCACCATCACACCGGCGGGAGCCCCGGTGCCAGGGCCATTGGTCCCGGTACCGGGGACCTCGTCCGCTGGTGCCGGCGGGCCGCCGGGCCGGACGCTGGGGGCATGACCACCATCGCGGTACGCGACCTCGCGCGCTCGTACGGCACCGTGCGCGCGGTCGACGGTGTGAGCTTCACGGTCGGCGACGGCGAGATCTTCGCCCTGCTGGGCCCGAACGGTGCGGGCAAGACCACGACCGTCGAGATCTTGGAGGGTTACCGGTCCCGGGACGCCGGCACCGTGGACGTGCTCGGTTTCGACCCGGCCACCGGCGGGGCGGACTACCGGGCGCGGATCGGCGTCGTTCTCCAGTCGGCCGGCTTCGAGGAGGAGTTCACCGTCCGCGAGCTGGTCCGGCTCCAGGCGAGCCTCTATCCTCGCCGGCACGACCCGGACGAGCTGATCGACCTGGTCGGGCTCGCCACCAAGCGGACGACGCGCGTCAAGGGCCTCTCCGGCGGCCAGCGGCGCCGGCTCGATCTGGCCCTGGGGCTGGCCGGCGCGCCCGACCTGCTCTTCCTCGACGAGCCGACCACCGGCTTCGACCCCGCCGCCCGTCACCACGCCTGGGACCTGGTGGCAAGCCTGCGTGACCTGGGCACCACGATCCTGTTGACCACGCACTATCTCGAGGAGGCGCAACGCCTCGCCGATCGGGTGGGCGTCCTGCGCGACGGGCGGCTGCTGACCGTCGGCTCCCCCGGTGAGCTGCGCGCGGCCAGCGACCTGCCGACCGTGATCAGCTTCCGGATCCCCGGTGGCGGCCTGTCCGGCCTGCCGCCGCTGAGCGCGCGTCCCCGGCTGGCCGGCGGCGTGGTGCGGCTGGACAGCCGCGAGCCGGTCGCGGACACGTGGCACCTGACCGCCTGGGCGACCGCACGCTGGACCCCGCTCGAGGACCTCACCGTGAGCCCGCCGACGCTGGAGGACATCTATCTGGCCCTGACCGGGGAGGCCGGCGATGGCCGTTGACACCCCCGCGCGGGTGCACCCGCCGACACCCGCCACCCGCGTCCGGGCGCTGGCACCGCTGACCGTCCACGCGCTGCGGGCGTTCGCGCACAACCCGCCGGCCGCGTTCTTCACGCTCGCGTTCCCGCTGGCCTTCCTGATCATCGTGGCGTCGATCGTCGGCAACGAGACGACCGGGGCCGGGGTCCCGGTGGCGCAGTTCCTGGTGTCGCCGTTCGCGGTCTTCGGCGTGGCGCAGGCCTCGTTCACCCTGCTCGCCACGGACATGGCGGTGCTGCGGGAGAACGGTGTGCTGCTGCGGCAGCGCGCCGCACCGGTGCCCGCCCGCACCGTGCTGACCGCCCGGATCGCCGCCTCGGTGGTCATCTCCGGTGCCGCGGTGGCGCTGCTCCTCGCGGTGGGCGTGCTCGCGTACGACGTGGACGTCATCTGGCGCAAGGTGCCCGCCATGCTGGTCGCGCTCCTGGGCGGCATCGCCTGCTGCGCGTCGCTCGGCCTGGCGCTGGCGGCCCTGGTGCGCACGGCCACGGCGGCGCAGGCCCTGGCCCAGGGGCTGCTGATCCCCCTGGCGTTCATCTCGGAGGTCTTCATCGTCGGCGCCGACCTGCCGCGCTGGCTCTCCGCGATCGGCTCCGCCCTGCCGCTCAAGCACTTCGCCCTGGCCATGGCCGAGACCTTCGACCCCGCCGCGGGCTACGGCTTCCTGCCGGGCCATCTGGTCGTCCTCGCGGCATGGACGGCCGCCGGCGCCTTCGTCGCCCAGCGGTGGTTCGGCTGGCAGCCGCGCGGGGAGTCCCGGCCGCGCCCGTCGGCGGAAGCCCGTACCGAGGCACGCCTGTCGCCGCCGGCCGCATACCCGCGGCGCTCTTCCGCCTCCCTGCTGCCCGGGCAGATCCGTTACGCGCTGACGGGGCTGACACGCGACCCCCTCGCGGTCTTCTTCGCCGTGATCTTCCCGGCGCTGCTGCTGGTGCTCTTCCCGGCCGTGTTCGGCGACGCGCGGGTGCACGGCCTGGCGATGGCCCAGTACCTGTTCGCCGGCATGGTGGCGTATACCACCGCGGTGTCCGCGTACGTCGACCTGCCCGAGGCCCTGGTCGCCGCGCGATCGGCCGGGGTGCTCAAGCGCCTGGGCGGCACGCCGTTGCCGCTGGGCTGGTACCTCGGCGGGCGGGTGTCCGCGGCCCTGCTCACCACGCTGCTGGCGGCCACGGTGCTCGCCGTCGCCGGCGTCGGCTTCCTCGGCGTCCGGATCCCGCTCGCGCATCTGCCCGCCCTGCTCCTGACGATCGTGGCCGGCTCGGTGTGCTTCGCCTCGCTCGGCCTGGCCGTCGCGGCACTGCTGCGGTCGGCACGTTCACTGGTGGCGATCACGCTCGGCACGCTGCTGCCCCTCTGCTTCGCCTCCGAGATCTTCGTGGTGGGCGACCAGCCCCTGCCCGCTCCTCTCACCACCGTGGCCGGGGTCTTCCCGCTGCGGCACCTGCTCCAGGCCCTGTTGACGGCCACGAACCCGGACGGCGGCGGTGCCGGCTTCGCCTGGACCCACTTGGCCGTCGTGGCCGCGTGGACGCTGACCGGCCTGCTCGTCATCCGCCGGCGCGGCCTGTGGTGAGAGACAAGACTCTCCGCGCGAGCGGAGTCGTTCCACAGTGAGAAGAGCCCGATCCACCACATAGGAAGGAGCCGGCGATGACGGCGTCACTGACGGTCTTCGACCACCTCACCCTGCACGGCCTGGTCGCGGATCTCCCGTCGGGCTGGCTGCACCGCCTCGCGGCCTGCGGGATGCCGGTGGTGTGGCCGGCGGGCACGAGGCTGCTGCGCGAGGGCGCTCCCGCCGACCACCTCTGGCTCGTTCGTGACGGCCTCGTCCGGCTGGACTTCCACGTGCCCGGCGGCGAGATGCCGATCGAGCTGATCGGCGCCGACGGCGTCGTCGGCTGGTCCTGCCTCGTTCCGCCCTTCCGGTCCACGGTGGGCGCGTTCGTCGTCGCGGAGTGCCACACGATCGAGCTCCGCGCGGGAGCGCTGCGCGGGCTCATCTCGGAGGACCCGATGTTCGGCCTCGAGTTCACCACCCGGATGCTCGCCGTGGCCCAGCAGCGCCTGAACGCGGCCCGCCGGCGCATCGCCGCCTTCTATCCGCCGCCCTGATCGGCGGTCACGGCGGCGAAGCGGTGCGGGGCCACGACGACCGGGCGGGCGGCGTGGTGGAGGGTCGCCATCGCCACGCTGCCGACGAGAATCTCGCGGATCGCCGAGCGGCCGCGGGATCCGACCACCACTGCGGCGGCGCGCAGGTCCGCGGCCTGCCGCAGGAGGGCTTCGGCGGCCGCTCGGCCGGACGGGCCCTCGATCGCCACCAGCGGGTACCGCTGCGGGACGTCCGGCAGCGGGACGCCGTCGTGCACCGCGACGGGCACGATCCGGCGGCCGCCGAACAGGCCCTCGGCGGCGGCGAGCGCCAGCCGCGCGCCCGGGGAGCCGTCCCAGCCCACCACGATCGGCCCGTCCCCCAGCGCCCCTCGCTCGGCGAGGAACAGCGGGTGCGGCACGACCAGCGTCGGCCGCGGCGCGTAGTGCACGGCCATGTCCGAGACGCTGCCCAGCACGGCACGGGCGCCGCTCAGGCCGCGCGAGCCGAGGACGAGCAGATCCGGGTCGAGTTTCTCGGCCAGCTCGGCCAGCTGCACGCCCTCACCGCCGTAGCTGCGCTCGACCAGCGGCTCGGCCTGCCACCCGGCCGCCCGGGCCAGCGTCACGCCGATCGCGGCGATGCGCTCGGCCTCGGTGCCGCCCTCCCGCTCGGCCCGCGCGACGAAGTCGTCGACCCGGCGGGTGCCCTGCCACAGCCGGCGGCGCACCACATCGTTGCCGAACGGCGGCGACCACAGATAGGTGATCCACGCGTGCGCCCCCGGCATCAGCGCGGCCGCCACCTCGATCGCCTCGGCCGCCGCCACCGACCCGTCGTAGCCGGCCATCACCCGTAGCGAGGTCATCGTTCTGCCGCCTTCCCCTCGGTCCCCTTTCCAGGGTCGGCCGGCGCCCGGCCCGGCGGGAGAGTCCTTCGGCCCTGGCCGGTGCCCGGTGCCCGGACGACGCTGGAAGCAGCCCCCGAGGAGAGGTGCCGGTCATGTCTGGGTCCGTGGCGCAGCGCCGCTCGGCGGAGGTGCGCACCCGGTTGATGCATCGCATGCTGCTGACCCGCCACTTCGCCGAACGGGGCGCGGCCGTGCCGTTGGACGGCTGCCGGGCGACGTTCCGCCCCGGCGAGGAGGCGGTGGCCGCGGGCACCTGGGGCGCGCTGGGGCCGGGTGACACAGTGATCCGCTGCCTGGGGAACGCCGACCGGGTCTCGGCCCCCGGCGTGCTGATCTGCGTAGGTGACACGGGAGCGGTGGACGACCTGGATCGATGGCTCGACGCGGCCCGCCGCCACGACCGGCGTGCGCTGGCCGCACGGCTCAGCACCGCCGCGCACGGCACGTCCTCGCCCTCCGGGATCGTGGACGCGCTCGACGCCGAGGCGGTCCTGGCGGCCATGCGGTTCCACCTGGACGCGCTGCGCGCCGGCGGCCCCCCGCGCCTGGTCGAGCTGCGCCTCGGTGACGCCGACCCGGTCGCCGCGCTCGCCGCGCGGATGTTCGCCCAGCACCAGCTCGACGAGAACGCGCTGCGTGCCATCGACGCCGACACCCGCGCCTACGTGCGAGCCGTGCTGGCGGCCGGGCCGGGAGGCCGGCCGTGAAGCCGGACCCGCGCTGCCCGGTGCGGCCCGGCGAGCCCTGCACGCTGTGCCAGATGGGCGCGACCGGCCCGCGGGACTGTCCCCTGGTGTACCTCGTGATGACCGACGACGAGTTGCGCGCCGGGGTGCATGCCGCCGCGCTGCGTGCCCGCGAGACGCGACCGGAGGAGAGCCCGCCATGACGGACCGCCGCCCGCCGACGTTCGGTGTGGAAGAGGATTTCCTGCTGCTCGATCCGGCCGGCAGCCACCCGGTGCCGGCCGCGCCCGCGGCTGCCGCCTCGTCGCCGCGGGCATCTCGCCATACGGCACGCCGGCGCTTGCCTCGCCGCTGGAGAACGGGCGGGACACCGGCTGGGCGAGCCGCCGGTTCACCATCACGTCGCGCTGGCCGACCGCACGGCCGCCGTCGGTGTGGACCGGTGCGGACGCGTACGACCGTTCCCTCCGCAAGATGATCGAACGCGGCGCCGCCCTGGACGAGCGCAGCGTCTACCTGTACGCCCGGCTGTCCCCTCGCTACCCCACCGTCGAGGTCCGGATCGCCGACGTCAGCCCGGACGTGGACACCGCCGTGCTGCTCGCGGTGCTGATCCGCGCGCTCGTCGCCACCTCCGTCGCCGACGACCGGGCGGGGCGGCCGCTGCCGCGTCCCGGCCGGGCGACGATCCGCTCGGCGCTGGACCTGGCCGCCCGGCACGGCCTCGCGGGCCCGGCGATCGACCCGTGGAGCGGCGCCCCCACCGCGGCCGGCACCCTGCTGAGCAGGTTGGTCGATCACGTCAGCGGCGCGCTGTCCGGCCTCGGCGACGACCGTACGGTGGAAAGCCTGCTAAGCACCGTCGCGGCCCGCGGCACCGGGGCCGAGCGTCAGCGCGCGGCCTGGCGGCGGGCGGAGTCCCCGGCCGCCCTGGTGGCCGAACTGGCCGACATCACGTGGCCGGCGGGCGTGCTCATCGGCGCGACATGAGAGAGCGCCAGGTGAAAGGGCTCCGTGTGAAAGGGCTCCGTGTGAAAGGGCTCCGCGTGAAAGGGCTGCACGTCAAGGGTTGCGCGTCAACGGGCTGCGGGTGAAAGGGCTGCGGGTGAGCGGGCGCCGGGTGAGGGTCAGCGGGCCGAGGTCCAGGTGGAGCGCGCGGGCGGGCGCGCCCGGCTCGCCGCTGAAGACGACCCGGCCGCCGCCGATCGGCAGGGCGGACCGGAAGACGTACGGGTCACCGGGGTCGTCGGGCACCAGCGGGGCGCCCCGCAGGAGCGCGGGCACCGGGCTGAGGAAGCGGAGCGTCAGCTGCCCGTTCCGCACCAGCACCTCGGCGCCGGCGCCCAGGAAGAGGCGCGCCGGATCGGTCGGGTACGCCGAGAGGCGGTAGCGGCCGCACAGGCCGGCCCACACCTCCGGCCTATGCGGCACGTCCCGGCCGCGCGGCGGCGGCAGCCCGAGCTCCCGCCGGAGCAGATCCGCGGCCTCCGGGCCGAGCCAATGCAGGCCCCGCCGGGCACCGTTGACCAGGATCACGACACCGGCGCTCGCGGCCGGGACCAGGAACAGCTGCGCGTCGAAGCCGGGCAGGACGCCGTCGTGCTCCACGGCGGCGAGGCTGCTCAGCTCGGCGCGGAAGAACGCCAGGCCGATGCCGGGCAGGCGCGGGTCCGGCTGGAACTGCGGGGCGAACATCTCGGCCACGGTGGCCGACGGCAGGATCGCGCCGTGCCCGTTGTGGCCGCCGCCCAGCAGGGCCGTGGCGTAGCGGGCGAGATCGGCCGCGGTGGACCGGACGCCGCCGGCGGCCGCGGTGACGACCTCGTAGTCAGCGATCGCGACCGCGCCGTGCCGGCGCAGCTCGTAGCCGGTGGCGCGGGCCCCGCGTGGGTGGGCCAGGCCGGTGTGCCGCATGCCGAGCGGCTCGAAGAGATGCTCCCGCAGATAGCGGCCGAACGGCATGCCGGTCACGTCGGCGACGATCTGCCCGAGCGTGACGAACCCGTGATTGGTGTACATGAAGCGGGTGCCCGGGTCGGCATGGACCCGCAGGTGCCCGCGGTAGTAGGCGGCCGGGGTGGGCACGGGCGCGCCGGCGGGCACCGTCTCGCCGAGATCCCTCATCCGGAGCAGCCCGGAGGGCCGGCGCACCTCACGGATCCCGGCCGTGTGCGTCAGCAGGTGGCGCACCGTGACCGGCCGGAAGCCCGCTCGTTCCGGGCCGAGCCGGTAGGCGCGCAGGTACACGTTGGCCGGTGCGTCCAGGTCGATCAGGCCGCGGTCGCGCAGCTGCATCACGGCCACCGCGGTCATGGTCTTGGTGAGCGATCCGATCCGGAAGACCGTGTCCTCGGTGACGGGCACCCGCGCGGCGATGTCGGCGAGCCCGTGGCAGGCGAACGCCGGCGGCACGCCGGGCCGGATCAGGGCGAGGGCGAGGCCGACGCAGGGGCGCCGCCGCGCGATCGCGGCGGCGTCTCGCGTGAGCGCGTGCTCGTCGAGGCCGATCATCGGCTCAGCCGACCACGAAGACGGGGCAGTACGCCCGCTGGAGCAGGGTGCGGCATTCCGGTGCCGCGCGCCGCACCACCAGCGCGGCGGCGTCGCGGGACGCCACGACCAGCGCGTGGGCCGGATCGCCGGCGGTGAACCGCTCGTAGGTCGTCACGCCGTCCACGACCGTCACGCTCTCGACCCGCGGAGTCCGGTCCGCGTGCACGAGCACCAGGTCGCTGCCACGCAGGGCGGCCTCGCGCCGGGCGAAGGCGACGGCCGGGCCGCCCTCGGCGTCCATGCCCACCACGATGGGCCGCTCGCCGAACTTCGGCCCCGGCGGCCAGCCGGGGATCCGCACGACCAGGACCGTGCCCGTGTGGCCGGTGGCCACATGATCGGCCACGCTGGCGCCGAACATCGTGCCGGCGGTGCCGTGCCGGTGCCCCACCACAACCAGGCCGGCGGCACGCGCCTCCGCCAGCAGGTGGGCCGCCGGCGAGCCGACCATCATCCGGCTGGTCACGGGCACCGTCGGCGAGTACGCGTGCACCCTGTCGATGAGCCTTTCGAGCAGCCGCGCGCCGTCGTCGCGGGTCGGGCGGTGCAGGCCGGCGGTGCGCTGGGCGTGCAGGATGCGCAGGTGCCAGCCGCGCAGCTCGGCCTCGATCGCGGCGTGGTCGACGGCCGTGTAGCTGGCCGGTGTCTCGTCCGCCCCGACCAGCACCAGGCCGGTCCTCGTCGTGGTGGCAGCCGGCCGGTGTGGCTCTGCCGAGCGGTAGGTCGCCACGCTCAGATAGCGGTCGACGGCCTCGCTGTGCCTCGTCGCCCTCAGCTCTTCGAGTTCGTTCATGGCCGGCCTCCCGGGGACCCCTTCGTCCTCTCCATCACACCCCGTGCGGCCCGCCCGTCCCCAGGGCCTTTGGTCCGTATCGCGGTCCCGTTCAGCAGATGCGCGGCAGCTGCTCGCCGAGCAGCATGTCCAGCACCCGGCGGGAGCCGACCGCGGTGCGGACCACCACGGGCCCCGCAGCGGTGGCGGTGCCGATGCGAACGGCTCCGGCGCCCTCCGGCCGGGCACGCATCGCCGCGAGCACCGCGTCCGCCCGGTCCGCGGCGACGAAGGCCACCAGGCAGCCCTCGTTGGCGACGTGCACCGGGTCGAGACCGAGCAGCTCACACGCCGCGCGGACCGGCTCGGGCACCGGCAGCGCGCTCTCCTCGATCTCCGCACCCGTCCCGGAGGCGGTGGCGATCTCGTTCAGGCTGGACGCCAGGCCGCCGCGGGTGGGATCGCGCAGCGCGTGCACACCTTCGCCCCCGGCGGCCATCATCGCGGCCACCAACCGGTGCAGCGGCCGCGTGTCCGAGACGACGTCGGCCTCGAAGCCGAGCCCCTCGCGGCAGCTGAGCACCGTGACGCCGTGGCAGCCGATCAGCCCGGAGAGCAGGATGGCGTCGCCCGGCCGGGCGCGGGCGGCGGAGGGTGCGGCACCGGGCAGCCGCCGGCCGAGGCCTGCGGTCGTCACGAAGATCTGGTCCGCGGCACCGCGCCCGACCACTTTGGTGTCACCGGACACGACGGGCACTCCGGCAGCCGCGGCCGCGTCGCCCACCGAGGCGGCCACCCGCCGCAGCACGTCGAGCGGCAGACCCTCCTCCACGATGTACGCCACGGTCAGCGCGACCGGCATGGCCGCGCGCATGGCGAGGTCGTTGACCGTGCCGTGCACGGCGATCGCACCGATGTCGCCGCCGGGGAAGAAGAGCGGATCGACCACGTACGCGTCGGTGCTCAGCGCCAGGGCCGCCGCGTCCACCTCGACCAGCGCGGCGTCCTCCAGCGGGCCGGCGGGCCCGACGGCGCCGAGCGCGGGCACCAGGACCCGGCCGATCAGCTCGGCGGAGAGCCGCCCGCCGGAGCCGTGCCCGAGCAGGATCCGCTCGTTCTCCGGCTGCGGGGCGGGGCAGCTCGCCAAGGTCGGGTCGACGGTGCTCATGACGCTCCTCCGGATCGCGGCGGCCGGCGGCGGCCGGCCGTGTAGTAGGCGGCGCAGGTGCCCTCGGCCGAGACCATCGGGGCGCCCAGCGGGGTGCGTGGCGTGCACGCCGTTGCATAGGCGGTGCAGTCGGTCGGCGTCCGGGCGCCGGTCAGGATCTGTCCCGCCAGGCAGGCGGGATGCTCGCGCACCACCAGCCGGCCGACGTCGAAGCGGCGGCCGGCGTCGAAGGCGGCGAACTCCTCGGTCAGGGCGAGCCCGCTGGCCGGGATCGCGCCGATGCCCCGCCAGACCCGGTCGGTGACGTGGAAGACGCGCGCGATGGCGTCCCGCGCGGCCGTGTTGCCGTCGCGGCGCACCGCCCGGGCGTACTGGTTCTCCACCTCGTAGCGGCCCTCCTCCAGCTGGCGCACCGTCATGAGGATGCCTTCGAGCAGGTCGAGCGGCTCGAAGCCGGTCACCACGATGGGCACCCGGTGGCGGGCCGCGAGCGGCTCGTACTCGGTCCAGCCCATGACCGCGCAGACGTGCCCGGCGGCGAGGAAGCCCTGTACCTCGCATCCGGGGGCGCTCAGCACGGCCTCCATGGCCGGCGGCACGAGGACGTGGCTGACCAGCACGCTGAAGTTGGTCAGGCCGAGGGTGGCGGCGTGCAGCACGGCCATCGCGTTGGCCGGCGCGGTGGTCTCGAAGCCGACGGCGAGGAACACCACCTGCCGGTCGGGGTGGCGCCGGGCCAGGGTCACGGCGTCCATCGGCGAGTAGACGACACGCACGTCGGCGCCGCGGGCGCGCAGCGCCAGCAGGTCGGTGCGGGAGCCGGGCACACGGAGCATGTCGCCGAAGCTGGTCAGGATGGTGCCGGGCCGCTGGGCGATCGCCATGGCCTGGTCGAGGATCTCCAGCGGGGTCACGCAGACCGGGCAGCCCGGCCCGTGGATCATGCGGATGCCCGGCAGCAGCTCGTCGATCCCCTGCCGGACGATGGTGTGCGTCTGGCCGCCGCAGACCTCCATCAGGGTCCATGCCCGGGTGGTGACGCGGCGCAGCTCGGCCAGCAGCGCGCGGGCCAGCTCGGGATCGCGGTACTCGTCGAGGTACTTCATGCCTCGAGCTCCCGTCGCAGCAGGTCGTCCATGGCGCGCAGCACCTCGAGGGTGCGCTCCGCCTCCTCCGCGTCGACGGTGCTGATCGCGAAGCCGACGTGGACGATCACGTAGTCGCCGGGCCGGGCGCCGGGCACGTAGGACAGGCACACCCGCTTGCGCAGGCCGCCGAAGTCGACGTTCCCCATCGGCAGCCCGTCCTCGAGCTCGATCTCGGTGACCCGGCCAGGAATGCCCAGGCACATGTCAGATCCCTTCGGCGAGACGAGCGGCGGCGATCGCCGCCTGGCCATAACTGATGCCGCCGTCGTTGGCCGGCACGTCGCGGTTGAGCAGCGCGGTCAGCCCCGCGGCGCGCAGGCCCGCGGTGAGGCCGCCGGCGAGGATGCGGTTCTGGAGGCAGCCGCCCGACAGGCAGACGACCGTCACCCCGGTCTGCTCCGCGGCGCGCGCGCAGAGGGCGACGGTCATGTCGACGACCGTGCGGTGCACCGCCGCGGCCAGGGCTTCGGCGCCCTCCCCGCACGCCTGGCGCAGCAGCAGCGCGTCGAGCGTGCCGGACCAGTCGTAGACCCACAGCCCGTCGCGCCGGGTGATCCGCCAGGGAAGGGGCACCGGGTCGCCGGTGGCCCGGTGCGCGGCGACCTCCAGCAGGATCGCCGCCTCGCCCTCGTAGCCGGCGTCGTCGCAGAGGCCGAGCAGGCCGGCCGCGGCGTCGAGGAACCGGCCGGCGCTCGACGCGCGCGGGCTGCGCACCCCTCGCTCGATCATGCGGCGGACGAGGCTGACCTCCGGTGCGGGCAGGCGGCCCAGCAGGGCCGGCTCGGGACCGGGCGGCAGCGGGAACTCGGCGCCGTAGAGGCAGCCGAGCGCCATGCGTGCCGGGCGGCGCACCGCGGCCTCGCCGCCCGGCAGCGGCGCGGTGCCGAACCGGCCCAGCCGGCGGAAACCGGTGTAGGTGGCGAGCAGCACCTCACCGCCCCAGAGCCGGCCGTCGTCGCCCAGCCCGAGGCCGTCGTAGGCGACGCCCAGGAACGGACCGTCCAGGCCGTTCTCGGCCGCGCAGGAGGCGACGTGGGCGTGGTGGTGCTGCACGCCGATCCGCCGGGACTCCGGCGCGGCCTGCCGGGCGTAGGCGGTGGAGAGGTAGTCGGGGTGCAGGTCGTGGGCGATCACCTCGGCCTCGAAGCGGTGCAGCCGGCCGAGCTGCGCCGCGGTCGCCCGGAAGGCGGCGAGCGCGTCGGCGTCGGCGAGGTCGCCGCCGTGCGGGCCGACCAGGGCACGGCCGCCGCGCGCCAGCGTGAAGGTGTGCTTGAGCTGGGCGCCGGCGGCCAGCAGCGGCCGGGGCGTGGCCACAGGCAGGTCCAGCGGCCGGGGCGCGTAGCCGCGCGCCCGCCGGACCAGGCGGGGCGCACCGTCGATCATCTGGAGCACCGAGTCGTCGTAGCGGGCCCGGACCGGCCGGTCGTGGCCCAGGAAACCGTCGGCGATCCCGGCCAGCCGCTCGGCCGCGTCGGCGTCGTCGACGGCGATCGGCTCGTCGGCGCGGTTGCCGCTGGTCACCACGAGCGGGCGCCGCAGCAGACCGAGCAGCAGGTGGTGCAGCGGCGTGCAGGGCAGGAAGAGGCCGGTGCGGTCGAGGCCGGGTGCGACGGCGGGCGCCAGGCCGGGGCAGACGGCGGCCGGCAGCAGCACGATGGGCCGCGCCGGCGAGGCGAGCACGGCGCGCACCCCGGGATCCACCCCGGCGTCGCGCACCATCACCGCGAACGGCTTGCGCGGCCGGTGCTTGCGCTCACGCAGCCGCGCGACCGCCGCCGGCGCTGTCGCGTCGCAGACCAGCTGATAGCCGCCGAGGCCCTTGAGCGCGACGATCCGCCCGGCCGCGACCGCGCAGGCCGCGGCCGTCAGGGCCCGTTCCCCCTCGGCGGTGTGCCCGCCCTCGCGCCACGTGAGGCGGGGACCGCATCGCGGGCAGGCGACGGGCTCGGCGTGGAACCGGCGGTCGGCGGGGTCGTGGTATTCGGCGGCGCAGCTCGGGCACATCGTGAAGCCGGCCATGGCGGTGCGCACCCGGTCGTACGGCAGGTCGTCCACGATGGTGGCGCGCGGCCCGCAGGCGGTGCAGTTCACGAACGGGTAGCGGTAGCGGCGGTCGGCCGGGTCGAACAGCTCACGGAGGCAGTCGTCGCAGGTGGCGAGGTCGGCCGGGAGCCCGGCGAAACCCGCGGGGACGCCGGCGCCGGCGCTCGCGACCACGCGGAAACCGGGTGCCGGGGTGGCGGGCGCCGGGCCGACAGTGATCTCGCGGACGTCCGCGGCCGCGGGCGCCCGCGCCCGCAGCGCGCCGACCAGGCGGGCGACGGCCGTCTCGGTGCCGCCCACCTCGATGAGCACGTCGCCACCGACGTTGCGCACCACGCCGTCGAGGTCGAGCTCGGTCGCGATCCGGTGGACGAAGGGCCGGAAGCCGACGCCCTGCACGGTGCCGCGCACCCGGACCGACCAGCCCGTCATGGCGTCGCCACCAGGGCGCAGACCCGGTCGGCGACCGGGCGGACGGCGGCGGCGACGCCGTCGCTGAGGCCGAAGCCGAAACTGAACTCCTGACCGTGCGCGACCAGGGCGACCAGGCGCTCCGGCAGCCGGTCGAGCACCCTGCCCAGCGCCACCGTGGCGCCGAGGCCGATGCCGTGCCCGGAGGTGACGTGCTGCGGGCCGGCGGCCTCCGGCAGGGTCAGCTCCGACCAGCCTTCCCGCCGGCCGGTTCCCACGGCGACGTCGACGACCACGGCGAGCTCCGCGCCGGACCAGGCGTCCAGCATGCGGCTCGGCTCGCCGTCGCTGACGCACAGCTCCACCCCGGCCAGCCGGTCGTCGTGGCGGCCACGCAGCTCCGCGATGACCTCGGGACCGAAGCCGTCGTCGTGGCGGAACTCGTTGCCCACCCCGATCACCACCCGCCGGCCCGTCATGTCAGCCCCGGTCCACGCGCAGGTCGAGGAAGTGGGTGGCGCACGAGATGCACGGGTCGTAGTTGCGGATGGCCTGCTCGCACTCGGCGGTGAGGCGGTCGTCGGGCAGGTCGAGCCGGTCCGCCACGAAGCGGCCCAGGTCGTGCTCGACGGCGGCCTGGTTCTGCGCGGTGGGCGGCACGATCCGCGCCGAGGTGACCAGCCCGGCGGCATCGAGCTCGTAGCGGTGGAACAGGGTGCCGCGGGGCGCCTCGGTCGCGCCGCGCCCGGCGCCCGCGCGGGGCGGCACGTCGATCGCGGCGGCGGGCGGCGGCTCGTAGCGGTCGATGAGGCGGATCGCCTCCTCCACCGCGTAGACCGTCTCGACGGCACGGACCACGATGCTGCGGTACGGGTTGCGGCACTCGGCGCCGAGCCCCGCCTCGGCCGCCGCCTCACGTGCCAGCGGGGAGAGCCACTGACGGCTCAGCGTGTAACGCGCGGCCGGGCCGGTCAGGTAGCGCCCACGGCCGGCCAGACGGGCGTGCAGCGCGGTCGAGTGCGGCACGTGCTCCTCCACGACGTGGTCCTCGAAATCCTGGACGCCGAAGGCGAGGCCCCCGGTGGTCGCGACCGTGCCGGACTCGATGGCGTACCGGCCCGGGTCGACCAGCGCCAGCATCTCGTGCTCGTGGCGGAAGTCGGGGAAGTCGAAACCGGCCACCCACCGCACGGTCGCCAGCGCCTGGTCGAGGGCGGCCCGCAGGCGGTCCCGCAACGGCGCGAGATCGGCGGGTGCCGGCGCCCGGTAGAAGCCGCCGACCCGCACGTTCACCGGGTGGATGGCCCGCCCGCCGACCACCTCGACCAGGTCGTTGCCGGTCTTCTTCAGCGCCAGCCCGCGCTCGACGAGGTCACGCCGGTCCTTCGCGAGATCCAGCGCGCCCGCGTACCCGAGGAAGTCCGGCGCGTGCAGCAGGTAGATGTGCAGGGTGTGGCTCTCGATCCATTCGCCGCAGTAGAGCAGGCGGCGCAGGTCCGCGACGGCGGGTGGCACCACGGCCCCGCAGGCGTCCTCGATCGCGGCGCAGGCACTCATCTGATATGCCACCGGGCAGATCCCGCAGATCCGGGCAGTGATGTCCGGCGGTTCGGTGTGCCGGCGCCCGCGCAGGAACGCCTCGAAGAAGCGGGGCGGCTCGTAGATCTCCAGGCGCACGTCCGCCACGGCGCCGTCGCGCACCCGTACGTGCATGGCGCCCTCGCCCTCCACCCGGGCCAAAGCCCGCACGTCGATCAGCCGGTCGGATCGGTGTGTCATGACGCGTCTCCCGCCACTTCCGCGAAGGCCGACACGGTGAAGGTCCGGTACAGCCGCCGGATGTCGTCCTCGGACATGCCGGCCGCCCGCAGCAGGTCCGCCTCGGCCGGCCCGTTCGGCGTCTCCGCCGGGCCGAAGCAGCCGAAGCAGCCGCGCCCGAACGCCGGGCAGATCGCCCCGCAGCCCGCCCTGGTCACCGGGCCGAGACAGGGCTCGCCCCGGGCCACCACCACACAGACGTTGTTGCGGCGCTTGCAGTCGAAGCAGACGCTGTGCGCCGGCAGGTTCGGCTTGCGCCCGGCCAGCAGCGCGGTGATCGTCTCGAGCAGCTGTCCCTTGTCGATCGGGCAGCCGTGCAGCTCGTAGTCGACGTCGACGTGCGCGGCGATCGGGGTCGAGGTGGCCAGGGTGTCGAGGTAGTCCGGACGGGCATACACCGCGGAGGCGTACTCGGCGACGTCCGCGCTGTTGCGCAGCGCCTGGATGCCGCCGGCGGTGGCGCAGGCACCGAGCGTGATCAGCACCCGGGAGGCGTCGCGGATCGCGTGGATCCGCTCCGCGTCCGCCGGCGTGGTGATCGAGCCCTCGACCAGCGAGACGTCGTACGGGCCCGGCAGCACCGCACGGGAGGCCTCCAGGAAATGGGCTATCCGCACCCGGCCCGCGACGGCCAGCAGCTCGTCCTCGCAGTCGAGCAGGCTCAGCTGGCAGCCGTCGCAGGACGCGAACTTCCACACGGCGAGGGTGGTCATCACAACTCCCGTACGCGCATCAGCGGTTCGGCCACCGGATAACCGACGACCGGGCCGTCCCGGCAGAGCAGCAGCGGGCCCAGCTGGCAGTGGCCGCACCAGCCGGCCCCGCAGCGCATGGTGCGCTCCAGCGACACCTGCACCCGCGCGGACGGCACGCCCCGCGCGAGGAGGGCCTGAACGGTGAACCACATCATCGCCTCGGGCCCGCAGACGAACGCCGCGGCCGCGGCCGGGTCCGCCTCGATCCGCGGGATCAGAGCGGTGACCAGGCCGACCGGCCCGTGCCAGCCGTCGTCCGCCCGGTCCACAGTGGTGATCACCTGGGCCTGCGCGGCCCACTCCCGGCGCGCGCCGCCGTAGAGCAGCTCGGCCGGCCGCCGCGCGCCCACCAGGACCGCGACCCGGCCGAACGAGGACCGGTCGGCGAGCACCCGCTCGACGACCGGGCGCAAGGGGGCGAGGCCGATGCCGCCGGCCACCACGATCACGTCGTGACCGGCCGCCGCCTCGACATCCCAGGCGGTGCCGAACGGCCCGCGCACGCCGATCACATCGCCGGGCGCCGCGCCGCACAGGGCCCGGGTGACCGCGCCGACGGCGCGGATGGTGTGCAGCGGCCGGGCCCCGTGCCGGCCGCTCACCGAGATCGGCACGTCGCCCACGCCGTACGCGGTGAGCATCGCGAACTGGCCTGGGAGGAAGGCGGGCAGCGGAGCACCCACCGGGGCGAGCTCGACGGTGACCGTGTCGGCGGTGTCCACCCAGCGGCCCACGATCCGGTGCGGCACCGGCAGGACGGCGTTCACGGCTCCGCACCTCCCGAGGGCTCGCCGCGCGACGCCGCCAGGGCGGCCGCCTCGCGGGTGATGTCGATGCCGGCCGGGCACCACGCGATGCAGCGGCCGCAGCCGACGCACCCGGACATGCCGAACTGGTCCTGCCAGGTGCCGAGCTTATGACTGATCCACTGCCGGTACCGGGAGGCCGTGCTCGTGCGCACCGCGCCGCCGTGGACGTAGGAGAAGTCGAGGCCGAAGCAGGAGTCCCAGCGCCGGAGGTGCTCGGCGTGCCCGCCGGTGAGATCGGTGACGTCCTCCGTGGTGACGCAGAAGCAGGTGGGGCAGACCATCGTGCAGTTGCCGCAGGTCAGGCAGCGCGAGGCCACGTCGGCCCAGTGCGGCGACTCCCGGGTCGCGGCCATCAGGGCGGGCAACGGCTCGTCGGGCATGTGCCGGGTGATCGCGGCGGCGGCGTCCCGCACGGCGGCGCTCGCCGCGGCGAGGTCGCCCTCGCCGGCCTGCCGGGAGGGCAGGGCGGCGAGCACCTCGGCCCCGGCGGGCGAGCCGCTGCGCGCGAGGAACCGGTGCTCGCCGTCGAGCAGCTCGGTCAGCGCGAGATCGAAGCCGGAGGTGGCGCCCGGCCCTGTCCCCATCGACGTGCAGAAGCAGGTGGCGGCCGGTTCGG
The DNA here is from genome assembly GCF_016862115.1 of Paractinoplanes deccanensis. Taxonomy (GTDB): domain Bacteria; phylum Actinomycetota; class Actinomycetes; order Mycobacteriales; family Micromonosporaceae; genus Actinoplanes; species Actinoplanes deccanensis. Next base: position 103,464 of record NZ_BOMI01000146.1, read on the forward strand.
TGCACTCGGCGACGACCACGAACGTGCCGTCGCGGCGAGCGGTGTAGATCGGATCCGGGTGCTCCCCGCCGGCGAGCACGCGGTCGAGAACGCCGAGCGCGGCCACGTCGCAGGGATGCACGCCGACGAAGGCGAACCGCTTCGCGGGCGCTTCGGGACCGGTGGTGGTCACCGTCCCGTCCGGAGCCCGGTCGGCCGACCAGAGCCGGGCCCGCGGTGGGTGCACGAAAGTCTTGGCCGACACCGGGCCGGCGCAGTGGGCGAACACCGCGCCGTCCTCGCGGCGCCGCAGCCGGTAGCGGCCGGCCTCGGTGCCGGCGCTCCAGCCGGACGGCAGTTGCTCCGCCGACGCGAGCTCGGCCAGCACGACCGCACCGTCGCGCGCCGTGGGGCCGACGACGGTGTAGCCGCGCTCGCGCAGAACGGTGAAGAGCGCGCCGAGGCCGTCCGTGCCGATCAGTCGTGGCGGGTCTGCGGATGTCATGGCACCTCCCCGGGCTCCCCTACACCGTGTGCCGCGCCGCCTCGGCGGGACAGGGCCGGAAGTCCCGCCCGTGTCCCACCGAGGTCGTGTCCTTGTGCCCTGCACAGGGGCGTCACGCGGCGCTGTGCTGTGGAGAGGAGGCCATCATGTCCACGAAGAGAATCATCATCGGGTACGACGGCTCGCCGCAGTCCAAGGCCGCGGCGGCCTGGGCACTGGACGAGGCGGCCCGTACGGACGCGCCCGTCGAGCTCTTCTACGCGTACGAGTGGCCGGGATGGGCGCCGATGGCGTCGATGATCCCGTCGCGCGCGCCCCGGCCCGAGGCGTCGATCCGCCGCGCCGTCGACGGAACCCTCGCCGCGGCCCTGGGCGAGGCCCGCCGGACCCACCCGCACGTGCCGGCGACAAGCACCACCGTGGACGGCGACGCGGCCGTGTCGCTGATCGACCGGTCCGCCGGCGCCGGGCTCATCGTGCTCGGCGCGCACGGGCACAGCGGCGTGACCGGGCTGCTCGGCTCGATCACCGTCGCGGTCAGCGCGCACGCGCACTGCCCCGTCGTCGTGGTGCGGGGCGCCGCCCGGGCGGACCGGCCGGTCGTCGCCGGCATCGACGAGTCACCCGCCTCGCACGCCGTCCTCGGCTTCGCCTTCGACGCGGCGTCGGCCCGCGGCGTGCCGCTGCACGTCATCCGCGCCTGGGCGCCGACCATCGGCATCATGGACGCCACACCGCTGGCGTCCGGCACGGTGCCGCCCGCGATCAGGCGGCCGTTCGACGAGCTCCTCGCCGGATGGCGGGAGAAGTACCCGGCGGTGCCGGTCACCGCTCGCGCCGTGGTGCGGCATCCCGCCGCCGCGCTCACCGGGGTGAGCGCCGAGGCCCAGCTTCTCGTGGTGGGCACCCACGGCCGTGGCCGGCTGCGCGGCCTGCTGCTCGGCTCGGTCGGCCAGCACCTGCTGCGGCACGCCGAATGCCCGGTCGCGATCGCGCACGAGACCGAGGGATGAGGGGCCGGCATGGAGCACAGCCCCGTCGTCGTCGGCGTCGACGGCTCCGACCCCGCCTATGCGGCCGTCACGTGGGCGGCCCGCGAGGCCGATCACCGCCGGGCGCCGCTGCGGATCGTGCACGTCCTCGAGTGGCGTCCCGGCAAGCCCGGCGATCGGCACGGCCACGCCTACCTGGAGCCCATGTGGGCCGAGGCCACCCGCCGGGCCCACGAGGCGGCGCCGCGGGTCGCCGTCCGAGCCGACGCGCTGCTCGGCCGTCCGGTCGAACGGCTGGCCGAGCTGGCCCGCGACGCGGACCTCCTGGTGGTCGGCCATCGTGGCCGGGGCGGGTTCGCCGGCATGCGCCTCGGCTCGGTGAGCGACCGGGTGGCCCGCCGGGCGTCCTGCCCGGTGGCCGTCGTCCGGGGCCGGGCAGCCCCGGACGGGCCGGTGGTGGCGGGTGTCGACGGCCTGCCCGCCGCCGACGCCGTGCTGCGCGGCGCGTTCGAGGCCGCGGCCGGCCGCGGCTGCGCCGTCGTGGTGCTGCGCGCGGCGGCCGGCGCCGACCCCGCCGAGGAGCATGTGGCGCCCTGGCGGGCGAAGTATCCGCTGGTGCCGGTCGAGCTCCGCCATACGCGCGCGGAGCCCGGCCCGGCCCTGGCGGAGGCGTCGGCCGGGGCGCGGCTCGTGGTCGTCGGCAGCCGCGGGCACGACTACGTGCGCAGCGTGCTGCTCGGATCCACCGGCCTGCACCTGCTGCACCACGCCGCCTGCCCGGTCCTGATAACCCGCCCGAACGGCACAAGGGACTTTGGACTCTGATTCGCCACCGGGCGGAGCGGCACGGTGGGAGAAGGACTCAGACGGAGGTGAAGCCATGACCGATCGGCATCTGATCGTCGTGGGCGTGGACGGGTCGGAAGGTGGCCGCCGCGCCCTGGAGTGGGCGGTACGGGAAGCGGGTGAGCGCGGCAGTGCCGTGCAGGCCGTGATCGCCTGGTCGTGGGACGGGCTCGAGTTCGGCCCGGTCACCGCGACCAATCCCGAGGAGGCCAAGGAGCGCGCCACCCGGCTGCTCACCAAGGAGGTCGAGGCGATGCTCCAGCGGTACGGCTCGCACATCCCGGTGGCCGCCGAGGTGATCGAGGGCGCGCCCTGGGACGTGCTGGGCGCCCGCAGCCGCTCGGCCGATCTGCTCGTGCTGGGCAGCCACGGGCACGGCGGGGTCCGCCACACCGTTCTCGGCTCGGTCAGCGAGAAGAGCATCCGGAAGGCGGCCTGCCCGGTCGTCGTGATCCCGGTGCCGGCGGCCGCCCCGGTGCGCAGCACCGAGCCCGTTCCGCGGTGATGCCGGTGAAGGCCACCACCGGACCCGCCATCTCGATCTCCGCGCTCGACAAGTCGTTCGGCCCCGTCAAGGCGCTCGACCGGCTCGACCTGACCGTGGCGGCCGGGGAGGTGCACGGCTTCCTCGGCCCCAACGGCAGCGGCAAGACCACCACGATCCGCATCCTGCTGGGGCTGCTGCGCGCCGACGCCGGTGAGGTCACCATGCTCGGCCGGGACCCGTGGCGGGACGCCGTCGCCCTGCACGGCCGCCTGGCGTACGTGCCCGGCGACGTCACGCTGTGGCCCGGCATCACCGGCGGTGAGGTGATCGACTTCCTCGGCCGCATGCGCGGCGGTTACGACCGGCGCCGCCGCGACCGGCTGCTGGAGATGTTCGATCTCGACCCGGCCAAGAAGGCGCGCGCCTACTCCAAGGGCAACCGGCAGAAGGTCGCCCTGGTCGCCGCGCTCGCCTCGGACGCCGAGCTGCTGCTGCTCGACGAGCCGACCTCGGGGCTCGACCCGTTGATGGAGTCGGCCTTCCAGCAGTGTGTCCAGCAGGTGCGCCGGGAGGGCCGGACGGTGCTGCTGTCCAGCCACATCCTCGCCGAGGTGGAGGCGCTGTGCGACCGGGTGAGCATCATCCGGCTCGGTCACCGGGTGGAGACCGGCACGCTGAGCGAGCTGCGCCACCTCACGCGCACGTCGATCAGTGTCGAGACCGTCGAGCCGCTGACCGGCCTCACCGCCCTGCCGGGCGTGCACGACGCCGTCCTCGAGGACCACCACGCCCGGTTCGACGTGGACACCGCCCAGCTCGGCGACGTGATGCGCCGGCTCGCCCCGCTGGGTGTCCGCAGCCTGACCAGCACGCCACCCACGCTGGAAGAGATGTTCCTGCGGCACTACGGCGACGAGGCGGCCACCTCATGACCGGCACCGCCCGGCTGCTGCGTTTCCTGCTGCGGCGCGAACGGATCGGCCTGCCCTGGTGGCTGCTGGGCGCCACGCTGCTGCTGCTCGTGCAGTCCACCCAGAGCCAGAGCCTGTACGACACCCCCGAGGCCCTCGCCGACCTGCGCCGCACCATCGGCGGCAACACGGCTGTCATCGCGATGAGCGGCCCCACCGAGCTCCTCCGGACGATCGGCGGCGAGGTCGTCTTCGAGATCTTCGCCTTCGTGGCGATCGTGGTCGCGCTGATGGCCATGTTCCTGGTCGGCCGGCACACCCGCGGCGACGAGGAGGCGGGCCGCGCGGAGCTGATCCGCTCGGCCCGGATCGGCCGTCGCGCGCCGCTCGCCGCCGCGCTCGCGCTCGCCGGCCTGGCCAGTCTCGCCGCCGGCGTCCTGGTCTTCGCCGCGGCCGTCGGCACCGGCCTGCCCGCCGGCGGCTCGGTGCTGCTCGGCGCCGCGGTGACGTCCGCCGGTGTCACCTTCGCGGCGCTCACGGCGGTGGCGGCCCAGCTCTTCGAGAACGTGCGCGCGGTGTACGGCGCCGTCGGCTTCACGCTCGGCGCGGCCTACGCCCTGCGCGCGGCCGGCGACGCGGGCAACAGCGCGCTCTCCTGGCTGTCGCCGATCGGCTGGGGCCAGCGCACCTTCCCGTACGCCGGCGACCGCTGGTGGCCCCTGCTGATCCCGCTGGCGGTGACCGCCGCGCTCGTGATGCTCGCCGCGAGCCTGCTGGAGCGGCGCGACTTCGGGGCCGGCTTCGTGCCGTCGCGCCCGGGGCGGCCCGTCGCCACGCGCGCCCTCGGCAACGCGTTCGGGCTGGCCTGGCGGCTCCAGCGCACGGCCGCGGCGGGCTGGGTGCTCGGGCTGGGCCTGCTGGGCCTCGCGTACGGCTCCGTCGCCGACAGCATCGAGCAGTACGTCGCCGACAACCCCGAGATCGCCGAGTTCATGCCGGGCGGCGGGCAGCGCATCCTGGACGCCTACCTGGCCTTGACCGTCGCGCTCTCCGCGCTCATCGCCGCCGCGTACGGCGTGACCACCGTCCTGCGTGCCCGCGCCGAGGAGAACGCCGGCCGCGCCGAGCCGGTCCTGGCCACCCGCACCAGCCGCCTCGCCTGGCTGGCCGGCCACCTGAGCGTCACGCTGGCCGGCACCACCCTGGCCCTGGTCGCCATCGGTGCCGGCACGGGCCTGGCCTACGCCCTGACGGTCTCCGACATGGGCGAGGTGCCGCGGCTCATCGGCGCCGCCCTCGCCTACCTGCCGGCCGTCCTGCTGATCGCCGCCGTCGCCGTGCTGACCGTCGGCTGGCTGCCCCGTGCGGCCGCCGCCCTGTCCTGGATCGCCGTCGGCTACTGCGCGGTGGTGGCCCTGTTCGCCGACTCGTTCGACCTGCCGGAGTGGGCGCAGCGCGCGTCGCCGTTCGAGCACACTCCCGAGGTGCCCCTGGAGACGCTCACCCTCGTACCCCTCGTGGTTCTGGCCCTGCTCGCGGCGGCCTTCGCCGCCGTGGGCTACGCCGGCCTGCGCCGCCGCGACATCGGAGTCTGACGCGGCGGCGCAGGCCGGGCCGGGCTACCGGACGATGTAGACCGGGCAGTCCGCGTGGTGCAGGAGCTGCAGACCCACCGAGCCGAGCAGCGTGCCGGTGACGACGCCGCGGCCGCGGCTGCCCACGACGACCAGCTGGGCGTGGGCCGAGGCCTCGGCCAGGGCGGCGGCCGCGCCGTCGTGCACCAGGGTGACGTCGACCGGGACGCCGGGGTGCTTGGCCCGCCAGGGTGCCACCTGCTCCTCCACGCGGGCCCGTTCCTCGGCCGACGGCTCGGGCAGCTCGACGTCGCCCGCCACGTAGCCGACGGGGGCCTGGGCACGGATCACCGACAGCCGGGCTCCCCGGCCGGCCGCCTCCTCGAACGCGACCTCCAGCACCCGGTCCGCCATCGCGGAGGCGTCGAGGCCCACCACGACCGGGCCTTCGGTGAGGTCGCCGCCACGGCCGCGGACGACCACCACCGAGCAGGTGGCGTGCGTGGCCACGCGCCGGCTGACCGAGCCGAGCAGCAGGCTGCCGAAGCCGCCCCGGCCCCGGTTGCCGAGCACCATGAGCTCGGCGTCCTCCGCCTCGGCGAGCAGCCGTGCGACGGCGTGGCCGACCAGGGCGTCACCCTCCACGTCGACGTCGCGCGCCGCCACGCGCGCCTCGTGGACCGCGTTGCCGGTGATGCCCTCGGCGTGTTTGCGGGCCTCGTCGAAGTACCCGTTGCTCATGTCGTACCGAGCCTCGCCCCACTCCCAGTCGAACACGTGCGTGACGCGGAGCGGCAATCCCCGGCGGTACGCCTCGCGTGCCGCCCAGCGCACCGCGGCCTTGCTGTGCGCGGTGCCGTCCGCGCCCACGACGATCGGATGACGTTTCATGGCTCCTCCCGTTCCGGTCTCTCCTTGAGGCTCGGCCCGGCCGCTTGACAGCGGCCGGGCCGGTGATGACAGTCGGATCAGTGGTCAGATGAGCCAGCGGTTCTTCTGCACGATCGGCAGGGAGGCCCACCATTTGCCCAGGCCCCAGGTGTGCCCGGCGTAGGTGAGCGCCAGGACGATGCCCGCGAGGCCGTAGATGATGTGGTAGTCGACGATCGGGTTGGTCGACATGCTCGGCTCACCGGCGGCGGTGGTCTTGTCCAGCGGCCACTCGGCGGCCCACATGAGCAGCATCATGACCGCTCCGGCGCCGGCGGCGAGGCGCATGCCGATGCCGAGCACGAAGGCCGCGCCGATGGCGAACAGGCCGATCATGAACAGCCAGTCGGCCCACGGGTCGCCCGCGATGTCGTGGAAGAAGGTCTGCAGCCAGCTCGGCCCGACCTCCACTCCGGACAGGAAGCCCTTGGTGGGCGAGCCACCGTTGATCCAGGCACGCTCGGTGGGGGTCGCGTAGCCCCATCCGAAGGTCTTGTCGAAGAACGCCCACAGGAAGATGAAGCCTGTGGAGATGCGGAGCACGGCGAGCGCGCGGGCGGCGGTCTTGGTGAGCATGGAGCCGGGCGCCTCAACGTGTTCCAGGTGGGCCGCGGAGCCCCGGCCGATGGTCGTCATGGTCTTCCTCCTTCATCGATGTCCGTACCTCTGACACTGCCCGACGTCCCGTCGCGCCACCCGAGGACAAGTGCCCGACCTGGGCGGGACTGAAGTCCCGGGCCGCCGGGACCGCCGTGTCCGGCCAGAGCCGCACCGGGCGCCGGGCGGCCAGGTCCTCGGCCCAGCCGAAGGCGAGCATCGTCATCAGGACCAGCACGAACGTCAGGAGCAACTCCACCAGCGCGCCGGGCAGGCCGCCCCACTCGATGCCCAGGAAGGCCAGCACCGGCCAGATCGCCGCGATGGCCGCGTTGTGCCACAGGTAGATGGTGACGGCGCGCGCGTTGACCACCGTGACGGCCCGGTCGAGCGGGACCGTCCTGGCCAGCCAGTCCATCCGGGGCCGCCACCGCAGCACGATCAGCACGAAGGCGAACGACCAGAGCGCCTGCATCTCCGGCACCTCGTTGAGGTCCCAGCTGCCGGCGTCGTGGCCCCGCCACAGCGCCGCCGCGGCGAGGATCGGCGCCACCGTGTACGCGATCCACGGCTCCACCCGGGCGAGCCGGCCGTCGTGGTGCGCGAACCCGGCGATCCAGCACGCCCCGAACGTGGCGAAGTCCCACACCGTGGCGTCGACGACCGCCGGCAGCGTCACCTCGGACAGGCCGAGCCCCGCCAGCACGAGGAAGGGCAGCCCCAGCGTGGCCCAGCCGACCCGCCGCCACAGCATGAGCAAGAGCGGGGAGAGCAGCACGAACCAGAGGTACGCACGGATGTACCAGAGCGGCACCCAGACGTCGGCCGCCGCCTCGCTGCCGGGCGGATCGCCGAGCGGCACGATCCAGAACAGCAGGGAGGGCAGGCTGAACGGGTGCTCCCCGCCCGTCTCGGCCGGCCATCCACCGACGATCATCAGCGGTACGGCGACGAGCCCCATCAGCCACAGCGGCGGCAGCAACCGGCGCAGCCGCGATCTGACCACCTTGACCACACCGCGCCGTTCCAGCGACGCCGCGGTCAGCGAGCCGGCGAGGGCGAACATGATGCCCATCGCGGGCAGCAGCATCGGCAGCCAGGGCCACCCGTAGAGGTGGTAGACGATGACTCGGATGATCGCGGCCGCGCGTAGCAGGTCCAGGTAGCGGTCGCGTCCCGCGCCCGGCGACATGGCCTATCGCCCGGTCGGTATCCGCGCACGGGAGCGGGCCGGGTCGCGCATCGCGGTCAACGGCACCCCGAGGCCGTACGTGACGAAGTGGCCGGTCGGCCGGATCTCGAGGATCACGCAGGCCGGCCACCGTTCGGGCGGCACCAGCCGGGCCAGGCGCGGCATGCGGGTGAGATGGTCGCCCGGATGCACCACCGCGACCGCCGGGAAGCTCACCGTGGCCGGCGGGATCGGCATTATCAGCGACAGGAGGCCGCCCCGGCGGATCGGCACGGTCACCGCGACGATCCCGTCCGCGGCCACGTGCCGCGCCTTCCAGCTGTCCTTGGCGACCGCCACATACAGGCGATCGTCCTCGACGGCGTAGACGACTCCGCTCGACCGCGGCGCGCCGGCCGGTGTGACGTGGCTGAGCACGGCGAACGACGCGTGGCCGATCGCCCGCCAGACATCCTGGGCGGTCAGCGGGCTCGTCCGCCGGCCGCCTCTGGTCGAGGTCGACATGGCAACTCCCCTCCTCTCCCACACGTACTCCCCCACCCGCCCGGGCGGCAGGGCCGATCGGTACGGCCGTTCGACCCTGGTGGCCCTGGTCGCCGCCGCGATGGGTGGCATGACCGGGTCTCACCGCTGGGCGGCGACGGCGCCGAGCTCCGCGGCGAGGCACCGGCCGAACCGGCCGAGGTCCGGGCAGCGACTCGGGTCGGCCACCGTGGTCACGGTCAGCTCCCCGGCGTAGGAGAGGGCCTGGCAGGCCATCGTGAGGTTGGCGGCGCCGGCGGGCGCGACCGGGATCATCCGCTCCACCGGCACCCCGGCGAGGCTGACCCGGTCCGCCGGGCCGCGCAGGCAGCTGATCACGATGTGCAGCCGCCGCTGGTGCGTCATGTACCAGCGGTAGCCGCCGGTGGCCGCGGCGAGCCGGAACAGGCGGCCCAGCACGGTGATCGGCGCGGGGCCGGCGGCTCGCGGGCGCCGCGCCCGGGTCTGCGCCGCCACGCGGGCCATCCGGCGCTCGCGCGGGCCGGTGACCGGCACCGTCAGCAGCATCAGGCCGACCGCGTTGCCGGCGCCGTCCCGCGCCCCGGGGTCGCCTCCCACGGGCACGCCCACGCGCACCGCCTCGATCGGCTCGCCCCGGTAGGCGAGCAGGCGGCGCAGCGCCTCCCCCACGGCGACGAGCACGGCCGCGTTGACCGTCGCGCCCGCCCGGTGGGCGGCGTCGTGCAGCTCACGCAGGTCGGCGTGGACGCTCAGCGCCCGCCGCCGCGACCCGGTCGGGCGCAGCAGCGAGCTGCGGGCGACCCGGCCGGGGAACAGGCCACCGGTCGCGGACATCCCGGACCGCAGGTCGCGCCACCAGCGCCGGCTCTCGTGCGGCGGGTGCGTTCCGGCCGCGGCCGGCGGTGCGCCGCCGTCCAGCAGCGCGCTCAGGACGGCCAGGCCGCCCAGCCCGTCCGCGAGGGCGTGGTGCACGATCAGCGCCAGGGCGGTGCGGCCGCCCTCCAGGCCGGTCACGAACACGGCCCGCCACAGTGGCCGGTCGCGCCGCAACCAGCGGACCACCTCGGGGAGGACGGCCTCGAGCACCGCCGGCTCGTTTCCCGGACGCCGGCACCGGCGGGTGGAGATGTGCCGCGCCGGGTCGAACGAGGGATCCTCGGCCCAGACCGGCCCTCCGCGGGCGGTGACCACCCGCTGCCGCAGCCGCGGGACGCGAGCGGCGCGCTCGCCCAGGAGCCGCGTTCCCGCGTCGATGTCGAAGCCGTCACCCAGCACGAGGACGACGGCGAACTGCTCCGGCACCGGGCCGCGGTCCATCGCGAGGTACGCCAGGTCGGCGTCGCCGACCCGGCTCGTGCCGGACCGGTTCGGGGGCCTTCTCATCGCGGGCTCCGATCGTCGCCCTCACTGTCGGCGACGGTCCGCACGGCGCGCCAGAGGCGTTCGGCCCGGCTCGGAAGGACTCCCGCTCTGCGGCAAAGGCAAAGGCGAGGGGCGGTGACCCCTCGCCTTTCCTCACTTGCGCCGCAGCCCTGGGCGCCGCAGCCCTGGACGCCGCAGCGCCTGGCGCTGCCGGCCGCGCAGCAGGACGCCCGCGACCAGCACCGCGGTGACCGCGACGACCTGGCCGCCCAGCACGATCCGGTTCACGTCGACGGCGGGATGCCACCTGACCTTGCCGTCCCTGAGCACGAACACGCCGAGCCCGCGCGCCGCCGTGCCGAAGCCGCCGCCGGAGCCCTCGGGCTGGCCCTCGGACGCGGGGCCGGAACCGCCACCCCCGCCGCCGCCACCGGCGATCTTGGCGACCGGCAGCATGATCGTGCCGTTCTCGGCCACCGGCTCGCCGAACACCCTGCCGGCGCTGCTCGCCGTCACGGCCTCCCGCACCGTGCGCAGGACGTCCGTTCCCTCACTCGTAGCGACCACTGTGATCACTCTCCTTCGCGTGGTGCCTTCCACGCTGCGCCGGGCACCTGGCCGGCGGCAGGGTCCAACGGCCCTTGCGGCTGCGCGGGCGGGCCCTGCTGCGGCCTGCGGCGCAGCCGGCGCAGCCGGGAGCGGAGCCGGTCCTGCATGAGGTCGGTGGCCTCCTGGAGCGTCTGGCCCACGGCGTGGACGTGCAGGCCGGCGCCGTTCACGTCGACGTGCGCGTCCACCCGGTCGCCGGGCGCCGCGGCGTCGAGCGTCAGCGACGTGCGCAGCACCGGGCCGGGTGCGTGGTGCAGCGCGGCGGCCAGCTTGCCGACCGCGTACGCGGCGGCCTCCGGGCTGACCTCGCCATGGGTGTGCACCTGAGGGCTGATGACTTGCTCGATACGAGTCATGACGCCTCCCGCGAGGACTCGGTTGTACCCAATGATCAATTTCAGCCGGTGCGAATGAGTAGGGTCCTTCGGCCCCAAGGCATGCGCTCCCGTTGTGCGAGGCTGGAGGCGCGAGGCGGTGATGACCGTGGCTGAGCCCATGCCCCAAGGCACCGACGACAAGGCCCTTGACCTGCGCGCCCGCGCTACCACGCGACGGTCACCGGTGCCGTTGCTCGCGCCGCGCGCGATCGCGATCGTGGGTGCCATGCAGCACCACGGCGACGCCGGATACGAGATGGTGCGCGCCTTGTGCGAATACGGGTATCGCGGCCGGGTCCATCCCGTCCTCGAATCGGGCGTGCCGGTCTCCGGCGTTCCCGGCCACCGTGCCCTCTGCGATCTGCCGGGCCCGGTCGACCTCCTGGTGATCGCGGGCCCGTCCGGTCAGGCGGCGGAGGTGCTACGCGACGCCGGCAAGAGCGGCATACCGTACGCCATGGTCCTCGGCGCCGCGGGCGCCCGGCGCGGCCGGGAGCTGGCGCGCGTCGCGCGGGAGCACGGCGTACACCTGCTCGGTCCCGGGTGTTTCGGCCTGCTCAACACCGATCCGCGGGTCCGGCTCAACGCGACCCTTTCCCGCACCCACCCCACACCGGGCGGACTGGCGCTGGCCGCCCAGTCCAGCGCGGCCGGCGTCGCGCTGCTGGAGCACGTCGCCCGCGACGGCTGCGGTGTGGCGAGCTTCGTGCCGCTCGGCGACGCCCCCGACTGCGGCCTGATCGACTTCTGGTGCGACGACCCGCACACCCGCGCCGTCGCGCTCTATCTCAACTCCCCGGCCGATCACGCGGCGTTCGCCCGTGCCGCCTTCCGGCTCTCCGCCCGCAAGCCCGTCCTTACCATCGCCGGCGGTCATCCCCGCACCGTGCCGCTCTGCACGCCGGCCGGCATCGTCCGCGCCACCGGCCTGGACGAGCTGGCGGACGCCGCCCGGATGCTCGTGGACCAGCCGCTGCCGTCCGGCAACCGGATCGCCGTGGTGGGCAACGCGGGCGGGCTCGCCGAGATCGCCGCGGGCGCCGCCGAGGCGTACGGCTTCGCCCTGCCGGACCCGGCCGGCGCGCACCCGATGAGCCTGGGCCCCGACGCCACCCCGCCGGAGATCGCCGAGGCGGTCGAGGCGGTCGCGTGCGGCGGCGGGGCCGACATCGTCCTCGCGATGATCGTGGGGACGCGCACCAACGTCCCCGCCGCGATGATGACCGCCCTCGCCGACGTCCTCGACGACCATCCCCGGCTGACCGCCGCCGTCGTGCTCACCGGCGGCCCCGACGACGTCCACCGGGCCGGCGCCCGCGCCGTTCCGGTCTACCGCGAGCACGACCGGGCCATCCGCGCGCTCGCGCACGCACACCGGTACACGACGTGGCGGCGCGCCCTGCCCCGGGACTGACCGCCCCGAGCCGGGGCCGACCGGCCCTGGCGAGACGAAGCGGCGCGGGCCGACGCTGGAGGGAACCGGCCATCACGACGAGGTGATCGACATGGCGAACCCGGTTGTGCACTGGGAGATCGGCGGACCGGATCTCCAGGCTCTCGGCGAGTTCTACGGCAAGGCGTTCGGCTGGACGATCCGCGAGGACCAGCCCGGCTACGCCATGGTGCTGCCCGCCGACGGTGGACTGGGCGGAGGGTTGATGCAGGCACGCGATCAGATGCCGCCCTATGTGACCGTCTACGTTCAGGTGGACGATCTCGATGTCGCGCTGAGCACCGTCGGGTCCCTCGGCGGGTCCACCGTCGTGCCACCCACGCCCATCAACGACAAGGCGTCGTTCGCCCTGTTCCGCGATCCCGCGGGCAACATCGTGGGGCTGCTGCGCGCCGACGGGCCGATCGCCGATTGAGCCCGGCCGCCCGGCACACCGGGTAGGGCCGTCCGGCCCTGGGCGGGCATCGGCGAGAAGCCCACGATGAAAGGGAGCCTGCCGGCTCGTAGGTGACGATCTGGGGTGGCGGAACGTCTCCGCCATGGACCCGAGGAGGGCCCGGCCGGTGGGCTCCTCGGCGTCGTGGGAGGCCGGAGATGAGCAGCGGCGCGATCATCCGCAAGGACGCGGCCGAGCGAGCCCGGGCCAATCTCGACAACTACGCCTGGACCCGCCACGACTTCAGCTGGGCGCGCGCCCGGTCCTGGCTCGGCGGCCTGCCGCACGGGCACGGGCTCAACATCGGGTACGAGGCGGTGGACCGGCACGCCCTCTCGGCTCGCCGGGACCGTGTGGCGCTGCGATTCCCCGCATCCGGCCGGGCGCCGGCCGAGCTCACCTACACGGACCTGCACCGCGCCACGAACCGGTTCGCGAACCTGCTGGGCGACCTCGGCGTCCGGCTCGACGAGCGGGTCTTCGTGCTCCTCGACGCGACCCCGGAGTCGTACGTCGCCGCCCTGGCCACGACGAGGTTCGGCGCGGTGCTGGCCACCCTGCCGGCCGGGCGCGCCGCGGAGGCGCCGCGATGCGTGGCGGCGAGCGAGCCCGCGCTGGTGGTCACCAGCCCCGAGCTGTACGACCGGTACCTCGCGCCGGTCCGGTCGCACCTTCCGGCCGTGCGCCATGTCCTGCTGGCCGGTGACGTGGACGACCTCGGCGCCGCGCTGCACAAGATGCCCGCGGACTTCACCGTGCCGCCGACCGCGCCGCAGTGGCCGGCCATGGTGCATTTCACCGCGGGGACCAGGGGCCGGGTCTCCGGCGTCGTCCATCCGCACGAGGCGATCGTCGCCCAGGTGGCCTCCGCCACGTACGCCCTGGATCTGCACGACGACGACACGCTCGCGGTGTCGGTGCCGGCGGGGAGGCTGACACACACCGCGTACGGCATGATCGCTCCCCTCGCCCGGGGGATCACCGTCGCCGTCGAGGCCGGGCCGGCGGCGTTCCCCCGCGACAAGCGCGTGTCCGTCTGGTACGCGCCCGCCGGCCCGCTCAACCGGCTCGCCGGCGACGGGCTGACGCATCTGCTGCCCCCGTCGCTGCGCCTGATCGTCGCCGAGGGCGGCGGGCTGCTGCCCGGCACCGTCGCCGGCAGCCGCTCGAGTCTCGGGCACACCGTGCACGACACGTGGTGGCAGACCGAGACCGGAGCCATTCTGATCAGCAACTACGCGGGCCTCGACGTGCGGCCGGGCGCCATGGGCCTGCCGTTGCCCGGCGTCCGGGCCGCCGTCGTCCGGCGCCGGGGACCGGGCCGGATCGAGACGATCGCCACGCCGGACGTCGTGGGCGAGCTCGCCATCCGCGCCGGCTGGCCGTCGATGTTCCAGGGCTACCTCGACGACCCCGCCCGTACGGCCGAGTGCTTCGCCGACGGCTGGTACCTCACCGACGACCTGGTGTCCCGCGATGCCGACGGGTACTACTGGTCCGCCGGCCGGCGGCCCGTCACCCGTCCGCCAGGACCTCGCTGAGCGGCCGCCGTGGGGTGGCCGGCGCCGGTGCGCCGTACCCGAGCCTGATCAGCATCTGCGCCCACCGGCCGGCGCGCGGGTCGGAGAGGACCTCGCGGATCGACGCGATCTCCACCGGCTGGCTCACCGGCGTGGTGGCCAGGTGCAGACCGGTGGCGACGAGCAGGACCCGCTGCATCGCCTGACCGGCGCGCAGCCACTCCGGCGGGCCGTCGCCCTCGGTGGAGAGGACGGCGATCGTGGGGTACGCCTCGAAGCGCTCGCCGCGACGCGACGGCTGGGCGTCGATCACGCCGAAGTCGCGCATCGGGATGCGCTCCAGGGAGTCCCAGGGCCCGATCGCCGCGGCCGGGATACCGTCGCGGCGGCCCGGGACCGCCCGCGTCCAGCGGTTCAGCTCCGCGTAGTAGCCGCCGCGGCGGCGAAGGCGCTCCGCGGCGGTGCGCCCGAGGCTGACGATCACGGTACGGCTGGCCGGGCCCGCCACCGTGAGCGTCGCCCCCTCGTGCGCGGCCGCTTCCCGCAGCCGGTCGAGGGCGGCGGCCGGCACCACAGCGGCCGAGAAGGGACGGCGGTTGGTGTGCCGGCGGGGAATCGCGGCGGCGAGCTCGCGGGCGGCCGCGCCCGGCTTCGCCGAGTCCCGCGGGAACACCCGGGCGACCAGGTCCGGCGTACCGGCATCGGGAAAAGTCTCGACGCCGGGAAGGTATCCCTCGCCGCGCAGCGCCGCGCGCAGGGTGAAGACCGCGGCGCCGACGCTGATCATCAGCTCGCGCCCGGTGGGGTCGAGCACCTCCAGCCGGCGCAGCGAATCGGCGTACACCTCGACCGCGTCGCCCTCGATCCGGAAGTGCCACGGCTGGCTGTTGTGCAGCGACGGCGCCAGCGTCGCCGCGGCGACGCAGCGGACGAGCACGCGTGCGTCCATGCCGCCAAGGTAGGCCGAGAGCCACCGGATCCGGCAGGGCTGCACGGCCCGCCGCCGCGGACTTCCGGCCCTGCCGCCCGCCCGGACCTCGGCGATGTGCTGGAGGAAACGCCTTCGGGAGGTGCCATGAACCGCTTTCCGCTGCGGGTCGAGGCACGCCGTGACGCCGCGCCGAGCCGATGGCTCTGGCTGGTGAAATGGCTGTTGCTGATCCCGCACTACATCGTCCTGCTGGTGCTGTGGACCGGCCTGGTGGTGCTCACCCTGGTGGCCTACCTGGCGGTGCTGTTCACCGGCCGGTACCCGGCCGCGATCCGCGCCTACAACCTCGGCGTCCTGCGCTGGGGCTGGCGCGTCGGCTACTACGGCTACCAGGCCCTCGGCACGGACCGGTACCCGCCGTTCACCCTTGCCGACGACCCCGCCTATCCGGCACGCCTGCACCTGGAGCCGGACGGCCCGCCGCCGCGCTGGCTGCCGCTGGTGGCCTGGTTGTTCGCGATCCCGCACCTGGTGCTCCTCGGCGCGCTGACCGGGGCGGCCACCCGGCAGAACGGCGTCCCGGTGAGCGTCGTCGGCGCCGCCGTGCTGATCGCCGGCTTCGCGCTCCTCTTCACGGCCAGGTACCCGGGCGGCCTGCACGACCTGCTGGTCGGCATCGCCCGCTGGAACCTGCGGGTCGCCGCGTATCTGACCCTGCTCACTCCGCGCTACCCGCCGTTCCGGCTGGACCAGGGCGGCGCCGAGCCGGACGAGCCGCCACCGGACGAGCCGGTGCGAGCGGCACCGCCACGGGCCGGTTCGGCGGCGGGTCCCGTCGTCGCGCTGGTGGCCGGCGTGCTGCTGCTCGCCCCGGCAGCCGGGACGGGCATCGGCGGCGCCGTGCTGCTCGGCCTGGACGCGTCCCGCGACGGCGCGGGCTACGTGACCAGCCCGGCGGTGCAGCTGAGCACCGCCACGGCGGCCGTCACGGCGGAGAACCTGACGATCACCGACGCCGGCCTGTGGACGCGCAACGTCGCCGACGTGGGCGGCCTGCGGGTGACCGCCACCTCGCCGTCCGGCCGTCCGCTCTTCGTCGGCATCGCACCGGAGAGCGCGGTCGACACCTGGCTGGCCGGCACCGCCCACGACGAGCTGGCCGCGCTGAGGTCGGGCGAGGCGCGCTACCACCGCGCCGACGGCGTGACCCGGTCGCTGGCCGACCCGGCGGCCCAGCCGTTCTGGATCTCCTCCGCGACCGGCCCCGGCACGACCACCCTGGAGTGGAACGTGACCGACGGCAACTACGCCGTGGTCGTCGCCAACCTCGACGGCACGCCGGGCGTGGCCGCCGACGTCCGCGGCGGGATCCAGGTGCCCGACCTGACCGGCCTGGGCGCGGGCCTGCTCACCACGGGCATCGTGCTCGGCGCCGTCGCGATCGGGCTGATCGTCCTGGGCGGCGTCGGTCTCGGCCGCCGCCACACCGAACCACCCCCGCCGGCGGCCGGACCGGCCGGACCGGCGCCGCAGAAGGTACCGCCGGCAACCGTCGGATCGTGACGATCGGATCGCCCGGCCCGCTTCCGGGCCGGGCGATCCGGTGACAGTGGTCAGCCGGCGACGGTGCCCATGCGGATGCCGAGCGACTGGCTGTCGTCGTAGTCGTACTCGATCGCGGACCGCACGTCGACCACGCCCGCCACCTGCCGGCTCATCCGCTCGGCCAGCTCGGCCGACGTGTAGCGCCGGACGCGCCCCGACAACGTGACCACGCCGTCGACGACGGCCGCGCTGACCCTGGTGCCCTCGTCGTCCACGTAGCGGCGCAGGACGTCCGACTCGATGTCGGCCAGGATGTCCTCGTCCGGCCGCAGGTGGGCCTTGAGCAGGTCGGCCCGCGAGACGATGCCGATGAGCCGCCCGAGGTCGTCCACGACGGGCAGCCGCTTGACGTTCTCCCTGTCCATCAGCCGCGCCGCCGCCGCGATCGACGTGCCGCTGAGCGCCACCACGGGCGGGGTGCTCATCAGGTCGGCGACGGTGCTGGCCATCGCCTTGCGCCGCTCGCCGCGACGGCGGCGGCCGTCGAAGAGCCGCGGCTCCTCGTCGCCCGCGTACTCCACCTTGCGCAGCAGGTCCGCCTCCGACACCACGCCGACCACGTGCCGGAACGCGTCGATCACCGGCACGGCGCTCAGCCTGTGCTCGATCAGCAGGTCGACCACGTCCCGGTAGGAGGCGGCAGCGTCCACCGACAGGACCGCCCCGGTCATCACATCGTCGACATTCCAGCTCTTCACCACGCCCACCCTCCTTCGACAAGCTTCAATCCGGACCGTACGGCGGCGCGCACCCGCCGCATCAGGGCCGATCGGCCCCACGATCCGGGACCTGCGGATCGGGCCGGCGGGAGCACACGGGGCGTTCGACCCTCGTGAGCCGGGACGGCCTCGCACAGTCTGGAAGGGGCGGCCCGTTCCGCCCGGACGAGCGAGCGGAGGCGCAGATGATCCGCCACCCGGCGTACGCCGTGGAGCCGTGGCAGGTGCGCGAGACGTATCTCGACCGGGCCGTGCTGGCGCGCTCGGAGTCGCTCTTCGCGCTGTCGAACGGGCATCTCGGCCTGCGGGGCAACCTCGACGAGGGTGATCCGCACGCGCTGCCCGGCACCTACCTCAACTCGTTCTACGAGCTGCGTCCCCTGCCGTACGCCGAGGGCGGCTACGGCTATCCGGAGTCCGGCCAGACCATCGTGAACGTCACCAACGGCAAGGTGATCCGGCTGCTGGTCGACGACGAGCCCTTCGACGTACGCGAGGGTCTGCTGCGCCGGCACGAGCGGGTGCTGGACCTGCGCGCCGGGGTGCTGCGCCGCGAGGTGGAGTGGGAGACGGCCGCCGGGCGCGCGGTCCGCGTCCGCTCCACGCGGCTGGTCTCGCTCGCGCAGCGGTCCGTGGCCGCGATCGAGTACGAGGTGGAGCCGCTCGACGCGCCGGTGCGGGTGATCGTCCAGTCGGAGCTGGTCGCGAACGAGGCACAGCGCGGCCCGCTGAAGGACCCGCGGGTCTCGGCCGTGCTGCGGGCGCCGCTGGTCGCCAAGCTGAACCGCGCGGGTGACACCGGCGCGCTGCTCGCCCACAAGACCCGCGAGAGTCGCCTGCGCCTGGCCGTCGCGATGGAGCATCTCGTCGAGGGCCCTCCCGGCCTGCGCTGTGCCACCGAGGCCGAGCCGGACCTCGCGCGCACCACCGTGGTCTGCCGGCTGGCGCCCGGGCAGCGGTTGCGGCTGGTCAAGTTCCTGGCGTACGGCTGGTCGGGCCGCCGCTCCCTGCCGGCCCTGCGCGACCAGGTCGAGGCCGCGATCGAGGGCGCGCGGTTCGAGGGCTGGGAGGGACTGCTCGCCGCGCAACGCTCGCTCCTGGACACGTTCTGGGACGGCGCTGACGTCGAGGTGGAGGGCGACGCCGAGGTGCAGCAGGCGGTCCGCTTCGCGCTCTTCCACCTCTTCCAGGCCGGCGCGTGCCTGCGCGGTGAGCCGATCGCGGCCAAGGGCCTGACCGGTCCCGGGTACGACGGGCACGTCTTCTGGGACACCGAGCGCTTCGTGGTCCCCGCCCTGACGTACGTGCACCCCGCGGCGGCCGCCGAGGTCCTGCGCTGGCGGCGCGCCACGCTCGATCTGGCCAGGGAACGCGCCCAGATGCTCGGCTGGTCCGGCGCGGCCTTCCCGTGGCGGACGATCCGCGGGCAGGAATGCTCCGGGTACTGGCCGGCGGGCACGGCGGCGATGCACATCGCGGCCGACATCGCCGACGCGGTCGTGCGGTACGCCGGCGCCACCGGCGACGAGATGTTCGAACGGGACGCGGGCCTCGCCCTGCTGGTGGAGACCGCGCGGTTGTGGGCGTCCTTCGGCCATCACGACCGCAACGGCGAATTTCACCTCGACGGCGTGACCGGCCCGGACGAGTACACCGCGCTCGCCGACGACAACGTCTACACCAATCTGATGGCACGGCGGAACCTGATCGCGGCCGCCGACGCCGCGGCGCGCCTGCCGGAGCGGGCCCGGGCGCTCGGCGCCGGCGCCGAGGAGATCACTGCTTGGCGCACCGCCGCCGGGGCCATGAGCATCCCGTACGACGACAAGCTCGGCGTGCATCCGCAGGCGCGGCGGTTCACGCTGCTGCGGGAGTGGGACTTCACCGCCACCCGCCCCGGCGAGTACCCGCTCATGCTGCACTTCCCGTACCTGGACCTCTATCGCAGCCAGGTCGTCAAGCAGGCCGACCTGGTGCTCGCCATGCATTGGTGCGGCGACGCCTTCACCGCCGAGGACAAGGCTCGCAACTTCGCCTACTACGAGCGGCGCACCGTGCGGGACTCCTCGCTCTCCGCCTGCGCCCAGGCGGTCCTGGCGGCCGAGGTCGGCCATCTGGAGCTGGCGCACGACTACATCGGCGAGGCGGTCCTGACCGACCTCGACGACCTGCATCGCAACACCAGCGAGGGGCTGCACATCGCGGCGCTCGCCGGCGGCTGGCTGTCGCTGGTCGCCGGGCTGGGCGGCATGCGCGACCACGGCGGTGTGCTGTCCTTCGCGCCACGGCTGCCCAGCCGCATCGGCCGGCTGGCGTTCTCCCTGCTCTGGCACGGGCGCCGCCTGCACGTGGAGGTCCGGCCGGCCGAGGCCGTGTACTCCCTGCGGAACGGTGGTGGCGAGATCGAACTGTGGCATCACGGCGAACCGGTCGTCCTCACCGCCGGCGCCCCGGTGCGCCTGCCGATTCCGGCCGCCGTGCCGCTGACCGCCGAGCCGGTCCAGCCGCCCGGGCGCAGGCCGGCCCGCCGCCGCGACCTCATCAAGGAGTGACCATGTCTCACCACAGCGGGGATCTTCTCGACCGGCGCTACCGGCTCGACGACCGCATCGCCTCCGGCGGCATGGGCGACGTGTGGCACGGCACCGACATCGTGCTGAACCGCGCCGTCGCGGTGAAGACGCTCCGCGACGACCGGGCCGCCGACCCGCAGTTCCGAAGCCGGTTCCGGCAGGAGGCCCGTGCCATGGCGGCGCTGCACCACCCGGGCATCGCCGACGTGTACGACTTCGGCAAGGAACCCGGTGATCCGTACCTGGTGATGGCCCTGGTCGGCGGGCAGCCGCTGGACGAGCGGATCGCGAAGGCGGGACGGTTGCCGGTCCGCGAGACCATGACGACGGTCGCCCAGGTGGGCCGTGCCCTCCAGGCGGCGCACGACGCCGGGATCGTGCACCGGGACGTCAAGCCGGGCAACATCATCGTCCAGCCGGACGGCACCGCGGTGCTGGTCGACTTCGGCATCGCCCGCTCGGGCGGCTCACCCGCCCTCACCGGCGTGCGCGAGGTCATCGGCACCGCCCACTACCTCGCGCCCGAGCGGATGTCGCACCACACGGCCGGGCCGGCCGCCGACGTGTACGCGCTGGGCGCGGTGGCCTACCACTGCCTCGCCGGGCGCCCGCCGTTCCTCGGCGAGGGGTCGCTCGCGGTCGCCGTGCAGCACCTTCACGACCAGCCGCCGCCGCTGCCCGCCGACATCCCGCCGACGGCGCGCGACATCGTGATGACCGCGCTCGAGAAGGAGCCGGGTGCCCGCTTCCCGTCGGCCGCCGCGATGGCGGAGGCCGCCGAGCGGGCCGCCGCCGAGGGCACCACTGTGGCCGTGGCGACCGACTACCTGAGCGCCGGGTACGCCCCGCCGACGCAACCTGTCGCGAGGCCGCGGCGCCGTCCACGCGCTCTGCTGGTGGTCCTGCTGGCGCTGGTGACCCTCCTCGGCGCGTCCGCCGCCCTGGCGCTCACCGATCCGTTCGGATCGCACCCACCGGCGCCGAGTCCCTCGACGTCGGCACCGGCCACACCGTCCTCCCCCGCCACCAGCCGGCCGGCGCCCGTCCCCGACGGCTCGCCGTCCGGCGAGGAGGACCACTCCACCGAGCCCTCGACACCCACGACGACGCATCGGAACCCGACAGCCACGCCGACCAGGACCCCGCCGAAGACCCCCACGGGGACACCGACCGGCACGCCCACCGCCACACCCACCAAGACTCCGACGAAGACTCCGACGGGAACGCCCACGGGAACACCCACGGGCGGGCAGACGGGCACCACGCCGTCGCCCACCGTCCAGCAGACCACCGTGCCGCCGTCCCCGCCGCCCACGGTGAACCCCAGCGGGCGCTGAGGCGAGCACGAGCGTCGCAGCGCGAGTCCCCCGGCCGGGTTCTCCACACGCTCTCCATGCCGGTTGCACACCGCCACCATCCCGGCGGGCCACTGTGGAGGTGACGAAAGGAAGGGAGGAGTCATGAAGACGATGACCCGCCGCACGGCCGCCCTGGTCGCGGCCGGCACGCTCGGGCTGGGTGGGCTCGCGATCGCGGCTCCGGCACTGGCCGGCGACGGCCCGTTCGGCCCCGGCCCGTCCGGCACGGCGACCCCCGGCCCCGGCGCGCGAGGCAACGGCATGGGCCCCGGCTCCGGCATGGGTTCCGGTTATGGCATGGGTTCCGGTTATGGCATGGGTTCCGGCTACGGGATGGGTTCCGGCTACGAGGACGGCACCTGCTACCGGGTGCCGGTCACCGACCAGCAGGGCACGCTGACCGCCGCGCAGAAGACGACGCTGGCGTCCATGGCGCAGGAGGAGAAGCTCGCGCACGACCTGTACCAGGCGTTCGCGGCCCGCTACGACGCTGTCGTGTTCGACCACATCGCCGCCGCGGAGACCCGGCACCTGAGCCTGGTCCGCACGCTGCTTCAGCGTTACGGCCTCAGCGACCCCACCACCGGGCAACCGGCCGGCCGGTTCACCGACAAGGCCGTGCAGGCCACCTACGACAAGCTGCTCGCGCAGGGCGAGCAGAGCCGGTCCGCCGCGCTGGCCGCCGGGCAGCAGGTGGAACGCGCCGACATCGACGCCCTGAAGGCCGCCCTCGCCGGGCTGACCGCGCCGGACGTCAAACAGGTCTACACCAACCTGCTCGCCGCCTCGCAGCGTCACCTGGCCGCCTTCACCCGCTGGGCGACCCGGTGACACCGCCGGCCAGGGGCAGCCGCATGGTCACGGTCACGCCGCCACCGTCCGGCGAGTCGAGGGCGACCGTGCCGCCGTGCGCGGTGACCAGCTCCCGGACGACGGCGAGGCCGATGCCGGAGCCGGTGGTGCCGGCAGTGTCCCGGCCGCGCCACAGGCGGTCGAACGCGTGCGGAAGCTCGTCGGGCGCCATGCCCGGGCCGGTGTCCGCGACGCGGATCACGGCGTGGCCCTCCTCGGCCCGCGCTTGCACGTGCAGCCGGTCACCGGGCCGGCAGTAACGGGCGGCGTTGGCGAGCAGGTTGCCCACGGCCTGATGCAGCCGGTCCGGATCGGCCCGCACCGGCACACGCCGGTCGAGGTCGGTGCTCACGGCCAGCCCGGCGGCGTCCAGCCGGGGGCGCTGCGCCGCCAGCGCCGCGGCGGCGATCCGCGCCAGATCGGTCTCGGTCAGGCGCAGGGACAGGGCGGCGGACTCGGCAGCCGACAGATCGGCGAGGTCCTGCACGATCCGGCCCAGCCGCAGGGACTGGTCGTGCAGGGCCGCCAGCCGCGGCGCGTCGGCCGCCCGGAGCCCGTCGCGAAGCTCCTCCAGGCCCGCCTGCAATCCGGCCAGCGGCGTACGCAACTCGTGCGCGATGTCGGCGGCCACCCGGCGGCGGACGGTATCCGCCCGCACGATCTCGTCGGCCATGGTGTCGAACGCCTGCGCCACCTCGCCCAGCTCGCCCGGCGCCCGCAGCCGGGCACGGGCCGTGCGGTCACCGGCGGCGAACCGGTGTGCCGTCCCGGCCAGGGCCACCAGCGGCCGGGCCAGCCGGCCGGAGACGAAGGCGCTCACCAGCAGCGACGCCAGCAACGCCGCAGCCGCCGCCCCGGCCACCCACGACCAGGCGACCGTGCGGCCGGCGGGCACACTCGCCGGAAACGCCAGCCGGACGCTGCCGACCCGCTGCCCGCCGACGTCGACCGGCTGCTCCACGACCGGCGCGGATGCGTCCGCACCGTGCATGCCGCCCGCGCCGGGTCCCATGCCACGGCCCGGCCACACCATGACCCCACCCGTGTCCCGCACCACCAGCCGGGCGTCGGCCGCGGCGGCGAGCGCCGACGCGGCCGACAGGTCCGCGCCGCTCCAGTCACCCGAGCGTGCGTACCCGTCGGCGGCGGCGCTCGCCACCTGGGCCGCGACCCGCTGCCGGTCCTGCCGGGCCGCGCTGGCGAGCCCGCGGTCGGTGGCGACCAGCGCGGCAACCGTCAGCACCACCACCGAGGAGAACGCCACCAGCACGAACGCCGCCAGGAGGCGACGGCCCAGCGGGCCGGTCAGCGCCGAGCGGTCACCGGTCACGCGACCACCCCAGCCGGTAGCCGACGCCGAGCACGGTCGCCACGAGGTGCGCGGCGTCCGGCCCGAGCTTGCGGCGCAGGTTCTTCACGTGCGAGTCGATCGTGCGCTCGTAACCGGGGAACTCGTACCCCCGGACCTGATTGATCAGCTCGTAGCGCGAGTAGACCCGCCCGGGCGTGGCGGCCAGCGCGGTCAGCACGCCCCACTCGGTCGGCGTGAGCTCCAGCAGAGCCCCGTCGAGGTGCGCCTCGTGCCGGGCCTCGTCGAGGCGCAGCCGCCCACCGCCGAACGTCACCGCGCCGGCGCCACCGCCGGTCGCGGCACGGGTGCGGTGCAGCACCGCCTCGACACGCAGCACCAACTCGGTCGGCGAGAACGGCTTGGTCACGTAGTCGTCGGCGCCGCCGCGCAGCCCTTCGATCCGGTCGTCGACACTGCTCCGCGCGGTCAGCACCACCACCGGCACCTCCCGGCCACCCTCGCGCGCGACGGCCAGCACCTCCCGGCCGTCCACGTCGGGCAGGCCGAGGTCCAGCACGACCAGCTCCACCCCGCCGCCGGTCACCAGCTCGATCGCCTCGGCCCCGGATCCGGTGCTGCGCACCGCGTGACCGGCCCGCTCCAGATAACGGCGGACCAGCTCCCGCAGCTCCCGATCGTCCTCGACGACGAGCACGGCACCCGACACACTGCCACCCTGCCCGCGAGGCGACACCGCGGACAGGGCCGACCGGCCCGCTTCCGGCGGCGAATTCTCAGCGGGTGCTCCCGCGCCTCGACCGCACCCTTCTCACCTCAGCGATCGTTCCCGACCCATAGCACCTCATGCATGGCTGCCGGTAGTAATGCGCGCAGATTCGCTTGCTGAGGCATGTGCGGCACCACCAATCCTCCCTACGAGGCCGGTGACCGCGTCCGGTGCCGTGACACCAAGGACAAATGCTCATGGGATCACCTCCTGTGGTCCCTGCAACGTATCGCCGGAAAACGAGGAGCCACAGGGCAGAAGGGCCTGTTCGCCGCGCGGCGGAGCGCTCGCCTACACCACCGCCTCGGTCGAGAGCGGCTGGATCCCCTCACCCACCCTCGCCATCCACACCGACCCCACCACGGCCGCCTCGTCCACCTCGACCACGACTTCATCGGCCGCGACGCCCTGGTCAAGGCGAAGGACAACGTCCGGTACGCGAAGGTCACCCTGGTCTTCGCCAACGACGACGTCCGCCGGGTGCTGGGCGACGACTTCGTCCTCAGCTCCGCCCGCCAGCGCATCGAGACCGGGGAAGGCTCGATCGGCACGACGTACCACACGGCTTCGCAGCACCCGTACGCGGTCCCCGCCCTGTCACTGGTCGCGCCGGAGCACGCCACCCCCGGCACCCGGGTCAGCGTCGTGTGGGGCGATCAAGCGGGGTCGGATCTTCCCCGCATTCGCGCCACGGTGCAGCCGGCCCCGTACAACGAGCACGCCCGCACCGAGTACCGCCGATGAGCACGCCGGGCACCGCGACGAACGCCGACCGCACCCGTCAAGCCGGCAGGACGAGGTCCCGCCGGCGCAGCAGCGCCGCCCCGGCGACGGACAGCACCAAGGCGCCCAGAGCCAGCCCCAGCAACGGCCCGGCGGCGGCCTCTTCGGCCGGCACGTTCGGCACGTGGTTGAACGGCGAGAGGTTCAGCAGCCACGTGGGCAGGTTCAGCGAGGGGCCGAACATCGGGCCGGTGACGACGGTGAACACGACGATCGCCCAGCTCGCGCCGGCCGGCCGGCGCGGCATCGCCATGATCAGGACCACCACCGCGGCGCCCAGCAGGCAGACGGCGGGAAGCTGGACGAGCGCCGCGCCGGCCAGATCGCCCACGAGCGACATCCGGCCGCCGGACACCTGACCACCCGCGACACCCATCGCCACCGCGAAGAGCAGCAGCAGACCGGCCGCCCCGGCCAGCGCGTTGATCGCGTACGCGCGCAGCCAGTGAAGCCGCGACACGGCGGCGCCGAGCAGCGGCTCGATCGTGCCCCGCGACTCGTCCTGGTGCAGCCGCAGCAGGAGCGTCACCACATACACCGCGACGGCCGTCCCGGCGATCTGCATCATCGACGTCCAGTAGGCGCCGAGCAGGCCGCCACCGGAGCCGAACGTGGCGTACCACTCCGCGGCCTCGCCCTCGAGTCCTTTGATCTCCTCGCTCAGCGCCCCGAAGACCGCGCCGAAGCCGAGCAGGCCGACCGACCAGCCGAGCAGCGTCCCCCGCTGCTGCCGCCACACCAGACCGGTGGGACTGCGCAGGGCCGCGCTCGCGTGGGCGGCGCCACGGCGTTCGGGCCACACCCCCCGGCCCACGTCGCGCCGGCCGAGCAGCAGGACGGCCACGCCGAACAGGAGCAGCATCGCCGGCACCGCGAGCGCCGCCGGCCACCACAGGTTGTCCGCGAACGGGCGCATCTGCTGGCCCCACCCGATCGGGGAGAGCCAGGCCGGCCAGGCACTGGTGACGCGCAGCGCGTCCGGGGCCACGGTGCCGAGCATGTTGCCCAGCGCCGCGAGCAGGAACGCGAGGCCGAGAACCGCTCCGGAGAGGCCGATCGCGCCCCGCGTGGTCGACGACAACTGGGACGCCACCGCGGCCACGCCGGTGAAGGCCACCCCCACCAGGGCGATCGAGGCGCCGCCGGCCATCGAGCCGCCGACCGGCTGACCCGCGGCCACCATCGCGGCCCCGAGCAGAAGGGCCAGCACCAGGTTCGCCCCGAACGCGACGGTCACCGCCGCGGCCGGCGACGCGTAGCGGCCGGTCACACCGGCCCGCAGCATCTCCTCACGGCCGAGCTCCTCCGCCTGGCGGGTGTGCCGGACGACCGCGAGCATGCTCATCACGGCGGCGAGCACGGCCAGGGTCAGCGCGTCCCGATGCAGCGCGTACCCGCCGACGTGCGCCCCGGTGACCAGGCCCAGCACCCGCATGCCCGGGTTCTCCACGACGATCCGGGTGTCCGGCACGAGCAGGGCCGGATGCCGGGCGTACTGCTCCGCGAACATGGCGGTGGTCGCCGCGAGGAATCCGGCCATGCCCAGGATCCAGGCGGGCAGGACGATGCGATCGCGCCGCAGGGCCAGCCGGACCAGGCGCGCCGTACCGGCGAAGCCGTTCATGACCGCACCGCCGTCTCCGCGCCGTAGTGCCGCTTGAAGAGCTCCTCCAGGGTCGGCGGCGACGTGACCATCGACCGCACTTGCAGGCCGACCAGGTGCGCCAGGACGTGGTTCAGCTCGTCCGGATCGACGCTGAACTCGGCGTGGCCACCGCGCACGTGGGCGTCGTGCACGCCCGGCCACCCGATGACCGAGGCCGGCGGCTCGGCCGTGTCGACCACGACCGACGTACGCGTCAGGTGGCGCAGCTCGTCGAACGTGCCGCTCTCCGCCGCCCGCCCGTCCCGGATGATCGTGACGCGGTCGCACAGCGCCTCGACCTCGGACAGGATGTGGCTGGAGAGCAGGATGCTCCGGCCCGCGGCCCGCAGTTCCCGGACCACGTCCTGGAACACGCCCTCCATCAGCGGGTCCAGCCCCGAGGTGGGCTCGTCGAGCAGATAGAGCTCGACGTCCGACGAGAACGCCGCCACCAGGGCGACCTTCTGCCGGTTGCCCTTCGAGTAGGCCCGGATCCGCTTGGCCGGGTCGAGCTGGAACCGGTCGAGCAGCCGGTCCCGGCGGCGCGCGTCGATCCCGCCACGCAGGTCGCCGAGCAGGTCGATCACCTCCCCGCCGGTGAGATTGGGCCACAGGTTCACCTCACCGGGCACATAGGCGAGGCGCCGGTGCAGCGCCACGGCGTCGCGCCACGGCTCACCGCCGAGGATCTCGGCACGGCCCGCGTCGGCGCGCAGCAGCCCCAGCAGCACGCGGATCGTGGTGGTCTTCCCCGCGCCGTTCGGCCCGAGGAAGCCGTGCACCTCGCCGGTCCGCACCTCCAGGTCGAGGTGGTCCAGGGCCCTCGCGCCGCGGCCGAAGTCCTTCACCAGTCCCGCGATCGATATGGCAGTAGTCACCGGTACCACTTCCCCGAGGTGAGGTCGTTCACGAGTTTGCGGATCCGGCTGATCCCCCGCCCGGGCGGGCGCCGAGGAAGCGCAGGATCTCCCGGCTGGTGGCGCCGGCGGCCACGGTCGCGGCATGGCCCTTGCGCCGGTACAGCAGCAGACGCGCGTCCGGGATGCGGTACGCGGTCTCCCGGAACAGCCGCGCACTGTAGAAGCCGTCGCGTTCGCCACCGATGACGAGCGTGGGTGCGGCGATCTCGCCGAGCCGGGGAGCGGCGTCGAAGGTGTCCTCCGCCTCGACCGTGACCACGAGATCGGTGACGTCGGGCGGGGCCATGCGGCGGCCGAGCAGCCACAGCAGGAGGGTGAACGACCACCCTCCGGCGCGGCTGCCCGCCAGGGCCGGGCCCGTCGACGCCCACGCGCGCCTCGGCCGCCCCGCCGCGGCGTGCCGGGCCAGAGCACGCTGAGCGCGACGGCCGCCGGCGGAGAGCCGGTGCGCGCTGGCGACGAGGACCAGCCGGCTCACCAGGTCCGGGTGGCCGGCCGCCAGGAGCTGGGCGATCGAGCCGCCGGTGGACACGCCGATCACCGGCACCGGGCGGCCGCCGAACTCGTGGCGGACGGCGGCCGCGTAGTCGTCGGCGAGGTCGCGCATCGTCACGCCCCGCGCGAGCCCGGGCCGCCGGTTGATCACGTACAACGTGAAGCGGCCCGTCAGCTTGCGGAAGGCGCGCACCTGGGCCCGCCGCTCCCGGCATCGCGGATCGGCGTTGTCGCCGCTGATCCCGGGAAGGAGGACCACCGGCGGTCCGGTGCCGACGGCCAGGCAGGGCAGGCCGCCGGTGAGGACACCACAGGCAGGTTCCATCACGATCAGTTCTTCGATCCTGAGCCGGAGCGCCGGCGTGTCCGCACGCCGACAGCCGCATCATCGCGCCGCCGCCCCGGGCATGGACAGGGCCGAAAGCCCTCGGCCGG
This sequence comes from Paractinoplanes deccanensis, assembly GCF_016862115.1. Lineage (GTDB taxonomy): Bacteria > Actinomycetota > Actinomycetes > Mycobacteriales > Micromonosporaceae > Actinoplanes > Actinoplanes deccanensis. The sequence goes on from NZ_BOMI01000146.1 coordinate 132,132, forward strand.
GCAGGAGGAGGAGAGCGCCTTCAGCCTCGTTCCCGAGGCGGCCACGTCATGACCACGCCGCTGCGCAAGCTCCAGACGATGGACACCGCGATGGTCGCCACGATGACGCCGAGAGTCAGCGGTATCGGCAGCTTGCCGACCGGCGTCTCGGCGAGGATGAGCTTGACACCCGCGAAGGCGAGCAGCACCGCGAGACCGTAGTGCAGGTGCACGAAGCGGCGCAGCAGACCGGCCAGGCAGAAGTAGAGGCTGCGCAGGCCCAGGATCGCGAAGGCGTTCGCCGTCCAGACGAGGAACGGGCTGGTGGTGATCGCGAGGACCGCGGCCACCGAGTCGATGGCGAAGATCAGATCGGTGGCCTCGACCGCGATCAGGACGACGAACAGCAGCGTGGCCACGCGACGGCCGCGGACCCGCGTGAAGAACCGGTCGCCGTGGTAAGCCGGATCGGTCGGCACGAGGCGGCGCACGAGGCGGACGACGGGGTTACGGTCCGGTGGCGTCTGCTCGCCGTGCCGGAACGCCATACGGTAGCCGGTCCAGATCAGGAAGGCGCCGAAGACGTACGCCGTCCAGAAGAACGTCTCGAGCAGCTCGACGCCGACGAAGATGAACACCAGCCGCATGACGAGCGCGCCGACGACGCCCCAGAAGAGCACTTTGTGCCGCAGCGCCTCCGGCACGGCGAAGGCCGAGAACACCATTGCGAAGACGAAGACGTTGTCGACCGACAGCGCCTTCTCGATCAGATAGCCGGCGTAGTAGGTGCCGGCCACGTCCGGGCCCTGCCACCACCACAGCAGCGCTCCGAACAGCAGACCGGCACCGATCCAGACCGCGGACCAGGTCGCCGCCTCCCGGAAGCCGATGACGTGGTTGTCGCGGTGCAGGAACAGGTCGACCGCCAGCATCAGCGCAACGGCACCCATCACGAGAACCCATGCCCACCAGGGCACCAGCACGACGGAACTCCCTTCGACCGGCCGGCCGCGTGGGCCGGCGTCACCGGTCGACGGTCTCCCCGCACCACCTTGCCGGTGGCCGCGTCACCGAGACCTGGATGGCCAGGTCCGTACTGACGGCAACGCGTCGAACGCCGGGTACTCCCCCTCGAACTACGAACCAGTATTCCTGAATTATGATTCGTATGACAACGACGGAGGCGCTCATGCCGACTTGGACTTTCCTGACGAACCACGCGCATGTGCTGCTGGCCATCGCGCGCGACCCGGGCGCCCGGCTACGGGAGATCGCGGAGACCGTGGGCATCACCGAGCGCGCGGCGCAGGCCATCGTGGCCGATCTCGAGGACGCGGGCTACCTCGAGCACACGCGCGTGGGGCGCCGCAATCGATACACCGTCAACCCGCGGGGACACTTCCGGCACCCGGCGGAGGCCGACCGCCGCATCGGCGATCTGCTCGCCCTGTTCACCGATGCGCCGCCACCCGACGAGGAACAGGACCGCGATTGATCGCCGGCGACGTCGGCACGGCCCCCCGGACCCGGGACCTTGTTCCCTGGCCCCGGTGACCGCACCGGACTATCCAGAGTGTATGGACACGATTCCGCTGCTGCGGCCGACCGCGATCGACAAGAGCTCAGGAAAGGACGGTTTCGCCATGACCCTCAGCCGAGCCGACATCGTCGCCGTGCTGCGTTCCCGAGGGCTCACCGCCCGCGCCGACTGGGTCGAGCGCACGCTGCCCGAGGTCGTCGACGTCGCCAGGAATCGCAGCCTCCTGTCGACGTTGCACATCGATCCGGAGGCGCTCAGCCCCGTACGGGACGAACGCACTCCCGCCGGGGCGACACGATAGGCGCAGGGGCTACCCGCGTCGGCCGTGCCGCCAGAGCGCGACCGCGATCCAGCCCAGCCAGACGAACAGCAGCAGGCCGTAGCCGGCGTAGGCCCAGCCGAGCAACGGCCGGAGCGCCTCCGAGAGCATCCCGACGGCGCCCGTCGCGATGCCGAGCCAGGCGGCTCCGGCGCCGAACGGCCCGCGCAGCATCAGCAGCGCGATCAGCAGGATGCCGAGCGTCTGGAGCACGCCGATCACGGCCGGTACGTCGTTGAGCGCGATCAGCACCTCGGCACCGGCCGCGAACGGCGCCCGCTGCCCCAGCGTGCCCGCCTCCGCGTACTTGTCGCTGAGCACGACCATGGCCAGCGATCCGTCACCCGTGGCCGGCCACGCGAACGTCAGCACCCAGGAGCTGACGGCGATGAGGCCGGCGACGGCGGCCAGGCTCCTGCTCCGGGCGCGCAGCGCCACCGCCAGGGCGAGGAAGACCACCATCAGGAACAGGCTCGGCGTCATCCAGAGCAGCTGCCGCACGATGTAGACGGTGCGGTGCGCGCCGACGAACTCCAGCATGGCGGCGCCGCCCGACGTCGGTGGCGGGCTCGTGACACCGACGATGATCAGGGCCGCGACGTACGAGACGACCGCCAGAGCCGCCGCGACGGCTCCGGCGCGGAAGAGCGAGATCCAGGGCGCGTCGCCGTCCGGCGTCGGCGCGAGGTCGGCGGGTGCCTCTCGGGCCGCGAGTCTCGCTTCGTGTCCGGCCATCGCTTCCTCCCTACGCGTCCGCGGCCGCCGGCCTGGCGCTCGTGGTCACCGTCGCCAAGAACCGCCGGATGGCCGCGGTGATCTCGGGGTGGTCGCCGAGCCCCAGGTGCCCGCCGTGCTCCCCGGTCACCAGGCGGGCGCCCGGAATGCGCCGGCACATGGCCACGGCCTCGTCGTAGGGTGGCCCACCGTCGTCGCGGAAGTGGACGAACAGGGTCGGGCAGGTGATCCGCTCCAGCCGGCACCCGTTGATGTCGCGGTTGCCGGTGAAGGCGTCGAACATGATGCCCTCGACCCGCGGCCGCACCGGGAAGATCGAGTCCAGTTCCAGGGCGAGGCGCCGGCGGTCGGCGTCGGTCAACGGCAGGTCCCGCGGGACGCCCATCAAAGACGTGATGACGCCGGGCAGGTAGGTGCGCACGAGCCACATCAGCAGCTCCGACCGCCAGAGCCGGTACGCCACCGCGCGCGGCATGATGTCGCGGTCGTGGTGCGGCCCGGTCACGTTCGTCGATTGCAGCACCAGGGCCGCCACCCGGTCCGGGTGGCGGATCGCCAGTTGCAGGGCCGAGGTGCCACCGGCCGATCCGGCGTAGACCACGGCACGGTCGACACCGAGCACGTCCAGCAGCGCGGCGTGGGTGTCGGCCTGGAGCGCCACGGTGGCCCGCCGGGGCATCGGGGTGCCGAGGTAACCGAAGCGCGACGGGGCGATCAGCCGGTGGCCGGCCAGGATCTCGGGCTCGGCCAGGCGCACCGCCGCGTCGTGCCCGCCGAAGACGCCGTGCACCAGCAGGATCGGGAAGCCGGCACCCCGGTCGAGGTATTGAACGGGACCGGCCGGGGTCTGCGCGGTCGAGGTGGGAATGTCCGCGAGCCGTTGCCGGGCGGCGCGCATATAGGCCGGGAAGCCAAACGGGTTGCGGTTCATCATCGTCTCCTTACGGTGTTCCGGCAGGACGGCGTGTCTCCGGAGCGTCCGGTCGGTCCGCCATGCGTCCCGGCGCAGTCTCCGGCGCAGCTTGTTGACCGCCATCGTGCCCGCGGTGCCGGCGCCCAGAACGAGAAGCCGTCGCACGACATGCACCCCCTCGCTTGATACCCCCAACGGTATGAACGGGGTGATCTCGCGCCCTAGGGAAGGACGTCCCCGGGGCCAGGGCCGCTGGGCACCAGTTCGCTCACCCTTCGTCACGCGGGTTGCCGCACAGAGTGATGGCGATCAATGGCAGAACCATGTCATGGTGAGCGGGCGTGGCGGGTGCGTGGGAGGTGCCGGTGCGATTCAAAGGCCATTTCCGGCCGCTCGCGGCCGCTCTGCTTGTTGCTGTCACCGGCATCCTGACCACGCTCGTCGGTATCGCGATCAACGGTGCGACAGGCGACGAGAAAGCGGCATGGCCAGGCCCGCTCCGGCTGATCCAGACGAATCCGTGGCCGTCCGTCATTGTCCTCACCGCCGTAGGCGTCCTGGTGGCGATCCCGTTGTGGCGCCTCAGCAGCGGCTCCAGCGAGACGACGACGCCCAGCTCCGACACGACCGAGGACGACCGTGAGGTGGCCGGACTGCCCGAGTTCGTGCCCGGCACCCTGCGCGACCGCCGAACCCCGCTCGACGCCCTCACGACGAAGATGACGCGGGACGAGGGAGTGTTCGTCCAGTTGGTGGGCGCGCCCGGCATCGGCAAGACCGCGATCGTCGCCGAGCTGCTGCGCAATCGGCCGGACAACGTCGGGGCGGGTTACCTGGCGGTTCGGGGGTTTCCCGGGGTCAACGCCTTCTCGGTGCTGGAGAGGCTCGCCTCGGCCGTCTCCGACCCTGGCGATCGACAGCGGTTGCTGGAACGTCTGAGCGACGGCGGCTCCGACCTGGTTATGCGGTCGAAGGACGTGCTCAGGGAGCTCGGAAAGAGCCGTGTCTGGCTGGTGGTCGACGACGCACAGGATCTCTTCGCGACCGGTGCGAGCGAGTGGCTGGACGAGGCACTCGGCCTGGTCTTCGACACCCTGAGGGACCAACGGGAGGAGCATCGCGTCAAGGTGCTCTTCGCCTCGGAGAAGCCGCTGCCTCGCCCCCGCGACATAGAGACAGTATCGGTGACGGCCGGACTGCCGCAGGAGTACTTCCGGGCATTCGTGGGCGACGTGGCGATCCCGGGCGCTCCCGCTCCACGCGTGGGCGCGCTGGCCAAGGCGACCGGCCGCCACCCCCGAACCGCCGAACTGGTCCTGGGCATTCAGGCGATCAAGGCAGAGACCGGCCCCGATCCGATCGATGTCGCGTCGGACTCCAAGGCTTTGACGAGGACGCTGCTGTCGAGCCTGGACGAGCCGCGGAGGCGCGCCCTCCGCCTCCTGGCGATCCTCGACCGGCCGGTCCGCCCGCCGGTGATCGCTCACCTCGACGGACGGCCCTCCGACGAGGTGGGCGACGTGCGCGACGCGCTCGACCAACTGGTGCGCTGCCGGCTCATCCGGCGATACGACGATCACTACTACGTGCCCGGCGGCGAGTCCGGCCGGATAACCACCAGAATTCCCGAGGCGGAGATCGCCTCGCAGCGCCGGAAGGCCGCGGAGTACTTGGCGGCAACCGTCCCCGGCCGAGACCCCGTTCGCCTCGACGATCTGGAGGACGATCTGCACGCCGTCGACCTCTTCGTCAGCGCCGGCGACCCGGGGCGGGCGGTCCGGTTGATGGCCTCCCTGAACGACCGCTACCTCTTGGGCTGGGGACAGACCGCCGCGTTGACGCCGTGGCTGACCCGGGTCTCGGGCGAGCGTCTCAGCTTTCGCGAGCAGGTGCTCTACGTGATGCTGACCGGGCACGCGCTGGCTCAGCAGGGCAACCTCGAGAAAGCCATCGAGACGGTCGAGGGTGGCGTGCGCATGAGCGCCGGGCCGAAGCCGTCCACGACGTACCTGGCGTTCCTGGTGCAACTCGCCGCGTACCATTTCCGAGCCGGCCAGGTGGCGAAGGCGGCCGAGCACTATCAGACCCTGCTGGACCAATCGCCCGCCGGACACAAGGGCGTGTCCACGGCGCATCTGGGTCTCGCGGTCTGCCTCGTCGAGGCCGGCGCCTTCGCGGAGGCCGACGACCACCTCGACCGCGCCGAGTCGGACCGGCACTCCGCCGACCCGGACGTGGTCCTTCCCCTCCTCTACCTCCGAGCTTTGATCAGCTTTGAGCGTGGCCGGGACGATGAGAGCCTCGCTCGGCTCGAGGACTTGCGGAAACGGGCCGGGAACGACCGTGTCATGATCGCGCGCTGCGACGACCTGCAGGCCTGGGTCCACCTGCTCCGGCGGGACCCCAAGCTCGCCGAGGACGCGGCGAGGCGTGCGCAGGATGTGGCGGTCCGGGTCGGCGATCCGGACCTCTGGAGCACCGCGCACACGACTCTCGCCTTCGTCGAGCTGACCAAGGGCTGCCCAGGCCCGGCACTCACCGCCGCGAAGCCGGCCACCCGGTATGCCCAGGGCGTGCTCGGCGCCGAGGCCTTCGCCATGCAGGGCGTCGCCTTCCTGCGCGACGGCAACAGAGGGGAGCCCACCCGGCGGGCCTTCGCCGAGGCGGTGGAGCTGGCTCGTGCCTTACGCGAGACGTCGCCCGGAAGCTATCGCGCCTACGAGATCGAGGGTCTCGCGCTCTCCGGACTCGCGTTGCTGCAACCGGAGCGAGGTGAGCAGCCGGCGCTCGACGCCTATCTGGCGGCCCGGGACATCGTGGACTTGGGCGGTGCGCGATTCCGGCGGCGTGAGTTCTTCGCCACCCTGATCGCCGGCTCGCCGGGCAACCCGTTGCCCCGGATCAAGGCACTGCTCGGCTGATCAGAGCCAGCCACGATGCTGCGCCATGATGAGCGCGTCCGTCCTGTCCCGAGCGCCCATCCGCGTGTAGAGATCGCGCAGCAGCCGGAACATCATGCGCTCGGAGTAGCCGGCTTCGGCCGCCAACCGCCCGACGGTGGCACCCTGGGCCAGGCCACGCAGCCAATGGCGTTCGGCCGGCGACGGCTCGTCCGGCACGGCAGGGTCCGTTGCGGGCGCGGTCAGCTCGCGCAGCACGTCGACGGGGACCACGCTTTCGCCGCGGACCACAGCTCGGAACCGCTCACGAAATGCCGCTGGGGTGGCGTCGCGAGCCATGACGCATGCCGCGCCAGCCCGAAGGGCACGCACGGAGTCACGCACGGACATCTCCTCGAGCAGGGCGATGAGCACCAGATCGGAGGCCGTCCGGCGCAAACCTTCGAGGGTCCGCCAGTCCGCCTCACTCTTCAGGGTGAGGACCACGACGGTGGTCTGCTCGTCTCGAACCCACCCGAAGAGATCGTCCGGCGTCTCCGGCTCGAATCCGGCATCGCGCAAGATCTCGACGACACCGTGCCGGAAGACGGGCAGAGGATCGGCCACGGCGATCCGCACAAGCATGAGATCGTGGCCTCCTCCTCATCCGGGACAGACGCCCGTTGATCCTTGTCGACGCCCCGTCCCGTGCGCCAGCCGGACACTCCATGGCGGGGCTGTGCCATCATGATGGCGTCATGGACCGGCAGGCCAAACCGCACTTAGCGTCATCGATATGTCACCGTCCGGCGTTGCTCCAACATGGAGATCCGAAAGCTACTTCGACAACGACAGCGATCCCCCGGACATCACGGCGGCCGTCGAGAAATGTGCCGCGACCGCGGAGCAATCCGAAGAAGAGCTGTCGAAGCATTCCGTCGCGCTCTGCAGAGCGGCCACCCGGCTGGAAGTGGAGCGGACCGACAACCAAGCGCTGATCGACGCGCGGCAGCAACTGCGCGAGGCCGCCACCGCGGTGGAACGGGCATGCGAGTTGCTCCAGGACGCCCAGGCCAACAGCACGACCTTCCTCAGCGGCCGATGAGCTGACCGCGGGCACCCGCTTCGGCACCCAGCTGGCATGCTGGGGTGGACGAAGGGGAGCAGGCCGTGGGCATCGAGGCCGAGCTGCGCGCCGAGTTCGATCGCTCGGAGCGCAGGGAGATGGCGGTCTTCAACGCCCTGCCGTACGTCCTGCTGGCGGTCAGCACCCTGCTCACGCTGCTCCAGCCCCTCTGGGACGGGCCCGTGCCCGTCGCCGCCGTGCTCGGGCTCGCGGCCGCCGCCGCGCTCTGGGTGCTTTTCTTCCACACCCTGCACCCGGAATGGCACCGGAACCGCCCGGTGATGGCCCTCTACTACGCGGGTCTCACGGTGCTCGCCGGCGCTCTCGTCGCGATCGCGCCGTTCTTCGGGCTGTTCGCCTTCGGCGGCTACCCGCAGGCGTTCGTCTACCTGAGTGGGCGGTGGCGCTACGCGGGTGTCGCCGCCACCGCGACGATCTCCGCGGTGGCGTACCTGGGCGGGCTGGAGAGCGCCGCCGGCGGCGCGTGGTGGGAATGGCTCGCCGTGTGGGCGGTCAACGTCGTGCTGGCCGCCGTGTTCTTCCACTTCGCCGATCTGACGCACCTGCGCAACGCCGAGCAGAGGCGGGCGCTCGCCGCGTTGCACGAGGCCAACCGGGAGCTGGAGGCGGCGCTGGAGGAGAACGCCGGCCTGCACGCCCAGCTGCTCGTGCAGGCCCGCCGGGCGGGCGTGCTCGACGAGCGGCAGCGGATGGCGCGGGAGATCCACGACACCGTCGCTCAGGGGCTGGCCGGCATCGTCACCCAGCTCCAGGCCGCCGAGCGGAGCCTGGACGCGGCGTCGAGCCCGCACCGGCGGGTGACGAACGCGATCGACCTGGCCCGCGAGAGCCTCACCGAGGCACGCCGCACCGTCCATGCCGTACAGCCGTCCCTGCTCGCCGAGGCCCGGCTCCCGGACGCGATCGACGACCTGGCGCGGCGCTGGGCGCGGGTGAACCACGTCGACGTGGTGGTGACCACGACCGGCGACGCCCGCCCGCTGGATCCCGGCATCGAGGTGGCGCTCCTGCGTACCGCGCAGGAAGCCCTCGCCAACGTCGCCAAGCACGCGCAAGCCCGCCGGGCCGGGCTCACCTTGTCCTACATGGACGACGTGGTGACGCTCGACGTCCGGGACGACGGCGCCGGCTTCGAACCCGCCGCCCTCCGTGGCGCCGGCTCCGCGGAGGGCGGGTTCGGCCTCGCCGGCATGCGGCAGCGGGTGCGGCGCCTGGCGGGCCGCCTGGACATCGAGTCGGAGCCGGGCAACGGCACGGCGATCTCGGCGACCGTGCCGGCCATCCCGCCGGGCGGCGGCGACCGCTCAGTGCGGGACGACGGCGTGGCCCCGGCCGCGGGCGATCAGCCAGCGGTTGACCGGGACGGTGACCACGAAGGCGACCGCCAGGGCAGCCGCCAGGGCAACCGCCAGTGACAACCAGAACGCGAAGGTCGCCAGTCCGGCGTCCATGGCGCCGGGGATGGCCAGCAGGATCGCGTTGTCGTGATGCGCGTGCCCGCTCACGGCTGGTGGCGGCGGACGAAGGCGAGCGCGGTGTCCGCGACCTCACGCCAGCCGCTGTCGATGGTCAGCGAGTGCCCCCGGTTCGGCATCTCGACGATCTCGGTTGGGTTGGAGTTGTCCTTCTGCTGCTTGTAGGACGCGTTGGCGATGGCCCACGGCACGGTGTGGTCCTTCTCCCCCGAGATGATCAGCAGCGGGCCGCGTTGCGGGTTGCCGGTGTCGACCTTGACCTCGGTCCACGGGTTGAGGTTGGCGGTGGCGGCCTGGAACAGCGGCTCGCCGGACGCCGGCACCGCGTACGTGGCGTACAGCTCCCGCGCCTCCTCCTCGGTGACCGCGTTGGCGAAGCCGTACCGGAACTGGTCGTAGGTGAGCGGGACGGCCCGGTGATAGTTGGCGGGGTTGCCGATGACGGCGCTCGCCACCCGCAGCGCGCTGATCGGCAGCGGCAGGACACCGCGGAACGGGGCCGGGTCGATCGCCACCGTCGCGGCGGACAGGCCGCGGCCGGCGCTGATCTGCGCGAGCAGGCCGCCGAACGAGTGCCCGATCACCGCCGGCTTGCGGTCGAGCTTGCCGATGAGCCCGCAGAAGTGGTCGGCGACCTGGCCGACGCTCTTCTTCGCGAACACGCCGGGGTGGGCGTTGGCCTCCTCGACGGTGTCCGGGTCGTCCGGCCAGCCGGGCACGACGGGCGCGTACCCGGCCTCGGCGAACACCTCGGCCCACCGCTGCCAGCTGGACGGCAGCAGCCACAGCCCGTGGATGAACACGACCGGCGTGCGCCCACTGGCGTTGGCGGCCTCGACCTGGGCCAGATCCGTTTGCGGCGACATGTCAGCTCTCCTCGAACGCGTACGCGGGAACGGGATCACCGTAGGGGTGGCGCCGCCCCGCTCGCGTACGTCGGTTTACGTAATCGTGGACAGGGCCCGGGACAGCTCCCCGCGCGACTTGATGCCGAGTTTCGGGTAGATGCGGTAGAGGTGGGTGGAGATCGTGCGGGGCGACAGGAAGAGCCGCTCGGCGATCTCCGGGTTGCTCAGGCCCTCGGCGGCGAGCGCGGCGATCTGCAGCTCCTGCGGCGTCAGGGTGCCCGCCGCGTCGGCCGGGCGGCGCAGCGTCTCGCCGGAGGCGCGCAGTTCGGCGCGGCAGCGGTCGGCCCACGGCCGGGCGCCGAGCGCGTCGAAGGTCGTGGCCGCGGCGCGCAGCAGGGGGCGGGATTCGGCGCCCCGTCGCCGGCGGCGCAGCCAGGTGCCGTACGAGTGCTGCAACCGGGCCCGTTCGAACGGCCAGGCGGACAGGTCGGCGGCGAGCGCGGCCTCGTACGCCTCGGCGTCACCGGCGAGGACCGCGTCGGCGTACCGAAGCCCCACCAGCAGCGAGGGACAGCGGCTCTGCTCGGCGATCGGCCGCAGCGGCGCGATCAGCTCGCGCAGCGACTCCCCCTGCCCGCTCCAGGCGGCGGCCTCCGCGACATGCCCGACGATCTTCATCTGGGTGCCGACATGGTACGGGGTGTCGGCCGGATCGAAGACGCGGCGGAAGTGGCGGTACGCGTCCTGGGGCCGGCCCTCGGCCAGCGCGGCCACGCCCCGGATCGTCTGCACCAGCGCCATCATCGGCAGCCGCCCGCCGGTCAGCAGGACGCTCTCGCCGAGGTCCGCGATCTGCCGGGCCGCGTCCCCGTCGCCGCGCAGCGCGTGGGCGTGGCCGAGCGCCAGCCGTGCGGTCAGGCCCCACGCCCGCTGGCCGGTCTCGGCGGCCAGGGACACCCCTTCGGTCGCGGCCGTCATCGCCGTGGTGCTGTCGGACTGGAAGGCGGCCACGAACGCCTGGGTCGACAACAGTTGCGCCAGGACGCCGATCCGGCCCTGAGCGCGTGCGCCGGTGGCCGCCTCGGCGTAGAAGTGCGCCGCCACGTCCAGGGCGCCGAGGGCGCTGCTGGCCAGGCCGAGGGTCTGATGCTCGAACGGGCTGAGGTCGAACCGGGTGCGCAGCCGCGCGATCCGTTCCAGGCAGACCGCGCCGCGCTCGATCGGCGCGATCATCGCGATCATGCCGACGAGGCGCGGATCGTCCTCGGCGCCGCCGAGACGGTCGGCGACCTCCAGGTAGAGCCGGGCCGTCCCGGCGTCCGGATTGCTCCAGACGAACAGGACGGTCATGGCGAGCATCGCGTCGACGGCCCGCCGCAGATCGCCCTCGCGGCGCAGCGAGTCGACCAGCTCGGCGTAGACGGCGAACCGCACGGTGCCGGACAGCCCGGTCTGCAGGTGCGTCTCCCGCATGTACGACAGCCACGCCTGATCCGCCGGCCGCAGCTGCTGTCCGGCCACCTCGCCGAGGATCCGCCGCGCGGTCGCGCCGTCGCCGAGCTCGACCGCGACGTTCACGGCGGCCAGCTGCCGCCGTCCGCGCTCGGCCGGGTCCTCGCTCAGCTGCACGGCCCGTTCGAACGCGGCGAGCGCGACCCCGCCCGCCTGCCGGTCCCCGGCCGCCATGGCCGTCTCGGTCAGCTCGCGGGCCAGCGCCTCGTCCGGCCCGGACGCCGCCGCGGCCCGGTGCCACACCTGGCGGGCCGGGTCGGCGGCCGTCACCTCGGCCAGCGCCGCGTGCGCCCGCCGCCGCCGGGCCGCGCCGGCCGACTGGTACAGCGCCGAGCGCAGCAGCGGATGCCGGAACCGCAGCCGGTACGCCGCGTCGACCTCGACGAGCCGGGTGACCACCGCGGGCTCGATGTCCTCGGCGGTCACCGGGCGGCCCTCCACCCGGCCGCAGGCCGCCAGCATCTCGTCCAGTCCGTCACCGTCGTCGGCCGCGGCGACCAGCAGCAGCGACCGGGTCACCGGCGGCAGCTCGCCGACCAGCATGGCGAACGTCCGCTCCACCCGCGTGCTCAGCGGCAGCCGGGACGGCAGCAGCGCGGCCCCGCCCGACCGGGCCGCCACCGCGCCCAGCTCGACCAGCCCCAGAGGGTTGCCGGCCGCCTCCTCGAGCACCCGTTGCCGCAGCGCCGGAGCCAGGCCCGCGGCCACCCGGTCCAGCAGCTCCCCCGCTTGCGGCAGATCCAGCGGTTCGAGCCGCATCTCCGGCAGGCCCGCCTGGGCCAGGAGCCGGTCGACGTCCTCGCCGTCGCGCACGGTCAGCACCATCGCCACCGCGTCCGACCCGATCCGCCGCGCCGCGAAGGTCAGCGCCTCCCACGAGCCGGGGTCCAGCCAGTGCGCGTCCTCGACCGCCACGAGGACCGGTTCGGGCACCGCACCGAGCATCTCCAGCAGCCGCACCGCGGCCCGGAACGGCGAGTCGATCTCCATCGAGGCAGCGCCGGCCGAGAGCGACCGGGTCAGCCGGTGCAGCGCCGCGTACGGGATGTGCACCTCGGCCTGGATCCCGGACGTCGTGACGACCCGGAACCCCCGTTGCCCCGCGGCCCGCGACACGTGCGCCAGCAGCGCCGACTTGCCGATGCCGGCCTCACCGCGCACCACCGTCACGGCACCGCACCGGCGCGCCGCCTCGTCGAGGACAGCCGTCAACGCGGCCGCCTGTCTCCCCCGCCCCACCAACACCGGCTCATGCTAATGAAGTTCCCCGGTTCGCCTGCGCACACATCAACCGTCCCTCCAAGATCACGCCATGTGCGCGGCCACGGCGATGCCGCCGGCGATCGCCCCGATGCTGGCGACCCCCGGACCGGTGCCCACGGATCCGGGCTGGGCGGCGGAGGCGAAGCATGACGGAATGCGGGCCGCGGTCACCGCCGCCGGCGGCCGCTGGCGGCTGCGCAGCCGCACCGGCCGCGACATCACCGGCGCCTTCCCCGAGCTGGCCGTCCTGCCGGAGCTGCTCGGCGGCCGCCGGGCAGCGCTGGACGGCGAGCTGGTCGTCCTGGACGCCGCGGGAGTCCCGGACTTCTCGCGCCTGCAACAGCGCATCGGCGTACGCGACCCCAGCCCCCGGCTGCTGCGCGCGGCACCGGCCACCCTGTACGTGTTCGACCTGCTGGTCCTCGACCAGCGGGACCTGATGGCGGCGCCCTACACCGAGCGCCGGGCGACCCTGGACGAGCTGACGCTGCGCGGATCCGGTGTGGACACGCCGCCGTCGTTCGCCGACGCGGGCACCGAGCTGTACGCGGCGGCGCGCGAGCTCGGCCTCGAGGGCATCGTCTGCAAGCGGCTGGCTTCCCCGTACACCCCGGGTCAACGCTCCAAGGCCTGGGTGAAGACGGTGATCCCGCACGAGGCCGACGTGGTGGTCTGCGGCTGGCTGCCCGGCCGGGGCCGGCTGCGCGGCACCATCGGCGCCCTGCTGGTCGGCGCCTACGACCGCGCGGGCCGGCTGCACCTGGTCGGCCGGGTGGGAAGCGGCCTGTCCGGCGCCGCCCGGCGCCAGCTCGAACAGCAGCTCGCCCCCCTGCGCCGCGGCAGCCCACCGGCCGGCCACGCCGAGCTCGCCGCCATGGCCGAGGCGACGTGGGTCGACCCCCAGGTGGTCGCCCGCATCGCCTACCGCTCCTGGACGAGCGGCGACCAGCTGCGGCACCCGGTCTACCGCGGCGTGGTCGACGACCGCGACGCCTCGGCGGCACAACTGCCGGGGGACGACGGCCCGGCGTAGCAACCTGGGCCGTTCAGAAGTCCACCGCCGTCAGCCAGCGCGCGCCCGGCGCCACCCGATACCCTCGCCCGGTCAGTTCGCGCACCACCGCCGGCATGTGCGCGGCGCCGAAGACGACGGCGATCTCGGCGTCCTCGTCCGCGAACTCGCCGTCGATCTCGCGCAGGGTCCGGATCAGCAGGTCGTCGCGCTCGGCCAGGAGCTTGCGGTGCAGAAACGCCGGGCGCAGCTCGATCTCGCTGTCGTCGTCGATGTCGAGTCGGTGCCGGGTGAGCCAGTCCCGGCCGTGCAGCGCCATGTCGAGCGCCAGCGCCGGGGTCAGCAGCGCGACGTCGGCCCAGGCCTCGCGGGGCAGGGCCCGGTCCGGGCCGGCCGCGACGCCGTCGACCGCGTCCGGAAAGATGATCGGCACACCGAGCGAGCCGTAGTCGATGTCCTGGTGCACCAGGTCGCGGCCGATCCGCTGCCTGGTCAGCTTGAGCGCCGCCACATAGGCGAAGCCGGTCGAGCTGGGCCCGTCGTACTGCTCGGCCACCACCGCCACGCAGGGCTTCAGCCGCTCGCGGATCGCCCGGTAGTAGTCCGGCCGCCCGATGTGAATCGTCGGGATCACGACGAACTTGAGCCCGCCCGGCCGCCGCCGGAACACGGTGACGGACGTGCGGATGCCGACCATGCTCATCTCGGTCAGCTGCACGCGCCCCAGGGTAGGTGCCGGGCGCCAGGCGCGCCTGAGCTGCCGGTAGGCTGCCGCTGGTGTCCAGGCCCGGTGTGCAGCGTGCGCTGATCGCCGCCGTACAGGTGCTCGGTCTGGCCGTGTGGTTCTCGGCCTCGACCGTGGTGCCGGCGCTGCGCGAGACGTGGCAGATCAGCGCGACCGCGTCCGTGTGGCTGACCGCCTCCGTGCAGCTGGGTTTCGTGACCGGGGCGATCGCGTCGACGGCGCTCAACCTGGCCGACCGGGTGCGGGCGCATCAGCTGATGGCCGTGTGCGCCGCCGCGGCCGCCGGGTGCACCGCCGCCTTCGCGCTCGCCGCCGGCGGGCTGGGCAGCGCCGTACCGCTGCGGTTCCTCACCGGCGTGTTCCTCGCCGGGGTCTATCCGGTCGGCATGAAGCTCACCGGCTCGTGGACGCCGCCGGCGCGGCGAGGGCTCGCGTTCGGCGTCATGATCGGCGCGCTCACCCTCGGCTCGGCCCTGCCGCACCTGATCCGCGGCCTGGGCGACCTGCCGTGGCGCGGCGTGATGGGCGCGGCGGCCGGGTGCGCGGCTCTCGGCGCCCTGCTGGCCGCGGCCCTGGTCCGGGAGGGGCCGCAGTTCGCCCGCGGCGCATCGGCGCGGCCCCATCCGCGGTACGCCCTGACGATGTTCCGCGAGCGCGGGCCGCGGCTGGTGAACCTGGGCTACTTCGGGCACATGTGGGAGCTGTACGCGCTGTGGACGTGGCTGCCCAGCTTCCTGATCGCGGGCACCGCCGCCCGGACGGGCCGGGACGACGCCAACGTCAGCCTGCTCGCGTTCGCCGCCATCGGCCTCGCCGGGGTGGCCGGTTGCGTGGCCGGCGGGTGGGCCGCGGACCGGTTCGGCAGGTCGCCCGCCGCGGTCGCCGCCCTGGTCGTCAGCGGCGCCTGCTGCCTGGTCTCGCCGCTGTTCTTCACCGCCCCGCCCGCCGCGGTCGCCGCGCTCGCCGTGGTGTGGGGCGCCGCCGTCATCGCCGACTCCGGAGTCTTCTCCACGTCGCTCAGCGAGGTCGCCGACAAGCGGTACGTCGGCACCGCCCTCACCGCGCAGACGGCCATCGGTTTCGCGCTGACCGTCGTCACCATCCAGCTCGTTCCCGTCCTCGCCGGCGCGACCGGCTGGCGCTGGGCGTTCTGGCTGCTCGTGCCCGGCCCCGTCGTGGGCGCGGTGGCGATGCGCGCGTTCGGCCGCCGGAGCCTGCGATCGCATCGATCGCTTACGCTGTGACCCGCACAGGCCAGCACGAGATCGGGAGCGAGATTTGTCCGGCATCGCGAAGACCGTCGTAGTCTTGATCGTCAGCGGGATCGTGGCCATCGGCGGCTTCGTCTTCGCGAACAACCCGGGCAATCCCACCGCCACCTGCCAGGGCCGCGTGATGCGCGCCGGCGACACCTGCGTCGAGACGACCACGACGCGGCAGGAGGTGCGCACGGTCGAGCAGCAGGCCGAGATGCAGCGCGCCAAGCGCGGCCGGTACGGCCTGGGCGCCGGCATCGCCGGGTCGATCGTCTTCGTCTGCGCCGCCGGCTACCTCGCGCTCCTCGTCGGGGTCAAGCGCGAGAAGACCCGCGAGGACGCCCGCCCGCAGCTGGGCCTGCGCAGGAAGCTCGCGGAGGAGAACGGCTGGCAGTTCACGGCCGAGGACCCGGCGATCGAGCGGACGTTCCCGGCCAAGGCGCGCAAGGACAAGGCGCAGGGCACATTCACCGAGGTCGTGCGCGGTGAGCTCGACGGTGTCCGCTTCGAGGCTTTCGACCACAGCTACCAGCGGTACGACAAGAAGGGCGTCACCGACGAGCGGAACACGGTCGTCCTGTTCCACCATCCCGGCCTCCTGCTGGACGACGTCTCGGTCTTCGCCGATCAGGTCTACCCCGCGCAGGCCACTCCCCTGGTGCTGACCAAGCAGCTGCAGAGCGCGATGAGGCGTCTCAACGTCACCAACTTCACCCTGTTCGAGGGCACCGTCGTGGTGGCGCGGGCCCTGATCCGCGACCACAAGACCGGCAAGCTGCACGACCTGCTCCGCGCGGTCCGCGCCCTGCTGGACGAGCTCCCGGCAACCACGATGGACCGCACCCGCACGTGACCACCGCGCCGGGCCCGCTCAGTCGAGAAGCCGGCTCATGTCCACGGTGATGCCGGCCGCGTGCATCTCCTTCGCGAGCTCGACCTTCCAGTTTCCGTCGGGGTAGTTGAGGTACGCGATCCCCTCGATGTCCGAGGGCTTCTCGACGCCCGCGTTGAGCACCGCGACATGACCACGGCCGAGCCGGCCGAAGAAGAAGCCGAGCTCGAACACGACGTTCTGCCGTGCGCGGAGTCTCTCCTCCTCGCGGCCGTGCGACTTCGCCCGGCCGATGTCGTCCGGTGTGGCGAGGACGATCGCATAGCCGGCCTCGGCGGCTGAGTGCTCGAACTTCTCCAGTACGGTCCTTCCCCGGTTCGCCTGCTCGCCCAGGATGACGGGTTGCTGTCCCGTCAACCGGGCCACGAAACGGGCCACGAAACGGGCCACACCATGCTGTGCCTCGCCGTCGTGGCTGTGCACCAGGAACACGGTGCCGTTGGGGCGTGCGGCGCTCTGCATATCCCGGAGCCGCGATTGATCCGGGCGGTATTCATGACGTGCGCCGGCCGGGTGGCGACGGACCGCCGAACCCTCGAAGGGCGATTCGGAGTCGAATGTGCGAGACCCCTCGGCAAGAGCCCCTTCCCTCATGAGCCAGTCGGACAGGGCCGAGATGGATCCGGTGGCCACGATCTGAGGCCCCGGTTTTAGGAACCGCACGAGACGTCGTGCGGACCCTAAAAGTCCGACCACGAGCAAGCAGCGAGACGCGAGCCGGTGGCGATTGCGGTCATCGTGTGGCCGCTTTTGTTCGTAGGGTCGCGGCATGTCGCAACGGCTCATCGAGATCAGGGGTGCCCGCGCCAACAACCTCAAGAACCTCGACATCGACATCCCCCGGGGCCGGATGGTCGTCTTCGTCGGGGTGTCGGGGTCGGGCAAGTCGTCGCTCGTGTTCGACACGATCGCGGCCGAGGCCGGTCACCAGATGAACGAGACCTATCCGCCGTTCGTGCGCAATCGGCTTCCGCGGTGGCGCAAGCCCGACGTCGGGCACATCGGCGGGTTGTCGCCGGTGGTGGTCATCGATCAGAGACGGCTCGGCGGCAACGCGCGGTCGACGGTCGGCACCATCACCGACGCGTGGACGTACCTGCGGCTTTTGTTCTCGCGGATGAGCACGCCGCACGTGGGTGAGTCGACGCGGTTCTCGTTCAACGACAAAAGCGGTATGTGCCCGGCGTGCAGCGGCCTCGGCGACGTCGTGGTGAGCGCTGTCGACCGCTTTCTCGACCTCGACAGGTCGCTTCAGGACGGCGCGATTCTGCTGCCAGGCTTCGGCAACGGCGGGTACTGGTATTCGCAATACGCGGACATCGGCTCCTTCGACGCCGATACGCCGTTGCGGGATTGGACCGAGGAGCAACGGCAGGCCCTTCTGTACGGGCGGGAGCGCACCGAGGGGGTGGTGGAGCGATTCGAGCGCATCTACCTGCGTACCGGTGACAACCTGTCGGACCGCAAGCAGGAGACGATCGCCCGGTTCACGCGCTCGCAGACCTGCCCGGAGTGCCACGGCGACCGGCTCAACGAGGCGGCCCGCACCGCGACGGTCAACGGGCTGACGATCGGCGACTGCGCCCGCATGGAGATCAGCGAGCTCGCGCGGGCGGACCTGCCGGCGGGCCACCCGGTGGTGGACGCGCTGCGCGCCAGGCTCGACGCGATCATCGCGATCGGACTCGGCTACCTGCATCTGGGGCGCGCGACGACCACCCTGTCCGGCGGCGAGTCGCAGCGCATCAAGACGGTCAAGCATCTCGGCAGCAGTCTGATCGAGATGCTCTACATCTTCGACGAGCCCACCGTGGGCCTGCACCCGCACGACGTGGCGTCGATGACCCGGCTGCTGCGGCGGCTGCGCGACAAGGGCAACAGCGTGCTCGTGGTGGAGCACGACCCGGCCGTGATGGCGGCCGCCGACCAGATCGTCGAGATCGGCCCGGGCGCGGGCGACCGGGGTGGCGAGCTGGTCTTCCAGGGTCCGTTCGAGGAGCTGAGGGGTACGCCGACAGCCGCCGAGCTGGCACGGCAGCGCCCGGTGAAGGCCGAGCCCCGCGAGCCGGCCGGCGCCGTCACGGTCCGCGACGCGCGCCGCAATAACCTGCGCGGTCTCACCGTGGACTTCCCCGCCCAGGTCATGACCGTGCTGACCGGCGTCGCGGGCTCCGGCAAGTCGAGCCTCGCGGCGGAGCTGGTCGCCCAGCACGGCGCCGTCGTCATCGACCAGCGGCCGGTAGCCCCCAACAGAAGGTCGACCCCGATCACGTACGCCGGGATCGCCCCCGCCGTCCGCAAGCTGTTCGCCCGCCACAACCGCGTCCCGGCCGCCCTGTTCAGCGCGAACTCCGAGGGCGCCTGCCCCGCGTGCGACGGCCTGGGCGTCATCTACACCGACCTCGCCTTCATGGAGGGCCAGGAGACCGTCTGCGACGAGTGCGAGGGCCGCCGCTTCCGGCCCGAGGTGCTGCGCCACACCGTCGACGGCCTGTCGATCGCCGACATCGACCAGCTGACCGTCAGCGCCGCCATCCGCCGCCTCGGCGACCCGAGGATCACCGAAGCGCTGCGCCACCTGGACGACGTGGGCCTCGGCTACCTGCGGCTGGGCCAGCCCCTGACCACCCTCTCCGGCGGCGAATGCCAGCGCCTCAAAATCGGCAGGGAGCTGCGCGACACCACCGACAAGACGCTGTACGTGCTCGACGAGCCCACCACCGGCCTGCACCTGCGCGACATCGGCACCCTGCTCGCGCTGCTCGACGGCCTCACCGACCGGGGCCACACCATCGTCGTCATCGAGCACAACCTGGACGTCATCCGCCACGCCGACTGGCTCATCGACCTGGGCCCGGGCCCGGGCCACCACGGCGGCCAGATCCTGTACGAGGGCCCGGTCAAGGGCATCACCGGCACCGCGACGGCCGAGGCCCTCATGGATCGTTTCGAGTGACCCGCGGCAATCTCGCCGGCACGGCGAGGGTGGTGACGTCAGGGCCGCAGGGCACGCAGGCCGGTGCGGATCTCGCCGGCCAGGATCTCGGGCTGTTCGAGGGCCGCGAAGTGTCCGCCCTCGCCGGCCTCGCCGTAGTGGATCAGGTTGCGGTAGGTGTCTTCGATCCAGCTTCGGGGCAGGCGCGGGATGTCCTTGGGAAAGACGGTCACCGCGACCGGGAGCGTCAGCTTCGGGCCGGCGAACGTGCGGGTCCGGTTCTCCCAGTAGATGCGGGCGGACGACGCCGCGCTGTTGGTGAACCAGGACAGCGATATCGCGTCGAGCATGTCGTCGATGCCGAGGGCGTCCTCGGCCAGGCCGTGATTGTCGGTCTTGGACTGGAACTTCTCGTAGATCCAGGCCGCCTGGCCGGCGGGCGAGTCGGCCAGGGCGAAGCCGACGGTCTGCGGCCTCGTGCCCTGAAGGTGGTTCGACCCGCCGAGATCGCCGGTGTAGACGGCGAGGGTCTGCACGGCGTGGCGCTCGTCGGGCGACAGGCTGTCGGGTATCCGGGCGGGGAAGGCGAACGGGGTGTTCAGGTGGATGCCGAGAAGCCCCTCGGGTTGCCTCTCTGCGAGGGCGGTGGTGACGGCGGCACCCCAGTCGCCGCCGTGTGCGGTCCATCGCGTGTAGCCCAGGCGCTTCATCAGCTCGGCCCACGCGCCGGCGATGCGCGACACCGTCCAGCCGGGGGTCGAAGGCTTCTGGGAGAACCCGAAGCCGGGCAGCGACGGGACGACCACGTCGAACGAGTCGGCGGCGTCTGCGCCGAAGGAGACGGGATCGGTCAGCGGGCCGACGAGCTCGAGGAAGTCGGCGGCCGAGCCCGGCCATCCGTGCGTCAGGATCAGCGGCATCGCGCCGGGATGCGGGGACCTGACGTGGATGAAGTGGATGTCCAGCCCGTCGATCTCGGTCAGGAACTGGGGAAGGCGATTGAGCTCGGCCTCGAAGCGCCGCCAGTCGTAGCGGTGCTGCCAGTGGTCGACCAGAGATCGGGCGTTCTGCACGCGCACCCCTTGTGACCAGTCGGCCACTGTTTCCGGATCAGGCCAGCGAGTGGCGGCCAGTCGCCGCTTCAGGTCGTCGATCTCCGCATCGGGGATCGAGACGGTGAACGGGCGAACGTCGGCCTTGGTCGGTGCGGTCATTGCCTTCTCCTGACCTGCAAGGTGCGATGCAACGGTTCGTTGCACACTGCTGTGCAATCTAATCCACTGCACAGCCGTGTGCAACGATGGTGTCCGTGCCTGCCGAGTCGTCTCGTACGCGCGCGATGAAGGAGACCCGCGACCGCATCCTCGACGTCGCCCTCGAAGTGCTGGGAGAGAGCCCCGACGCGGGAATGGGCGAGATCGCCGCGGCCGCCGGCGTCGTCCGCCGCACGGTCTACGGCCATTTCCCCTCGCGCCTCGACCTGATCCGGACGCTCATGGAACGGGCCGTGGCCGAGATGACGGCCGTGCTGACCGACATCAACGCCGGCGGCGCGGCGGCCGACGTGATGTGGGTCGAGTTCGTCGCCCGCGTCTGGCCGGTGGCGCACCGGTACCGGGTGCTGCTGGCGCTGCGCCGTGGCGAGTACGGCGAGGCGATTCACGGGCTGCTCGGTCCGGTCGATGAGCTGCTCGCCGACCTCGTCGCGCGGGGCCAGGACAGCGGCGTGTTCGCCCGGCACCTGCCGCCCGCGGTTCTGAGCCAGCTCGCGTACGGCGCCGTGTTCGCCCTCGCGGACACCGACCTGCCGGACGGGGCCCGCGGCGCCCGGGCGGCGACGATCACGAGCCTGCTGATGCTGGGAGTTCCCGAGGCACGGGCGATCACCCTCGTGGACAACCGGCTCTGACTCCCCGCGGCACGCGCCGGGCGATCATGGACCCGGTCAGCGCCCGGTCGAGCCGTCGATCTGCTCTCGCAGGATGTCGGCGTGGCCGGCGTGACGGCCCGTCTCCTCGATCATGTGGACCAGGACCCAGCGCATCGAGGCGCCCCGCGGGCCCGGCTGTTCCAGGTCGGCGCACTCTTCGATGACCTTGTTGGCTCGTTCGACGGCCGAGCGGTAGCCGGCCAGCACGCTGTCGATCGTCTCGTCGGCGGACGGCCGCCAGGTCCCGGGCCAGTCGTCGATCTGCTCGCCGAGGAAGTGGAACCGTTCGACGCAGGTCAGGTGCTTCGCCAAGCCCAGCAGGCTGGTGCCGGACGGGACGCCGGGGGTGCGGACCTGCGGCTCGGGCGCACCGGCGACCTTCGCGGCCACCGCCTCGCGCAGGTAGTCGAGGAACCCGGTCAGCGTGGCCTTCTCGCCGCCGCCGGGGCGTGGGGGCTTCGTGTCCTTCTTACGCTTCGCCATGGTCAGTCACTCACCCATCCGATGATCTGCTGGACGGGCGGCGTCAGCGAGACCACCAGCGTCAGCAGCGCCGCGACCGCGCCCGCGATCAGCGTCATGGTCAGCGCCCGGTGCCCCCGCGGGTAGCTGACGACGAACATCACCGCCGACACGATCAGGCTCAGCGCCATGACCACGGGCGCCATCGGGGCGGTCAGCATGATCCAGGTGGCCCACGGCCAGTCGGCCCAGATGTCGGCGTTCGCGGTGTACGCGTCGTCGCGGGACGGCAGGTACCAGTGCCCGGTGATGTCGGCGGCGTGCGCGAGCGTGACGTAGGCGCACCACGCGAACCAGGCGGCGTACAGCAGCTGGGCCACGGCCAGCGTCCAGCCGAGATTGCGGTCCTGCGAGCGCGTGCGCGCCAGTGTGGTCACCGGCGCATCGTAACGATCTCGACCAACCTGCAACATGCCGGAAAACTCTTCCAAACACTGCAAGCGCTTGCTACGGTCCGTTCCAATGTGAACACCGGATTACGGCCCTGCTTCCGCTCCCCCGCAGGTGGCACGGCCGTGGACAGCAACTTCCTTCGATGCAAGGAGAGCCATGGTCAAGCGAATCTGGGTGATCCCTTCCGTCCTCGCGCTGCTCGCCGCGTTCGTCGCCGTGCTCGTCGTCGGCAGGCCGCAGCAGGCCGACGCCAAGGCGGACGCGAATCCCGGGCCGCGCGACGTCATCGTCCACCTCTTCGAGTGGCCGTGGGCGTCGATCGCCTCCGAGTGCACCAACGTGCTCGGGCCCAAGGGCTTCGGCGGTGTGCAGGTGTCGCCGCCCCAGGAGCACGTCGTGCTGCCCGGCCAGGGCTACCCGTGGTGGCAGGACTACCAGCCGGTCAGCTACCAGCTCGTCTCGCGGCGCGGCGACCGGGCCGCCTTCGCGACCATGGTCAGCACCTGCCACGCGGCTGGCGTGAAGATCTACGTCGACGCGATCCTCAACCACATGGCCGGCGGCGCGTCCACCGGCAACGGCACCGCCGGCTCCCCGTACAGCCACTACGCGTACCCGGCCGTCCCGTACGGCACCGACGACTTCCACCACTGCGGGCGCAACGGCAACGACGACATCGCCAACTGGGGCGACCGCTGGGAGATCCAGAACTGCGAGCTGGTCGACCTCTCCGACCTGAAGACGGAGTCGGGTTACGTGCGGGGCAAGCTCGTCGCGTACCTCAACGATCTGATCTCGCTGGGTGTCGACGGCTTCCGGGTGGACGCGGCCAAGCACGTGCCGGTGGCCGACCTTCAGGCCATCTATTCGCAGCTCAACGGCACCCCGTACATCTTCCAGGAGACCATCGAGGGCGGCGCCGGCGAGCCGAGCCCGTCGGAGTACACGGGCATCGGCGACGTCACCGAGTTCCGCTACGGCGACGTGGTCGGCAACGCGTTCCGCGACGGCAGCCTGGCGAACCTGAGCAACCTGCCGGGGCAGATGCTGCTGGGCAGCGGCGACGCGGTGGCGTTCATCGACAACCACGACACCCAGCGGAACGGGCGGGCGAAGCTCACGTACAAGGACGGCACCAACTACGCGCTGGCCGAGGCGTTCATGCTCGCGTACCCGTACGGCACGCCCTCGGTCATGAGCAGCTTCACGTTCAGCAATCCGGAGGCGGGGCCGCCCACCTCGTCGAACGGCACCACCACGGCGGTGACCTGCTCGAGCGGCTGGGCGTGCGAGCACCGCTGGCGCACGACGGCCAACCTGGTCGGCTTCCACAACGCGGCCGCGGGCACCGGCGTCACCCACTGGTGGTCCAACGGCGGCAACCAGATCGCGTTCGGCCGGGGCGCCGCCGCGTACGCCGTCTTCAACCGCGGCGGCACGCTCAGCCGGACCTTCCAAACCTCGCTGCCGGCGGGCACCTACTGCGACGTGGCCAACGGCGACGTCACCGGCACCACCTGCTCCGGTACGGCGTACACGGTCGACTCCGGCGGCCAGTTCACCGCGACCGTGCCGGCGAACGGCATGATCGCGCTGCACGTCAACGCCCGCACCTCGGGCGGTGGCACCACCAACCCCTGTTCGAGTGTCGCCGTGACCTTCGCCGCCACCGCGACGACGGTGTGGGGAGAGAACGTGTACGTGCTGGGCAACCGCACCGAGCTGAGCAACTGGAACACCGGCGGCGGCGTCGCGCTCTCCCCGGCCGCCTACCCGGTGTGGCGGGGCACGGTGAACCTGCCGCCGAACACGGCCGTCGAGTACAAGTACGTCAAGAAGAACGGCTCGTCGGTGACCTGGGAGAGCGGCGCCAACCGCACCCTGAGCACCGGCTCGGCCTGCACGCTGACGGTCAACGACAGTTGGCGGCCGTAGCGCTGCGGTGCCGCTGCTTGATCCGGTACATGTCCGCGTCGGCGGCGGCCGCCAGCTGGGCGAAGTCGCCGCCGCCGTACGCGTGGCCGATGCTCGCGCCCACCCGGCGCGCCCCGATGGCGGTGTCGACCGGGGCGGCCAGCGCGACGTGCAGCCGGTCGGCGACGTTGTTCAGCGCCGACGCCACGTCCTCCCCGGTGACCACCACGATGAACTCGTCGCCACCGGTGCGCGCGAGCAGGTCACCAGGGCGGACGATCTTCTTCATCCGCTCGGCGAGCACCCGCAGCACCTCGTCGCCCGTGTCGTGCCCGCCGAGATCGTTTACCACCTTGAAGTCGTCCAGGTCGATCACCAGCACGCCCAGCTCGGCGCCGCGGATCTCCTCCGTGAAGATCCGCAGCAGCGTGCGGTTGGCCAGCCCGGTCAGCGGGTCGTGGGTGGCCGCGTGGTGCAGCTGGGCGCGTTTCTCCTCCAGCTCGTGGTGCAGGCGCGCGTGCTGCACCGCGATCGCCGCGTGCTGGGCGAAGAGCTCCAACATCTCCCGCTGTACGAGACCAGGGCGCTTCCCGTCGCGCGGCAGGTCGACGCTGAGCACCCCCACCAGCTCCCCGTCCGGCGCGGTGAGCGGCGCGAACAGGCAGTCCTCGGGATGCCAGCCCTCCGGCTCGGCCGGCACCGGGATGTCCGGCGTCCACACCGTCATCGTCTCGGGCATCTCGTGCTTGTGGTCGACGAAGTAGAGCGAGCCCCACTCCTCGCCCTTGGCGAACAGCTCCTGCCACTGCTCGAGGGTCGACGTGGTGCCGAGCAGCTCGCGCCGGATCTCCTCGGTGCCCTCCACCGACACCACCGCGAACTCGCCAGTGACCTGGAGCAGGTTGACCACCGCGACCTCGAAGCCGGACGCCCTGGTGACGCCGTGCACCACCGCGTCCATCGTGCGGGTCAGGTCGAGGCTCGCGTGCACCGCCTTGCTGACCTCGTGCAACGTCCGCAGGCCGTCGAGCTGGGCGAGAGCGTCGGACAACTGCGACGAGAGATCCTCGATGCTGGTCAACACCCGCCTCCTAGCGGCCCGCCTGAACCTGGGATCTTAACGGCTGGATCGCCCGAAGGTGTGACCTGTGCTCCACTGGACGGATGGCGCATCCCCTCATGTTCGACGACGCGGATCCCTATCTGGCCCGCATCCGAGCGGTGGCGCTCGCCTTCCCCGACGCCGCCGAGAAGATCTCTCACGGCCATCCCGCCTTTTACACCACCAAGGTCTTCGCCTACTTCGGCGGATCGGTCAAGGTCGATGGCGAGTACGTGCAGCACGCCCGTTCCCTCATCATCCTGACCGACCCGGGCGAGCGCGAGGCCCTGCTCGAGCACCCGGACTCCTACGTGCCCGCCTACCTGGGCCCGTCCGGCTGGCTCGGCATCGATCTGCACCCCGGCACCGACTGGGCGGAGATCGCCGAACTGCTCGACGCGAGCTATCGCCTCACCGCCGGCAAGCGCCGGGTGGCCGCCCTCGACGCCGACCGGCCCGCCTGACCCGGGACGTACGCGGAGCCTTATGATCTTGCATCTTTCCGGAAAGGCTCCCATGCGTCCCCTCCTGCCGATGCTCCTCGCCGCCTCGGTGGTCCTGACCGGCTGCACCGCGCCGGCCCACAGCGCCACGCTGTCCCACTCCCCCGCAGCGTCGTCGCCCGCGCCCTCGCCGTCGGTGACCACCGAGCCCGCGCCGCCGCCCGCCCCGGTCAAGCCCACGATCAGCAAGAAGGGGCTCGACTATTTCTTCACCGTCGCGCTGGGAGCGGAGACCGGCGACAAGAGCGACGTCGTGGGGTTCTGGAACTGGGCCGAGGTGTCCGTCGCCCTCCACGGCGCCGACAGCGCGAGCACGGCGTGCGCGAAGAAGACGATCGCCGACTTCAACGCGCTCACGGCGAGCACCGACCTGAAACTCACCACCGGCACGGCGGACATCGACGTCCACATCGCGTCGTCGTCGAAGCTGCGGGCCCTCGACAGCGACTACGGCCGCGGCGACGACGGATACGTCGAAGCGCAGTGGTCCTACGACCACGTGTACCAGAAGGGCAAGGTGCTGATCCGCTCGACCGGGATGACCGACCGCGAGCGCTGCCACACGATGCGCGCGGAGCTGACGCAGGCCATGGGCTTCCTGAACGACTCCGGCAACGTTCGCGACAGCGTCCTCCAGGACGACTACGAGCGGCCGCTCGCGCAGTACACGGCCCTGGACAAGGAGGTCATCCGGCTGCTCTACAGCGGCGCCCTCACCCCCGGCGACAACCGGAAGACCGTCACGGGCAAGGTCACCGTCAAGTAGCCGGCGATCACCGCAGGTAGGAGGCGCCGTTGAGGTCGAGCACCGCCCCGGAGGACCAGGCCGCCTCGGGCGAGCTGAGGTGCAGCACGGCGGCGGCGACCTCCTCCGGCGTCCCGACCCGGCCGAACGGGCTCTGCCCGGCGACGGCGGCGCCCTCGGGCCCGTCGAGCTTGGCGCGCTGACGCTCGGTGGCGATGAACCCGGGCGCCACCGAGGTGACGGCGATCCGGTACGGGGCGAGCGCGACCGCCATCGACTGGCCGAACGCGTGCAGGGCGGCCTTCGCGGCCCCGTACGCGGGATGGTCCGGCTCGCCACGGTAGGCGCCACGGGAGCCGACGTTGACGATGCTGCCCGGCGCGCCGCGCTCGATGAGGTGGTTCGCCACGCCGTACGTCACGTTGACCGCCCCGAGCAGATCCACGTCAACCATCGTGCGCCACGCGCGCTGCCACTGGTCGTACGAGGTCCCTTCGATCGGATGCCGATTACCGGCCCCCGGCGCGACGGCCGCGTTGTTGACGAGCACATCGACACCCCCGAGCTCCTGCACGGCGACCGCGACCACTTCCCGCGCGGCGCCCGGATCGGCCAGGTCACCGCCGACGAGCGCGTGCCCCGTACCGGCAAGGCCCTTGAGGGTCTGCTCGGCCCGCCCCCGATCGAAGCCGTAGTGCACGGCAACCCGATCCCCCCGCCCGGCGAACGCCGCCGCGACAGCGGCCCCGATCCCCCGCGAGGCGCCCGTCACCAGCACCCGCCTCACTTGGCGAACACCTGCGTCTCGTCCCGGAACGCCTTGAACTCCAGCGCGTTGCCCGCCGGATCGCGGAAGAACATCGTCCACTGCTCGCCGGGTTGCCCCGGAAACCGCAGGTAGGGCTCGATCAGAAACGCCGTACCGGCAGCACGCAGCCGCCCGGCAAGCGCATGGAACTCGTCGACGCTGACCAGCAGCCCGAAATGCGGAACAGGCACCTGATGCGAGTCGACCTCACTGTCCCCGGCCGGCCGAACCGGCCCGCCGACCACGTGGGTGACGAGCTGGTGGCCGTGCAGATCCCAGTCGACCCAATGATCGGATGAGCGCCCTTCGGCCAGCCCGAGCACGGACCCGTAGAACTCACGAGCCGCCACAAGGTCATCAACAGCAATGGCAAGGTGAACAGCGGGCCGGGCGGTCATGGGCGGCTCCTGGGTCGAAGGTGCTCGTGGGCGAAGGACATCGGCGAACAGATCGGGCAGGCGGCGGCCGAACGCCGGCGGAGGCGCTCAAGACCGTCACCGGCTCATTCCCATCGACGGGCCTTCGGTCGGCAGCACGGTATGCGAGGCCTCCTCGGAGGGCCGCACCCGGCGAATGCTGGGAGAAAGCGACGCCGCCAGGGCGCTCACAACGACCGCCGCGGTGAAGACCAGAATGGTCGCTCGCGGGTCCCAGGCCGAGACCAGCATGCCGGCCACCAAGGGTGCTACGGCCGTGGCCGACATGGCGGTCGTGAAGATCACGTTGAGCACTCGGCCTTGGAGAAAGTCGGGCGTGATCGCGGCCTGGTAGCCGAAGAGCCCCGCGTTGCAGGCCGGTCCGACGAACATCGCGAAGGC
Source organism: Paractinoplanes deccanensis (assembly GCF_016862115.1). GTDB lineage: Bacteria > Actinomycetota > Actinomycetes > Mycobacteriales > Micromonosporaceae > Actinoplanes > Actinoplanes deccanensis. The sequence goes on from NZ_BOMI01000146.1 coordinate 160,317, forward strand.
GACCGGCAGGGCCGAGGCTACGCTGACCGTCATCAGCGCGGCCGTCAGCAGGCAGGCGACGGCGCCCCAGCACAACCACCTGATCAGTAAGGCGAACGGCAGTCGGCGATGAAGGGCCGGGGCGGCCAGCGCCCCGAGCAGGCCGCCGGCGCCGACGATGGTCTCCGTCAGGCCGATCACGCCGGGCTGCACGCCCTGTCGCTGGAGCGTCACGATGATCGTGAAGATGGTACCGGTCAGCGCGAAGTTCAACGGGACCGCGACGATCAGGACGGTGCGCAAGAACGGGTTCCGGGAGACGAAGCGCACCCCCTCGGCGGCTCGGACATGTCGCGCCGGCCGCTCGACGGCCTCGGCCACGAGGGGTTCGCGCATCAACGCGACGCCGATCAGCGACGCCAAGTGGGACAACGCGTTGCCCGCGAACGGCATCGCCGCGGCGATGCCGAAGAGCAGGCCACCGAGCGGCGGCCCGGCAAGTGAGGTGCCATAGCTGCGCGCCTCATTGCGAGCCACCGCCGCCGGAAACTGGGAGGGCGGCACGATGCTGCGCAGCGCGGCGTGTTCCGTGGCGTTGAACAGTGCCGTGAGGGCCGCATCGGCCACCGCCACCACGATGATCGTGGCCAGACCGGCCTGCCCGGTGGCGATCGTCACCGCGAGCAGCGCGAAGGCGACCAGCCGGGCCGCGTCGCAGGCGAGCAGGGTGAAGCGGCGGTGGATCCGGTCGGCCAGAAACCCGGCCGGCAGCCGGCTGACCACCTTGGTGACCTGGGCGACTGTGGCGACCAGACCTGCTTGCACCGCCGAGCCGGTCAGCCATAGCACGAGCAGCGGCATCGCCAGGCCGGTGATCGCGCCGCCGAGGTCGGACAGCGACCGGCCGATCCACAGGAGATTGAACTCCCGATTACGCCATAGCGACGGCAAGACTCGCCTCCTTCGGGTTCGCGCCGGGCTTCTCCCGGACGGGGTGCTCATACGGGTCGGTCGTGGACTCGAGGTCATTCGGGACAGCTGCCAGGCCCTCCTCCGTTACGGAAGGACTCGGCAAGGGTCATGCTCCAGCGCGTTCGGGGATGGTCCGCGCCAAGCCTCTTGGCGCGCTCCCGGGCGACGGCCTCGATCTCGCTCGCGGCCGCGTCTTCCTGGCCGAGCGCGTGCAGGACCTTGGCCCGCTCGACGCGGATGGCCAGTGTCTGATCGCCGGACGCGGCGGGGGTCCGCCGGAGGGCCTCCACAATGGCGTCGAGCTCCGCCAGCGCCTCGCTACGGCGTCCCATGGCTGCCTTCGCCCTCGCCCGGCTGGACCGCACGGTCAGAAGGAGATCACGGTCGTTGGTTCCGGCATCGCCGGCAATGCGGAGGATGTCGTCGAATTCGGTGATGGCGTCGTCGTACCGCTTCATCTCCACCAAAGCCCGTGCGCGTTCGTGACGGGTGATGAGCACCGAGGAACGATGCGGCTCTTGCAGCGAGCGCGAAGCCGCGAGGATGTCGTCGAACTCCGCGAGGGCGTCGTCGTACCGCTTCAACTCCAAGAGAGCCCGTGCGCGTTCGTGACGGGTGATGAGCACCGAGAAATGGTGCGATTCACCCAAAGACCGCGAGATGGCGAGGATGTCGTCGAACTCGGCGATGGCGTCGTCGTACCGCTCCAGTTCCAACGAGGTGCGCGCCCGTTCGTGGCGGACCGTCAACGTGTATTCGTGGTGATCTCCATACTCATTGGTGACGGCCGCCACGAGCTGATGGAACTCGTCCATCGCCTCCCCGTGCCGGCCGATCTCCCGCAGGAGTCTCGCGCGGTTGTCACGGGCGGTCAGTACGTCGCGGTGGTGTCTCCCATGCGCGTCCGTGAGGACCGCCAGCACGACGTCGAGCTCGTCGAGTGCCTCCTCGTGCCGGCCCATGGCGCGCAGCACGCCGGCCCTCTCGTTCCGGGTGGTCAGCACCGCAGCGTGTCGGTCGCCGTATCGTTCGCGCTGCAGTCTCAGCAATGCGTCATAGACGATCAGGGACTTGGCGTCCCACCCGTTCTGCGCAAGCCGTCGGCTGCCCGACCGGAGAACGGAAACCCGGCGGGAAAGGTCCCGGTCCGCGACGCGGCGTGCCCCTTTCGTGCGCTGCAGGGAGTCGATGGCCAGTGTCGCGGCGGCATGATCACTGATCTGCGCCCAGATCTGCGTACCAGAGCGGCTCGCGTCGGCACGATCCGCGACGGCGATCAGGAGATCGACAGCCAGCCGCCAGTAGGGCCCGGATTCGTTGGCCAGCTCCGGGTGTGCCCGGCCGGCGGTGCGGACGACGGGGTGAAGGTACAGCAGCGCCGTCTCGGCCACGCGGCCCTCGATCCCCGTGGGCGCGGTCATGACCAGGCCGAGCTCCTCCAGCCCGCGGACGGCTCGCAACAGTTCCCCCGGCGTGATCGTGGAGAGCAGCTCACTCGCGCGCAGCACGTCCGGGTCGAACATGTCCTCGTAGGGCAGCGGAGCATCGGCGAAGCAGCACGCCAACAGCAGGAGCGTTCGCGCGTGCGGCAGACCGGTACGCGTCAGCTGATCCACGCTGATCTCCCACGTTCGCTGGTAGAGCTCGTCCAGGCCCAGCGCGCTGCCCACGTTCGTCTGCAGTGCGCTCTCGTAATCGTCGAAGGTGCGCACTGTCGCCGAGGAACTCCAGCGAGCGGGGAGGTCTCCGGCCCGCCGCAGGGCCGATCCGGCCAGGTGCAGCAGGAGCGGGATGCCGCTGAGTCTTTCGCCGAGTCTCATCGCGTGGTCGGTGTTGCCGGCACTCTCGGCGAGATCGAGGAGAACCGCCGCGGACGCCTCTGGGCTGAGTGGCCGCAGGGAATACGAGACGATCCACTCGGCCCATCCGTCCGGCCGTCCGTCCCTGCTTGTGATGATCACTGTGCCCGGTGCCCGCGGAGCCCGGATCCACCCGCGACCCTCGGCGAGGGGACGTTCCCGGGCCATCACCGCGGGATCGTCAGCATTGTCGATCACCAGCAACCAGCGCACGCCGAGCCGGTTGAGGGCACGCCAGCTCGCGTCGGCCGGATGCGACTTGGCGAAATCGTCCTGCGTCGCTCCGGCGGCGTAACCGACGGCACGGATTCCCGCCTCGAGGGCGGCTGCGTCGGGAACATCGATCCACCAAACGAGCACGCCCTTCTCCGCTGCCCGATGGCCGATCTCCAGGGCAAGCCGAGTCTTGCCGACCCCACCTATGCCGTGCAGCACCGTCACAGTCCCGCCCACGCCGGAGGGATCGCAGTCCAGCGCCGCCAACGCTTCGTCACGCCCTCGCAGTGGCATGCTCCGCAGTCCCCACGGTGGTGTCACGGACGGCAGCGCCGGCGGCCCGGACACGGTCGCCGCTGCCAGCGGCCGCTGCTTGACCGGCGCGTGCCGAGCCGAGCCGCGGTCGTACCAGCGCTGGGCGAAGTAGCCCACCATCCCGGCCGCGGCAACCGCTATGGCCGCGCCGACCGACCACTGCCAGGGGTGCCGCTCGACCCACGGGAGCGGCCGAGCGGTGCCGCCGGTGGCCACATTGACGGCGACCGCGCCGACCGTCGTTGCCAGCGCTCCGACGACACCCGCGGCCACCAGGAGCGACAGCCGCCACCACCGCAAGAGTTTGTCTCCTCCGTGTCCGACCACCGATCCAACCGCATCCTCGTGACTCGCGTCACCCCCCACGCACCGATGGTGACCATCGATGTCGGGCGAACGCGGCGCCGACCGGCCCTCAAAGCCGCGCGGCGCTGGTGTACGGCGCTGATCACACATCGTGGCTCGTGGGCGCCGTCCGTGGTTGGGTATGGCGGGTGAGTGACGAAACCGCCAGCACGCCGTGGAGAGGGCGGGTCGCGACCCCGTTGCGGGAGTTCCTGCGCACCGAGGCGGGCAGCGCGGGGGTGCTGCTCGCCGCCATCGCGGCCGCTCTGATCTGGGCCAATGTCGCCGACGGCAGTTATGAGCGGTTCTGGCACACCGAGCTGAGCATCGATCTCGGCGGGGACGGGATCCACCTGACCCTGCGTGAGTGGGTCAACAGCGGGCTCATGACCATCTTCTTCCTGGTCGTGGGGCTGGAGGCGCGGCGCGAGTTCGACCTGGGCGACCTGCGGGACCGGCGGCGGTTCATCCTGCCCGCGGCCGCCGGGGTGGTCGGCATGGCGCTGCCGGTCGGGATCTTCCTGGCCTTCAACGCGGGCGGTCACACGGCGAGCGGCTGGGGCGTGGCCATGTCCACCGACACCGCGCTGGCGCTCGGCCTGCTCGCGCTGGTCGGGCGCAACGTTCCCGTACAGGCCCGGCTGTTCCTCGTCACCGTTTCCGTGGTCGACGACGTGGTGGCGCTGATCGTCATCGCTGTCGCCTACACCGAGGAGATCCGCTGGATGCCGCTGGCGTTCGCGGCGGTCTTCTATGCGATGACCTTCCTACTGGTACGCCTCGGCGTGCGCAGCGGCTTCGCGTACGTGCCTTTCGGGGTTGCCTTCTGGGTCGCCATGCTCGAGAGCGGCATCGACCCGGTGGTGTCCGGGCTGGTGCTCGGCCTGACCGCGGCCGCGTACACGCCGGCCCGCGAGGCGTTGCAGGAGGCCAGCGACCTGTTCCGCTCGTTCCGCGAACAGCCCACGCCGGAGCTGGCCCGCTATGCCCGGTTCGGCCTGGTCAGCACCCTGTCGTGGAACGATCGGCTGCAGCGCACCTGGTCGGGCTGGACGAACTACCTGATCGTGCCGCTGTTCGGCCTGGCCAACGCGGGCATCGCGATCGACGCCGGCTTCCTGGGGCGCGCGCTGACCTCGCCGGTCACGCTGGGCGTCATCGTGGCGTACGTGGTGGGCAAGCCCGTCGCGATCACCGGCGTGTCCGCGCTGATCACATGGCTGAGCAAGGGCCGGGTGCGGCCGGCCGTCGGCTGGGCGTCGGTGCTCGGCACCGGCACGATCGCCGGCATCGGCTTCACCGTGTCGTTCCTGATCGCCAACCTGGCCTTCGAGGGGCCGGAGCTGGCCGAGGCGAAGCTGGGCGTGCTGCTGGCCGGCGTCGGCTCCACGTTCGTCACCTGGCTGGTCTTCCGCGTCACGAGCATGCTGCCCCGGCCCCGGCGCGCGGTCATGCTGCTCGGCGACTCCGACGACATCATCGACCTGATCCCCGAGGTGGACCCGGACCGCGATCACACCCGCGGGCCGGAGGACGCGTCGGTCACCCTGGTCGAGTACGGCGACTTCCAGTGCCCGTACTGCGGCCAGGCCGAGCCGATCGTGCGCGAGCTGCTGACCGACGTCGACCTGCGCTACGTGTGGCGCCACCTGCCGCTCACCGATGTGCACCCGCAGGCGCAGATCGCCGCGCAGGCGGCCGAGGCGGCCGGCTTGCAGGGCAAGTTCTGGGAGATGCACGACCTGCTGCTGAGCCGCCAGGACCACCTGCGCATCGCCGACCTGATCGGCTACGCCGGCGAGCTCGGCCTCGACCAGGACCGCTTCCACGACGACATGATGCGCGACGACTGCACCGACCGGATCACCGCCGACGTCGAGTCCGCCGACCTCAGCGGCGTCGCCGGCACCCCCACGTTCTTCATCAACGGCAGGCGCCACTACGGCAGGTACGACGTGGAGACCCTCGAAAAGGCGATCAAGCTGGCCCGCGTCCGCGCGAAGATCGCCGCCAAGCGGGCCCATGCCTGATCGCCCTGTGGACGAGCAACGCTGGATCCGGGAGGGCCTGCGGCTCGCCTACGACCTGCAGAACGAGCTGCCCGACATCGACATCAGCTACGCCCACGACCACGACAGCCGGCCGGTCCGCGAACGGCGCGGCCCCTGCTGATCGCCTGGTCCCTTGTCGCATCGAACCGGGGCCGGCTCGTCTCAGCGCGCAGTCAACAGATCTCACCAGATGACCACCCCGTGCTCGTTGTGCCGCGCGTGGTAGGTCACGTAGATCATGGTGCTGAGGTTGCGCTCGACGTAGTTCTCCTGCTCCGGATAGGTCTTGTTCTCCAGTGTCGCGGCGACGATCCGCGGCGAGTGCGCGAGCAGCATGGCGCACTCGCGCAGGAACGCGCCGGTCTCCCCCGGCCGGATCCACAGGAAGCCGCCACCGAGTTGCGGCAGGAAGGTGGCACCCAGGTCGCGGATCACCGGCGCGGTCCACAGCCGTTCGGTGCCGACCCCGTCGAAGATGTCGTAGGGCGTCTGCTCCACCGCGAACTGATCGTCCGGGAGGTCACGGACGATGTCGATGCTCAGGCTCACGGCTCGGGATCGTAGCCGGGCCTTTCAGTCCTTGACCGCCACCGCGGCGTACATGGCGGCCGCCCTGGGGCTCACCCGGTCGGCCGGCGGGACGGTGGGGCGCCACTCGCTGACCGCCGTGATGCCCGGGTCGATCAGGCGCAGGCCGTCGAAGAAGCCGGTGAACTCGGCTCGGGTCCGGGCGAAGGCGTCCGGCTTGCGGTTGCCGAAGCGGGCCGCGGCCGCCGCCAGCTCCTCGGGGCTGATGAAGTCGTAGGTGATGTTCGTGGCGGCCAGGTGGCTGCCCGGGGGCAGGGCGTCGACCAGGTGGCGCACGATGTCGCGGGCCTCGTCGTAGTCCTCGATGAAGTGCAGGACGGCGATCAGCATGAGGGCCACCGGCCTGCCCAGGTCGAGCGTTTCCCGTACGGCGGGGTGGGCCAGGATCTTGTCGGGATTGCGCAGGTCTTCCTCGATGTAGGCGGAGCGGCCCTCGGGTGTGCTCGTGAGCAGCGCCCGGGCGTGCGTCATCACCATGGGGTCGTTGTCGACGTAGACCACCCGGCTGCGCGGGTTGAGGCGCTGGGCGACCTCGTGGGTGTTGTCGGCGGTCGGCAGGCCCGTGCCGATGTCGAGGAACTGGTCGAGGGCGGCCTCGCCGGCCAGGTAGGTGACCGCCCGCTGGAGGAACCGGCGGTTTTCGACGGCCAGGATGCGGACTGTCGGCATCGCCTTCTCCAGCAGGTCGCCGGACTCGCGGTCGGCGGCGAAGTGGTCCTTGCCGCCGAGCCAGTAGTTGTAGCGGCGGGCGGGGTGGGCGACGCTCGTGTCGAGGTCGGCGGGGCGGGCCTGGGTCTCGTCCATCGGCGGGTCCCTCCGGGGCGCGATCGCGGCGGTCGTGGGGGCGGTCCAAATAGGACGCGCCTACGATAGCAACATGACCGGGTCCGATTGGTTCCTGCTCGGCGCGCCCTGGGACAGCTCCGGATTGCGCCGGGGTGAGGAACGGGCGCCGACGGCGTTGCGGCGGGCGGGGATCGGCCGGCTCGCCGCCGTCGATCGGGGTGACGCGGCGACGGTCATCTCCAGCAGCCGGCGGGACGAGGCCACCGGGGTGCGTGCTCTGGCCGACACCGTCGCCGCGGCGCGGGAGCTGGCGGGCGTGCTCTGGCGCCGAGAAAAGGGACGGCGGCCGCTGGTCGTCGGTGGTGATTGCAGCCTGCTGCTGGGTGTGTTCGCCGGGGCCCGGGCGGCCCTCGGCGACGTCGGGTTGTGGATGGCGGACGGGCATCCCGACTTCCTCGATCCCCCGTCCTCCGAGACCGGCGAGACGGCCGACTCGCAGCTTGCCGTGCTCACCGGCGACGGGCCGGCCGAGCTCGTGGGGCTGGGCGGGGCGGCGCCGATGGTCGCCGCCGAGCATGTCGCCCTGCTGGGGCATCGCACCGCCGGGCTCGACGCCGCGTCCGCCGCGGAGCTGGCCCGGGTGCCCGACGGCCTGTTCGCCGTCGACGCGCTCGCGGTGGCCGGCGACCCGCACGGCGCGGGGCGCCGGGCGGCGGCCTGGGGCGAGGAGCTGGGCCTCCCGATGTGGCTGCACCTCGACGTGGACGTGCTCGATCCGGCGGTCCTGCCCGCGGTGACCTACCCGCAGCCCGGCGGGCCGGACCTCGACCAGCTCGCCGCGATGCTGACCCCGCTCGCCGCGTCGCCGCGGCTGGCCGGGGTCAGCATCGCCGATTTCCGTCCCGATCTGGACCCGGGCGGCGAGCACGCCGCCCGGCTGGTCACCTTGCTCGAGCGGATTCTGTGACGCGGGCCTTGGGGCGCAGGTAGACGGCCCAGGTGACCAGCACGCAGACGCCGTAGAAGGCGATGAAGGCGATGTACGCCGCGTCCGCCTCCTTGGTGGACAGGAACGATTGGCGGAAGGCCAGGTTGACCAGCACGCCGCCGAACGCGCCGACCGCGCCGGCAATGCCGATGACGGCGTTGGTCAGGCGCCGGGCCTCGTGGTCGTCGCCGGGGTGCTTGGCGCGGAAGATGGCCGGGATCATCTTGTACGTCGACCCGTTGCCGATGCCGGTGAGGACGAACAGCGTGACGAAGCCGGCGATGTAGAGCGGCAGCGACCTCTGCTGCGCCGCGAGCAGCACGACCGACGCGCCCACGGCCATCGCGATGAAGTTGACGAACGTGACGCGGGCGCCGCCGAGCCGGTCGGCCAGCGCGCCGCCGACCGGGCGGATCAGCGAGCCCAGCAGCGGGCCGAGGAAGGTCAGGTAGGCGGCCTTCACCGGGGTGCTGAACTCGGTGTGGAACTGCACCTGGAGGACCTGGCCGAAGGCGAACCCGAAGCCGATGAACGAGCCGAACGTGCCGATGTAGAGCAGCGACATGATCCAGGTGTGCGGTTCGCGGACGGCGTCGCGCATGCCGCGCTTCTCGTTGCGGACCTGCGAGAGGTTGTCCATGTAGAGCGCCGAGCCGAGCGCGGCCAGCACGATCAGCGGGATGTAGATGCCGGCGACGATGCCGGGGTGCCCCGCGCCGAAGACCGCGAGGACGAAGAGGCCGACCAGCTGCACCGCCGCGACGCCGAGGTTGCCGCCGCCGGCGTTGATGCCGAGCGCCCAGCCCTTGAGCCGGTCCGGGTAGAAGGCGTTGATGTTCGTCATCGACGAGGCGAAGTTGCCGCCGCCGACGCCGGCGAGCGCGGCCAGGATCAGCAGGGTCGAGTAGTCGACGCCCGGCCTGATCAGGAACGCCGCCGCCACGGCCGGCACCAGCAGCAGCGCCGCGCTGAAGACGGTCCAGTTGCGGCCGCCGAAGCGGGCCACGGCGAAGCTGTACGGGATGCGCAGCGCCGCGCCGAACAGCGTCGGCACCGCGGTCAGCAGGAACTTGCCGGCCGGGTCGATGCCGTACTCGGGCCCGAGGAACAGCACCAGGACCGACCACAGCGACCACACCGAGAAGCCGATGTGCTCCGAGGTGATCGAGAAGATGAGGTTGCGGCGGGCGATGCGCGACCCGGTGGCGTCCCAGAAGACGCGGTCCTCCGGGCGCCAGTCGTCGATCCAGTGACCCCGTACCGACGAGGCGGCAGGCCGTTCTACAACAGCAGTCACGTCACTCCCCCAGCATGATCTTGTCGTCGTCGATGAAGACCGGGTAGACGGCGACGTCCTGCTGCCCACTGAGGGAGCACCCGGTGCGAAGGTCCCAAGCGTTGAGGTGCAAGGGGCAGATGACCTGCTTGAGGTCGATCTGGCCGTCGGCGAGCGGGCCGCCCTTGTGCGGGCAGACCGCGGAGATGGCGCGGACGGAGCCGTCGCGCAGGCGGAACACGGCGATCATCTCGCCGTCGACGGCGATGGTCCGGCCCTCGCCGAGCGGGATCTCGTGGACGGAAGCGATCGGCCTCATGCGCGCACCGGAACCTGGGGCAGAACGATCAGGGGCAGGGAGGTCCGGAACTGGCCGGGCGTGGCGGGCTCGTCACGGTCCCTCCACGGGTCGCGGTACGCGCGAACCGAGGCGTCCATCGCCGCGTCCAGCTCGGCGGCGATGCCGTCACTGTCGTCGACGACGATCTCGCGGATCCGGTCGATGCCGATGCGCGGCACGAAGGCGTACGTGCGCTCCAGCCAGTTGGCGTTCTCGCGGTAGTACTGCAGGAACCGGCCGGTCAGCGTGATCACCTCGTCGGCGCTGCCCACGGTCGCCAGCAGGTCACCCTTGCGGACGTGGGCACCGGCCGCGCCGCCCACGTAGATCTCCCACTTGCCGCCGTCGATGGCGACGACCCCGAGATCCTTGACGTACGCCTCGGCGCAGTTGCGCGGGCAGCCGGTGACCGCGAGCTTCATCTTGCCCGGCCCCTCGATGCCCTGATAGCGCTCCTCCAGCGCGATGCCGAGCGCCGTCGAGTCGCCCACGCCGAAGCGGCAGAAGTCCGAGCCGACGCAGGTCTTCACCGTGCGGAAGCTCTTGCCGTACGCGTAGCCCGACGGCATGTCGAGGTCGGCCCACACCTCGGGCAGCTTCTCCTTGGGGATGCCGAGCAGGTCGATGCGCTGGCCGCCGGTCAGCTTGACCATCGGCACCTCGTGCCTCTCGGCCACCTCGGCGATGCGGCGCAGCTGGGCCGGGGTGGTGACGCCGCCCTTCATCTGGGGCACCACCGAGAAGGTGCCGTCGCGCTGGATGTTGGCGTGCACCCGGTCGTTGATGAAGCGGGCGTCGCGCTCGTCGACGTACTCGGCGCCCCACATCATCTTCAGCAGCGACGCGAGGCCCATCTTGCTCTTCGCGTCCTCCTCGCCGCCGAGCTTCGCGAAGACCGCCGACACGCTCTTGAGGGAGTGCAGGCGGATCGCGTTCATCAGCTCGGGCTTGGGCATCGGGATGCCCGGTACGTAGTACGACGCGGCCGGGTCCTCCTCGACCTCGCCGCCCGCGGCCCACTCGACGATCCGCTGCACCACGCTCTTGCAGGTGCCGCAGCCCTTGCCGGCGCGGGTCTTGTCCATCACGCCGCTGACGGTCTTGCAGCCGCTCTGCACGGTCGAGCAGATCGTGCCCTTGCTGACGCCGTTGCAGTTGCAGACCTGCTCGTCGTCGGGCATGTCCTCGACCTTGACCTCGCCGGCCGGGCCGCCCAGGTCGAACATCAGCTCGGCGCGGTCCTCGGGCAGCGCCAGCCCCCGGTCGAACGCCTGCATGAGGAAGGCGACCTTCTTCACGTCGCCGACCAGGGTCGCCCCGGCGAGGCGGCCGTCGCGGATGATGACGTTCTTGTAGATGCCCTTCTTCGGCTCGGCGTAGGTGAGCACCTCGTCGTCCTCGTGCTCCGGCTCCTTGAGGCCCATCGCGGCGACGTCGACGCCGGCCACCTTGAGCTTCGTGGCGACCTGCGAGCCGTGGTACTCGGCGAACGGGTTCACGCCGGTGAGGTGGTCGGCGAGCACCTTGGCCTGGTCCCACAGCGGCGCGACCAGCCCGTACACCTCGCCGCGGTGCTGGGCGCACTCGCCGACCGCGTAGATGTCGTCCTCGTCCTGCACCCGCATCTGGTCGTCGACGACGATGCCGCGCTCCACGGGCAGGTCGCTGGCCGCGGCCATCTCGGAGTTGGCCCGGATGCCGGCCGCGACCACGACCACGTCGCACGGGATCACCCGCCCGTCGGCCAGCTTGACCCCGGTGACCGCGTTCTTGCCGAGGATCTCCGTGGTCATGCCGTCGACGACGACCTCGATGCCCAGCTTGGCCTCGATGGTGTCCTTCAGCTGCCGGCCGGCCTGCTCGTTGAGCTGGGTGTTCATCAGGTGGCCGGCGGCGTGGACCAGCGTCACGTGCGGCAGGTGGCTCTGGAGGCCGCGGGCCGCCTCCAGCCCGAGCAGGCCACCGCCGATGACGACCGCGCGCTCGTGCTCCCTGGCGTACCGGATCATCGCCCGGGTGTCGTCGAGCGTGCGGAACGCGAAGACGCCCTGGTGGTAGCCGCGGCCGGGCCGGTGGATGCCGGGGATCGGCGGCACGAACGCGCGGCTGCCGGTCGCGATGATCAGCTTGTCGTACGGGGTCTCGGTGCCGTCCTCGGCGTACACCCGCTTGGCGAACCGGTCGATGCGCTCGATCCGGGTGCTCGCGTGCAGCGTGATGCCGTTGTCGGCGTACCAGGACAGGTCGTTGAGGAAGATGCCGGACTCGTCCTCCACGCCCGCGAGGACGTTGGAGAGCATGATCCGGTTGTAGTTGCCGTACGGCTCGTCGCCGAACATGGTGATCTCGAAGTCCCCGCCGCGGGCGAGGATCTCCTCCACCGTCCGGGCCCCGGCCATGCCGTTGCCGATGACGACCAGTCTCTGCCGCATATCAGATCTCCACCAGGCCTAGATCGACGATGACGGTTCCGGAGACCCCGGCCGGCGCGGCCAGCCAGAGCTCGATCGACGTGCCGGCGAGCAGGTCCTCGACGACCCGCAGGGGCACGTGCACGTCACCCTTGGCGCCGATCGGGAAGTACCGCATCGGCTTGCCGTCGCGCACGAGCACGACGCTGATGAGCTCGGCGGCCGCGTTACCGCCCCGGAAGTAGACGGCCTGCGCGGTCGCGCCGTCCGGGACCACGTACGACAACTCGGGCGAGATCGGCGCCGGGCGGTCCAGGCCTTTGCCCTCGAACGCGTGGACGCCTTGCAGGAATCGTGGGGTGGAATGCACCGCTAATCGGTTCCTTCCTGGTGGGGACTGATCGCGACCGCGCACGCCTTGAACGCGGGCATGCGAGAGTGCGGGTCGAGAGCCGGGTTGGTCAGCGCGTTCGCGCCGGGCCAGTGGAACGGGGCGAAGACCGTGTCCGGCCTGATCCCGTCGCTGAGCCGGGCGCGCAGCACCGCAACGCCGCGGCGGCTGCGCAACTCGACCAGGTCGCCGTCGGCGATGCCGTGCCGGCGGGCCAGGTCGGGGTGGATCTCCGCGCGGGGCTCGGGCAGCGCGACGGCGAGCGCCTTCACCCGGCGGGTCTGGTTGCCGCTCTGGTACTGCTGCATGTTGCGGCCGGTCGTGAGCACGTACGGGAAATGCTTGTCGGGCATCTCCGCCGGGTCACGGTGGAGCGTCTTGATGAAGCGCGCCCGGCCGTCGGCCGTCGGGAAGCCGTCGGCGAACAGCCGCGGCGTACCCGGATGGTCCTCGGCCGGGCAGGGCCAGAAGACGCCGTCCTCGGCCTCGATGCGCTCGTAGGTGATGCCGCTGTAGTCGGCGATGCCGCCCTCGCTGGCCCGGCGCAGCTCGTCGAAGACCGTGCGCGGGTCGGCACTGAAATACTTGCCCCGGCCCAGCCGCTCGGCCAGCTCGGTGAGCATCTCCAGGTCGGTCTTCACGTCCGGCGGCGGGGGCAGGGCACGCTTGCGGCGCAGCACCCGGCCCTCCAGGTTCGTCATCGTGCCCTCCTCCTCCGCCCACTGGGCGGTCGGCAGCACGACGTCGGCGAGCTCGGCGGTCTCGGAGCGGAAGATGTCGGAAACAACGAGGAAATCGAGCGCCCGCAACCGGTCCAGGACGCGGTTGCTGTGCGGGGCGGAGACGGCGATGTTGCTGGCGAGCACCATCAGCACCCGCACGCCGCCCTCGGTGCCGAGACGATCGAGCATCTCGTACGCGCTGACGCCCGGCTTCGGCAGCTCGTCCGGGTCGATCCCCCACACCGCGGCGACGTGCGCGCGGGCCGCCGGGTCGTCGAGCTTGCGGTAGCCGGGCAGCTGGTCGGCCTTCTGCCCGTGCTCGCGGCCGCCCTGGCCGTTGCCCTGCCCGGTGATCGTCCCGTAGCCCGAGTACGGCTTGCCGACCAGCCCGAGCGCGAGCGCCAGGTTGAGCCACGCCTGCGCGGTGTCCGTACCGTTGCTGTGCTGCTCGGCCCCGCGCGCGGTCAGGATCATCGCCGGCCCGTTCGTGGCGAGCAGCCGCACGGTCTCGCGCATCTTCGTCTCGGGCACGCCGGTCATCCGCTCGACCGCGCCGGGCCAGTAGGCGTTGGTCGCCGCCTTCACCGCGTCGAAGCCGGTGGTCCGCTCCCGGACGTAGTCCTCGTCGACGTAGCCCTCGCGGATCGCGATGTGCAGCATGCCGTTCGCCAGCGCCAGATCGGTGCCCGGCAGCGGCTGAAGGTGCAGGTGGGCGCCGTTCGCGGTGGCCGTGCGCCGCGGGTCGATCACGATGTGCTTGGCGCCGTTGGCCCGCCCCGCGTCCAGGTACTGCATGGACGGCGGCATCGCGTCGGCCGGGTTCGCGCCGACCAGCAGCACCGTCTGCGCCTCGGCGACGTCCTCCAGCGGGAACGGCAGCCCCCGGTCGACGCCGAGCGCCCGGTTGGCCGCCGTCGCCGCCGAGGACATGCAGAACCGGCCGTTGTAGTCGATCGACGCCGATCGCAGCGCGACCCGCACGAACTTGCCGAGCGCGTACGCCTTCTCATTGGTCAGACCGCCGCCGCCGAACGCGCCGACGCTGTCCCGGCCGTACGTTTCCTGGCTCTTTTGTATGGCGTTCGTGATCAGCGTGAGCGCCTCGTCCCAGGTGGCCTCCCGCAGCGGGCTGGTGCGGTCGCCGGGCTCCTTGCGCACCAGCGGCGCCAGCAGCCGGTCGCGGTGATCAAGCAGGTCAGCGGCGGTGAAGCCCTTGGCGCACAGGCCACCCTTGTTGACCGGGAACTCGCGCGGCTCGAGCTTGACCACGGGGATTCCCGGGGTCAAGGTCATGCCGCACTGCAATGCGCAGTAGGGGCAATGCGTATCGGTTGCCGTCACGACCACTATGTTTGTGGGCGATTGTTTACCGCCGAGTCTTCCGCGATTGCCTCGACGTTCGGAAAACCCTACAAACGCGCCGAGGCGGTTGTGAGAAGTCCGGCCCGGTAGCGCTGGAGCACCAGATCGGTGGTGACCGGGTCGAGGCAGAGCGGCGGGGTGACCCAGTCGGCGCCGGCCTGGTGCAGCTTGCGGTAGAAGAGGCCGTCGGCGAGCAGGTACGAGGCGATGGCGATCCGCCGGGCGCCGCGCTCCCGAAGACCGGCGACCACGTCGGCGACCTTGGGATCGTGGCCCGCGACATAGCCGACATGGGCGCCCATCCGGGCGGCCAGCGCGTCGATGTCGGCGCGCCAATCGGGGTCGGAGGAACCGGCGGCGGCGAGGACGACGGCGTCGGCGCCGCGCGGGAGGCGGCGGACCATGCTGTCGAGCAGCGCGTCGTCGGGGCCCAGGGGGCGCGTGACCGGGATGGGGCGGCCGGCTACGGCTTCGGCGATGTCCACGCGGACGTGGTAGCCGGCGGAGAGCAGAAGGGGGACCACCACGGCGTCGCCGACCTGGGGGACGACGTCGGCGATCTTGGGGGCCTGGACGTCCACGTAGGCCAGGCGGACGTCGAGGCCGGGGCGGCGGGCGGCCACGCGGGCGACCAGGTCACGGATCTGGGACTGGCCGTGCGGGCTGCGGGTGCCGTGGGCTACTGCTAGGAGAGTGGGCATCAGCTGGCCTTTCGCGAGAAAAGGACCGCGCCGTTGCGGCCTGACAGAACGGGGAGCCTGACAGAGCGGAGAGCCTTACAGGCCGGGGGCCTGGCAGAACGGGGTGGGACGTCAGCGGCGGTTATCCACAGTCGCGGTTGTCCACAGGGCGCTGCGCGCCGCCGCGCAAAATCCGGGAGAATGCCCATCGGGGGCTGCCCCCTGGGAGGGCGGGCCCTCTGACTTGGCGGTCGAAGACGATCAAGCCGGCTCATCCAACCGCAACCGATACCCCCGCTTGATCACGGTCTCGATGTGCCGCCCCGACCCCAGCGCCGTCCGCAACCGAGCCACCGCCACATCCACCGCGTGCCCGTCGTTGCCCCGCGGCAGCGCCGCGATCAGCTGCTCCTTCGACACCACCACCCCCGGCCGCTCCGCCAGCGCCGTCAGGATCGCCATCGCCGCCGGTGCCAGCGTGTGCGGCACGTCGTCGATGAGCACCGCGTGCCCACGCAGCTCCAGCGTCGACCCCGCCACGTTCAGCTTCACCGACCGCCTCGGCAGCTCGTCCGTCACCGTCTTGATCAGCGCGCCGAGCCGGTACCGCTCCGGCATCACCACCGGCACGCCCAGCTCCAGCAGCGGCGCCGCCGTCACCGGCCCCACGCACGCCGCCAGGGTCCCCGACGCGAACTGATCGAGCACCGCCTCGCGCGACTCCCCCGCCAGGTGCAGGAACGACTTCACCGCCGGCGCGCTGGTGAACGTCACCGCGTCGATCTGCCCGGCCGTGATCTGCTCGACGAGCCGGCGCACCGGGGTGACGTCCGTCGGCGGGACCCAGCGGTAGACCGGCACTTCCACCACGGCCGCGCCCGCCGCCCGCAGCGCCGCCACGAACTCGGTCTGCGGCTCGCCGTGCTCCTGCACCACGACGCGCAGGCCGGCGATGCCCTCGGCGAGCAGCCGTTCCAGGATCTCCTCGGACGCCTCGGTCTTGGCCGCCCACTCCTCGGTGAGCCCGGCCGCGCGCACGGCACCGCAGGGCTTGGGTCCCCGGGCCACGATCCGGGCGCTGCCCAGCACCTCGCGCAGCTGCTCGGCCAGGCCCCAGCCCTCGGCCGCCTCCAGCCAGCCGCGGAAGCCGAACCCGGTGGTCGCGATGACCAGGTCGGGGGCGAGCCCGATGCAGGCGGCGGTGGCCGCGTGCAGGGCCTCGTCGTCGATCAGGGGCACGATGCTGATCGCCGAGGCGGTGACCACGCGGGCACCGCGCCGCTGCAGCAACGCGGTCATCTCGTCACGTCGCCGCTCCGCGGTGACCGCGACGGTGAACCCCGTCAGCGCACCTTCGCTCATCCCGCCCCCAAGAAGTTGTTCACGCCAGCGTGTCCACGATCGGTTACCGCGACGTCGAAGATTTGTTTCGGGGGCGCTAACGCGCAATCACTTCACCGAACGGGGGACGGCAAGATCGTCACTCGGCGTCTTCGACGATCTTGCGGACGGTGGCGAGCAGGCGGAACACCTCGATCCGCCCGTCGAGGAAACCCATCCGGTAGTCGGCGCCGGTCTCGGGGTGCTGGGCGCGGGTGTGGTCGCGGCGCGCGGCCATGCCGTCCGCGCGCCCCGTCTGATAGGCCAGGAGCGCGTCGTCCATCACCGGTTCTTGCCGTCGAGCGCGCGGCGGATGGCGGCGAGCAGGTTCTCCTCGAACGCCGAGACCTGCCCGTCGACGAGGCCGACCAGGTAGTCGGGGTTGTCGGCGAGCGTCTCGTCCTTGCCCCGCCCGGCGAGGCCGTCGGCCCGGCCGCTCTCGTAGTCGCGCAGGGCGCTGTCCGCGCTGTCCATGCTTCCTCCCGAACGCTTGTTGCCGCGCTCGAGCGCAGACACCGCGAGCAAATCTCCCACGCGTCCGCCGCATCGCCAACGGGCCGAATCGGCCGGGCCGAAATCCTAAAGTCCCAGGTCAAGGGCCAGTTCAGATGAATTACTCCGCGCTCTCGCGAGGTCACGCAGCGGCAGGGAGCAGCCCCGATCGGCGCCACAGCACGCGGCCCGGGCCATCGATCAGATCAAGATCCTTGAGGTACGCCACCACGCGCTCGCCGGACCAGCGGATCGTCTCCTGGAAGTGCGGGTTGGCCGCCGCGAGCCGCTTGCCCTCGGACGCGGAGAGCCCGATCGAGCGATACACCGCGGGGTGGATCAGGCGCGTGCCGCACAGGTACGCGGCGCGGCCGATCACGAGCTTGTCGAAGACGAGCCGCCCCTTGCCGGCCTCGCGCACCTGCCGGGCGAGCTCCTCGCGGGCGTACCGGACGTGGCGGGCCTCCTCGACGACGTGGATCCGCGACACCATCCGCACCAGCGGCTGCACCTGCTCGTCGGCCATCGCCTCGCGCTGGAGCGTGTCGAGGATCTCCTCGCAGATGAGGATGGCGGCGAACATGCGCGGGCCGGTGCCGGTGGCCGCGATCCACTTGCCGAGCGCCTGGTTGACGCCCTCGGGCCGGTAGACCGGCGTCCCGAGCACGGAGATCATCTTGCCGAACATGACCGAGTGGCGGCACTCGTCGGCGATCTCGGTGAGCGCGTATTGCGCGTGCGCCGCGGTGGGGTCCTGCTTGTAGTAGCCGCGGATGAGCAGCTGCATGAGGATCGTCTCGAACCAGACGCCGAGCCCCGCGATGCTGGCCACCTCGTGGCGGGTGAGCGTGATCCGCTGCTCCTCGGTGAGCCGGTCCCAGGTCTCGGTGCCGTAGAGGCTGGACCGGTGCGGCGGCACGAAGTACTTGCCGGCAACGAACGGCGCCTCCCAGTCGATCTCCACTTCCGGGTCGTACGAGTGCTCCGCGGACGACCTCAGGAGCCGGGTGGCGGTGCGTTCGCGATCCATGTTCGTCCTCCCGCGACGTGTGAGGTACTTGACGTTACCCCGGGTAACAGCTACTTGTAGTAGCATGAACGCGGAGGAGACGCCGGTCAATACGGATGGCCGGAAGGGCCGCTGGGCCGGCCATCGTGAGCAGCGGCGATCCGAGCTGACCGAGGCGGCCATCGAGGCGATCCGGCGGCACGGGCCCGAGGTCGGCATGGACGCGATCGCCGCGCACGCCGGCATCAGCAAGCCGGTGCTCTACCGCTACTTCGCCGACAAGTCGGAGCTCTGGCTCGCCGTCGGCCAGCGCGCGGCCGGCATGGTGCTCGACGCGATCGTGCCGGCGGTCGCCGCGGTCCGTGAGGAGCGGGCGGCGGTGGGCGCGGCGATCGACGCGTACCTCGGGCACATCGCCGCCGACACCAACCTGTACCAGTTCGTCGTGCACCAGCCCGAGATAGCGCGGGGGCGCGACGTGGTCGCCGACGTGGTGGACACGGTCGCCAGCGGGCTCGCGCGCATCCTCGGCGACCGGCTGCGGGCCCGGGGGCTCGACTCCGGCGCGGCGCTGCCCTGGGCGTACGGCGTGGTGGGTTATGTGCAGTCCGTCGGTGACTGGTGGCTGCGCCAGCAGCAGCCGATCAGCCGCGAGGCGCTCGGCGACTACCTGACGACGTTCCTCTGGGTCGGCATCGCCGGCTTGCAGCAGGCCGCGGACGTGCCGGGCGGGCTCGCCGCGTACCGGGAGGAGACCAGCCTTGATTGACTATCCGATCCCCGAGGAGGAATACCGCGGCCCGGCCACGCTGCGCGTCGGCGAACAGGGGCATCCGGTGGAGATCCGGCTGTCGGCGCGGTTCGAGCCGGTCGAGGGCAGGTTCCGCTGGGCGGGGCGCACCACGCCCGACGAGGCCCTGCGTGAGCGGGTCGGCGGCGGGCTGCGCGAGGCGCAGCTGTCGCTGCCGGGAGCACCCCCCATTGCCGTACGCCTGAGCGAGCCCGATCCGTGGGGCGGCGTCCGCCTGTCCGGCACGGGCACCCCGCCGTGGTTCTTCCAGGAGGCTCCTCAGTGACCCACTTCGACGTCATCATCATCGGCGCGGGGCTCTCCGGGGTCGGGGCGGCCTGGCGGCTGCAGGAGTCCGGCCTCGGCAAGACGTACGCGATCCTGGAGGCCCGCGACGCCATCGGCGGCACGTGGGACCTGTTCCGCTATCCCGGGGTGCGGTCCGACTCGGACATGTTCACGCTGAGCTACCCGTTCCGGCCGTGGAACGACGCGCAGTCGCTCGCCTCCGGCGACCGGATCCGCGACTACATCCAGGCGATCGCCGACGAGGGCGGCATCACCCGGCACATCCGCTTCGGCGCCAAGGTGGTGGCCGCCGACTGGTCCTCCGGCGACGCCCGCTGGACCCTGACGCTCGCCGACGGGTCGTCGCTGACCTGCTCATTCGTGTATGCCTGCGCGGGCTACTACAATTACGACAGCGGTTATCAGCCGGACTTCCCCGGGCTCGACGAGTTCGAGGGGCAGCTGGTCCACCCGCAGTTCTGGCCGGAGGGCCTCGACTACCGCGGCAAGCGGGTGGTCGTGATCGGCAGCGGTGCGACGGCGGTGACGCTGGTGCCGGCGATGGCCCGCGACGCCGCGCACGTGACGATGCTCCAGCGCTCCCCCACCTATCTGACCTCGCTGCCGTCCCAGGACGTCGTCGCGCGCACGCTGCTGTCGGTGCTGCCACCGAAGGCCGCCGGCCGGGTCGCGCGCGCCAAGAACATCCTGGTCACCCAGGGCTTCTACCAGCTGGCGCGGCGGCAGCCCCAGCGCGTGCGCAAGCTGCTGCGGGCGATGGCGGTCCGCGGTCTCGACGGCGATCAGGCGTACGTGGACGAGCACTTCAAGCCCGCCTACGACCCGTGGGACCAGCGCCTGTGCGTGATCCCGGAGGGCGACCTCTACGCGGAGATCCGGGCCGGCCGCGCGTCCGTGGTGACCGACCACATCGACGCTTTCGTGCCGTCGGGCATCCGCCTCAAGTCCGGCGACGTGCTCGAGGCGGACATCGTCGTGTCGGCCACCGGGCTGTCGCTGCTGCCGATCGGCGGCGTCCGGGTGAGCGTCGACGGCACCGCGGTGGAGCTCGGCAAGCGGGGCGCGTACCGCGGGCTCATGCTCAGCGGCGTACCCAACCTGGCCTATTGCATCGGCTATGTGAACGCCTCGTGGACGCTGCGCGCGGACCTGTCGCACCGCTACGTGATGAAGTTGCTGCGCCACATGGACCGGCACGGCCTCGCGGTCGCCACGCCGGCCGCCCCCGGCGGTTCCGGCCGTCCACTCCTCGACCTCTCCTCCGGGTACGTGCAGCGCGCGCTCGACGACTTCCCGCGCCAGGGCGACCGCGCCCCGTGGATCGTCCGCCAGAACTACCTGCGCGACGTCCTCACCACCCCCCGGGCCGACGTCACCCGGGACATGCACTTCCGCCGCGCCGTGCCGTCCCATCGCGCTCTCACGCCGGCCCGCTCCGGGGCCGCGCCCACCGCCGGTCCCGCCTCCACCTCGCCGGCGCCCGTTTCCCTCGCGCCCGCCACCTCCAACCCGCAGGCGCCCCCTTCCCTCGCGCCCGCTCCCGCCGCCCCCAAGGAGGACCCCGCTCCATGACTCGACTCGGATATTTCCGATTTGCCGGACGCACGGCGGTGCTCACCGGCGCGGCCAGCGGCATCGGGGAGCAGCTCGCCTATCAGCTCGGCGAGCTCGGCAGCCACCTCGTGCTGGTCGATCGCGACGAGCCGCGGCTCAAGCTGGTCGCCGACCGCGTCCGCACGTCGCACCCGGGGATCACCGTCGAGACGATCGTCGCCGACCTGGCCGACCGTTCCCAGGTCGAGGGCGTCGCCACCCGGATCCTCGCCGAGCACCCCGCGATCGGCCTGCTGATCAACAACGCGGGCATCGCGCTGGGCGGCCGCTTCGACCAGGTCACGGTCGAGGAGTTCGAGACCGTGATGAACGTGAACTTCCGCGCGCCGATGCTGCTCACCCACGCGCTGCTGCCCGCGCTCACCGCCGAGCCCGGCAGCCACCTGGTCAACCTCTCCAGCCTGTTCGGCCTCATCGCCCCGGCGGGCCAGAGCGCGTACGCGGCGAGCAAGTTCGCGCTGCGCGGCCTCAGCCAGGCCCTGCACACCGAGCTCGCCGAGAACGGGGTCGGCGTGACGACCGTGCACCCGGGCGGCATCCGCACGCGCATCGCCGAGAGCGCGATCGTCGGCAGCAACGTGCCCGAGGCCGACATCGAGCCGCACAAGAGGCTGTTCGCCGCCCTGCTGACTTATCCCCCCGAGAAGGCCGCCCGGCAGATCCTCGTCGCCGTCGCCAAGCGCAAGCCGCGCCTGCTCATCGCGCTCAGCGCCAAGGCGCCGGACGTGCTGGCCCGGCTCTTCCCGGTCGGGCACGCCCGGGTCATGCAGTTCCTGACCACGTCCTCGGTCAAGCTGGGAGCCCGCCGGTGAACTACGTCGAGGTGAACGGCGCGCGCATCCGTTACCACGCGAGCGGGCCCGTCGACGGGCCGCCGGTGGTGCTGCTGCACGGCATCGGGCGCAGCCTGGAGGACTGGGAGCCGCAGCACGGCCGCCTCGACGGCGAGCACCGGCTGATCAGCCTCGACATGCCCGGGTTCGGCCTGTCCCAGCGGATGCCCGCCCCCACCACGCTGGCCGGGCTCGCGGACGGGGTGTGGGCCACGCTCGACGCCCTGGGCGTCGCTCAGCCCGTACACCTGATGGGAAACTCTCTCGGCGGCGCGGTCGCCATGCAGATGCTGGTCGACGACCCCGCCCGGGTCACCACACTGACGCTGGTCAACAGCGCCGGCTTCGGCAAGGAGGTGACCTTCGCGCTGCGCATGCTGGCCATCCCGTTCCTGGGCCGCCCGCTGCTGGGCCGCATCGACCCGCGCGTGGCCAGGCGCGTCGAGCGCTCGCTGTTCGCCGACCGCGCCCTGGTCACCCCCGAGCGCGTCGCGATGGCCGTCAAGATCGGCAAGCAGCCCGACTTCGCCGCCGTCTACCTGGAGATCGCCCGCGCCCTCGGCGGCTTCCGCGGCATCGCCCCGCGCTGGCGCGCCGAGCTGCTCAACCGCGTCGCCCGCAACCCGAAGCCCACCCTGATCGTCTGGGGCGAGCGCGACCTGATCCTGCCCGCCGTGCACCTGACCGCCGCCCGCTCGGCCCTGCCGCACGCGCAGTCGCACCTGTTCGCGGACACCGGCCACATGCCCCAGCTGGAACGCCCCGACGACTTCGCCCGCCTCGTCCGGCCGCTGCTCGCGCTGACGGCCGACCCACCCCGCACCCACTCATCCCTGTGAGATCGCGGGCAGGTTCCGGACAGAGATCGTCCGGAACCGC